>NZ_JBITIP010000004.1:0-595121 GCF_044459125.1 Nonomuraea sp. NPDC050383
GGCCGGCCTCGCACCCGACCGGAGCATGTCATCGCTGACAAGGGCTACAGTTCGCGGGCCATCCGCACCTATCTGCGTCGGCGGGGCATCGGCGCAACCATCCCTGAACGCGCCGACCAACTGGCCGGGCGAGCTCATCGAGGGCACCGGCGCTGCGAGTTCGACCCAGCCCGCTACAAGCGTCGCAACGTCGTCGAACGCTGCTTCAACCGGCTCAAGCAGTTCAGAGGCATCGCCACCCGCTACGACAAGCTCGCCGTTCACTACCAGGCAAGTGTCACCATCGTCTGCCTGTTGCTATGGCTCACATGAGATCCACAAAACAGGCCCTAGGGTGTGCATCGCCCCACAGATCACAGCGCGTCCGGGAAGGGAGCGGGATGCCGGGTTCACGCCCGCTCCGGCCAGGCGACCCCGAGCGGATCGGCGCGTACCGGCTCGTCGGCGTGCTCGGCTCCGGCGGCCAGGGCGTCGTCTACCGCGGTGTGCGCGACGGCGGCGGCGACGTCGCGGTCAAGGTCGTCCACAGCCATCTGAGCCAGGACGACGACGCCGTCAAGGGCTTCCTGCGGGAGGTGGAGGCGGCGCGCCGGGTGGCCGCGTTCTGCACCGCCGCCGTGCTCGACATGGGGACGCTGGGCGACCGGCCGTACATCGTGAGCGAGTACGTCCCCGGCGACACCCTCCAAGAGGTCGTCCGCGCCGAGGGCCCGCGCGGCGGAGGGGCGCTCGACCGGCTGGCGATCTCGACGCTCACCGCGCTGGCCGCGATCCACGACGCCGGGATCGTGCACCGCGACTTCAAGCCGGGCAACGTGCTGATGGGCCCCGAGGGGCCGATCGTCATCGACTTCGGCATCGCCAAGGCGCTGGACGCCACCACGCTCGCCTCCGGCCCCATCGGCACCCCCGCGTACATGTCGCCCGAGCAGTTCAGGGGCGAGCGGGTCGGGGCGCCGTCGGACCTGTTCAGCTGGGCGGGCACGATGGTGTTCGCCGCGACCGGGCACCCGCCCTTCCCGGGCGAGACGGTGCCGGCCATCCTGAACGGCGTCCTGAGCAGGGAACCCGACCTGACCGGCGTTCCACCCCGCCTGACGGGACCGATCCAGGAGTGCCTGTCCAAGGACCCTGCGGCCCGGCCGACGGCTCCCGAGCTGCTGCAACGGCTGATCAGCCGTACCGGTGACGGAGCGGCCCGCCCCGTCACCGTCCCTCCGCCCTCAGGCATCAGGGAGGCCCCGGACATCCGGGAGGCGGCGACCGAGCCGAGCCGGCCCAGGACGTTCAGCCGGCGGGCCCTGATCGGCGGGGCCGCCGTCACCGCCGCCGCGGCCGTCTCCGCGTTCACCGTGCTCGGGCGCCGCGACCAGGCCGCCCGGCCGTCCCCGACCGGGACGCCCACGCCCAGCGCCTCCTCCTCCGCCGCCGCGACGCCCACGCCGCAGCCGTTCGGTGCGCCCCTCACCCGCCCCGTCGCCCTCACCGGGGAGTGGGGCACGGCCACCGCGCTCGCCGCCACCGGCGCCCTGGTGGCCTGCGGCACCGGCAAGGGCACCGTGCTGGCCTGGGACACCGCCCAGGCGGCGGCCACCCGCCTCGGCGACGGCGGCGCCTCGGTGACCGCGGTGGCGTGCGGCGAGCGGGACGGCACTCCCGTCGTCGCCTCCGGCCACGGCGACGGCAGGATGCGCCTGTGGAGCCTGACGGGCGAGAACTTGGCCGACCATCGCGCCACCGACCCCGTCATCGGGGTGACCGTCGCCGGCCGCCCTGTCGCGGTGTCGCAGAAGTACGACGGCTCCAAGGACCTCCACAGCGTCGTACGGCTGTGGGACCTCACCACCGGCAAGCAGATCGGGCCCACGATCACCGACCACTTCCAGGGCGTCGACTGCCTGGCCTTCGGCACGCTCGGCGGGAAGCCCGTGCTGGTCACCGGCGACGGCAACAACCGGATCCGGGTGCGGCGGCTCTCCGACGGCAAGGTGACGGGCACGTTCGTCACCGGCGAGATCGGCGGCGTCGAGCGGCTGGCCTGCGGCGAGATCGACGGCAGGACCGTCCTGGTCTCCACGCACCGGGACGCCACCCTCCGCGTGTACGACCTGGCCACCGGCAAGCGCCGCGAGAGGTGGACGTTCAGCGAGCGCAGCCCCGACGACCGGGGCGTGACCGCGCTGGCCATGGGCCGCAGCGGCGACGTCCCCATCGCGGTCGCCGTGCACAACCCGTCCGGCGGCGACGTCCTCGTCCGCGTCTGGAACCTCACCGACGGCGACGTCATCGGCTCCCTCGGGCCGGGCCCCGGCGGCCCGATCCTCACGGCCACCCTGGCCCAGGCCACCGGCCTGCCGGTCGTGACGGGCGTCACCGAGGACCGCACGCTGCGCACCTGGAACATCGGCCCGGCCTGACGACCGCCGGCCTCCGTTCCGCGGAGGAGTGGCGCGTTCCGGCGTCAGGCTCTTCTCGCCGAGCTGCAGACGCGCGGCGCTTAGGCCGGCCCGGCGCACCTGACGGCCGCTTCGCCATGAGGGGACTCGCGGGCGCGGGACGGGGTAGACGGCGGCAGGTGAGAAGGGAGCACTCGTGCGCCGACTGCTGGCCATCGTCAACTCCTCGGCCGGAGGCACGGACGAGGACGTGCTGTCCGAGGTCCTGTCCGAGCTGACCCGGCACGCCGACACCGTGGAGGCCCGTATCAAGGACCCGTCCGAGCTGCCCGGCCTCCTGGGGGAGCATCCCGGACGCGACCCGGTGGTGCTCGGCGGGGACGGCTCGCTGCACTGCCTGGTGGCGGCGCTGGCCGAGCGGGGTGAGCTGGACTCCCGGACGGTCGGGCTGGTGCCCATGGGCACCGGCAACGACCTGGCCCGCGCCCTCGGCGTGCCGCTCGACCCGGTGCGGGCGGCCCGGGTGGCGGCCACCGGGGAGCCGCACGCGCTCGACCTGCTGCGCGACGACGACGGGGGCGTCGTGGTCAACGCCGTGCACGCCGGGGTCGGGGTCGAGGCCGCGCGCACGGCCCAGCCGCTCAAGCCGTACCTGCGGCGCTTCGCGTACGCGGCCGGCAGCGTGATCGCCGGTGTGTGGACCCGTGGCGTGCCCCTGCGGGTGGAGGTGGACGGCAGGGTGGTCGCGGACGGGCGCCGCCGGGTGCTCATGGTCGGCATCGGCAACGGCCGCACCATCGGCGGCGGCACGCCCATCACCCCCGACGCCGGCCCCGCCGACCGGGTCGCCGACGTGATGGTCTCCTTCGCCACGGGCCCGCTCCGCCGCCTGTGCTACGGCCTTCTGCTGAAACTGGGCAGGCACACCGGACGTACGGACGTCGTGACGGTCCGCGGCTCACGCGTCCGCCTCTCCGGCCCTCCGGTGCACGTCAACGCCGACGGCGAGCTGATCGGCCCGTACACCGCCCGCACCTGGACCGTCGCCCCGCACGCGTGGCGCGTGACCCTCCCGCGCGGGTGAGACCGCCTTCTCGGCCATCGCACCGGCATCTCCGCCGACCGCCTATCATCGCCGGGTGATCGAGCTACAGGAGGACGGGGAGATCGCCTGCCCGGCCGCGCGTGTGTGGGCGGTCGTCGCCGACTACGGCCAGGACCCACGCTGGCGCGAGGGCGTCGAGACGATGGCGCCGTGCCCCGAAGGCATCGTCCGGGTGGGCACGACCACCGCCGAGGTGATGCGGTTCGCGGGCCGGACCTACCGCAACGGCGGCGAGGTCGTCCGGGTGGAGCCGGGGCGCTCGTTCGCCTGGCGCACCACCTCGGGGATCGACGCCGAGGGCGGCAGGCTCGTCGAGCCGCTCGGCGAGAGCCGGTGCCGCTTCACCTTCCACGTGCGCGTCACCCCGCGCGTGACCTCCGAGAGGTTGCTGGAGCCGGCGCTGAGGTGGTTGCTGCGGCGGTCGATCCGCGCCGACGTCCGCCGCCTGGCCCGCCTCTGCGCCTCTTGACGAGTCCGGCCCTGACGCCTCGTAACATGCGCGCATGACCACGCACGGATTCGCGCTCACCGCCGAGGGACCGTTCGACTTCGGAGCCTCGTTGCGTTTCGTCGAGGACTGGCCGGCCACCAGCGCGCTGCCCTCCGACGGGCGGGCGCTGCGCTTCGCCTACTGCGCGGAGGCCGACTGGCTGCCGATCGGCGTGAGCGTCACGGCCGCGCCGGGCGGGGTCGCCGTGGCCACGACGCGGGCCGCGGGGCCGGGCGTCCGGGGCGAGGTCGCCCGCATCCTGTCCCTGGATGTGGACGGCGCCGGCTTCGCCAAGCTCGGCGAGGCCGACCCGGTGCTCGGCGACCTGCAGCGGCGCCGCCCCGGACTGCGGCCGGTGTGCTTCTGGAGCCCGTGGGAGGCGGCGTGCTGGGCGGTGATCGTGCAGCGCTCGTCGATGCTGATCGCCGCCCGGATCAAGCAGCGCATCGCCGAGCGGTACGGCGCGCGGGTCACCGTGGACGAGCGGACGTACACGGCGTTCCCGCCGCCCATGACGCTGGTGGACGCCGGCGGCCTCGGCCTGCCCGCGCAGAAGGAGGAATGGCTGCGCGGGCTGGCCCGCGCGGCGCTCGACGGCGTCCTCACCGCCGAGCACCTGCGCTCGCTCGCCCCGGAGGAGGCCCTGGCCGAGCTGCGCGCCCTGCCCGGCGTGGGCCCGTTCTCGGCGGGCCTGATCCTGATCCGCGGGGCGGGCGCGCCGGACGCGTTCCCGGGGGACGAGCCGCGCCTGTTCGCCGTCCTGCGCGAGGCGTACGGCCTGCCGGAGGACGCGCCGCCCGCCGCGTACCGGAGGCTGGCCGAGGCGTGGCGGCCCTACCGCTCCTGGGCCTCCTTCGTGTTCCGGGCCTCGACCTACGGCGTCATGGACGACTGAGCACCCCGCACGGCCCGCGGCGCGGAGTCCCGCGTCCGCGCCGGCGAGCGCCGGTACAGGATCGCGCGGGCGGCCACCACGACGCAGACGGCGCCGAGCAGCAGCCCCCAGGTGATGTCGGTGAGGAAATGCATGCCGCGGTACAGCCGGGAGAAGGCGACGGCGAGCGGGGCGGCGATGCCGACCACCCAGATCACCACCTGGAGCGCCCGGTTGCGGACGTGCGTGGCCAGGACGAGCGCGACCCCGCAGTAGAACGCGACGGCGGCGCTGACGTGCCCCGACGGGAAGCTGGAGGTGGGCGGGGCCGGGTCGAGATGCTCCACCGGCGGCCGGTGCCGCCCGACGATCTCGGTCACGGCCAGGAAGACGAGCGACTGGCTCCAGACCGCCGCGACGAGGAAGACCGATTCGCGCCAGCGCCCGTACGCGAGCCGGAAGAGGATCACGGCGATCGCGGTGAGCGCCACGATGTACGGGGTGTCCGACAGGCTGCTGCCGAAGTCGGTGAGCGTGTTCCCCAGCGAGGTGCGGTCGGCGGCCAGGGCCCGGCTCACACCCGCCTCGCCGGTCGGCACGGCGAGGATCAGCTCGCCCACGCCGTAGGTCACGCCCGCCAGCAGGAGCAGCGGGAGTAAGAGCGTCAGCGCGTAGTGCTTCACGTGCTCAGTTCTTGTGGTCATGGGTCACCTTCACCTGTTCGGGTTCCACTCCCTCGGTCAGCGGCGAGACGGGCCTGCGGCCCTCCTCGCGCCGCCACGTCTCGAATCCCGCCGCGGTGGCCGCGACCACCGCGACGCCCAGCACGATCCCCGCCACCACGTCGCTCACCCAGTGCACGCCGAGCGCGATCCTCGTGTAGCCGACCGACAGCACGAGGAACCAGGCGACGCTCCAGGCCACCCACCGTCCCCAGCGGGGCAGGTGCGGCAGCAGGAGAAGGACGACCACTCCGGCGCCGAGCGTCACGTTGACCGCGTGCCCCGACGGGAAGGAGTCGCCCGGCGCGAGCGCGACGGGGTCGGGAAGGTGCGGCCTGGCCCGGGCGACGACGATCTTGAGCGCGAGGCCGAGCAGCCCGCCCACGGTCACGGTGGTGACCGCCCAGACGGCCAGCCGCGGCGCCCCCTTGTACAGCAGCCAGGCGGCGTACGCGATGACCGCGATCCGCCACGGCCATGGCCCGAACAGATCCGTCCACACGATGAGCAGCCTGGTCACGCCCGGATGAGCCAGCGCGTACTCGTGCAGGTCCGCGGCGACTCCCGCGTCGAGCCCGTTGAGGGGCATCTTGGCCACGACGAGCAGCAGGCCGAACGGGACCATGACCAGCGCCACCGCGAGGCTGGCGAGCGTCAGGCGCAGCCCCAGACGGCTGTCGCCGTCGGCGCGGGCCTTGCGCTGGTGAAGCGTCATGGTTGCGGCTCTTTCTGCGAGATGCGTTCGCGGTCGGCTACCCCGGCGGCCGGAGATGATTCCTCGCCTGAACGACGGCGGCGAGGGTAGTCGGGGTGGCATGTCCCCCACCGTGGCGGTCGTCGCGCACCGCAAGAAGACCCTGGGCGCGGGCCTGGACCGGCTCCGCGTGCTCATCACCGAACAGAACGTGGGCGATCTCCTCTGGTACGAGGTGCCCAAGAGCAGGAAGGCGCCGAAGAAGGTCCGCCAGGCGCTCAAGCAGGGCGCCGACCTGGTGTTCGTCTGGGGCGGCGACGGCATGGTGCAGCGCTGCTCCGACGCGATGGCCGGCACCGGCGTGCCGATGGCGATCCTCCCGGCGGGGACCGCGAACCTGTTCGCCACCAACCTCGGCATCCCCGTCGACCTGGAGGAGTCGGTGCGGATCGGCTTCCACGGCCGGCGGGAGAAGCTGGACCTGGGGCTGCTGAACGGGGAGCACTTCGCGGTCATGGCGGGCGCCGGGTTCGAGGCCGAGATGATCGCCGACGCCGACGGGCAGGCCAAGAGACGGCTGGGCAAGCTCAGCTACGTCAAGGCGGCCGTCCGGCACGTCGGCGGGCCGCTGGTGCCGATGAAGATCAAGGTGGACGGGACGACCTGGTTCGAGGGCGACGCGAGCTGCCTGCTGCTGGGCAACGTGAGCAGGATCGCCGGCGGCATCGACGCGTTCGACGACGCCCGGCCGGACGACGGCTGGCTGGAGGTGGGCGTCTCCACCGCCAAGGGGCCGATCCAGTGGGCCCGGGTGCTCGGCAAGATGGCCGCGGGCCGCTCCGACGACTCCCCGTTCGTCCGCATCACGCGCGCCAGGAAGGTGTCCGCCCGGTTCGGCGCGCCGCTGACGTACGAGCTGGACGGCGGGGAGCGCGAGGCCACCACCCGGCTCAAGGCCGAGGCCGTCCCCGGAGCGCTCACCCTCTGCTTACCGGAGGCGGCGACGATCTAGGGAGAAGTGACAACTTCTGCTCCCCTTCGGCCGTCCAACCGTGCATGATCCGAAACACGATGACCCGTACCGCGCTGGCGACGCTGGTGACGGCCGGCCTGACGCTGGGCGCCCTCGCGCCCGCCGCCCACGCCGCCACCTCCGGCACCACGTTCGGCCCCGCGGGCTACGGGGGCGTGAAGCTGGGGATGAGCGCCAAGGCCGCCCAGGCCACCGGCAAGATCTCCCACAAGAAGGGGCTGGACTCCCCCTCCTGCACCGGATGGCAGCTCAAGGCGCATCCGACCGGCAGCGACGGCGTCGGGCTCTACATCTCCAAGAAGCACGGCGTCGCGATGATCTTCGCTCCGAAGGGCGTCAAGACGCCGGCGGGCATCGGCCTGGGCTCCACCTACAAGCAGATCAAGAAGGCCTACCCCAAGGTGAAGACGGCCGCGAGCGGTTACCCGTACGTGGACGTCCCCGGCGTCACGGGGGCCTACTACTCGTTCCTCCTCCAGAAGGGCAAGGTGTACGAGATGGCGCTGGCGCTCCACAAGCAGGACTGCGCCAACTGACCGTCAGCATGACGTGACAGGCGACCGCGGCGGCCGGCCTCGCGCTCCACCGCCGCGGCCTGGAACGACTTCCTCCGTCTGCACGCCGAGCCGGACCGGTCAGATCTTCGTTACGCTTCCGTGACCGGAAAATGAGTGACAGGAGCCCGTGGAGCGGGCATGGTAGATCGCGAAGTCCAGCAGAGGGCTTTGACTACGCGAGAACCAAGGCGTGCCTCTGCATGGGCTTTTTTCCATGGACGAGGCCGCCCCGCCCATCTGGGAGCAGCAGTGTCCGTCCTCACCGTCGCATTCGAGCAGCTCACCGCCGAGGAACTCCTGGCCGGCCTGGCCGACCCGCAGACTTCCGACCTGCACGCCGCGCGCATTCGCGAGCGCCTGGTGGAGATGCATGAGGGCCTGGTGACCGAGGTCACCCGCCGTTACCGCTACCGCGGCGAGCCCATGGACGACTTGCGGCAGGCCGCCTACGTCGGCCTGATGAAGGCCATCAACGGCTACGACCCCACGCTCGGTCACGAATTCCGCGGATACGCGATGATCACCGTGCTGGGCGAGGTCAAGCGGCACTTCCGTGACCGCACGTGGGCCATCCGGGTGCCGCGCGTCTACCAGGAACGCCGCATCGAGCTCAACAAGGCCACGGCCGAGCTGACCCAGGTCCTCGGTCACTCGCCGACCGTGTCCGAGCTGGCCGCCAAGCTGGGGATCTCCGAGGAGGACGTCCTGCTGGCCATGGAGGCCTCCACCGCCTACTCGGCGCTGTCGCTGGACGCCCCGGTCGGCGGCGCCGACGACGACGCCGCCGAGCTGAGCGACTTCCTGCCCGCGCAGGACGACTCCCTCGACACCCTGCTCGACCGGCACTCGATCAAGCCGCTCATCGACGCCCTGCCGGCCAGGGAGAAGAACATCCTGCTGATGCGCTTCTACGGCAACATGACCCAGTCGGAGATCGCCAAGGAGTTCGGCATCTCGCAGATGCACGTCTCGCGCATCCTCCGCGCCGTGCTCAACAAGCTCCGCACCGCCCTGACCGACTGACCGCCCGGGGCGGCCGCGTCACGTGCCGGTGAGCCCTCCGGTCTCCAGCAGCCGCCCCCCGGACAGCTCCAGCCAGCGGCCCACCCCGATCTCCGCGAGGAACCGCTCGTCGTGGCTGACCACCACGAACGCCCCCTCGTAGGCGCCGAGCGCGCTCTCCAGCTGGCCCACGCTGACCAGGTCCAGGTTGTTGGTGGGCTCGTCGAGCAGCAGGAGCTGAGGCGCCGGCTCCGCGAACAGCACGCAGGCCAGCGTGGCGCGCAGCCGTTCGCCGCCCGACAGCACCCCGACCGGCAGGTGCGCGCGGGCGCCCCGGAACAGGAAGCGGGCCAGCAGGTTCATCCGCTCCGCCTCCGGCATGTCCGGGGCGGACGCGGCCAGGTTCTCCGCCACGGTGCGCCCGACGTCGAGCAGGTCGAGCCGCTGCGACAGATGGGCCACCCGGCCGTCGGCGCGCCTGGTCGTGCCCCCGTCGGGCTCCAGCTCGCCGCTGATCAGGCGCAGCAGGGTGGACTTGCCGGCGCCGTTGGGGCCGGTCAGGGCGATGCGCTCGGGTCCGCGGATCGTCAGGTCGACGCCGGGCTCGGCGAACAGGCCGCGTGCCCGCAGGTGCTCGCCGAGGAAGACCGTGCGGCCGGCGGGGACGTTGGTGTCGGGCAGCCGGAGCACGATCTTCTGGTCGTCGCGCAGGTCGCGCTCCGCCTGGTCGAGACGGGCCCTGGCGTCGCCGACCCGCGCCGCGTGCGTCTGGCCCGCCCGCCCGGCCGACTCCTGGGCGCCCCGTTTCATGTTCCCGGCGAAGATGCGCGGCAGGCCGGCGTTCTTGAGGTTGCGGGCCGCGTTGCTCGCCCGCCGCTCGGCCCGCTCGCGGGCCTGCTGCATCTCCCGCTTCTCGCGCTTGAGCTCCTGCTCGGCGCTGCGCACGCTCCGCTCGGCGGCCTCTTGCTCGGTGCGTACGGCCTCCTCGTACGCCGTGAAGTCGCCGCCGTAGAAGCGGACCTCGCCCCGGTCGAGCTCGGCGATGCGGTCCATGCGGTCGAGCAGCGCCCGGTCGTGGCTGACCACGAGCAGGCAGCCGTTCCAGTCGCCGAGCACGTCGTACAGCCTGCGACGGGCGCCGATGTCGAGGTTGTTCGTGGGCTCGTCGAGCAGCAGGACGTCGGGCCGCCTGAGGAGCTGCGCGGCCAGGCCCAGCGACACGACCTGCCCGCCGCTCAGCGTGCGCAGCGGGCGCGCGAACTCCAGGTGGCCGAGCCCGAGCCGGTCGAGCTGGGCCCGGGTGCGCTCCTCGATGTCCCAGTCGTTGCCGATCGTGGTGAAGTGCTCCTCGCCGGTGTCGCCTGACTCGATGGCGTCCAGCGCGGCGATCACCGGGGCGATCCCGAGGACTTCCGCCACGGTCAGGTCGCCGGCCTGGTCGCCCGTCAGCGGCAGGCTCTGCGGCAGGTAGCCGAGCACGCCGTCGACGGACACGCTGCCGCTCCCGGGCCGGTACTCGCCGGCGATCAGCTTGAGCAGCGTGCTCTTGCCCGCGCCGTTGGGGGCGACGAGGCCCGTCCGGCCGGCGCCCACGGTGAAGGAGAGGTCACTGAAGACGGGCGTGTCGTCAGGCCAGGAGAAGGACAGGTTGGAGCAGATGATGAACGCGTCGGACATGCGGGAGACCTCGTGCATACGTGGTCCGGGCGTGCCGGAGCAGCCCGGCGAAAGGGACAGGGAAAACGACGATCAAGGCCACGCCGGCGGCGGGCATACGCGCCTGCCGGGGCCGATCAACCTCCGGTATCACCCGGAGATGTCGTCGTCACCTGCCATGTCTGCTCTCCTCGATTCCGATCCCAACCGTTCCACACCCTAGCAGCCACCCACGGCCCGACCGCAAGGCCATTTCCGTACGGCTCCCGTACGGCAGGATGAGCCGGCATGAGCGTCCACGTCCACCGGATCACCAAGTACGACCCCGCGGACCGCACCGAGCACGGCTCCTATGCCGGCCCCGAGGACGTGCACAGCGACCACGGTCCGGTGGAAGCGGCCTACCTGGAAGCCGTGGCCGCTTTCGCCGAGGAGACCGGCATCACCCACCTGACCATCCGGGAGCCCGGGGTGACCGGTTTCGTGAACTTCGGAGTGGAGCCCCCGCTCGACGGTCACGGTCTGGCCGGGCTGTTCCCGCCCGACCTGACCGGCTACCACGACGGCGCCCGGGTGCCGATGGCCGTCGCGCTGGAGCTGGTCCGGGCGATGCTGCGCGACAACGGCGCCTGGTGCCGGCTGGAGGACGAGGACCGCTTCTTCGTCCACGTCGGTTACGACCAGTACGTCTATGTCGGCAGTGAGTCACCGTGCCCGCACGCGGTGGCGCTCACTCACCACCGGGGGCTCTTCGCCGAGCCGATGAGCCGGTCACCGTACGACCCGCGACTCGACGACGATGACGAGGACGACGCCGCGCGGCGACGCCCCGCCGACGGGGCGTTCTGGGCCGAGCTGGACGCTCTTCTCGTCGAGCGCGGCGCGGTGGTGCTGGAGGAGGGGTATGTCTCCAACGCCTCACGCTGGCACCGGATCACCGCCGACGAGGTCGCCGCGACACGCGGCGGGCTCGCTCCCCGGGCCAGGCTGCTGGTCTGGCCCGACCTGTCCACAGACGTGGACGCGACCCTTGACGCCCTGGCCGGCAAGAACCTCGTCGAGATCGTCTGGCAGGACCCTCAGGGGCACATCACCAGCCTGACAGTCGACGACCCCGACAACCCGGGACTCCCCGCCAGGCTGGCCGGAGCCCGCGCCATGCTGGTCCTCTCCGGTTACGCGGACGACCGCCACCCGCTGCTGGCCGCCGTACTCCCCGACCCCGACGGCGTGCTCCGCGCGCGATGGCTGCCCTGACGTACCTCACAATGAAGGGGATGTCACCTCATCCCCTCGCGCGGGCCACCGCCTCCCTCCATGGCCTGGCCCTCGGCGACGCCTTCGGTTCCCAGTTCTTCGTCCCCGACCACCGCCACGCCCTTTCCGCTCGCCTCCTTCCACCCGGCCCATGGCAGTGGACGGACGACACCGAGATGGCCTGCTCCGTCTACCGCGTCCTGGACGACCATGGCGCCATCGACCAGGACAAGCTCGCCGCGAGCTTCGCCGCCCGCCATGACTTCGACCGCGGGTACGGCCCGGCCACCAACCGGATGCTCCGGCTGGTCCGTGAAGGAGGCGACTGGCGGCGGCTCTCGGCCGAGCTGTTCGACGGCAAGGGCTCCTGGGGCAACGGGGCCGCGATGCGCGTGGCGCCGCTCGGCGCCTGGTTCGCCGGCGACCTGGCGCACGTCGCCCGGCAGGCGGCCCTGTCGGCGCAGGTCACCCACACGCATCCCGAAGCGGTGGCCGGCGCCGTGGCCGTCGCCGTGGCCACAGCCGTGACCGTCCAGGAGCCCGACCTCCCCGCCGGGCGTTTCCTCGACCGGATCAGGGAGCACGTACCCGCGAGCATGGTCCATGACGGCATCGGCGAGGCCCGGCAACTCCTCACCATCAGCGACCCCGCACTCGCCGCCCGGATGCTCGGGAAGGGGCGGCAGGTCTCCGCACATGACACGGTCCCGTTCACCCTCTGGGTGGCGGCCCGCGAACGCCACGACTTCACAGCGGCCATGTGGACCACCGCGACGGCCGGCGGCGACGTCGACACCACGTGCGCCATCGTCGGCGGCATCGTCGCGGCCGCCTCGGGCGCCCACCTGCCGCCGGAGTGGAGAGCACGATGCGAACCACTACCGGACTGGGCAGGCTCACCGCCGCTCGGCGCAGGTTGATCCGCCGGCCCGGACGCCGAGCCCGGTCTGGCCGTACTGCGGTCGCAGTAGCGCGGATGGGTACCCCGGGATGAGGGAAATCGCCCAGGTCAGACCTACCTTTTAGAGGTGCGTACGGTGACCTGGCTGAGACGGGAGCTGCTCTCCCGTCCCTATGTGGCCGAAACGATCCTGGCCGGGTGCGTGTATGCGATCACGCTGCTGGCACGGGGCGCGCCCCCTCCGCCGGGGGTGGAATGGCATCCCCCGATTCAGCCCCTCACCGCTGACGACATCGCGCTGGCTTCGGTCGTCTGCGGCGCTCTGATCTTCCGGCGGCGTTGGCCCCGCGCCGTTCTCGCCGTCACGGTCACCGGGTTCGCCGCCTACGCCATGACCGACGGCGGGCGGAGCCTGTTGAGCCTGGGGCCGGCGGTCGCGGTGTACACGGTGGCCTCGCGATGCCCGCGCCGGCACGCGTGGACCTACGGAGGGCTCGCCGCGCTCGTGGTGACCATGGCCACGGTCGTGTCCGGTGAAAGCGCGTGGCTGGCGCCCGAAGTGGTGGCACCGATCGCGTCGATCGGCATGGCCACCGCCGTCGGGGACGCGCTGCGCAGCCGCCGGGCCTACGTGGCCGCCGTCGAGGAGCGGGCGCGCAGGGCCGAGGAGACACGGGAGGAGGAGGCCGAACGCCGGGTGATGGAGGAACGGCTGCACATCGCGCGGGAGTTGCACGACGTGCTCGCCCACCACATCGCGCTGATCAACGTGCAGGCGCAGGTCGCCGCGTACATGCTGGCGACCGAGCCCGAGCAGGCCCGCACGGCGCTGGGCCATGTCCGCGAAGCCGGCAAGGAGGCGCTGGAGGAGTTGCGGACGACAGTCGGGCTGCTGCGCAGTCCGGGCAGCCGCGACGACCTTCTGACCGAGCCCGCGCCGGGGCTCGATCGCCTGCCCGAACTGGCCGACTCCTTCACGGCGGCCGGGCTGAGGCTGGGCTGGCTGGTCCACGGCGACCCGCGGCCGTTGCCCGCTCCGGTCGACCTCGCCGCGTTCCGGATCGTCCAGGAGGCGCTGACCAACGTGAGCAAGCACGCGCCGCGCGCCACCGCGACCGTGCGGATCGGCTACGCCGCCGACAAGGTGATCGTCGACGTGGCCGACGACGGTCGGAGCGATGCCGGTGGGACCTCCTCCGGGACCGGTCACGGGCTGATCGGCATGCGCGAGCGGGCCCTGTCCGTCGACGGGACCTTCCTCGCCGGTCCCGTGGACGGCGGCGGCTTCCGGGTGCACGCCGTGCTCCCCACCACCAGGAAGAACACGTGATGACCGTCAAAGTGCTGCTGGCCGACGACCAGGCGCTGGTCCGCGCCGGGTTTCGGGTGCTGATCGACTCCGCCCCCGATCTGGAGGTGGTCGGCGAGGCCGCCAACGGTCATGACGCCGTACGGCTGGCGCGGGAGACCCTTGCCGACGTGGTGCTGATGGACGTCCGCATGCCGGGAATGGACGGTCTGGCCGCGACGAGGGAGATCACCTGCGAGGCGGCCACGGCCGGAGTCCGGGTGCTGGTCCTGACCACGTTCGAGATCGACGAGTACGTCTTCGCCGCGCTGCAGGCGGGCGCCAGCGGTTTCCTCGGCAAGGGCGTGGAGGCCGGCGAGTTGCAGGAGGCCATCAGGGTGGTGGCCGGGGGCGAGGCGCTGCTGTCACCGTCGGCGACCAGACGTCTGATCACCCGCTTCCTGGCCGGCCCCGGCGTCTCCGCCCAGCACGTGCCCGAAGACCTGGCCGTGCTCACCGAGCGCGAGCGCGAGGTGATGATCCTGGTGGCCCACGGGCGCACCAACGACGAGATCGCCGACCTGCTGGGGATCAGCCGGGTGACCGCCAAGACGCACGTCAACCGGGCCATGACCAAGCTGAAGGCGCACGACCGCGCCCAACTGGTGATCATCGCCTACGAGACCGGCCTGGTCCGTCCCCAGGCCCGTTGATCGGCCGGGACCGCGGGCGTGGTAGCCCGCGCCCGCGTCTACTGCGATCGCCGCAGCTCAGAACCATCCTCCAGGCGGACGTTCCCCCGGGGGCAAGGCAGCGAGTCTTGAGTAGCCCGTTCCCGCGCACCGTGCGATCCGGCACCCCTGCCTTGCCACCCGAGGACATCCATGACCAACACCACCCGCGGCCTGGGCGCCCTCCGCGATTTCCAGCCCGCGAAGCTCCCGAATCCCACCGTCGAGATCGTCATCCCCGTCCACAACGAGGAGCGCGCGCTGCCCGGATGCCTGCGCACCCTTCACGCGCACCTGCTTGAGCGGATGCCGTTCCCCTGGCGGATCACCGTGGCGGACAACGCGAGCGGTGACCGGACGCTGGAGGTGGCCCGGGAGCTGGCCGCCGAACTGCCCGGCACGAATGTGGTCCACCTCGACAGGAAAGGGCGCGGGCTCGCGCTGCGTACGGTGTGGGGCGCGAGCGAGGCCGACATCGTCGTCTACATGGACGTCGACCTGTCCACGCGCCTGGACGGGCTGTTGCCGCTGATCGCCCCGCTCGCCAGCGGCCACTCCGATCTCGCCATCGGCAGCCGGCTGGCCCCCGGCGCGCGCACCGTGCGCGGGCCGCGCCGCGAGCTGATCTCCCGCTGCTACAACGCGATCATCCGGCTCACCCACGGAGCCCGGTTCAGCGACGCGCAGTGCGGCTTCAAGGCCGCCCGTACGGACGTGCTCGGCCCGCTGCTCGAACGGACGCGGGACGACGCCTGGTTCTTCGACACCGAGTTGCTGCTGCTCGCCGAGCACAACGGGCTGCGCATCCACGAGGTCCCGGTCGACTGGGTCGAGGACGTCGACACCCGGGTCGACGTCGTCAGCACCGCCGCGGACGATCTGCGCGGACTGTGGCGGGTGGCCCGCATGAAGGCGTCCGGCGCCGCGCGGGCCCCGTTGCCGGGACGCCCCGCACCCGCCGCCGAGCACCCCGACGCCGTGCTGGCCACCGGCAGGGCGGGCTCCCGGATCACCTGGGAGGTCGGCTGCTTCGTGATCATCGGCGTGCTCTCGACGGCCGGTCAGGCGCTGCTCTACTGGCTGCTGCGCACGTGGTGGCCGCCGGTGCTCGCCAACCTGGCGTCGCTGGTCGTCCTCACCGTACTCAACACCGAGGCCAACCGCCGCCTCACCTTCCGCTGGTCCGGCACGGGCGCCGGACGGGCCCACCTGGGAGCCGGAGCCCTGTTCCTGCTCGGGTACGTCGTCACCTCCGCCGCCGTGCTGCTGTTCCGCGAGGTCCAGCCCGAGGCGTCGGCCGCGGCCGAGACGCTGGTGCTCACCGCCTCGTCCGTGCTGGTGACCATTGTCCGCTTCGTGGTGCTGCGGCTGGCCGTCTTCCGCCGCACCACGCCCTGACCGTCTCCGGAGAAGTGACCCAGATGACCGACACCACCGAACTCCCGGCGCCGCCACGCGCCGCGGACCGTCCGCTTCCGGGCTGGGCGGCTCCGGCCGCGCTGGCGGCGATCCTGCTCCTGGCCACCGGCCTGTACTGCTGGGCCCTGGGCTCCCTCGGCTGGGGCAACAGCTACTACTCCGCCGCCGTGAAGTCGATGGGCCAGAGCTGGACGAACTTCCTGTTCGGCGCCTACGACCCGGCGGGGGTGATCACCGTCGACAAGCCGCCGGCGGCGCTCTGGCCGCAGGTCCTCAGCACCAAGATCTTCGGCATGCACGGCTGGGCGCTGATCCTGCCCCAGGTGGCGGAGGGCGTGGCCACGGTGTTCCTCCTGCACCGCGCCGTACGCCTGTGGGCGGGCGAGGCGGCGGGGCTGCTGGCCGCACTGGTCCTGACCCTGACGCCGATCACGGTGGCGATCAACCGTGACAACAACCCCGACACCCTGCTGGTGCTGACGCTGGTGGCGGCGGCATACGCGCTGACCCGGGCCCTGCGGACGGAGTCCGGCCGGGCCGCCCTGCGGTGGCTGTGCGGCGCCGGGCTCCTGATCGGCCTCGGCTTCCTGACCAAGATGCTGGCCGCCTGGATGGTGATCCCCGCCTTCGCGGCGGCCTGGCTGGTCGGCGCGCGCGGTCCCTGGCCCGGCCGGCTCGCCAGGCTGCTGGCCGGCGGCGGCGTCCTCGCGGTGTCCTCCCTGTGGTGGGTCGCGATGGTCGCGCTCTGGCCCGGCGACCGCCCGTACATCGGCGGAAGCACCGACGGCGGCGCCTGGGACCTGGTCATCGGCTACAACGGTCTCGGCCGGATTCTCGGCGGGAGCGGCGGCGGCCTGGGCGGCTTCAGCATCTCGTTCGGCGGAGCGGCCGGCCCGGGCCGGCTCTTCAACGACCAGGTCGGCGGGCAGATCAGCTGGCTGCTGCCCCTGTGCGGGGTGGCGCTGGCGCTGGCCGTGGCCGTCGCCGTACTGCGCCGGCGCGGGGTCACGATGCCCGGTGAGCCGCTCGCCGCGGCCGGATGGGTGCTGTGGGGAGCCTGGCTGGTGATCTGCGGCCTGGTGTACGCCACACAGCAGGGGATCTTCCACCCGTACTACACCACGCAGCTGGCTCCCGCGATCGCCGCCGTCACCGCCGGCTTCGCCACGACGCTGGCCCGCGCCCACCGGGCGGGGGCTCGCTGGGCGCTCCCGCTGGGAGCAGGGGCCGTCGCGGTGACGGCGGCATGGGCCTACGTCGTGATCGAGCGGGTCCCGTCCTGGAACGGCTGGCTGGCGTGGCCCGTGGCCACGGCCGGTGTGGCGGCGATCGTCCTGCTCCTGCTGTCCGCCGGCCGCCGGCGGCTGCTGCCCGCCGCCCTCGGCGTCGCGATCCTGGCGGTGCTGTCGGCGCCCGCGGCCTGGGCGATCAGCGTTCCGGGCTCCACGTCGGTGATGGGCGGCGCCAACCCCACCGCCGGGCCGCCGACCATGCCCTTCGGTCTCGGGGGCGGAGGCGGCCGGGGACCGGGCGGGTTCCAACTCCCGGAAGGGATGCGGCTCCCGCCAGGCGTGAAGCTCCCCGAAGGATTCCCGGGCGGGAACGGTGGCATGCCACCCGGGTTCCCCGGCGGCGGCGCCGAGCTCACCTCCGACCAGCGCAAGATCCTCGACTATGCCGTCGAGAACTCCGGCTCCGCCCGGATCAAGCTCGCCGCCGAGGGTGGCTCCATGGCCGCCTCCCCCTTCATCCTGAACAGTGACGCGACCGTCATCGGCATGGGCGGTTTCAGCGGCATGGACGACGCTCCGACCGTTCAGCAGCTGAAGGACTGGACGAGCTCCGGGCACCTGCGCTTCGTCCTGGGGTCCGGTGCGGGAGGCTTCGGCGCCATGATGGGCGGGACGAGCACGCACCGCTCGCGATGGATCAAGGAGAACTGCGCCGAGGTCCCCGCCGCCGCGTATGGCGGAAGTCCCACCTCCACCGCGCCGGGCAGCCCGACGACCGGCGGTCTGATGATGGGCGGCACCACCCTCTACGACTGCGCCGCCAAGCGCTGACGACGGTGCAGCCGGTACGGCAGGGGCTGGGACCGGCATGTGCGCCTCCGCGAGGCGCCCGGCGCCGGCTGCAAGACTGGTTGGACAGTCTCCGAAGGAGGTCGCCCATGACCCGCCCCGACAACGCGAAGATCGCCATAACGGGGGCCACCGGCCGCATCGGCGGCCGGATCGCCCGCAGGGTGGCGGCGGCCGGGGCGGCGCAGCGCATGGCGGTGCCGCGTCCGGACCGCGCCCCTCAGCTACCGGGCGCGACCACGGCCCGCTGCGCGTACGGTGACCGCGACGCCGCCCGCGCGCTGGAAGGCATCGAGGTGCTCTTCATGATCTCGGCCCCGGAGTCGCCGGACCGCCTGAGCCGGCACCTGTCGTTCGTGGACGCCGCCGCGGAAGCCGGGGTACGGCACGTGGTGTACCTGTCCTTCTTCGGCGCCGCGCCGGACGCCGTCTTCACCCTCGCCCGTGATCACTGGGCGACCGAGGAGCACATCCGTGACAGCGGCCTGTCCTTCACCTTCCTGCGCGACAACCTCTACGCCGACTTCATGCCCGCGCTCGTGGGCCAGGACGGCGTCATCCGCGGCCCGGCGGGCGAGGGCCGGGCCGCGGTCGTGGCCCAGGACGACATCGCCGACGCCGCCACCCAGGTGCTGCTGAACGCCACCGGGCACGAGGGCCGCACGTACGACATGACGGGCCCGCGGTCGCTGTCCATGGCGGAGATCGCCGCGATCCTGTCGGAGACCACCGGCCGCTCGATCACCTACCAACCGGAGACCGTGGAGGACGCCTACCGGTCGCGCGCCTCCTACGGCGCGCCTGACTGGCAGGTCGACGCGTGGGTGTCGACCTACACCGCCATCGCGGCCGGGCAACTGGACGGCGTGAGCGACGACGTCCCGCGTCTGACCGGGCACGCCGCCACTCCCCTGGCCGACGTCGTTCCTTAGCAGGCCGACGTCGTTCCTCAGAAGCAGGTGATGCCGGCCGGGCCGGGCGTGGACGGCCCGTCGGCCTGGAAGCCGAAGGTGGCCGACGCGCCCGGCGCCAGGCTCGCGGCCCAGCTCGGCGCCTTGACCGTCCAGGTGGTACCCGACGACGTGATGGTGGAGCTCCAGGCGTTGGTCAGGGTCACGCCGGCCGGCATGGTCCACGTGACCGTCCAGTTGTTCAAGGTCGTGGTCCCCGTGTTCCGCACGGTGCCGTTGGCCGTGAAGCCGCCCTGCCAGGCGTTGGCGACCTGGTAGTCCACGCCGCAGGAGCCGCCGGTGCCGCCGGTGGTCGTGGGGGTCGGAGTGGCGGTGGGCGTGGGTGTGGGGGTGGGCGTGGAGGTCGGGCCGTCCGAGGTGGTGTAGCCGACCTTGGTGTACGGCGTGCCGCACTGTGGGTCGCAGGCCGGCGGAAGCGCGAAGCTGTACACGCGTCCGCCGTTGATCAGCGTGTCCGTGACGTCCCGCACCCGGATCTGGAACCGGCTCGCCCCCGACGTGGTCCCGCCGATGACGTACGACTGGCCCATGTCGCCGTTCATCTGAGCCGTCCGCCACGCTCCGTCGGCGAAGTACTCGACGCCGTGAATGCCGTTGGCCAGGTGCGAGACGGAGATGGCGGGCCACCACACCTGGGCGGACCGCAGGAACCCGATGCCGATGTCGCCGCTGTAGTTCGGCGCGGGGACGAACGACCAGGTGACGCGCCGGTTGTTCCAATGGCCGGGATACATGTCCCCGACCGTGGCGCCGTTCTTCACGAACCGGTTGAGCGAGTCCTTGGCCAGGTCCAGGTGGTAGGGATCGTCGCGGCACCAGGCGTTGGAGTCGCCGCAACTGTCGGCGACCAGCATGGTGAGCTTCGCGCCCTTGTAGGCGTCGGAGACCCAGGAGCCGTTGCGGCAGAACGGCTGGTTCGGCGCGCCGTCGTTGGTGCCGGTGCAGAGGTCGCCGATCTCCGCCTGCACGTAGCGGCCGCAGTTCAGCCCGTTGTTCCACAACCCGGCCTTGCTGAGGTTCGCCCCCGTCAACGGCCGCGGGTAGAAGCTGTAGTCGCCGGGCGTGTTGTAGACGTTGAGCGCCACGAAGTCCGGTGAGTCGAGATTCGCCTGCGGCACTCCGCAGCCGCCGTACGGCACGCCGAGTCCGTCGAAGTAGGTGGCGTTACCCGTCACGGGGCCGGGCGGGTCGCCGGCCGCGCCGGCGGGCTGTTGCGTCAAGGGCACCAGGCCGCCCAGCGCGACCAGGAGACCGGGAAGCAGGAGGGCGAGCAACCGGCGACGAGCGTGACTCATCGGACCCCCTCGATCGGAAAGGTTCGCGAGAACGAACCTCTCCGCAGAGCGCCGGCCGGTCAAGCAGGGGCCCGCGCGAGCTGGGCGAACACGCCGACAGAACTGAAACTTTCAGCACTCACCGGAAATCGGAGACGACCGCGATGCCCACACCGGCGGCGAGGCGGAGCGGCGGTCCCGGCAGTTGTAAGGTATTGCGGCATGGGGGCGTGGGAAGGGATGAGCCCTGACCTCATGGGGAGACCGGGCGCGCCCGGCGACGGGAGAGCGGGATCTCCCGCCCCCGCGTGGCAAGCCCCCACCGACATCGAACGGGGTTTGTACGAAGCCAAGATGCGGGGCGACTGGGCTGCGTACTTCGACGTCCTCGCCACCGCGAACCTCTATCACCCGATGTCGCGCGCCAGGGCCGATGCCCAACCCGGCTGGGTCAGCTACACCCCCACGTCCTGGGGCCCGCGGCCCGGCGTCAAGGCCCTTGCCTTCCTCACCGACGGGATGCTCCCGGCACCCGCGCCCGACCCGGTCTTCTTCCAGGACGACCTGGGCGAGCTGGCCCGGAACTGGCCCCAGGACGACGAGTGGCTGGCCGTCAACCCCGGCAGCCCCTGCGAAGCGTTCTTCCCCGCGACCGCCGCCCATCGGCTGACGTGGCGCCGGCACGCCGACCGGATGCCCCACCCTCGCCGAAACGAGCTGCGCACGCTATGGACCGGAGGCCCGCTGCACGGCCCGGTCGCTCACGGCCTCGCCTGCGGGGCTCTTCTCTGCGTGAGCAACGCCTCACTCTGGAACGCGATGGGCTGGCACGGCACCGGCTACGTCCGCGAGCGGAAACGCCTCAAGGAGTGGTGGGACATCACCAGCCGCGAGGAGTGGCTGCCGGTCCAGGAGGACCTTCTCAACGGCCGGATGAGCAGCCCGTTCTGGGGGCTGGTCCTGCGGGTACGCAGTGTTCTCGCCCGCGACTTCGGTGGCATGGTCGAGGTGGATCACTGGCGCCAGGCGACCACGCGCGTCATACGGAACAGCACCGCGGAGAAGGACACCGCCCCCGGCGGGGTCACCATGAGCGACTCCGAGACGGAGGCCCAGGTCGCCGGAGCGCAACGGCTCATCGGGCGGATCATCCGATACGAGGCGCGATTTCGTGCAGACGGCCTCCTCGCCGAGGGCAGATTCGTCCACACGGTGGAGGCATGGGACTACGGACGGGCTTCCAAGATGGCCCGGTGGGGACTCGGCGCCCGCTACTGCGACCTGGCGGAGGCCGAACGGGCCGTTCTCCGCGCCGGAAGGCTCAGCCGGATCAACTACCGATCATGGGAAGAGTTCTCGGCCGCCTACGTGCTGGGCCGTTGCCTCCATTTCGACGAGGAGGAGTTCGGCGACTGGTACGGGCAGATGCTCGACGCACACAGAATCCTGACGAGCGACCCGAACAGCCCTTGGCTCAACATCCCCTTCAGATGATCGAGCCCGAAATCGGCGATCGGTGACAGACAAGATCGACTATGCTGGTTCGTCCCCCCGCCTGTGCCCCCGGGAGTCCTGGTGAAGAGGCCCCACCCGAAGTCGCCGTTCGCCGTCGACCCCGTCCTGATCGTCGGCACGGGCCTGTCCGTGCTGCTCGGCGTGATCTTCTACGTCCGCGAGGACACCGCGCAGGCGCTCGGCACCGTCGCCGGGCTCATCGGCGGCGTCATCACCCTGCAGATCCAGTCGCTGATCCAGGACAGGCGCCGGGTCGAGCACGAGACCAGAGTCGGCCAGATGGTCTCCACGATCGACAGGATTCCGTGGATGACCGACCTCATGGAGCCGATGCTGCGAGCGGCCAAGCACGTCGAGCGCGACTACAAGGGGACGCCCGCCGAGGACGCCTGCCGTGCCGCCTTCGAGGAGTGCCTGCGCACCCTCGCCGACCTCGAACGCGGCCACTTCCGCGCGCCGTACGGCGACAACGAGGTCTTCCTGCGCCTCATCGCGCAGGCACGCGAGCACATCTGCGTCACCAGCGTCCCCGCCGTCGACCTCACGTGGTGGCGCCAGCCGGTCGGCAGGCAGTACTGGCGGGCCCAGCTGGACGCGCTGGCGCGCGGTGTGAAGATCCGACGGGTGTTCATCTACCACGAGTGGACGGACGACCTCGACGCGCTGGCCCGCGAGCAGCTGGCGGCCGGGGTCCAGGTGCGCCGCGTTCAGGTGGACCGCCTGCCCCCGCCGATGCGCGTCATCACCGGGCTGTGGGACGGGGCGTGCGGGCACGAGCTCAGCTACACGGCGGCGGGCGAGGCGGTGCACGACACGTTCACGGTCTCGCCTCCGGATCTGGAACGCCTGATGCGCCAGTTCGAGATGATCGAGCGGAGCGCGGTCGAGCTGGACGACGAGCCGCGTCCGACCGCCGGTCCCGTCGCCTGAGGCCGCCGGCGGTCAGCACCGCCAGAGCGGCCCAGAGCAGCCCGAACGCCGCCCACCGGCTGCCCGGCATCGACTCCTTGAAGACCAGCAGACCGACCAGGAACTGCACGATGGGCTCGATGTACTGCAGCATGCCGGTCAGGCTGAGCGGGATCTTCGTGGCGGCGGCGCTGAACAGCAGCATCGGCGCCATCATGACGAAGCCGGCGCCGATGCCGAGCAGGGTGTTGACCGCCGACACGTGCCCGAACGTGGCCTGGCCGGTCGCCTGCAGCCACACCGTGTACACCAGGGCCAGCGGGAACACCACGGCCGTCTCCACCATCAGCCCCTCGACGGCCCCGGCGCCCACCCGCTTCTTGATCATGCCGTAGCCGCCGAAGGTGACCGCCAGGCCGACCGCGATCCACGGCGGGCCGCCGTACCCGATCGTGAGGACGAGCACGGCGGCGGCACCCAGCCCGATGGCCGTCCACTGGCGGAGGCTCAGCCGCTCGCCGAAGACCGCCACCCCCAGCGTGACGCTGACCAGCGGCGTGATGAAGTAGCCGAGCGAGGCGTCGACGACGTGCCCGTTCATCGTGGCCCAGATGAACAGGGCCCAGTTGATCGAGGTCAGCGCGCCGGCCAGGGCGAGCAGGAGCAGGTCGCGCGGGCGGCGCAGGAGCGCGGCCACCTGACGGCGGCGGCCCGTCGCGAGCACCAGCAGGGCGATCGCCACCGGCGACCACAGCACGCGCAGGGCCAGGACCTCAAGTGAGCCGGTGGGCTCCACCAGCGGCCAGTAGAGGGCGGACAGACCCCACAGGACGTAGGCCGCCACACCCAGCAGGACACCACGGCGGGCAACGGACATCTGATCAACCTACGCGGTCCCGCAGCCGCATCGTGAACCTCACCGATCAGGCTCAGGGGCGGAGGACGTCCTCGCCGAAGCCGAAATGGACACCCCGCCTGTCGACATATGATCCTTTCAAGTGATATCTGCACGATCGTCGGAAAGGCCGCCATGCCCCACCCCCTCAGCCGGCGGTCCGCCCTGCTGGGCACCGCGGCCGTGGCCGGCCTCGCTCTGTGGGACAGACCGGCCGAGGCGGTCGGCACCACCGCATCCGGCACCGCCGCGTTCAACACCACCGCCGTCAACGCCGCCGCGTTCGACGCCGCGCGTGAGCGGTGGGTGAGCCTGCTGGCCGGTGGATCGTACGACTCGGCCTACACCGACAAGACCCAGGCGATCGAGGGGTCGGCCAACGCGGTGCTGCGCAAGCTGCGGCCCGTCCCCGGTCGCCCGAGCCTGTGGCCCGACCTGCCGCTCGACGACCCCCGGACGGGCAACTTCAACCGCTCCTACAACCGCATGCGCACACTGGCGCTGGGCTGGGCCACGCCGGGCACCGCCATGCACGGGGACAGGCAGGTCGCCGAGACCGCGGTCAGCGCGCTGGACTTCCTGTACGAGCACGCCTACCACGAGGGGCTCGACCGGCGGGGCAGCAACTGGTACTGGTGGGAGATCGGCGTCCCCCGCTCGCTGACCGAGGCCTGCGCCCTGCTGTACGACGGCCTGCCCAAGGACCGCCTGGAGCGCTGGCTGCGCCCCTTGCGCCGCTGGTGCCCGGACCCGGAGCGCCGCGTCAGCCACCCCGGCGTCGTCGAGACCGGCGCCAACCGGGCGGGCAAGGCCATGGCGGTGGCGATGCGCGGATTGCTCACCCACGACGCGCGCCTCATCACGCGGGCCGGGGACGCGGTCTCCGACCTGTTGCGGCCGACCGCGGGACCAGGCGACGGCTTCTACCGTGACGGGTCGTTCATCCAGCACGACGTGTACCCCTACACCGGCAGCTACGGCGTGGACTACCTGGAGAGCGTGGCCAAGCTCATCGCCATGCTCGCGAGGTCACCGTGGGAGATCACCGGCATCGGGAACGTCTACGACATCGTGGACCGCTCGTTCGCGCCGTTCATCTTCGACGGGCTGATGATGGACTGCGTACGCGGCCGGCAGATCTCGGTGCAGGGCCACCGCGACTACCATTCGGGGCAGAAGGCGGTCGAGGCCGTCCTCACCCTGCTGGAGGCGGCGCCGGAGCGCTATGCGCGGCGCTGGCGACCGCTGGTGAAGGGCTGGCTCACCCGCAACCAGGCCTTCCCCTACGACACGCTCGCGCCGCTGGCGAGCGTCGCACGGGCCAACGCCCTGCTGGAGGACCCGTCGGTGCCGGTCGGCCCGCGTACGACGGGCACGTACGTCTTCGCCGACATGGACCGGGTGGTGCACCGCCGCCCCACCTGGGCCTACGCGATCGCGATGAGCTCGGAGCGCATCGGCGCGGCCGAGGCCATGAACCAGGAGAACCTGCACGGCTGGTACACCGGCGACGGCATGACCTACCTCTACACCGGCGACCTCACCCACTGGAACGACGACCTGTGGCCCACGATCGACCCGTACCGGCTGCCGGGCACGACGGTCGACACCCGCAGGCGCGCCGCTCTCACGCACGGCAAGCGTCGCCTGCCGCCCACCCCGTGGGCGGGCGGCGTGGCGCTTGACGGCGAGTACGGCGTGGCGGCCATGAAGCTGATCGCCGACGGCTCCTCGCTGCGGGCCAAGAAGGCGTGGTTCCTCCTCGACGACGCGGTGATCGCCCTCGGCACCGGCATCTCCGCCTCCGACGGCCGCCGCATCGAGACCGTCGTGGAGAACCGCAACACCCACGACGGGCATCCGCCACTGACCCGGGGCGACGGCTGGGTCCACCTGTCGGGTACGGCCGGCTACGCGCTGCTCGACGGCGTCGAGGCGAAGGTGGTCCGCGAGAAGCGCACCGGCCGCTGGCGGGACATCGACCAGGGCGCCACCACCGGAGGCGACAAGACCCCCGTCACCAGGCACTACACGACGATCCTCGTCGACCACGGCGTCGATCCGCACAAGGCGCGCTACGCCTATGCCGTACTGCCCGACGCCTCCATCGCGCAGACCGCGGCTTACCGCGGGCGGGTCGAGATCCTCGCCAACTCCGGAGCGGTGCAGGCCATCTCCCGCGACGACGTGCTCGCCGCCGTCTTCTGGCGCGCGGGGACCGTCGAGACCGCGGACGGGCCGCTCGCCGCCGACGGCCCCTGCACGCTGCTGATCCGCCGCGACCACAAGCGGGTACGGCTCGCGGTCTCCGACCCGTCGAGGACCGCCGACGAGGTGAAGATCACGCTGCCCTGGCCGGTGAGATCGGTCAAGGAAGGCGACCGCGGCGTCCGCAAGGCCAGGAAGGCGGTCAAGGTGAAGGTCGGCGGCAGCCGCGGCCACGCCCGCACCGCGGTGGTGCGCGTCTGACCCTCCGGGCAGGGACGCACCAGGTACGAGGTCAGGTCAGGTCAGGTCCAGGGCCACCTCCAGGCGCAGGTAAGCGTCGATCCAGGCCTGCTCGACCGCCTCGTCGGAGTCGCGGGTGCGCGTCGCCGCGAAGGCCGTGACGGCCTGGGCGATGCGGTGCAGCCCGAGCACGGTCAACCGCTGCGCCGCGGCGGCGAGCCGGTCGTCGTAGGTCGGCGGCAGGTGGGACAAGCCGTGATGGGTCACTTCGGCGAGCAGTCCCAGGGTGTCGACCAGGGCCGCGGTCAGCGGTTCGTGCCGGACGTCCGCGGCGGCCACGAGCCTGCCGCTTGGGCCGGCAGGCTGCAGGTCGGGGACGACGACGCGTCCGCCGACCGCCAGACCGACCGGTTCGATGACGACACCGCCCGCGGTCCGCCCGACCACGCCGCTGACGAAACGCAGCTCGCCCTCCTCACCGGCGAGCACGGCGGCCAGCGAGTCGAGGCGTCCGGGAGCGGCGCCGGTGTGAACGGCCCGCACCGTGGCGGTGTTACCCGCCCGGTCGACGATGACAGCGTCGAGGCGCTGGTCTCCGGGGGCGTAGGTGACGGTCTCCACCCGCGCGACGGCGACGGCCCGGACCAGCTCGGCCTCCACCCTCGGGCGGATGGGCCAGAGCGTGAGGGCGTCGAGTTCACGGCTGAGCGCGGCGAAGTCGGTCACCAGCAGAGACGGCGGCAGCTCATCCCAGTCGCCCCGTGACGGGCTGACCGTCGTCCTGGAGATCCGGCCGGTGGCCAGCCGCACCGTACGGCTGGCGCTGCGGACGGCGGACTCCGTGACCAGGTTGCCGGTGGCCAGCGCGGCCAGCGTGGAGCCGGCGATCCGCCGCCGGGCCGGCGCCACCCCGTCGTCGTCGCCGTCCCACTGGCGGCGGAGGACCAGCACCATGCCACTGTCGCCGTGGGCCAGGTAGACCTCGGCGATCCGCTGGTCGCCCAGACTGCGGATCCGGCAGCCCAGGCTCTCCAGCCGGGCCCGGCGCAACGGGGTCTCGGCGGCCTCGGCGGTGCCGAGCACGCTGCTGCGCAGGGTGGCGTCCGGCCGCGTCACCGCCCGGTGCCGGGCGTGCAGCTCGGCGACGTGGCTCGCGAGCAGCTCGGGACGGTAGTGGGCGCTCCGGTCGTGGTAGGCGGCCAGTTGCTCGGCGAGGTCGCCGACGGCCAGCAGCGGCCAGCGCGACCCGGCGGCGTCCAGCCGGCGCCGCACGTCGGCGATGGTGGCCTCAAGGCCCTGACCGAGATGCGCCGCGCCCTCACGCAGGACCGTGCCGGCCAGCGCCAGGGCCGGCTCCAGCCCGGAACCGGCACCGGCGCCGGCCTCGCCGCCGACGTCGACGCGCACCTCGGGGACGCCGGGGTGCAGCTCGTCGGCGGCCCGGAACGCCCACACCGCCAGGGCGACGACGTCGTCGCGGCTGCCGGCGACGGCGTCGGTGTGGACGAACCCGAGGTCGCCGGGGACCAGGAAGCGCACGGTCGCGGCGGGCAGCTCGACCTGCGGCACCGGATCGGCGGAGGTGGCGCGGCGGACCCGCGCGGTGAATCCGGCTCGCTCCGTGCGGCGAGCGGCGGCCATCAGGCGGGCACCGATCCTGGCGGTGAGCTCGTCGTCGGTCACCTGCCCCGGTGACCAGGGCAGGGGCTCCGGGGCAGGCTCAGCGGGCAGCCGTTGGTAGGCCAGGACCACCCCGACGACGTGCCGGCAGACGCCGGTGGCGCCGCAGGTGCAGCGGGCCACGTCGAGGCCGCCGGGAGGCAGGGCCGCGGCCACGCCGTCGGGGAAGCTGCCGTGCACGGTGCCGTCAGCGTCGGTCCGGAGCTCCGGCGCGGCCTCCTTGCCGGCACGTTTGACCAGGCCGCGGTTGGTGAGCGCGGCGAGGGAGTCCGCCGTGAGCCCGAGGAGATCCGTCCTCATCGGCCCACGTGCTCCGCCACGAAGGTCGCCAGCTCGCCGGGTGTCATCGCGCCCACATAGGCTCCGGCGTCGGCCAGGCGCTGCGCCAGCTCCCGGTCGTAGGCGGGATTGGCCTGCTCGTCGAGGGCGGCCAGGCCCAGCACCTTGCTGCCCTGGGCCACCAGGTCGCGCACGACGCGCACCAGCCGGTGCGGATCGCCGCCCTCGTAGAAGTCGGAGATCAGCACGACGATCGCCCGGCGCGGCCGGTCCACCAGGCCCGCGCCGTACGCCGCCGCGCGGGCGATGTCGGTGCCGCCGCCGAGCTGGACCTTCATCAGCAACTCCACCGGGTCGTCGACGTCGGCGGTCAGGTCCACCACTTCGGTGTCGAAGGCGACCAGGTGGGTGCGTACACCGGGCAGCCCCCACAGGCAGGCCGCGGTGACCGCCGAGTGGATCACCGAGTCGACCATCGACCCGGACTGGTCGACGAGCAGGATCACCTGCCACTGCTCCAGGTGGCGGCGGGTGCGGGAGAAGAAGAACGGGGTCTCGATCACCACCTTGCCGGTCTCGGGCTGGTAGCGGCCGAGGTTGGCGCGCAGGGTCTTGGCCATGTCGAAGTTGCGGGCCAGCCGCATCCCGCCGGACCGTCGCACCTTGGTGCCGGAGAACGCGCTCCGGACCTCGGTGGCGAGCTTCTCCATCAGCTGCCGTACGACCTGCTCCACGATCCGCCTGGCAAGCCGCAGCACCTGCGGGTTCATCAGGTGCTTGGTCCGCAGCACCGCCTTGAGCAGCGCGGGATTGGGTTCGATGCGCGCCAGCACGGCCGGGTCGGTCACCACGTCATGGATCTCGTAACGCTCGACCGCGTCACGTTGCAGTCGTTCGACGGTCTCCTTGGGGAACAGCCGGGCGATGTCGTCGAGCCAGTCGAAGGTCGTCAGCGTCGACGGGCCCGTCCCGCCTTGCCGTACGCCACGCCGGCGCAGGTCGTCGTCGCGGCCGTAGAGCCAGTCCAGCGCGGCGTCACGGGCGGCGGCCCGTGCGTCGAGTTGCCGCCCGCCGAGGCATGCGCCGCCGGGCTCGCCGAGCAGCAGTCGCCACCGTTCCAGGGTGGGGTCGGTCATGGGGTGATCAGTCCTTCCCGGCGCAGTGCCGCCTCGACCCGCTCGTCCAGTGCCATACCGGCGGCCACCAGCTCCGGCGCCGCGTCCAGCCGCATCAGGTCCCATCCGGACGCGCCGCCGGCGCGCCGCTCGACCAGGCGAGTGGCGATGAGGTGCCGTTCGCGGGGCGGGAAGAAGCCGAACGCCTGGCGCAGCGCGGGCAGGGCCACCAGGAAGTCGTCGTCGGTCATCCCTCCGACCAGCTCGTCGAGCAGCTCCAGCAGGCCGGCGGTGTGCAGCACCTCCTGGCGGGCGAGCGCGAACAACCCGGCCAGCCAGTCCCCGGCCGACGCCGGGACGAACGCGCCGCGCACCGCCCGCGCGGGGTCCGCGGCAGCCGTGCCACGCAGTGACCAGCCCAGACCCAACGACGCTCCGCGCAGGTCGGGTGGCGCCTCGCGGGCGGCGGCGACCCGGTCGGCGACGCCCAGCGCCGCGTGCGTGTCCAGCCCGAGCGACGGGCCGGCGTGCCTGAGGGCGTCACGGACGGCGGTCATGGCGTTGATGCGCTGGAGGTCGGCCGGTGCGGGGCCGCCGCGCACGCCTTCGGCCAGCCACAGCGCCCGGCGCGTGGCGGCCTGGACGACCGCGCCCAAGGTGGTGCTGCCGCTGGTGCGGAACAGGTCGTCGTGGCGCCACATCGCCAGGGCGACGGTGAGGGTGCGGCCCAGCGATGCCAGGTCGGCCGTCGCGCCGACAGCCCGCGCCAGGTCGTCCAGCACCTGTCCGGTCAGTTCGCCGATGCCGCACAGCGCCGTGTCGAACAGAACGTCGGCCAGCTGGTCCAGGTCCGCGCCCGTGATCCGTTCGGCGAGGGCGGCAGCCGCCGCCTCCTGCGGGTCCACGCCGTACCCGCCGGCCTCGATCAGAGCGGGCAGCCGGTCGTCGGACTCGGTCAGCGTCCATCGCTCGACCAGCTCCGTGCCGCCTGCCGGGTGGGGTCCCGAGGTGCGCGTCACGCCCGGGATCCCCAGCACCCGCAGCCGGTGCAGCAGCCGGCTGCGCTCGCGGTCGGCTTCCCTGCCGAGGTCGAGCCGTTCCTCACCCGGGCCGCCCAGTACCCCGAGAACCGCGTGGACCAGCGGTGGTAACGGGGTCGAGTGATGCAGGCGGCCCACCCGGTCACCGCTGAGGGCCGCGATCATCTCGACGATCACCGGATGGTGGCCGGCCTGCAGCGGGCCACGGGTCGCCCAGGGCAGCGGGGTCTCGATCGCCTCGCTGACCAGCGCGCCGGCCAGGCCGTCCAGCACATCGACCCGGGCCGGATGCGGATGACCGCGCATCAGCGCGATCCCCTCCGCGGTGGCCCGGGCGGCGATCAGGTCCGCGGTCGACACCGGCTGGCGCCGGGCGCGCAGCCGGGCCGTCACCGCCTCGGTGAGCCCACGCGCGGCGGCGGCGGGACCGGACTCCCACAGGTGCTGGTAGTAGCCCGGCGACGGCATACCCGACTGGTAGCCGTCGAAGGCGTCCAGCCGCCGGAACGAGTACGGCACCAGGTAACTGCCGACGACCGCGTCCGCGGGCGGCCGCGGCACCTCCGGCCGGCTGCGGTCACCCTGCTCGGCCAGCCGGATCAAGGCGGGGCGGTGGAAGCCGCCCGTGACCACGACCACCGGCCTGTCGCCCGCGTCGGCGACGGCGGCGCGGATCCACTGCGCCATGTACGCCTCGCGGGCCAGGTCGTCCGGCCCGGCCTGCGTGTCGCCGCGCACCAGGTCGAAGTAGGTGGCCAGCCGCTCGGCCAGCCCGTCGGCCGGCTCGATCTCGAACAGGTGGTCCCACAACGCGTCCGCGTTGTCCACGGCGAAGGTACGGCACAGCCGTCTGGTCACCTCGCTGTAGCGGGCCTCGGCGTCGGCGTAACGGTTGCGGACCTCGGCCAGCGCCGGATGCCAGGCGGGCAGGTCGATGAAACGCAGCTCGGAGCCGACCTCACGGCCCGCGGTCAGCGCCGCCCACTCCGGGGAGTAGTCGCACAGCGGCGTCCATGAGCCGTGCCGTCGTCCCGGGTCCCGGTAGCTGGTGTAGACCGCGATCGGCAGCTCATGGCCCAGCAGGAGCTCGTCCATCCGGTGGTTCATGTCCGCCGGGCCTTCGACCAGCACGTACGCGGGCCGTACGGAGTGAATGGTGTCGGCGACCAGCCGGGCGCAGGCGGGGCTGTGGTGCCGCACGCCGAGGAATGTGACCGCCATCGTCAGCCCGGAAGCAGGTGGCGGGCCTCGTACAGGGCCTTCCACTGGTCGCCGTGCCGTTTCTGCTCCAGGTACCTGCGAAGTTTCGCCAGGTCCTCCGGGTTGTCCTTGGCCGCCGTACCGGCCAGGCAGGAGACCAGATCGGCGGGGGTGCCGGGCTCTCCGCGCAGGAACCAGCCGCGCAGTCCGACGGCATGCGCGACCGAGACGGCCTCGGCGGTGCTCATCACCCCGGACAGCCGGTCGGTGGCGTCACCGCGCGCGGTCTGCCCCTCGCGCAGCTCGCGGAAGGCGGTGACCAGGACCTCCAGCACGTCGCGCCGTGGCGGCGCGCCGACGCCTGACCGCTTCAGCAGAGCGGTGGCCTCCGCCTCCACCAGCAGCAGCTCGGTGTCGAAGTCGGCGATCGGGAAGACGGTCTCGAAGTTGAACCGGCGCTTGAGCGCGGCGCTCATCTCGTTGACGCCGCGGTCGCGGGTGTTGGCGGTGGCGATGATGGTGAACCCCTCCTGGGCGAACACCATCGCCTCCGGACCGGTCAGCTCCGGCACGGCGAGCACACGGTCCGACAGCGGCGACAGCAGGCAGTCCTGCACCTCCAGCGGGCACCGGGTGATCTCCTCGAAACGCACCACCTTGCCCTCGGCCATGCCGCGCAGCAGCGGAGCGGCCACCAGCGACCGGGTGGACGGGCCCTCGGCGACCAGCAGCGCGTAGTTCCACGAATATTTGATCTGGTCCTCGGTGGTGGCCGCTCCGCCCTGGATGGTGAGCGTCGAGGTTCCGCTCACCGCCGCGGCGAGCAGCTCGGACAGCAGCGACTTAGCTGTGCCCGGCTCACCCACCAGCATCAGCCCGCGGTTGGTCGCGAGCGTCACCAGGGATCGATCGATGAGTGAAGGATCACCCACGAACTTGCGGCTGATGCCCAGCTTCTCGTCCCCGAGGACGAAGCGCCGGGCGGCGCGCAGGCTCAACGCCCAGCCGGGCGGTCGGGCGTCGGTGTCGTTCTCCCGCAGCCGGGCCAGCTCGCCGGCGTAGCGGATCTCGGCCGGGGGCCGCTGGACGTGCTCGTTCATCGGGTGATCTCCCGCAGGTCCCGCAGGATCTCGGAGACGGTGATCGGGTCGAGGCCGTCGAGGCTGTCGAGGCCGACCCCCTCCAGGGTCTGCTCCTCGGCGAACTCGTGGTAGCCGATCGCGATGCCCGGCAGGAGACCGATCGTGATGGTCCTGCCGTCGGGCACGTCACGCTCGATCCAGCACTGGATGCCGGCGTCCTGTGGCGCGCCCCGCCGCCAGCCACGTCGTTCCAGGCCGATCACCTTCCCGGTGGGGATCTTGGCGGCGCTGATCTCGGACAGCAGCGTCTCGTCCGGCTGACAGGTCTCCCGGCCCAGCTGCGGGAAAGGCTGCAGGATCTCGTAGTCGGCGAACATCTCGGCCCACGCGGCCAGCTCCTCCCCCAGCTCCAGCGGGTGCGCCACCCCTACGACGGCCTCGTCGGGCAACGTCAGCGTGTCGTCCTCGACATCGGCGAAACTGCGGTCCTCGGCCACGCGCAGGGCGCCCGTGAGCAGGCCCGAGGTGTCGTAGCGGCCCCACACCAGCCGCCGTACGATGTGCCAGAGCAGCGGGTGGCCGACGAGCAGCCGCTTGAACTCCGCACCGCTCCAGCGGCGCCGGTTGACCATGGCCTGCTCCAGCCGGCGGATGTTGTCCGCGGCCACGGCCCGCACGTCCTTCTTCAGCCCGGCGAACCGCTGGTGGGCGGCGGGCGCGAGCTCCGGATCGTCGTTCGCCCCCGGCTTGGGCAGGTTCTTGAGCCGCTTCCCCGCGGCGTCGGTCACGTACGGCTTGAGCTGCTCGTCGAAGCCGACGACGAACTGCCTGCGGCCGTAGTCGAGGGTCAGGCTGCCGTCGGCGGACAGTCCGAAGGTCGGCACCAGCCGGTCGGCCAGCTCCTGCGGCGTCAGGCCGAGCCCCGCGGCGACCTCGTCCATCTTCTGCCTGGCCCGGTTCTTGAGCCCGCTGAACTTGACCTTCTCGGCGATGCCGTGCAGGTGCATCAACGCGACCTCGGAGCCGATGCCGGCCAGCAGGTCCAGGCCCGCGACCGCCCGCGCGTGCCCGCCCTCGCCGGGCCAGGTCCTGATCAACGGCGTCAGCCGTCGGACGGTCTCGTCGTCGCCGAGCAGTGCCAGCGCGTCCATCATCCAGCTCTCCTTGGACGGGTAGCCGGCCGCCTGCCAGCGCTGGAACAGCGCCCAGCCGAAGTCCGCGAGGCTGCGGCTGTCGCAGGCCTCCTTGACCAGGGCGAGACCGGCATACGGATCACCGGGCCGGGAGATCGCCAGCATCGTCATCACGTGGCGGGCCGCCTCGGCCGGCAGCGCACCCGCGTCGCCGCGCAGGTGGATCGGTGTCAGGACCGCGACGTCCGCCCACTCGGGCAGCACGGGCAGCTTGGCGGGCAGCGCGTCGAGCGGGTCGGCCGCGAGCAGGTCGGCGACCGCGGCCTCGGCGACGGGGCCGTACCCCGCGGCGGCCCGCGCCACGGCGTCGCGGCTGCCGCTCGCGGCCAGCGCCGCGAGCGCCTGCTCGGCCTGTCGCCGGGCCGCGCCGGGCTTGCCCAGAGCCGGCGGGATCAGCGCCCTGGCAGCCGCCTCGGGGTGGCGTGCCAGCCACGCCAGCGCGGTGGCGCGCACCGACTTCAGCCGGGCCAGCCACTCGGCCATCAGCACGGCGATCTCCGGGGCGGCGAACGGAAGCAGCGCCGGAGCGATCGCGCCGGGGTTGCGCCGGGCGCCGGCCAGCACCGGGGGCAGCGCTGCCAGCTCGAACCTGGCCACCACCTTCGGCATCCACTCGGAGGCTCCCCACAGGTCGGCCGGGTTCCACTTCGCGACCAACGGTCCGGCCAGCTCCTCGGGCCCGGAGACGAACAGGGCGATCTCGTCGTACCAGTGGCTCGTCCGGCCATCGGCGATCCCGCCGGCGATCTCTTCCCAGTTCCGGTGCCACGGGCGATCCCATGAGTCCTGCCCCGGCCGGGCGGAGCGCCAGTTGTCCCGCTCGCCCGGCCCCCACACCACGGCCGGCTCATCGGCACAAACGAGGCCACTCACCACGACCGGCTTGCGGACCGTACGCGGACGGGTCCACGGCGGGCTGACCAGCACCTCGGGCAGGGCCTCGAGCGGAGCGGTGGCGACGGTCGCGGCGGACGCGATCTTGTTGATCCGCTCAGCGGCGGCAGCACCGACGCTCGTGAGGACTTCGGCCACCAGGTCGGGATGGGCCAGCACGTGGGCGCGCAGCAGCAGGTCCGCGACCTTGCCGTCGCAGGTGGCCAGCATCCGCATCGCCCGGCGCGGGAAGCGGGCCGCCGCGCGCAGGAGCGCCGGCTGGGTGTACTTGTGCTCGATCCGGTCGAGGAGTGCCCGCATCGCCGCGTCGGCCGGCAGCTCGGCGAGCACTCCCAGCAGCCGCCGCTCGCTCTCCGCGTCGTAGAGCTTGTCGAACCAGCCGGCCAGCACCGGCACGGCCGCGTCGCCCATGCCGTCCACGAGGGTGGCGGGCAGCGCCAGGGAGCTCATCACGAAGTAGCCCTGCACGTGGCCCACGATGAGCGCCGCGTGCTCCGGCGTGCTGATCGCGGCGACCAGGTTGTGGGCGAGCCCCGGATTGACCTGGCTCACCTCGGCGCAGTCGGCCGCGACCCAGTCGGCCTCGGTCGGCGCCAGGTAGGAAGCCGCCACCCGATGGTGGAGCCCGCCTTCACGGCTCACCGCCAGCGCCGCGACGGCCTCGGCGTACTCGGCGTCCGACGCGGCCGCGAGGGCGGCACGGACCCGCCTGGTGAGCTCTGACCGATTCCAGCCGAACCAGCGGTTGTGGGGCTCATGGGGAGCCAGCCGCCGGACCGGCCGGGTGTCCCCGCCGGCATCCCACTGCAGCGAGGCCAGCTCGGTCACGGCCGTCGCCGCGAACACCAGGCCATGTTCGAGCAGCCAGACTTCGGCGAACAGGGGCAGTAACGTCCGGTCCGCCCATGGCAGGAAACCGGTCATCGCCTCGGCCACCGCGGCGGCGCCCAGCGGCGTGGCGGTGGGCTCCCCGGCCAGGTATGCGGCGCCCGCGGCGGCGATCTCCGGGTCGGGACACTTCGCCAGCGAGTCGAGGATCGATCGGCGACGCTCGTCCAGCCTGGCGGCGAGCTCCTTGGGCGCGCCCGCGTCCAGCGCTCTCGCGGGGACCTGCGCACCGCCCCGCCGCGGATGAAGAGTGCGCAGCCAGGCGGCCGGCATCGTCAGCCGGTCCTCGTCCTCGACGCTGCCGCTCGCCGCTGTGCTCATGCCGGTACCTCCGCGCTGTGTTCGAGTAGGGCTGGTCGTTCAGGCGACGGGGGAACCGCGCCATCGCCGACACCTCATCGGTGATCGTCAGCGGCGAGTATTGCGGGGAAGACCGACAAACTCGCACTCACCGCATGCCCGACGGCCGGACGGCGGCGTGGCCCCCTCCGCCCGGAGAGCCGCCCATCGGTCGAATGGCGCCCAGACGATGCCATCCCCATGGGATGATTTCCGGGCTGGATCAGGATGACGCGAGTCATGATGGGTGGCGGAATGTCCGACGAGAGGGCCGAGCCCGGCCACGGCCGCAATCCGCGCAGGCTGAGCGAGGAGAACGTCGCCCTGCGACTCGCGTGGGAAATGCGCCAGCGGGGCTGGTCCCAGGAGCGGATGGCGCAGGAGCTGACGAACGCCGGCTGCCCCACGCACCAGTCGGCGATCTCGAAGATCGTCAACTCCAAGCCGGACGGAAGCCGCCGGGCGATCAGCCTCGACGAAGCGATCGCCATGGCCAAGGTGTTCGGGATTCCCCTGGAAGAGCTTCCGCTGCCCCCGGAGGGAGCCCAGGGGCGAGATCTGCACGAGCTGAGCCGGGCCGTCACCCAAGAAGGACGTGATGCCCGCGAGCAGTACGCGCGATTCGTCCTGGCCTGGGCCCGCCTGCGCCACCGCCTCAGCCGGCAGGACGACCAGACGGCCTACAGAGACTTCCTGAGTACGAGAAGAGTCGACGCTGACAGGACGAGCAAGGCGATCGAGACCTGGCTCGACGCGGACTCGTGGCGGGACGCGACGGCCGCGTACGACGTGCTCGAACGAACCCTGCAGACGATGGGCACCGGCCGGGACCTGACTCCGCCCAGGCAGGAGCGCCGCTGGCGGCACAGCGTCGTGGCCGACCTCCTGCGCCTGCGTGACCTGTTCGGCAGGAGGATCCCCGGAAGCCAGGTGCGGGCGGTGCCGGAGCTGATCCAGGACGCCGCGGATGTCCTCATCCGCTCAGGAACGCTGGAGGCGGCCATCCCGGTCATCGACTCCTGCGAACAAGGTCAGGCGCACGCCACCGAAGACGTCGTGGCCGAGATCGACACGCGACTCCAGCAGGTCATCGACCGAGAGCCCCGGGACCGGCTGGACTACCTCGAAAGCCTGGCAGCACGCATCGGACTGCGCTGGAAAGGCAGCCAGACCAAGCCGGACCAGGAAGAGCTGGCCGCTCAGCTGGGCGCGAGCCCGGAGGACTACATGGACGCCAAGAAGATCGGCGGCATCTACCGCGGCATAGGAGGCGAGGTGAGCCGTAGCTGACCGGTGTCACCTGTCGCGGGTCCTGAGGAGCGGCGGCACGAGCTTTTTACTTGTCGCGCTGTCGGCGCACCATCTCGGTGATCCAGATGGGGGCGAACGGAGACGTGCAGTTCGGCGGAGTCGGGTAGTCCTTGAGCACCTCCAGGCGCTCACCGATGTCGATGGCGCGGGCGCGGTGCTCGGCATGCTCGATCCCGATCTGAGCCAGGCAGTTGTTCATCGCCCACTGCAGGCGAGCCGGGGCGTCTCTCATCTCCGCCTCGATGACGTCCAGCAGTCCCGCCAGGTCGAGGCCCTCGGGCCTCTTGGCCACGCGCTCGGCGGTCAGCGCCCAGCCGGCACTCGCGACCACCGGATCGGGATCGGCGGACCAGGCCAGGCGCAGCTCCTCGGCGTGCGGGCTCTTCTTCACCACGTAGTTCACGAGCCAGTCGTGCACCTTGGGGGTGCGCGCCTCGCGCACCATGACGTCCAGCTCGTCACGCTCGAACGCCTTCGGGCGGCAGATCAGGATCGCCAGCAGTCTCGCCGCGGTGTCAGTCGTCTGCCAGAGCCGGCGCGCGAGCTCCTGCTGCGTCTTCAGCCGCTTCGCGAGCGCGCGCAGCCTGCCGAGGTTCACACCGTGATCGTCACCGTGTTTCTCGTTCACCTCGCGGGTTCTCGGGTCCTCGATCGCGGCCAGCTCGGCCATCACCTCGGCTACCGTCGTCTCAGTCACCTCAGCCTCTTACCCATCAGATGGATCACCGGCGCGGCGGGTGCCGGCCGGTGGGGCCGATGGTGCGCGGCGAGGAGCGACGCCCATGCCATCGCGAGGGCGATCGCGAGGGCGAAGGCGACGTTGGCGGGGCGGGATCCCTGCAGGGCGAAGATCAGGCTCCAGGTGGCGAGGAAGGCCGCGCCGGTCACGCCGCTGAAGGCCGCCCAACCGGTACGGCCGGCCGCGAGGAACCGCCGGGCGAGGACGAAGCACGCGGCGACGAGCGCGAGAAAGGCGATCGCGGAGACCAGCAGGTGCACCGCCGCGTGCCAGCTCATCGTGGTCGGAAGGCCCCTCGGGGTGCCCGGCGGGAAGCCGTCGGCCGGGTCGGCGGAGAAGGCGGCCGCCGCCAGCATCCCGGCACCGAAGACACCGATCAACCGTGGCCCCCACGTGCCTCCCGGACCCGCCGCCGGGCCGAGGACCCGGTGCAGCCCGATCGCACCCGCCACGAACAGCAGACCGCTGACCACGAAGTTGGCGATCTGGATCCAGCCTTCGTCACCGTTGCTCAGCATGCTGGCCGGGTGCCGGCTGATGTCGAACCCGTCCCTGGTGAGCAGCTGCAGGACGACCACGACGATGTAGAGCGGTCCGGCGACAATGCCGCAGGTCAGCAGAGCTCTCGTCGATCCGGTGTCCGCCGCGGGCGCCCTGCCGCTGGAGGTGACGTCGTGGGTCATCAGCGGTCGCCGCCGGTCTCGGGGGCGAAGTGCCGCACCGCGAACGCGATGGCCGCGGAGATGTCGTCGTCACCGGTTCCCCAGGCAGCCTGGATCGGGGGTCCCCAGGCGTGGCAGCTGCGGACGGCGAATTCCTTGCCCTCGGGCGTGTCCTGCCAGGTGGCGGGGTCGAACGTCACGCCGTTCAGGAAGAGGTCGAGGCCGAGCAGCGCGAGGTCCCAGCCGCAGCCGATTCCGATCGTGCCACCGGGACCGTAGGTGCGCACGAGCTCGTCGACGATCTGGGCGGGTGAGGCGTGCTCCAGCTCGAAGATGGTGCGGCCGTCGTCGCCGGGCGCCAGGCGCACCTCGACCTCGGTCGGCATGCCCTCGCCGAAGACCCAGGTCACCTTGATCAGACGGGGCTTCTCGCAGCGCAGGATCTCGCCACCGGCGTTGTCCTTGAGCTGGAACGTGCCGCCGACCCGCAGGTCGCCCTCGACCTGGCCCAGCCATCGGCCGAGCCGCTCCAGGTCGGTGCAGGCGCTCCAGACGTCTTCGATCGGGGCGTCGTAGACCCGGCGCAGCAGCACCGACCGCCCTTCACCGGTGGCGACCGCCTGATTGCCGATCTCCCGCTGAGTGGCGTTGATCTGGTTGATGACGTCGATCACGTGTCCTCCTCGCTGACAGACTCAGTCCCCTGATGACGATCCGGTGTCCCAGCTGCGTTTCCACCGTTGTCGCGCTGTTCGCGGCGTTCGCGTTTGCCGCGGACGAGTTCGGCGGCCAACGCGTCCATGCGCTGGCTCCAGAACTGCCGGAAGCGCTCCAGCCAGATGTCGACCTCCTGCAGAGGTGCTGCCTCCACCGCGTAGAGGCGCCGCGTACCATCCGGACGGACGGTGACGAAACCCGACTCCCTCAGCACGCGCAGATGCTGCGACACCGCAGGTGGCGAGATGCCGAACTCCGCCCGGACGACCTCACTGATGGCGCCGGCGGCCTGCTCCCCGTCGGCGAGCAGCTCCAGTATCCGGCGACGCACCGGGTCGCCGAGGACATCGAAAGCGTGCACCCAGGAACTATGTCAGCGAGAGCTTAATTAAGTCAAGTCTTAAGAAGGCGCGGGGCGCGGGCGGCGCCGGCCGGGCCCTGCGCCGCTTCCCGCGGCATTACTCGCCTTGCGCCTGACGTGCGGCCTGCGCGGTGACGCGTTCGATGGCCTGGACGGCGACGTCGGGCTCGTCGACGTAGATGTAGTGCCCGCTGTTGGCGGCCGTGCTCAGCTTGGCGGCGCTGGACAGCCCGAGCCACTTGCGCTGGCCCGCGGCCCACGCCTTCTCCAGGCGCGACCCGTACTCGGGGATGGCTTTGAGGTAGGGCTTGCCGTGCTTGATGACCTCGACCGGGATGTTCCCCGCGGAGCGGACCTCGCCGTCGACGACGGTGAGCTTCTCCGGGTTCTGGCCCTGGAAGACCGCGAGGTTCTGCGCGCGCAACTCGGCCGCCGGGCCCTTGGCCGACTCGGGGATCGACTTCTTGATGTCGTCCAGCATCGTGGACGGGGTGGCGTCCAGCAGGACCAGCCCCTTGACCCGGTCCTTGTGGTCGGGGGCGTACCTGGCGGCGATCAGCCCGCCCAGCGAGTGGCCGACCAGGACGACCGGGTTGTCAGCGGCGACGCGGTCGAGCACCCCGGTCAGGATCTTGCCGGTGCTGGCGAAGCTCTGCGGGCCGTCCGGTTGGTCGCTCCCGCCCGAGCCGAGCCGGTCGTAGGAGCAGACCCGGTTCTGCTTGCTCAGCGTCTTCTGGACGGCGGCCAGCTTGTCCAGCCCGTCGCCTGCCCCGTGCATCAGCACGATGACCGGCCTGCCTTTCTCCGGGTCGCCCGAGCAGGACACGTTCACCGACCGGCCCGCCACCTCGATCTTCTTGGTCCCCGAGATCGGGGCGGGCTGGGCCGTCCGCGTGGCCGGGGCCAAGGGGTCCCAGTTCTCCATCGCGTCGCCGTCGCAGCCGGCGACCCCCGCGCCGAGCACGGTGCAGCACAGCGTGGTCACGGCGGCTGTCTTGATCTTGCGGAGCATAGGTCCTCCAGTGAGGGAGTGGATGCGGGGGTGAGGCGCACGGCTGCGCAGTGGAAAGGGCGCCGTGGCCGTGTCGTAACGCTACGGATCGGGCGGTCCGAGATCGTCCCCGCACGGTGGACATTCACCGGTAGCTCGGGCGGGGGACAAAGCGGGTCCGCCGGTGAGGGCCGCGATCGCCCCGCTCTGCCGTGCGACGAATCGCATGTGCGCCTGTCCCCCGTGCGAGCTACCCGCGAGTGTCCACCGCGCGGGGACGATTCCAGGCCGCCGAATCCCTAGCGTTTCCGGCGTAGCGGCGGCATCCCGTCGCGGAATCCCCAGGGAGTAGTCATGCGGTTGTTCAAACAGCTCGTGCCCGTCGCGGTGGTCGCCTTCGTCGGCAGCGCGATCGTGGGCGCGGTCCAGGGGAGCCCGCTCCTCACTCTGCTCCTCGGCGTCGCGACGGCCGTGCTCGCCGTGTTCGTGTACGCCCGCGTGGTGCGGTGGTCCGAGCGCCGCGCACCTGTGGAGGTGGCGGCGCGAGGCGCCGCCGGCGCCATCGCGCGAGGCACGCTGCTCGGGGTCGCGCTGTTCGCGGCCGTCATCGCGAACATCGCTCTCGTGGGCGGCTACCGCATCGACGGCCTGGGCTCGCCGGCGGGCGCGGCCGGGCTGTTCGGCTTCATGGCCGCCGCCGCGGTGACGGAGGAGCTGCTGTTTCGCGGCATCCTGTTCAGGATCGTCGAGGAACGCACGGGGACGTGGCCGGCGCTGGCGCTGACCGGCGTCCTGTTCGGCCTGTCGCACCTGTTCAACCCGCACGCCAACCTGTGGGGAGCGATCGCCATCGCGATCGAGGCGGGCGGCATGCTCGCCGCCGCCTACGCCGCCACCCGCACCCTGTGGGTGCCGATCGGCGTGCACTTCGGCTGGAACTTCGCGGCGGCCGGCATCTTCGGCACCGAGGTCTCGGGCAACGGCGCGACGCAGGGGCTGCTGCACGGCGTGACCTCGGGCCCAGCCCTGCTCACGGGCGGCGAGTTCGGGCCGGAGGCGAGCCTGTACGCGGTGGTGTCCGGCCTGCTGCTGATGGTCGTGTTCATGTGGCTGGCCCGCCGGCGCGGCAACGTGGTCCCGATGCGGCGCGGCGCGACCACTACGCTCGCCCAATGATCGATCTACGGCGGGTCACGGACCTGTGGCGGCGGTGCGACGTCGTGGTCCGGGATTTACCGTTCGGGCTGCTGCTGGCCGTCGCATCGCTCCTGCCGGCGCTCTACGGCAAGGGGACCCAGGTCGGCGACCTGCCGACCCGGCCCTTCGACGCGCTGGCGTTCGTGGTGATCGCCCTGGAGACCCTTCCGCTCGCCGTGCGCCGGCGCTGGCCGGCCGTGTGCCTGGCTCTGGTCTCGCTCGGTTTCGCCCTCGACCAGTTGCACGCCTACCACGTGTTGGCGAGCAACGCGATGCCCATCGCGCTGATCAGCGCGGGCGCCCACCTGGAGCGCCACCGGCGCGTCACCGTGATCATCCTCTCCATGGCGTACGTGCCGCTGGCGTTCGCGCTCAACCGGCTCGGCGCGACCGAGAAGGTGGAAGGGTACGTGGTGTTCTACCTGGCCCTGGCCCTCGCGTGGGGCATCGGAGCCTGGCTGCGCTCCACCCGCGCCGCCGAGGCGGAACACCGCCGCCACGTCGCCGAGGCCACCCGTGCCGCCGAACGCACCCGGATCGCCCGCGAGCTCCACGACGTCGTGACGCACCACGTGACGGCGATGGTCGTGCAGGCCGAGGCGGCCCGCTACCTGATGGCCGCGCCCGATCGCCTCGACGCGACGCTGAGCGCCGTCACCGACACCGGCCGGCGGGCCATCACCGATCTGCGGCACATGCTCGACCTGCTCAAAGCCGATCACGACACCGACGTCAGCGTGCCCTCCGCCGGCGAGCTGCACACGCTCGTGGAGCAGACCCGCCAGGCCGGGCAGCCGGTGGAGTTCGCCGAGGAGGGCAGTCCGGCGGAATCGGCGGGCAGCGCCGAGTTCGTGACCTATAGGGTCGTCCAGGAGGCCCTGACGAACGCCCTCAAACACGCCCACGGCACCCGCACAGTGGTCCGGGTGCGTTACGGCGAGAAGGAGATCAGCGTGGAGGTCAGCACCGACGGCGCCGGCTCCCGGGCCGTCTCTCCCGGCGGGAGCGGGCGGGGGCTGGCCGGGCTCCGCGAGCGGGTGGACGCCCTGGGCGGCGAGTTCAGCGCCGACCGGCAAGCGGGTGGCGGCTTCGTCGTACGGGCCCGCATCCCCGCGAAGAGCCCGTCGTGACTGCGCCGGTCCGGGTCCTGGTCTGCGATGACCAGGCGCTGATCCGCACCGGGTTCGCGACGATCATCGATGCGCAGCCGGACCTTGAGGTGGTGGGCGAGTGCGGCGACGGCCGTGCCGCGGTGGACCTGGCCCGCCGGCTGAGCCCCGACATCGTGGTGATGGACGTGCGGATGCCGGTGCTCGACGGCATCGAGGCGACCCGCCTGCTGGCCGGCGCCGGGGTGGAGCATCCGGTCAAGGTGCTCGTGGTGACGACGTTCAACCTGGACGAGTACGTCTACGAGGCGCTGCGGGCCGGCGCGAGCGGGTTCCTGCTCAAGGACGCCCCGCCGGCGCAGCTGCTGCACGGCATCCGCACCGTCGCGGCGGGCGCCGCGCTGCTGGCGCCCGAGGTGACGCGGCAGCTCGTCGGCAGGTACGCGTCCCGCATCCGCCCCTCCCGGGACAGGCCGGACGACACCGCGCTGACGCCGCGCGAGCTGGAGGTGCTGCGCCTGATCGCCGACGGCCTGTCCAACAGCGAGATCGCCGCCACCCTGGTGATCAGCCAGGAGACGGTCAAGACGTACGTGTCGCGCATCCTCACCAAGCTCGGCCTGCGTGACCGCGTGCAGGCGGTGGTCTACGCCTACCGCAGGGGCCTGGTGACCTGAGGCGCACCGCCGGGCCACCTCGATGGGGCGAACGCCGCAGACATCAGGAACCGTATGTAACCCTGTGCGACCATCAGCGCTCGGCCGTCGGCCCCTCCACGGCCTGTGCGGGCGACGAGCGGGCCGAGACGACGTCGAGCAGGCTGACGAGCCGATCGAGCTGTTCCGGATTCAGGCGGCCGGTCGCGGGCGTCAGGGCACGCCGGATGTCGTCCTCCACGCGTGCGGCGAGTTCGTGCCCGGCAGGGGTCATGTAGACCTCGACCACCCGGCCGTCATAGGGGTTCTTGCCGCGTGTCAGCAGCCCCCGGCGCTGGGCGCGGTCGATGAGGCCGGACATCGTGGACTTGTCCAGGCCGAGGTAGTCGGCCAGCTCGGTGATGCGGGCCCGGCGGTCGCGGAGGATGCCGAGCACCCGTAGCTGGGTGAGCGACAGCTCATGCTCGCCGCCGATGCGGGTCAGCACGCCCGCCACCTCGAAGGTGGTCCGGACGAGGGCGTCCATGGCATCGTCGGCGGTCCTCATGCCGTCATGCTAGCCCGGCATGGTTGGCAATACCAACCATGCCGGGCGAGAGCCTCCTGGTCGTCGACCAGCGTGTTCCCGGCACGTTTTCCGCTCTCCCGCAGTAGCGGCCACTTCCTGACCCCTACCCCTGTGACTGTTGTCCCCTGTGAGGCGCTGCACAGCGTCCCGAACCGATAGGAGCGACATGTCCGTCCAGTCCGTCACTCATCTGAACTTCCGGGGCGACGCCCGCGCAGCGCTGGAGTTCTACCAGTCCGTCTTCGGCGGTCACCTGTCCGTCGTCACGTACAAGGACGCCGGGAACCCGCAGGACGCGGCCGAGGCCGACCAGGTGATGTGGGGCCAGGTGGTCTCGGACCGCGGCTTCCACGTGATGGCCTATGACGTGCCCTCGCGGCTGCCGTGGGACCGGGGCGAGAACTCGTTCTTCCTGTCCGTGCGCGGCGACAGCGCGGAGGAGATCACCGCCTACTGGGAGAGGCTCTCCGAGGGGGCGAGCATCGCGCAGCCGCTCGGACCCGCGCAGTGGGCTCCGCTCTACGGCATGCTGACCGACCGCTTCGGCGTCGTCTGGGTCGTGGACGTCGCGAGCGAGTACAACGGCTGAGCAGCGGGAGCGACCAGCCCCTGGGGCGGACCTGGATCCAGGTCCGCCCATGCCGCCTGCCGCACGGGAGGTGACTCCGCAGGGGGCGTGATCGACGGATACGGCAGCGATCACGCCGCAGCGGTTGACAAGGTTTGTATTACCAACAATCATAGGAGTAGTTGGTAAAACAAACCTTCTGGAGGTCACCATGCACGCTGCCGTCATCCAGGCCGCCGACGCCCCGCCGGTCTATCGCGACCACCCCGACCCCGCGCCGCGCCACGGCGACGAGATGGTCGTCGAGGTCCTCGCGACCGGCCTGCACCATCTGACCAGGGCCAAGGCGAACGGCTCGCACTACTCCGCCGACGGCGTGTACCCGCTGGTCCCCGGCGTCGACGGCGTCGTACGGGACGAGGAGGGCAACGTCCGCTACGTGGTCGTGGACGACACCCCGCTGGGGACGTTCGCCGATCGCACCCTCATCGACCCTCGCCGCAGCGTGATCCTGCCCGGCGGCATCGACCCCGTGCGGATCGCCGCCGCGATGAACCCGGCCATGTCGTCCTGGATCGCGCTGCGCCGGCGCGTCGACTTCCAGGCCGGCCGGCGCGTCCTCGTCCTGGGCGCCACCGGCAACGCCGGACGGATGGCCGTCCAGATCGCCAAGCTGTTCGGCGCCGCCCAGGTCATCGCCGCCGGCCGTGACACCACCCGCCTGAGCGCGCTGACCGCGCTCGGCGCCGACGAGACGATCACGTTCGACCAGATCGGCCGCGCGGCCGACGTCGATGTGGTCATCGACTACGTGTGGGGTGAGCGGGCCGCCGGCGCCATGATGACGATGCTCACCGCCCGCGCCGACCGCTCCGCCCCGCTGGCCTGGATCCAGATCGGATCCATCGCCGGCCAGAGCGCGCCGATCCCCTCCGTGGCGCTGCGCTCCGCCCGCCTGCAGATCGTCGGCAGCGGCATCGGCTCGGTCCCCGCCCGGGACATCCTCGCCGAACTGCCGGAACTGGCCTCAGCGGTGGCCGCGGGCGCGATCGACGTACGGGCCCGCGCCGTCCCCCTCGCCCAGGTCACGCAGGCGTGGACCGCCGAGACCGACGACCGCGTCGTCTTCGTCCCCTGAGGAGCGAGCCATGACAGCGTTGAGCAGCAGCAGGAAACGGGCCCTGGTCGTCGGCCTCGGCGTCAGCGGCATCGCCACGGCGATCGGCCTGCGGCGCATCGGCTGGGAGCCGGTGATCGTGGAGAGAGCGCCGGGCCGCCGATCGGGTGGTTACTTCGTCGGTTTGTTCGGCGCCGGCCAGGCCGCCGCGCGGCGACTCGGCATTCTCGACGCCCTCCCCGACCGATCGCCGCCCGGAGGCATCACCTACACGGTGGATCGCGCCGGCGTCCGCAGGCCCGGCGTGGGGTTCGGGGACCTGCCGGTCTCACCTCGCACGATGCTGCGCGGCGACGTGGAACGGGCCGCCTTCGCCGCGCTCCCGCACGACGTGGAGATCCGTTACGCGACGACCCCCACCCACATCGAGCAGGACGCCTCCGGCGCCGAGGTGACCCTCGAACACGACGGTGGTTCCGTGACCGAGCGATACGACCTCGTCGTGGGCGCCGACGGGTTGCGGTCCACGGTCCGGCGTCTCGTCTTCGGCCCGCACGACAGCTATCTGCACCGGCTCGGCTACATGATCGCGGCGACGATGCTGCCGGGTCCGGTCGGCGGGCTCTCCCCGCACGAGGGGGCGAGCCTCCTTGAGCCCGGCCGGGCCATGTGGGTCTTCCCGTTCGCCGATCACCCGCCCACCGTGCTCTTCTCCTACCGCACCGACGACGTCGACGCCGAGTTCACCGGCCGGCCCGCCGAACGGGTCCGCGCGGCGTACGGACCTCAGCCCACGGGCCGACTGCTCGGCGAGGCGCTCGACGCGCTCGACGCCGCCGACGAGTTCCTGTTCGACTCGGTGGAGCAACCCCGTATGGACGCCTGGTCGCACGGCCGGGTGGTACTGGTCGGCGACTCCGCGTGGTCGCCCAGCCTCTACGCCGCCATGGGGATCTCCGCCGGGCTCGCCGGAGCCGACCTGCTCGCCGGCATGCTGCACCGCCACCCCGGCGACATCCGCGGCGCTCTGCGCGCCTGGGAGACACAGCTCCGCCCGCACATGACCTACTACCAGGCCGACGGCGTCGAACAGCGGTATTTCTTCACCCCGGACAACCAGCGGCAGGTCGCCCTCCGGCCCCTCATGGGGCACAGCCTCCGGCTTCCGGTGATCGGCAACGCCTTGCGCTCCCTGCGAAGCGGCAGCAAGTCCATCCGGGAACGGGAGCGGGACATCGCCCACGCCGGCTGACAAGAGCCCGGCCCGCGGACACGCGCTCGGACGATCAGGCCTGTCCGGCCCTGTGCACGTCCGTACCACTGTTCGTGGCCACCATTCGGCACCGAGCATCCCGCGTCCCGGCGGCTTCCGCCTGCGCTCACCGGCGGATCTCCCGGGGCGCGATCACGGTGGCCAGGCCGTCCAGCAGGCGTTCGAGGCCGAAGGTGAACAGTGATTCCAGGTCGAGCTCCGCGCCCGGCTCCGCGACCTGGGCGATCAGCGGCCCGTCGGCGGACAGCTTGGCCTTGCCCCACTGCCTGCTGGTCATCCCCGTGTCCAGCTCGGCGATGGCCTCGCTCTCGATGTTGATCGCCGTCCCCCGGACGTAGTTCACCATCGTGCCGTAGACGTGCACGCGGGTGATCGGGTCCAGGCCGAGGCCGTCGAGCGCGCGCATCGTCCATACCCCGTACGCGAGCTGCCCGGGCAGCGTGGCCGGCCGGGTGATGGACACGAGCCGTGGCAGCCAGGGATGGCGCTGGTAGGCCGCCCACTGCAGCTGGGCGGCCACCCGCAGGTGGGAACGCCATCCCGGCGGCGGCCCCGGATATTCGATCTCGGCGAACGCGGCGTCGGCGATCAGCTGGGTGAGCTCGGCCTTGGCCTCGAGGTGCCGGTAGAGGGCCATGGTGGCGACGCCGAGCTTGGCCGCCACCGCCCGCATGGACAGTGCGGCCAGGCCGTCGGCGTCGGCGATCTCCATGGCCATGCGGACGACGCGGTCGCGTTCCAGACCCCCGGCCGAACGGGAGGGCAGTCTCCGGGGAGCGACCACGGCGCCGACCCGAGACACCGACTCGATGGCGCCTGCCTGCTTGAGCGCGGCCAGCGCCTTGGTGGCCGTCGCCATCGCGACGCCCCACTCGCGCATGATCGCCCTGGTCGTCGGAACGGGAGCGCCGGGCTGCAACTCCCCGTCGGCGATGCGCCGCTCGATGGCGGCGACGATCCGGAGGTACGGCGGTTGCGGATCGTTCACGACGGCCATGCTGCCACGTCTCAGCGGTCAGGCAGCCAGTTGCCGTGCAGACCGAGCGGCACTCTGACAGGGAGGTGGACGCGCGCGACGGGCTCACCGGTGAAGTCCTGGGCTGAGAGGATCACCAGGTCGCTGGCGCTTCGGCGAGGATTGTGCACGTATGTGAGCAGGTACCCCTCGTCCTCCCCTTGCCCCGCGGCGGCGAACACGGCCTCTCCGACCGCCTCGTCCCTGCCGAACCCGTGTACTTCTTTCGTCCCTCGTACCAGGTCGTGCTTGACCAGGGCGTTGGTGAAAGCGTCGTCCGGCGCGATGCCCTCGGGCGCGAACGGAATCCCGTAGAGGGCTGTCGCGGCCGAGTAGCCGTATCGGTACGGGCGGGTGGTACGTGCCTCGTTCACACGCGGGAAATCCTGCGGCCGGTCGTCGATGCGCTGCTGGTGGATCTTGTCCGGTGTGATCGTCCAGCGGTCCAGCGTGGGCCGGATCGCTCCGGGGTCGGCGGGATCGAACGGCCCCTCGGCCGTGACCAGGTCGACCACGATCGCGTCCCCGTCGTCGTAGGCGTTGAGCGTGTGGCTGACATGGATCGGGTCGATGTCGAGCCAGCGCACCTCACCACCGGTCCGCGGCATGACCCCGACGCGCGTCGGGTGCTCCGGCAGCCACCGGCACTCGAACCCGTCGAAACCCAGCGGCGTGTCCCACAACACCACGTGCTCCTCGGTGAGCGCGAAGTCGTGCATGAACGGCGTCCGCGCCATGGGGACGGTGGTGGTCCGGACGACGCTTCCCCCGGGGTCGGTCACGATGTACTGGACGTAGTCGCGGCCCGGCATGTACGACAGCGAATGCAACTCGCCGGTGAGCGGGTCGTGCTTGGAGTGCGCCCCCGCCGTGAACCCCTCCGCGGTCCCACCCAGCTCACACACGCCCACGGTGTTCAGCTCCTCGTCCAACTCGGCGGGCGGCAGGCCACCCTCGGCCAAGGCGAAGGTGCGCTGAGCGTGCTCGATCACGTGCACCATGGGCGCGAAGCCCGGTGTGCGCACGAAGCGGTTGCGGTACCACTCGGCCCGGCCGTCACGCAGCCGCACCCCGTGCACCATGCCCTGGCCCATGCCCCAGATGTGCACGACGGGGTCTTCCACGCCCAGCGGGTTGGGCCCGTTACGCAGGTAGCGGCCGTTGAGCTCGGCCGGGATCCGCCCGGTGACAGGCAGGTCGTAGGCGGTGACTTCTTCAGCAAGGGGCGCAAAAGGCCCTTCCAGATACTTCATGTGGACACCGTACGCAGGAGAACGCCTGATCCCACGGCAGCAGCGGGAAATGCCCTGCTGTGCACTAGTGCAACAGCACGAGCCCACCCGAAAGGGACCCTCGCAGCGTCGCGGTTCCGAAGAGAAGGCGAGGCAGATTGCACACCCCAGCGGAGCCCGTGTCGCTGATTCTCCAGGTCTCACATTTCACGTTCTCCCCAGATGTCCTTCACTCTCCGCCACTGACCTTCTGGTCGCGATCCCCTGTCAGCATCTGTGTCGCTCAACAACACTGGTTCCCCGCACCTTGACGCTTATGGCGCATCTTGCCCTGTGGAAATGCGGTGAAGACATGTCCCGGAGCTTGACGTTGATCTCGGCTGTGGTTCTACGCACGACTTCCTGCGCTGTGTTCAGCGAGTTCTGATGCCAATTGCTGATCAACGAGGGGCGTGATCGCGAGCGACTTCTGGTACCAGAGGGCTGATTCAGTTCTTTCCTCCGCCGGGGACATTCGCCTGTTTTGGAGCGTTGTACGGGAAGACCATTGAGATGGAGCACAGGTGTCCCTCTACGGAAGCCGTCATGTCACCGCGGTCAGTTTGACCGCCCTCTGTCTTGGGCTGCCGGTCGGTGCGGCCGTCCAGATCGCCGAGGAGGATTACGCACTTCCCGCCGTCATCGGTGCCGTCCTGGTCTGGTGCCTGTCGGCTTGGGCGGGACGGTGGATTCTCAATCGGAAGGCCGCGTCGGCTGAGCCTGTCGAGTGGCTGGTGCGTGCGCATGTCGCGACCCATAAAGGGCTGGTCCGATGCCCCATGCTCAGGCTTACTCCGCTGGACGGCGGCAGAAGTTATTGGCAGCGGGTTATGTGGCATCCGTGGCTAGATGACATGGCCGACGAGGAGATCCTCTTGGTCCGGATCGGCGAGGGTCTCGCGCGGCGCGCGATCGTGGAATTTCCCGAAGGCACGCGCATCATCCCCGCAGGACGCTTGCGTCGGTGGTCCTATCTTGGATGGCCCGTCGGGGACCGCGCACCGGAGCGGGTCGATGGTTTTCCATTCCCTCCGTGGTTCTGCATCGGCCTTCCGGTTTTCGGCGGGATGCTCGGCGGATTCCAGATGTCGCCGGGGGAATGGAGCGGTGCCGCGACGATGGTTCCGGTCATGCTGGGGATCATTCTGCATTTTTGGGGATGGGCCGGAGGGCTGCCCCAGGCGCCGGGCAATCGTCTATGAAGCGGTCCCAACATTCCTGAACTTAAATCTACTTCAGCCAGGTGGCACCGCTGTTCGTACGTACGTGCTATCGGAACACATTCGCATACCATTGGCTGCGAGAGTGAGCGGGGGGAGTTCGGGCATGCCTGCTCCGGCGGGCGATCGTGGTCGGCGTGCCGGGCGGCCGCGTGCTCTCGAAGTCGGCCCAGAATTAGCGCATTTTGTGTTCGAAGGCGTTGGAGCTCGGCCCTGAGCTCGCCGTTGGTGACGGCGAGCTGGCGAATGCGGGCTTCCTTGGAGGGATCCGTCATGCGCTGGCGGGCAGGACGCCGCTGGCCGGAGCGCTGTTGAAGGTTGCGCAGCCGCTGGGTCTCCTCGATCAGCTCGGGAACCCGGTAGAGGAAGGCGCCGGAGGCGCGGACCACCGCGGCAACCGTGATGGCGTCTCCGGCGCCATCGAGACGCCGGATCGCCTCGCGAGGCTGGTCAATGAGCCGTGCTCGGCGCTGCTGCTCGGCAGCGCGCAGGTACCGGGTGTGGTCCGGCATCATGACCGCGCCTCCAACTCTTCGATGGTGTCGATCACGCGGGTCAGGCTGATCTCGACGCGCTGATTCATCTCCACCAGTCGCTGGTTGCCACATGCCTCGCCAGGTTCTTTGAGCCAGGCGGCCTCGTCACCAGGGTCGTGCAGGACTACATGGCCATGGATGTTGACCCGCTTGCTGCTCCACTCGTCGAACGCCTGGCGCAACGTTTGATCGGTAAGCCGGGCATAGACGGTGGTCATTTCCGCGCTCTTGTGCCCGTAGAGGCGCTGGACGACGTGCTGGGCGGCGCCTTCGTTGATCATGCGAGTGCCGAGGGTGTGCCGAGACTGTGCCGGCGAGGGGGCGGCCGATGAGGGTGCGGGTGGCCACGTCCCACAACCGCACGGAGTCGTCCCTGCTGCCGGGCACCGCCACACCTAGGGTGCTGCATACGGCGGTGACCGACATGCGCGTCATCAAGATCTGCCGCCGGCGCCGCCCGGCCTGAGGTCAGCCGGGCTCGTCGTCCCAATGCGGAGGCGTGACGGTGCCCGCCTGCCAGTCCCGGCGCAGGATCGCATAGCTGACCGCGTCGCGGCGCGTTCCGTCGCCGGCGGGCCACGCCTCCCGGTAATGGGCCTCCTTGACGAACCCGCTCTTGCGCAGGACGGCCCGCATGGCGAGATTGTCCTGGCGGGTGGTGCCCTCGATCCGGTCCACCTCGGGCAACTCGGTGAACAGGTAGCCGGTCAGCCAGGCGACCGACGCCGTGCCGAGCCCTCGGCCGCGCCAGGCGGCCCGTACGCGCAGGTCGAACATGGGCGTGTCGTCGGCGAGGTCCTGCAGTCTCACCAGGCCGGCGCGCTCGCCGTCGGCGAGCACCCAGAAGGTCCGCGTCTCCTCGTTGTCGTAGCCGCCTTCGGCCGCCCGCCGCCTGACGGCCTCGCGGTCCTGCGTTGCCGCGTGGTATGGCCAGTCCTCACCCGCCAGGAAGTCGGCGAGCGCGTCCCCGTCGTCGTCGGCGATCGGGGCGAACTCGATGCGCATCCGTCGAGGATGGTCATCGGCCGGCCTTCCGGTCAACCGCTTTTCGGGTCCGCGAACATCGTCTCGATGCCCGCGACGAGCATGTCGAGCCCACTGTCCCTTGCTCCCGTCCTTGGTCTGCCCTCTTGGAACAGATCGCCCTCACCCACGACCGGATGCTCGCCTACGGCCTTGCCCGCCGCGCCGGGCAAGGCCGGCGATCCGCGCTGGCCCGCCTTCGCCGCCGGCTACGGCCTGGACCCGGCCGCGCCGACAACTGGGCCGGATCGACGCCATGCTCACCCCGAGGGATGCGCGGGCAAGATCTGTTCAGACCCGAAGGGCTTCATCGCCGGCCAGGTCAGGGTGGAGCCGAAAGAGTACGCCTACCAGTGGATGAGCGGTGACGACACCTCCGACAAGTACCGCAACCTGTGGGTGCGGATCATCTGCGACCCATCGCTGGTGAAGCTCGCTGACCTGCGCAAGCCCTCCTTCGACTCGGGCGAGTTCGCCAAGGCGGAGCAGGGGAAGGTCGGCGGGCGTACGGTGCTCGTGAAGGTCCCGAACAAAGAGTTTCGCGCCTTCCGCGACGTCGCCTGGGTGGAGCGCAAGGGCGTCGTCGTCAGCGTGACGGTCTCCCAGCCGCTCTTCGCCGACCTCGGCAAGGTCGTCAAGGGGATCCAGGTCAAGTAGCCCTTCAGATCACGTCAGGTGGAACCTGACCGCGGCGGCCGGCGTACGTATGGCGCCGCACCTTCTGCTGCGGCGCCATAGGCACTCATGCGGGGAGGGTCAGCCTTGCGGGCATCCGGCCATCTTCTTCTTCACGTCCGCGATCAGCTCGGGAGTGAACTCCACTCGCTCCGGCTGCGCCCAGACGAGCACCTGCCCCGGGGCCGTCGGCACCGCGTCCTTGACGAACCAGTTCCCCGGCACCTGCTGAGCGCGGTCCGACCTCTTGCCGACTCTGAACTCCTCGATCGAGCCGTCCCGCTCGGCCAGCACGGCCCGTACCTCGTCCACGGTCATGCCGCGATACGGGACGCAGTGCAGCAGCTCACCGGTGGCATCGACGTCACCGGCCGATTCGTACCGCTCGCCGGGACGGGCCGGACGGGCGAACCAGATCGCCGCGCTGCCCTTGAAGTCCGCGGGAATGCGGAACGCGACCGCACACCGGCCGCCGGGGGACTCGCACTCCACCGACTCCTCCTCGATGCGGGCTCCCTCCGAATTCTCCCCGCCCGTGACATGGCCGACCGCGCTCGGCGAGCCTGGGGCGATCGACAGCCGGATGTCGAGCCCGCGGGCCTTGAACTCGGACGCGAAGCGTTCAGGGTCGGCGTAGAGGTCCTTGACGGTGACGATCCAGTCGTCGCCCGAGCGCTGGAACGCCAGCGCGGCGGACGGCGCGATGCCACTCGGCGCGTCGGCGGGGAGGAAGGCCACGCCCAGGACGGCCGCCGCCGCCAGCACCGCGGCGACGGGGAACAGCACCGGCCAGCGCGCCCGGCGACGTGCCTTGATCGGCGTCTCGATGATCTCGTGGAGCAACTCCCGCGCGCCCTGCCCCTGTTCCGGCGCGTGGGGAGCGGGGTCGATGGCGGCCACCATCCGGCCGATCCTGCTCACAGGGTCTCCCCTCTCAGTTCCGCGATCGCCTGGTCTTCTTCCGTGAGCCCCAGCGCCTTGGCCAGCCGCTTGCGTGCACGGTGCAGTCTGATCCGGGCCGCGGTCGCCGTACAGCCGAGCACTTTGCCGATCTCCGGGCCGGTCAGGTCTTCCCAGAAGGCCAGCGCGAGCACCTCACGGTCACGGGCGGGCAGGTCATCGAATGCCTCCCGCACGCGGTCGGGCCCGGCCGGCTCGGACGGCCGAGTGGCGGACAACTCGTCCTTGAGCCGTTCAGCAAGCCCGGTCCTGCGGGACTGGCCGCGCCGGTGGTTGGCCAGGACACGACGGGCCACGCCGTACAGCCACAAGCGGGTGGCATCGCCGTCGGGGACGTCGGCGATGCGCCGCCACGCGGTGAGGAACGTCTCAGAAATCACGTCCGCCGTGTCGTCGGGCGAGTCCGTACGGCGGGCGGCGTACTGGTGGATGGCCGGGTAGTGCGCGTTGTAGATCGCTTCTAAGCGGTCTCGCGCTCCCGGGGAATGGCTCACGGATGGCTCTCCTCGTGCCAAGGTGTCGGACATCTCGTACATGTCCGGCACCTTTTCCGAGTGTTTCACCATGTCGTCCTGGACCGCCGTTCGCAGGGGCCTCCCCGTTCGGTCGCACGTAGCGTGGCCCGTCGATGCCGACAAGCCCGATCCGAGGGATTCCGCAAGCCAGGTCACGACGTCTGCTGGTGCCGGCTGACGCGACCTGGCTCAGCCCCCGCTCGTCCGAATCCATGCTTTCGAGGCGAGCCGCTGCCGGCATGGCCGGCCCGGCGCGCGCACGCGTGGGGTGCCCGGAAAGTCTGGAGACTCGGGGTTTTCGCCGCCCGCCGCGGTGCGCGCCGGCGCGCGACGAATCCCGGCGAGCCGGGCAGCACCGATGATGAGGTGTATGACTGCTGTCACACGTCTGGTGACGTTCGTCGATGTCGATGATCAGGCGGCTGACACCATCTCGGTGTCGGCGCGTCACGAAGCAGAGCTCGTCGACGGAACCCGCGTACTGCTGCTGGATGACCGCGGTTGGGGCTCATCGCAAGGCTGGGCCGCGACATCGGCAGCAGAGATTCAAGAGACGACACGGGTGGTGGTTGGGCCCGATGAGCCGTTCGATGGCCGTTCTCAGGAAGCCATGGAAGCAGACCATTGGGACGCGCTCCAGCAGATCGCCCAGCGGCACGGAGTCATTGTCGACGCGGCCGCGCTCAGACGACTGCCGCACGACGTCGTGCTCAGCCAACAGGTGCTCGCACGCATCGGCGGCAACCCGGACACCGGCACCTCCGGCTGAGCCGGGCAGACCTGCTCACGCCATCGCCGGCCAGATGCGCGAGCACGACGACCGCGACCAGTTCGTCACCGGCATCGCCGCTCTCCATCACCCAGGTGCGGGCCGTCCTCAGGGATCGGTCCTGAGGACGGCCCGCACCTCGGCCTCAGCTGAACTGCCACCAGTCCACGTTGAACAGGTAACCGCTTCCGCCGGTGAACTTCAGGTACAGGTCGCGGGTGCCGGTCGCGCCGGTGACCGAGCAGGAGACGGTGGTCCAGGTCTGCCAGCCGCCCGTGCCCGGGACGGTGCACGTCCCGGCCGCCGCGCCGTTGACGCCGTCCAGGCGTAGTTCGAGCCTGCCGCCGCTGGACGCCGCAGCGACCCGCGCGGTGAAGGTCCTGGCGCCGGCGCCGAACGCGACGCCCTTGACCTTGACGTAGTCGCCGTTCTCGATCCAGCCGACGTTCATCCCGCCTTCGCTGGAGGTCTCGGTCTCGACTCCGGACGCCCAGGCGATCGTCTCGGCCTCCTGGCGGACGTACGGGTTGAGGGTGCCCACCTGCGGCGCCCCGGACGTGGTCATGTTGATCGTCGGGATCGTGCCGCCGGAGCCGTAGGTGAACTTCTCCACGGCCACCGAACGGGTGAAGCCGCCGCCACCCGTCAGTGCGCCGTTGTGGTAGAAGAAGTACGAGCCACCCTGGTAGTCGACGATGCCCACGTGGTTGGTGAAGCTGCTGCCCTGCGTGGGCATGATCGTCCCTCGGTAGGTCCAGGGCCCGGTAGGACTGGTGGCCGTCGAGTAGGCGATGAACTCCGAGCAGCACTTGGCCGCGAACACGATGTAGTACAGGCCGTTCCGTTTGTAGACCCAGGGCCCCTCTTCGAACAGCGTCGGACGGTTGGCATCACCCGTCCGGGTGCCGAACCCCGCCGTGGTGAGCGGGATCTGCGTCGCGCTGCCCGAGTACGAGATCATGTCGGCGTTCAGCTTCACGTACCACAGATGCGGGTTGCCCCAGTACAAATAGGCCTGCCCGTCGTCGTCGATGAAGACCGTGGGGTCGATCTCGCCGTTCTCGACCAGTGGCCGTCCGAGCGCGTCCTTGAACGGCCCGGTCGGACTGTCCGAGACGGCCACCCCGATGGCCATCCGGCCGGTCGCGCGGTTGGTCGTGGGCACGTACCAGTAGAACTTGCCGTTCCGGTGGATGGCCTGCCCCGCCCAGGCGTCGGACTTCGCCCAGCTGAAGGTGGTCAGGCTCAGCGGGGAGCCGTGGTCGGTCCAGTTCACCATGTCGGTGGAGGACCAGACCCGCCACTCCTTCATGGTGAACCACGTCGAGCCGTCCTCGTCGTGGCCGGTGTAGAGGTACACCCGGCCGTTGTGCACCAGCGGAGCCGGGTCGGCGGTGTAGATGGTCTGGATGATCGGGTTGTCGGCCCTGGCCGCGTGGGCGGGCAGGAGCGCCACGAGGCCGAGCAGGACCAGCACTCCCGCGATTGCGCGTCCGGCTCTTGCGGTGGCCGGCAACCGTAATGCCACTCTCACGATCGCTCCCGAGGTGATGCGGCGGATGGGGTCAGGTACGGGTCCAGCGTTGGTTGGCGTCGCCGTTGCACGACCAGATGGTCAGCTTGGTGCCGTTGGCGGTGGCGTTGTTCGGCACGTCCAGGCACTTGTTCGCCCCGACGGCGGTGATGGTGCCGTCGGCGTTGAAGCGCCACTGCTGGTTGCTCTGGCCGTTGCAGTCCCAGATGATGACGTTGGTGCCGTCGGCGGTTCCCCGGTTGTACACGTCCAGGCACTTGCCGCCGTAGACCCGCAGCTCCCCGCTCGCGGAGGGCGTCCATTGCTGGTTGGACTGGCCGTTGCAGTCCCAGATCTGCGCCTGGGTGCCGTTGGCCTGCGCGGCGCCGGTGACGTCGAGGCACCTGCCCGAGCCCACTCCCTTGATCGCGACCGTGGTGGGCTGGACGATGCCGCCTCCGGTCACGACGTACATGGCCGCCCCGTGCCCGGGGACCGACGCGCTGATCGTCCCGGAGGAGGAGGACGTCGTGTGCGCCCACAGGTCACGTACCGAGTAGGAGGACGCCGAGCCCAGCCCCAGGGCCGCGGCGGTGGTGGAGACGGTCGAGGTCGAGGTGCCCCGGTTGAGCAGGACGACCGCGACCGAGCCGTTCTTCATCGGCTTACGCCAGACCTCCAGGTTGCCGTTGTCGCTGATCTTGTGGCCCTGCCGGCCGCCCCAGTCCTGGTTGACCGCGATGACCTCGGTGTTGGTGAGGATGGTGCGCGTGTCGGCGCTCATCGTACGCAGGTCGTTGCCGGCGATGAGCGGAGCGTTCAGCAGCGACCACAGACTGAAGTGCGCGCGGCCCTCGGTCCCCGTCACCCCGCCGACACCCACCTCCAGCATGTCGGGGTCGTTCCACCCGCCCGGGCCCGAGTACGACTCCAGCCCGACCTGCTGGTCCAGGATGCCCATGATGGAGCTCCAGTTGGCCGCGATGTCGCCGGTGTTGCGCCAGGAGTTGCCCACCGGCATCCCCCACGTCCACACGCTCTCCTGGCCCCAGTTGCACAGGCTGTACACGATCGGACGGCCGGTGGCGGCCAGCGCGTCCCGCATGGCCGTGTACCGCTGCTGCCCGTTCATGCCCAGATGGTCGCCGCAGTTGTCGTACTTCAGGTAGTCGATCCCCCAGGACGCCCAGAGAGCCGCGTCCCGCCGCTCGTTGCCCAGGCTGGCCGGGTAGCCGGCGCACGTCGTGGTGCCGGCGGAGGAGTAGATGCCGACCTTGAGCCCCTTGGAGTGGATGTAGTCGGCCAGGGCCTTGATGCCGTTGGGGAACTTCTGCGGGTCCGGCACCAGGTCGCCGTTGGCGTTGCGGCTCTTGGTGGACCAGCAGTCGTCGATGTTGACGTAGGTGTAGCCCGCCGCCGCCATGCCGCTGGAGACCATGGCGTCGGCCGTCTGACGGATCAGGCCGTCGTTGACGTTGCAGCCGAAGCTGTTCCAGTCGTTCCAGCCCATCTGGGGTGTGCGGGCCAGGCCGTTGTCCAGGGCGAGGGCCGGTGACGTGGCACCGCCGATCGCGACGAGGGAGCCGGCCGCAAGTAACGCGGCCATCGTCAGGCCAAGGATTCTGCGCATCTGATTCTCCACCTGTCGAAGTGATGTCATGAGCCGGCGCGGGTCCAGCGCTGGTTGGCGGCGCCGCTGCACGACCAGATCTGGAGCTTGACGCCGTTGGCCGTGGAGTAATCGGGCACGTCCAGGCACTTGTTCGCGCCTACCGCGGTGATGGTGCCGTCGGCGTTGAAGCGCCACTGCTGGTTGCTCTGGCCGTTGCAGTCCCAGATGACGACGCCGGCGCCGTCTGCGGTGCTCCGGTTGGACACGTCCAGGCACTTGCCGCCGTAGACCCGCAGCTCCCCGCTCGCGGAGGGCGTCCATTGCTGGTTGGACTGGCCGTTGCAGTCCCAGATCTGCGCCTGCGCACCGTTCGCCTGCGACGCGCCGGAGACGTCCAGGCACCGGCCCGAGCCCACTCCCTTGATCGCGATCCCGCTGGAGGTGCCACCCCCCGGCTGGCCGATGCTGCCCGCGACCGACTGCAGCGCCGCGTACCAGGCGGCGGCCATCTTGTCGTAACCGCCGGCGGTCGGGTGGATGCCGTCGATCAGGTCGGAGGTGGTCAACCTGCTGTGCATGTCGACCAGGTGAACGTGCTTGCCGCTGTTCACCTTGCTCTGGACGATGCCGGGGATCGCCGCGTTGAAGGTGCGGGCGGCGGACTCCTGGCCGGAGTTGGACAGCGGGATGATGGTCGCGACGAAGACGTCCGCGTCGGGCACGGCCGCGGTGATGTGGTCGATCAGCGTGGACAGCCGTTGCGGGGCGCCGGCCACGTTGTAGTTCTGCAGGATGTCGTTGGTGCCCAGGTGGAGGAGCAGCGTGCGCGGCGTGTACGTGCGCAGCCAGCCGGTGATGTTCGCGTCGATCTGGTCGATCCGCCAGCCCGGGTGGCCCTCGTGGTCGTGATCGCCCAGGCTGCCGGGCCCGTTGAACTGCGAACCGACGAAGTCGGCTGTGTAGCGGCCGCCGATCAGGCGCTGCCACAAGCCGATCCGGTACCCGCCCGGCACCTGCGTGCCCTCGGTGATCGAGTCGCCGAGCGGCATGACCCGGACCCCGCCGTTGGACTCGGCCCTGGCGACCCCCGTCCCCATCGCCGTGCCGGCCGCCAGTAACGCCACCGCCGTGAGCACGGCGGCCCACCCTTGCCTCCAGGTACGCATGGTGGACACCAGGACCTCCCTGTGGTCATGTTCGGAAGCGACGTCACCGGCTCAGGAGCGGGTCCAGCGCTGGTTGGCGCCGCCGTGGCAGGAGTAGAGCTGGAGCCGGGTGCCGTTGGCGGTGCCCTGGCCCACGGCGTCCAGGCACAGCCCCGACTGCGCCCCGGTGATGCTGCCGTCGGCGTTCAGGCGCCATTTCTGGTTGGCGCCGCCGTGGCAGGAGTAGATCTGGACGCCGGCGCCGTTGCCGGTGCCGGCCGCGTCGAGGCATTTGCTGCCGTAGACCCTGAGCTCATCGGCCGAGGTGGCGGCCCACTGCTGGTTGGCACGCCCGTTGCAGTCCCACAACTGCACCGCGGTGCCGTCGGCGGTGGCGGCGCCGGGCACGTCGAGGCAGCGCCCCGAGCCGACTCCCTTGATCTGCCCGGCGGCCGGTGGGGTCGGTGTCGTGGTGGACGAGCCGCCGTCCAGGCCGAAGAAGCGGACGGCGTAGGCGGCCATCCCGGGGTGGGGCAGGTCGTGGCCGGCGCCGCTGATGGTGTACGCCTCGACCTGCCCGGACCCGAAGACCCGACGGGTCCAGCCGGATTGCGGGCTGTCGGTGGAGGCGGGGGTCTGGCTCAGTCCGTGCACGTTGGTCCACTGGTCGACCTCTTCCTGCAACATCGTGTACGGCAGGACGGAGTCGGCGGTGCCGTGCCAGGCCATGACGCGCGGCCGGGGTCCGGTGTAGCCGGGGTAGGCGTTCCTGGCCAGGTCACCCCACTGCTGCGGCGTCTTGTCGCCGCAGCCCGCGGGGCCCAGGCAACCGTAGGGGACCCCCGAGAACGGCGCGCCGGCCCTGAACACGTCCGGATACGTGGCGAGCAGGTTGAGGGTCTCCATCGCGCCGGAGGAGAACCCGGTGGCGAACACCCGTTGCGGGTCGCCGTCGTAGCGTTGCAGCACGTAGTCGGTCATGGAGACGATCGACACCGGGTCGCTGCCGCCGCCGTGGCGCAGGGCCTCGTTCGACCAGACGTCGAAGCAGTTCGACATGCCGTTGGCGCTCTTGTTCGCCTGCGGATAGATGACGATGAAGCCGTACCGGTCGGCCAGCGAGGCGAACTCCGTGCCCTGGTGGAAGCCGGGAGCCCATCCGTTGCAGCCATGCATGGCCACGAGGACCCCTGGCCGGGGCGCCACCCTGTCGGGGACGTAGAGGTACATCCGCAGACCGCCGGGATTGGCGCCGAAGCTCGTCACTTCGGTCAGGACCGCCGCCGACGCTCCCGGCACAGCCGTGAGGAACACGGACAGAGCGGTGGCCACCGCCGTGATCACAGCCGCCAGGGCGGCTCCGATGCCCGCGTACCTTCTCGTACGCGGTTCGCCTCGCCTCATTGTTCCGCCTCTCCGCTGTTAGCGTTAACAATCCGCTGACCAGTCGAACTGCCTCAGGCCGGTGGAAGTGGTGGCAGGTCGGAGCAAATATGAGTCAGAAAGGTACTGTCAAGAGCGCCTTAGCTTGCTGCGGGCCGGAGGGGCGCCGACCGAGCGCGTTCACCTCGGATTATTCGATCTGGACGTGACGACGCAGCGAGAGCGTCGCCATGAAACTTTCACATGGCCCCAGCTACCAGGCCCGATCGAAACATTTCAAGGCCACCGCCAGTACGGCAGACACAGGCGGGCCGGGCATCTCCGAAAGTTTTCATGGCATTCTTGACAACTTTCGGCGAGATTCACACACTGAGTGCCCGAAGGTGAGCTCCCCTGCCGGCTCCGGCGCCGGTGGAGCGCGCACCACCGGGGGTGTGCCCCGCACGATCCCTCCCCACGATTCGCCGATGGAGGCTCAAGCATGCGTGTCAACGCCATGTCCCCACCGACCACCAGGCGGCCGCTCGGCGCGCGCCGCCGGGCGCTGATCACCGGCGCGCTCGGCGCACTCGGCCTGATCACGGCACTGGCGACGGCGGTTCCGGCCGATGCCGCGGCGAGCACGCTCGGCGCGGCCGCCGCGCAGAGCGGCCGCTACTTCGGCACCGCCATCGCCTCGGGCAAGCTCGGCGACTCCGCCTACACGACGATCGCCAATCGCGAGTTCAACATGGTGACGGCCGAGAACGAGATGAAGATCGACGCCACCGAGCCCAACCGGGGGCAGTTCAACTTCACCAGCGGGGACCGGGTCTACAACTGGGCCGTGCAGAACGGCAAGCGGGTGCGGGGGCACACCCTGGCCTGGCACTCCCAGCAGCCGGGCTGGATGCAGTCGCTGTCGGGCAGCTCGCTGCGCCAGGCGATGATCGACCACATCAACGGCGTCATGGGCCACTACAAGGGCAAGATCTACGCCTGGGACGTGGTGAACGAGGCCTACGCCGACAGCGGCGGCGGCCGCCGCGACTCCAACCTCCAGCGCACCGGCAACGACTGGATCGAGGTGGCCTTCCGCACCGCGCGCGCCGCCGACCCGGCCGCCAAGCTGTGCTACAACGACTACAACATCGACAACTGGACCTGGGCCAAGACGCAGGGCGTCTACAACATGGTCAGGGACTTCAAGTCCCGAGGCGTGCCGATCGACTGCGTCGGCCTGCAGTCGCACTTCAACGGCAACAGCCCCTACAACAGCAACTACCGCACGACCATCCAGAGCTTCGCCGCGCTGGGGGTCGACGTGCAGATCACCGAGCTGGACATCCAGGGCGGCTCGGCCACCACGTACGCCAACGTCGTCAACGACTGCCTCGCGGTGTCGCGTTGTGCCGGCATCACGACATGGGGTGTCCGCGACAGCGACTCCTGGCTGGGCGCCAACGCCGCCCCGCTGCTCTTCGACGGCAACGGCAACAAGAAGGCCGCCTACACCGCGGTGCTCAACGCGCTCAACGGCGGCAGCACGACGCCGCCGCCCGGCGGGGGCGATGCGGGGCAGATCAAGGGCGTGACCTCCGGCCGCTGCGTGGACGTGCCCAACGCCGGCACCACCGACGGCACCGCGGTGCAACTGTGGGACTGCAACGGTCAGAGCAACCAGCAGTGGACGCAGACCTCGGCAGGTGAGCTGAAGGTGTACGGCAACAAGTGCCTGGACGCCGGAGGCACGGGCAACGGCGCCCGGATCCAGATCTACTCCTGCTGGGGCGGCGACAACCAGAAATGGCGCGTCAACTCCGACGGCACGATCGTCGGGGTGCAGTCCGGGCTGTGCCTCGACGCCGTCGGCAGCGGCACCGGCAACGGCACGGGGCTGCAGCTGTACAGCTGCTGGGGCGGCAGCAACCAGAAGTGGACCTACAACGCGGGCACCGCGTGAGCTGCACCTGCTGATCCGGTGCGCCCCTCCCCCGGCCCGGCGAAAAGGCCGGGGGAGGGCGAGCCGTGCCCGGCCGTGCGACAGCAACTTAACCATCACTCTGTCGCAATTTACGGTCTTGCCAGTCGGTAACTTATGTGAAACTTTCACATGCACGAGCGGTGCGGCGCGATCTCCTAGGACGGAAAACTCCAGGAGGAATGGCGTTCCGACGGCGACACCCAGGCCGGCGCGGGGCGCCTTTCGTTGACGGCGAGCCGGACCCTCGGATGTACTCCGCGACAACACGCTCCACGGAGGAGGTCAAGACAGCTCCACAGGATGTGATGTTAACGCTAACAATGCACGGAGAGCGGCCTCTCCCAGGGCCTGACCTGCTGAACACGTGACCAGCCGCGGCCGGTCACCGCCCCCCACCCCCAAGGAGCTCCGCATGTCCTTGAGCCGTCGTCAGCTCTTCCAAGCCACCGGCGCGGCCGCCGCGCTCTCGGTCGTCGGCCGGACAGCCGGCGCATCCCCCGCCCTGGCCGCACTCCCCTGGGCCAGACCCGACATCGGCGTCTCGGCCTACGAGTTCGACCTCGGCCAGGTCCGGCTGACCTCCGGCCGCCTGCTGGACAACCAGAACCGCACCCTCACCTACCTGCGCTTCGTCGATGTCGACCGGCTGTTGTACGTCTTCCGGGCCAACCACCGGCTGTCCACCGAAGGCGCGGCGGCCGACGGCGGCTGGGACGCGCCCACCTTCCCGTTCCGGTCGCACGCGCAGGGCCATTTCCTGACGGCGTGGGCGCAGGCCTACGCCGTGCTCGGCGACACCACCTGCCGGGAGAAGGCCGACCACATGGTCGCCGAGCTGGCCAGATGCCAGGCCAACAACGGCGCCGCCGGATTCACCACCGGCTACCTGTCCGGCTTCCCCGAGTCGGACATCACCGCCCTGGAGAACCGCACCCTGACCAACGGCAACGTGCCGTACTACTGCATCCACAAGACCCTGGCCGGACTGCTGGACGTCTGGCGGTTGACCGGCAACACCCAGGCCAGGACCGTGCTGCTGGCTCTGGCGGGGTGGGTGGACACCCGCACGTCGCGACTCGGCTCCAGCCAGATGCAGGCCATGCTCGGCACCGAGTTCGGCGGCATGAACGCCGTGCTGACGGACCTGTACCAGATGACCGGCGACTCCCGCTGGCTGACCACGGCCCAGCGGTTCGACCACGCGGCCGTGTTCAACCCGCTGGCCGCGAACCAGGACCAGCTCAACGGGTTGCACGCCAACACCCAGGTGCCCAAGTGGATCGGGGCGGCCCGCGAGTACAAGGCGACGGGCACCACCCGCTACCGCGACATCGCGGCCAACGCCTGGTCCATCACCGTCGGCGCGCACACGTACGCGAACGGCTCCAACAGTCAGGCCGAGCACTTCCGCGCCCCCGGCGCGATCGCCTCCTACCTGACCAGGGACACCGGCGAGGCGTGCAACACCTACAACATGCTCAAGCTGACCCGGGAACTGTGGACGCTGTCACCGACCCGGGCCGACTACTTCGACTACTACGAGAACGCCCTGCTCAACCATCTGGTCGGGCAGCAGCACCCCACCGACGCGCATGGGCACGTCACCTACTTCACCCCGCTCAACCCCGGCGGACGCAGGGGCGTGGGCCCGGCCTGGGGCGGCGGCACCTGGAGCACGGACTACAACTCGTTCTGGTGCTGCCAGGGCACCGGGATCGAGACCAACACCAAGCTGATGGACTCCATCTACTTCCACAACGGCACGACCCTGTTCGTGAACCTGTTCGTGCCCTCCACGCTCGACTGGAGCCGGCGCGGCATCACGGTCACCCAGACGACCTCCTACCCCGTCGGCGACACCACCTCGCTGCGGGTCACCGGCAACGCGAGCGGATCGTGGACGATGCGCATCCGCATCCCCGCCTGGACCCAGGGCGCGACGATCAGCGTCAACGGGGTCGAGCAGGACATCGCCACCGCGCCGGGCTCCTACGCCGAGCTCACCAGGTCGTGGACCTCGGACGACACCGTGACCGTACGGCTGCCCATGCGGGTGGTCATGAAGGCCGCCAACGACAACCCCGACGTACAAGCCGTCACCTACGGCCCGGTCGTGTTGTCGGGCAACTACGGCGATACCAGCCTGTCGTCGGCCCCCGCCCTGACCCCGTCCTCGATCACCCGGACCAGCACCTCCTCCCTGGCCTTCACGGCCACGGCCAACGGAGCGTCGGTGCGGCTGGGGCCGTTCTACGACGCGCACGACCACAACTACGTCGTCTACTGGAACACCGGTGGCCAGGGCGGCGCAGGCACGGCGAGCTTCCGGCTGGTCAACGCGGCCACCGGGCTGGTCCTCGGCATCCAGAACATGTCCACCGCCGACGGCGGCCTGGCCCTCCAGTGGACCGACAACGGCACCGACGACCACGACTGGGTCCCGGTCGTCGACGGCGGTGCCCTGCGGCTCCGCAACGTGCACAGCGGCAAGGTGCTCGGCGTCGAGAACATGTCGACCGCCGACAACGCCCGGGTGCTCCAGTGGGGCGACACCGGCACCGCCGACCACCGCTGGACGATCACCGACGCCGGCGACGGCTCCGTCAAGATCCGCAACGTCAACAGCTCCAAGCTGCTGGCCGTCCAGAACGGCTCGACCGCCGAGGGCGCCCAGGTGGTCCAGGACTCCGACAACGGCAGCCCGGACAACCAGTGGCGGTTCATGCCGAACGGCGCGCGGCGTATCCAGAACGTGGGCTCCGGCATGGTGCTCGGCGTCACCGACATGTCGACGGCCGACGGCGCGCTCGTCGTGCAGTGGGGCGACACCGGCACCGCCGACCACCTGTGGACGGCGATCGCCGACACCGGCGGCTACCTGCGGCTGCGCAACGCCAACAGCCAGAAGGTGCTGGGCGTGACGAACATGGGCACCGCTGCCGGGTCGCGTGTCGTGCAGTGGGCCGACAACGGCACCGCCGACCATCGCTGGCGGCTCCGCTACGGGTCAGGCGCCGCCTTCCGCATCCAGTGCGCCAACGGCGGCCGGGTCCTCGGCCTCGCCGGCACGTCGCAGGGGGCGCAGGTCGTCCTCGCCGACGACAACGGCGCGAACGACAACCTCTGGAGGTTCCTGTGAGGCGCGTGCTCGCGGCGCTGTCGGCCCTGCTCCTGGTAGGCGTGTTACTCACGGCCCAGGAGGCGTCGGCCGCGACGGTCGACACCAACACGTGGTACGTGCTGGTCAACCGCAACAGCGGCAAGGCCCTGGACGTCTACAACCTGTCCACCGCCGACGGTGGCCGCATCACCCAGTGGACCCGTAACGACGGCAACCAGCAGCAGTGGCAGTTCGTCGACTCCGGCGGCGGCTACTACCGGCTCAAGTCCCGCCACTCCGGCAAGGTGCTGGACGTCTACAACTTCTCCACCGCCAACGGCGGCGCGATCGTGCAGTGGGCCGACGGCAACGGCACCAACCAGCAGTGGAAACTCACCGACTCCGACAGCGGCTACGTGAGATTCATCAACCGCAACAGCAACAAGGCCCTCGAAGTACAGGGCGCCTCCACCGCCGACGGCGCCAACATCGTCCAGTACGACGACTGGGGCGGCGCCAACCAGCAATGGCAGCTCGTCCCCATCGGCGGCACCACGAATCCGGGCGGCACCTACGCCAACCCGGTCGTCTGGCAGGACTTCGCCGACGGCGACATCATCCGGGTCGGCGACGCCTACTACTACTCGGCCTCGACGATGCACTACTCGCCGGGCGCGCCGATCCTGCGCTCCTACAACCTGGTCGACTGGGAGTACGCCGGGCATTCGGTCCCGAGGCTCGACTTCAACTCCAGCGCCTACGACCTCAACGGCGGCCGGGCGTACGTGAAGGGGATCTGGGCCTCGGCCCTGAACTACCGGCCCAGCAACAGCACCTACTACTGGATCGGCTGCGTCGAGTTCAACCGGACCTACGTCTACACCGCCTCCGCCGTCGACGGCACGTGGACCAAACGCTCGCAGATCAACAACTGCTACTACGACGCCGGCTTGCTGGTCGACACCGACGACACCATGTACGTCGCCTACGGCAACAGCACCATCAGCGTCGCCCAGCTCTCGGCCGACGGGCTCAGCCAGGTACGCGCCCAGCAGGTGTTCCAGACCCCGAGCAGCGTCGGCACCCTGGAGGGCTCCCGCTTCTACAAGCGCGGCGGCTACTACTACATCTGGCTGACCCGCCCCGCCAACGGCCAGTACGTGCTGCGCTCCACCTCGCCGTGGGGGCCGTACGAGATGCGCCAGGTCCTGCTCGACATGCCCGGCCCCGTCTCCGGCGGCGGGGTCCCGCACCAGGGCGGACTCGTCCAGACCCAGAACGGCGACTGGTACTACATGTCGTTCGTCGACGCCTACCCCGGCGGCCGTGTCCCGGCGCTCGCGCCGATCACCTGGACCGGCGACTGGCCGACCGTGCAGACCGTCAACGGCGGCTGGGGCGTCAACTACCCGCGCCCGAACATCCAGACCAGCCGGACCGTCGCGTCCATGATCGGCCCGGACACCTTCACCTCGGGCACGCTGGGCCCCCGCTGGGAGTGGAACCACAACCCTGACACCAGCCGCTTCTCCACCGGCAACGGCCTGCGCCTGCAGACCGCGACCGTCACCGGCGACCTCTACAACGCCCGCAACACCCTGACCCACCGCATCCAGGGCCCGTCCTCGACGGCGACGATCGAGCTCGACTACTCGCAGATGGCCAACGGCGACCGCGCCGGGCTGGCGATGCTGCGCGACCAGTCGGCCTGGATCGGCGTCAAACGCGACAACGGCGTCAACCGGGTCGTGATGACCAACGGCCTGACCATGAACACCTCGTGGCAGACCACCGGCACCGGCACCGAGGCGGCGAGCGCGAACATCTCGGGCGGCCGGCTCTGGTTGCGGGTCAGCGCCGACATCCGGCCGGGTTCCGGCAGGCAGGCCCGCTTCTCCTACAGCACCGACGGCAGCACGTTCGTGAGCCTCGGCCCGGCCTTCACGTTGAACAACGCCTGGCAGTTCTTCATGGGCTACCGCTACGGAATCTTCAACTACGCCACCCAGTCCCTCGGCGGCGCGGTGACCGTACGCCGCTTCGACCTCACGACCCCGTGACGACCCGACCCTACGAATCGGAGCACATCGTGAAACCCAGATTGCCGGCCGTCCTCGTGACGGTGGCCACCTTACTGGTGAGCCTGTTCGTCGCCGTCCAGTCCGCCCACGCGGCCACCATCGATACCAACGCCTGGTACGTGCTCGTCAACCGCAACAGCGGCAAGGCCCTGGACGTCTACAACCTGTCCACCGCCGACGGCGGCCGCATCACCCAGTGGACCCGTAACGACGGCAACCAGCAGCAGTGGCAGTTCGTCGACTCCGGCGGCGGCTACTACCGGCTCAAGTCCCGCCACTCCGGCAAGGTGCTCGACGTCTACAACTTCTCCACCGCCAACGGCGGCGCGATCGTGCAGTGGGCCGACGGCAACGGCACCAACCAGCAGTGGAAACTCTCCGACTCCGACAGCGGCTACGTGAGATTCATCAACCGCAACAGCAACAAGGCCCTCGAAGTACAGGGCGCCTCCACCGCCGACGGCGCCAACATCGTCCAGTACGACGACTGGGGCGGCGCCAACCAGCAATGGCAGCTCGTCCCCGTCGGCGGCGGCGGCAACCCCGGCACGTGCGCCCTTCCGTCGACGTACCGCTGGACCTCGACGGGCTCGCTGGCGAACCCGAAGTCGGGGTGGGTCTCGCTCAAGGACTTCACCGTCGCCCCCTACAACGGCCGGCATCTCGTCTACGCCACGACGCACGACACGGGGACGAAGTGGGGCTCGATGAACTTCAGCCCCTTCACCAACTGGTCCGACATGGCCTCGGCCGGACAGAACACGATGTCGTCCGCCGCTGTCGCACCGACGCTGTTCTACTTCGCCCCGAAGAACATCTGGGTGCTCGCCTACCAGTGGGGTGGGACCGCCTTCTCCTACCGGACCTCCAGCGACCCCACCAACCCCAACGGCTGGTCGGCGCAGCAGACGCTCTTCTCCGGCAGCATCTCCGGCTCCGGTACGGGCCCCATCGACCAGACGGTCATCGGTGACGGCACGAACATGTACCTGTTCTTCGCCGGCGACAACGGCAAGATCTACCGCGCCAGCATGCCGATCGGGAACTTCCCCGGCAGTTTCGGCACGACGTCGACGGTGGTCATGAGCGACACGACGAACAACCTGTTCGAAGCCGTTCAGGTCTACAAGCTCCAGGGCCAGAACCAGTACCTCATGCTCGTCGAGGCGATCGGCTCCCAGGGCCGCTACTTCCGCTCGTTCACGGCCACCAGCCTGAACGGTTCGTGGACACCGCAGGCCGCCACCGAGGGCAACCCCTTCGCCGGCAAGGCCAACAGCGGCGCCACCTGGACCAACGACATCAGCCACGGCGAGCTGATCCGCACCAGCGCCGATCAGACCATGACCGTTGACCCCTGCAACCTGCAGTTGCTCTACCAGGGCCGCAGCCCCAGCTCCGGCGGCGACTACGGCCTCCTGCCCTACCGGCCGGGCCTGCTGACACTGCAGCACTGAGGGCGTTGACAGGCGGCCCCGGCGGGCCCGGGCCGCCTGTCGAACGGCGCTCGATCCCGGCAGGACGGGACCGCCCGTCTTCCCGCGCCCCGTGACTAGACTGCCGCCATGACCACGGAGTCGTCCGCTCTCACCATCGCCCAGCTCGCCGAGCTGGCCGGTGTCTCCACCGCGACGGTCTCCAAGGTCGTGAACGGCCGTTCCGAAGTGTCGTCCGAAACCCGCGCCGCCATCGAAGAGCTCATCCGCCGGCACGGCTACCGGCGCCAACGCCGCCGCTCCACGCCGACGGCCCTGGTGGAGCTGGTCTTCCACGCGCTGGAGGGCGACTATCCCGTCGAGATCACCAAAGGAGTGGCGGAGGTCGCGCGTGAGCACGGCCTCATGGTCGGGATATCGGACCTGGGCCATGACCGCACCGCCGGGGACGCCTGGCTGGAGGACGTGCTGCGGCGCCGCCCGAGCGGCGTGATCGCGGTGTTCTCGGGCCTGACCGAGGCCCAGCACGAACAGCTCGCCTGCCGCGAGATCCCGCTGGTTCTGCTGGATCCGGCCGACGTTCCCGCGAGGAACATCCCGTCGGTCGGCGCCGGCAACTGGAACGGCGGGCTCACGGCCACCCGCCACCTCCTGGAGCTCGGGCACCGCCGCATCGCCATCATCACCGGGCCCGACTCCGCGCTGTCCAGCCGGGCCCGCCTCGACGGCTACCGCACCGCTCTCGACATGGCCGGGGTGCCCGTCGACCCGGAGCTGATCGGCCGGGGAGACTTCTACATCGAGGGCGGTCTGGCCGAGGCCCACCGCCTGCTGCGCCTGCCCCACCGGCCAACCGCGATCTTCGCCACGAACGACGGCCAGGCCATCGGCGTCTACCACGCGGCCCACCAGCTCGGCCTGCGCATTCCGGACGATCTCAGTGTGATCGGCTTCGACGACATGCCGTCGGTGAGATGGGCCATCCCACCGCTGACCACCATCCGCCAGCCCTTCACCGAGATGGCCGCCGCGGCCACCTCGATGCTGCTGAGATTGGCCCATGGCGAGCCGCCGCCACAGAGCCGCGTCGAGCTGGCCACCGAACTCGTCGTACGCGAAAGCACCGCGCCTCCCCCACCTCCGGCCGCCTGAGCCGAAACAGCGAGAAGAGACGTCGCGGTGGCGCGTTATGGAAAGATCACCGATCACAGCGGCGTGCCAGGCCGCGCCTGAGAACGACGCAGAACGTCTTTCCCCGTCCTGGGTCGCACTCACGCGCCAGGAGCATGGCCATACCCGAAGACAGAGGAGTTTCTTTGTTCCACCGATATCGGTCCTTACTCGTGGCGGTGGCGGCCCTCACCACGCTGGGGTCCGTCACCGTCACCGCCTCCCAGGCGTCGGCCGCAACGCCGGTCAGCGTGACCTTCGCCGCCGCGGAGGACGTGTTCGTCAGCCAGGCCGAGCCGGCCAAGAGCTTCGCCACCGCGACGTGGCTGAGCGTCTGCGGCTCCGGCTGCGGCGGCGCCGGCGCGGGACAGCGCCTGGCCCTGACCCGCTTCAAGGTCACCGGGATCCCGGAGGACGCCGAGGACGTCAAGGTCACCCTGGACGTCGTCTCGGCCCGGACGACCGACACCACCATCTCCGCCCATCAGGTGACCGGTACGTGGTCGGAGGCGACGACCACGTGGAGCAACCGGCCGGCGGTCGACGGGACGGCGATCGGCTCGAAGACCGGCTTCACGACCGGTTCGACGACCCGGCTGGACGTCTCCTCCGCCGTCAAGGGCGACGGCACCTACGCGTTCGCCCTCACCGGAACGTCCGACACGACCACGGTGCTGATGTCCTCGCGCGAGAGCGGGAACCGCGGCCCGAAGCTGACCGTCACCTACACCGAGGGAACCGGCGGCCAGGAGCAGACCGACGGGCCCCTGCCCTTCACCCTGGCCGGCACGGCGGCGCTGCGGGCGTCGGGCAAGAAGGTGTTCGCGCACTACTTCACCCCGTACCCGGTCTCGCTGGACAACCAGGCGCCCACCGGCGACTACTACGCCAGGAACTACCTGAAGCCGGAGGGTGAGAGCGGCAAGCATGCCGCCTACGGCGGGCTGCTGCGCGACCGGCCGATCGGCCGCGCGCCGCTCAGCGGCGACTACGCGCTGGCCGACTTCAAGACCGAGGTCAAGCAGGCCATCGCCGCCGGTCTGGACGGCTTCACCGTCGACATCCTGTCGGTGACCAGCGCGCACTGGACGCGGGTGCAGAACCTCATCAAGGCCGCCGAAGCGGTCGACCCCGGCTTCAAGATCGTGCTCATGCCGGACACCAACGGGCTGGCCTCGGTCGACAGCGCCACCCTTGCCTCCTCGATCGCCAAGCTGGCCGCCTCCAAGTCGGTCTACCGGCTGGCCGACAACCGCCTGGTCGTGGCGCCGTTCAAGGCCGAAGGCCGCACCGCGGCCTGGTGGGCCGACTGGATGAAGACGATGGAGACGAAGCATGGCATCAAGGTCGCCCTGGTGCCGACGTTCCTGGACTTCAACAAGAACCGCGCGGCCTTCGCCTCCATCAGCTACGGCTTCTCCAACTGGGGCAACCGCAACCCGGCGGGCAACGCTTCGCTGACCGCCAACATCACCACCGCGCACGACATGGACAAGATCTGGATGCAGCCGGTGTCGGTCCAGGACGAGCGGCCCAACCAGGGCATCTTCGACGAGGCCGGCAACACCGAGAACCTGCGCGCCTCCTGGAAGGGCGCGATCGACGGCAAGGCGGACTGGGTCCAGCTCACCACCTGGAACGACTACTCCGAGAACACCCAGTTCGCCCCCTCCGCCAATGCCGGGTGGACCTATCTGGACATCAACGCCTACTACCTGACCTGCTACAAGCTCGGCTGCCCGAAGATCACCAACGATGTGGCCTACCTCACCCACCGGATCCAGCCGGTCGCGGCCACGCCGACGTACGCGCAGACCAAGCTGATGAAGCTGCGCGGCGGCAGCACGGCGGCCCGTGACACGGTCGAGGTGCTCAGCATGCTCACCGCGGCCGGCAAGGTGTCGGTCACGATCGGCGGCACGACGCAGACCTACGACGCCCCCGCCGGAGTGTCGGCCAAGACGTTCCCGCTCAAGGCGGGCACCGCCTCGGCCACCGTGACCAGGAACGCCGCCACGACGGCGAAGGTCGTCTCGCCCTACCCGATCACCACCACACCGTACGTGCAGGACCTGCACTACCGCGCGGCCTCCAGCGACCGCTGATCGAAACGCCGGGTCCCTGAGCCCCAGGGACCCGGCTTCGCCCGGAGCCTGTATCGAAGTCCGCCGTGGGGTGACTCCATCCCCTGCGGGGCGAAGAGCATGGTGTAAGAACGTCCAATATTCACTCGGCGCGGCTTTCCTACCGTGGTGGCATGACCTCCCGGAATGAACGCCTGCCTTTGGACCTTCCGCCCGGCACATCCGAAGCTCTCGGCAGGCAGGCCCTCGATTTCGTCGTCCGGCAGCTCGGCGAGCTGCCGGACGCGCCGGCCAGCGACTACCGGGCCCCCGCCCGTCTGTCGGCGCGGCTACGCCGCCCGCCCGCCGGCAGGGCCTGTGGTTCCACGTGGACGCGGCCTACGGCGGCGGCTTCCAGCTCACCGAACGTGGCCACGCCAGACTACGCGGGATCGAGCAGGCCGACTCGATCACCTTCGACCCGCACAAAAGCCTGTTCCTGCCGTATGGAACAGGCGTGCTGCTCGTGCGTGACCCGGCCGTGCTGCGCGCCGCACACGCCGGCGACGGCCACTACTTGCAAGACCTCCACCCGTGGGAAGGACTGCCCGACCACGGCCACCTCGGCGTCGAGCTCACCAGGGAGTTTCGCGGCCTGCGGGATGACATCAACGCCACCCGGCGCGTCTACCTGTCCAGTACTTCCATCGGGGGTGACTTCTACCTGCGCCTCCGCGTACTGAGTTTCCGCACCCACGCCGATCGCGTCCACGAGGCGCTGCACATCATCCGATCCGCCTGCTGAGCGGTGGCGCGATGCGGGGTTCGCCGGGCGGTCATGCTCCGGGTTCGCCGAGCCTCTGGGCGCCGGCCTCGTGGTGGCCCGCCTCCACCAGACGACGACTGGCCCGTTGCCACGTCAGGGTGTCCTCCAGGATCAGGTCCTCCACCACCTTGCCCCACCGCATGGTGAGGAACTGGGCGAACTGGTTCTGGTAGGGCTCGCCGAGGACGGTACTGCGAATGATCACATGTGCGGCCAAGCGCTGGTTCCACGGGGGGCCACCGACGACGAGGCGTCGGACCTCGAAGCGTGGATGGGGAAGCAACCGTCCGAACCGCTCGAACCAGCGTCGCAGGTCGGCGCGAGTGGAGAGACGGGCACCGAGCGCCGTGTCACTGATGAAGATCAGCTCGCAGTCGGCCCGGAAATTCGCCAGAAGGGTGTCGATGTCGCCTTTCTCGACCGCGGCCAGCCCGCGCCGGTAGACCGCCGCCGCGATGCGGCCGATCATCTGACGTTCCGCTGCCGTGTTGCGAAGGTGCTCATCATCGGGGTCCTCCGTTAGATTGACAGTGTCAATCTAACGGAGTTGGACAGTGTCAATCAAGCATGATTCGCAAGCTGGTAATCGTCCGGCGCGCGCTCGCAACGTCGGCGTGCACTTCGACGGAGACCTCCGCCACGCCTTGATCCAGGCCGCCGTCACCGCTCTCGACGAGGTCGGCGCCGACCACCTCAGCCTGCGCGACGTCGCACGCCGCATCGGGGTGTCGCACACCGCACCGGCCCACCATTTCACCGACAAGGCCGGGCTGCTGACCGCCGTCGCCGTCGAGGGGTTCCATCTGTTCGCCGAGCATCTGGGCGACGCGCTCGCGGCCACGCGCGACGGGCAGCCGCTCGACCAGCTTCCCGCCCTCGCCCGCGCCTATGCCGAGTTCGCCGAGCGGCATCCCGGCCGGTTCGAGGTGATGTTCCGCCCTGCGCTCATCCGTCCCGATGACCCTGACTATCAGCGCGCCGGCGATGCGGCCTTCGCGGCCCTGCGCGAGCACATCGGCCTGTGCCAGCGCCAGGGGTGGCGACCTGACGTCCCCACCGCGACCCTGGCCGCCGCCACCTGGGCGTTCAGCCACGGCATCGCCACCTTGCGCATGCACGGCTCTCTGGCCGGGCACCATCTAGACTCGTCCCTCGACGGCGTGGAGCTCCTGGTCTCCACCATGCTGGGGCGATCAGGGCAGGGTCCTGCGTGATCCTGCGACGTCTTCGCCATGCTGAGCCGTAGGCCGCGGCGGGCATGATCGCCGGGCGGGATCGCGCCCATCGGCTCCAGAACCGGCTGCGCGCGTGCCTCAGCCGGGTCGTCCACGAGCGGTGGAGCGGACGCCTCTCTGGTACGCCCGGGGTGTCGCTCCGACGATCCGCCGGAAGTGCCGCGCCAGGTGCGACTGGTCGCAGAAACCGGTCGCGACCGCCGTCTGGGCGGGCGGCATTCCGCCTTCGAGCAGCTTGCGGGCCTGCCGCACTCGTAACTGGACGACGTAGGCGTGCGGCGGCAGCCCGTAGGCGCGACGGAACGAGTGGAGCAGCGCGAACGGCGTGATGCCCGCCGCCGCGGCCGGCTCCTGCAGATCCGGCGGGTCTGTCCAGGACGCGTGCAGCATCTCGCGCGCCCTGGCTCTCGACGACGCCGATCGCACGCAGCTTCCTGCGCCATCTCCTACACATTTGTGTAGTACCTTGTCCATATGAATAGTCAGATACATGGTCGTGTAGGGAGCTGGGAGTCGTGACGACGCCTCTTCCCGACCCGGAAGACCTCACCGCGCGGGCCCGCATCCGTGACGCGGCTGCCTGGCATTTCGGTGAGTCCGGGTTCGAAGGCGCCACCATCAGGGGCATCGCCGAGACCGCCGGCGTCTCCTCGGGCCTGCTGCGCCACCACTTCGGCTCGAAGCAAGCCCTGCGGGAAGCGTGCGACGAGCACCTGGTCAAGCTCATCCGCAGGCTCGACGACAGCGCCCGGGCCGACCCGGTGCCCGGCATGAACCCGCTGGCCGCCGCCCGCCTCGCGATGGGCCCGTACCAGCGCTACCTCACCCGGGCGCTGACCGAGGGGTGGGCCGCGCCGGTGTTCGACCAGATGGTCGAGGTGGGCGAGACCTGGCTCACCGAAGCCGACAGCAAGCGCCCCGACCAGCCCTACGCCGACCGGCGGGTGCGGGCGGCACTGATCGTCGCCATGGCACTCGCGGTACCGGTCCTGCACCAGCACCTGTCACGCGTCCTGGGCATCGACGCGCTCGGCGCCGAAGGCGACGCGACACTCGCCAGAGCCCTGCTCGACATCTACTCCCACCCCATGCTCAGCCCGGACGAGGCCGCCACCCACCTCGACCTCCTGAACGCGACCGTCAAGGAGTACGACCATGACTGACGCCATCGCCGTGGCCGACCTGGTCAAGAGCTTCGGGTCCACCCGGGCCCTGGACGGGCTCGACCTGACCGTGCGCACGGGCGAGGTGCACGGCTTCCTCGGCCCCAACGGCGCGGGCAAGAGCACCACCATCCGCATCCTGCTGGGACTCATGCGGGCCGATGCCGGCACAGTCCGACTGCTCGGCGGCGATCCGTGGGCCGAGGCGACCACGATGCACCGCCGGCTCGCCTACGTCCCCGGCGACGTGACGTTGTGGCCCAACCTGTCCGGCGGCGAGGTGATCGACCTGCTGGGCCGGTTACGCGGCGGCTTCGACCGGGCCCGCGCCGATGAGCTGCTGGAGCGCTTCGACCTCGATCCCCGCAAGAAGGGCCGCGCCTACTCCAAGGGCAACCGGCAGAAGGTCGCCCTGGTCGCCGCGCTGGCCTCCGACGCGGAGCTGCTCATCCTCGACGAGCCCACCTCCGGCCTGGACCCGCTCATGGAGGAGGTGTTCCGGCAGGCGGTCGGCGAGGAGAAGCAGCGCGGGCGGACGGTGCTGTTGTCCAGCCACATCCTGTCGGAGGTGGAAGCCCTGTGCGACCGGGTCACCATCGTCAGGGACGGCCGTGCGGTGGAGACCGGCACCCTGGCCGGACTACGTCACCTGACCCGCACCGTCATCACCGCCGAGCTGGCCGGCCCCGCCGACGAGCTGGCCGGACTGCCCGGAGTGCATGATCTGCGCGTCGAAGGCGAGCGGGTGCGCTTCGCCGTCGACACCGCCGCCCTGAACTCCGCTCTGAGCCGGCTCACCGCGATCGGCGTGCGCGGTCTCACCAGCCGGCCCCCCACGCTGGAGGAGCTGTTCCTGCGGCACTACGAACGCACCGGCGCGGGGCAGGGACGGCACGCGGAGGCGGCCAGATGAGCGCCCTGACCGGCATGGGAATGATGATCCGCCTCGCCTTGCGGCGCGACCGCGTCGTGCTGCCGCTGTGGACCCTCCTGCCCGCCCTGTTCCCGGTCGCGTTCGTCACCGCGTTCACCACCGGCTACCCCACGGCGCAGGCCCGGCAGGAGTACGCCGAGACGAGCGTCCACAACGTCGCCTTCACCGTCGTCTACGGCGCCCTGCACGGCTCCAGCCTCGGCGAGCTGGTCACCTGGCGCGCCGGCTTCATCCCCATCGTGGTGGGACTGTCCGCCCTGCTGACGGTCATCCGGCACACCCGCACCGAGGAGGAGCAGGGCCGGCGCGAGCTGCTCGGCGCGACCGCGCTGGCGCGCCACGCCGGCCTGGCCGCCGCGCTGATCATCGTCGCGTGCGGCAGCGCGGTGCTCGGCCTGCTGTCCGCGCTGCTGCTGATCGGCCAGGGCCTGCCCGCCGCCGGCGCCCTGGCCTACGGCTGCCGGCTGTTGATCGCCGGATGCGTCTTCGCCGCGGTGGGAGCTGTCGCCGCCCAGCTGACCACCAGCGCGGGCGCCGCCCGCGCTCTGGGCATCGTCGCCCTGGCCGGCGCGTTCCTGCTGCGCGGCATCGGTGACGGCGGCGGTTCTGAGTGGCCGGCCTGGCTGTCGCCGTTCGGCTGGGCCGGGCGGCTCCAGCCGTTCGGCGGTGAACGCTGGTGGGTGCTGGCCCTGCCCGCCGTCGCGTCCGCCGCGCTCGTCGTCCTGGCCGTGGTCCTGTCGCAACGGCGCGACCTCGGCGGCGGTCTCCTGCCCGAGCGGCGAGGTCCCGCCGGTGCGGCGTCCGGACTCCGCAGCCCTCTGGCTCTGGCCTGGCGGTTGCACCGCGGCTCGCTGGCCGGGCGGATCGGCGGCCTGGCGCTGGTCGGGCTGGCGCTGGGCGGCATCACCGAGAGCCTGGGCGAGCTGATGAACAACAGCACCCCGGCCGCCCGCGAGGCGCTGGCCCGGCTGGGCGGTCCCGGCACCGTCGTCGACCAGTTCCTGGTGGGCATGATGACGCTGCTCGGCGTGGTCTGCGCCGGCTTCGCCATCCAGACCGTGCTGCGGCTGCGCGCCGAGGAGAGCGGCGGACGGGCCGAACCGGTGCTGGCCACCCCCGTCGACCGGTCCCGCTGGGCGGGCAGCCATCTGGTCCTGGCACTGGCCGGCCCGGCCGCCGGGCTGGTCGTCTTCGGAGCGGCCCTCGGTCTCGCCCATGGTCTCGGCACCGGCGACCTGTCCGGTCAGCTGCCCCGGGTGCTGGGCGCCGCCCTCATCCAGCTGCCCGCGGTATGGGTGTTCACCGGTCTGGCCTTCGCCCTGTTCGGGCTGCTGCCCCGCTGGGCGGCCACCGCCTTCGCCATCCTCGTGGCCAGCCTGCTGTGCGGCTGGGCCGCCGAAGAACTGCGGCTCAGCCCCTGGGTGACCGACCTGTCGGTGTTCGCCCACCTGCCGCGCCTGCCCGGCGCCGACGTCACGCCGCTGCCGCTGATCGTGCTCACAGCGCTGGCACTGGCCCTCGCCGCCGCGGGCTGGGCGGGCCTGCGCCGTCGCGACATACCGATCAGCTGATCCCCATGATGGAGGAGACCCACCCATGGACAAGATCCCGGCTCGTCTCACCGGCGTCCGCGCCACCGCGCTGCTGGAGCAGTACCTGCGCGCCCTCGACAGCGACGCCCGGCACCCCATCCTCGCCGACCCGTGGGCGCCCAAGGCCGTACGGCGGCTGGACCACGACTTCACCTCGTTCCGATCGGCCGCCATGGGACGGTTCGCGGTCGCCCTGCGCAGCCGGGTCATGGATCTCTGGATCACCAGATACCTGGCGCGGCATCCGGACGCCACCGTCGTGGACCTCGGGAGCGGTCTGGACAACCGGTCCTTCCGCGTCGACCCGCCGCACGGTCACCTCTGGTTCGACCTGGACTTCCCGGACGTCATCGACCTCGCCCGCCGGCTCTACCCCGAACGCCCCGGCCGTACCGGCATCGGCGCCTCCGTCCTCGACCCGGACTGGCTGAAGCAGATCCCCGGCGACAGGCCCGTGGTGGTCGTCGCCGACGGCCTGTTCGGCTTCCTCGCCGAGGAGGAGGTCCGGGAGGTCTTCCGGCGGATCGTGGACCACTTCCCCACCGGCGAGATCGTCTTCAACAACATCTCCACCAGAACCCGGGACCGGCACGCGAAGCAGCCGCCCGCGCTCTTCGAAAGGCTCGGCATCGAGGAGAAATGGGCGCTGCACGACGCGCGGGCGGCCGAGAGGCTGGACGAGCGGCTGCTCCTGGTGGAGAAGCTGGACCAGACCGACATGCCGCTACTCGCGCTGAGCCCGCCGCACTACCGGCTGCTGTGCTCGTTGATCACCATGGTGCCGGCCTGGAGGGAGAGCGGCTGGATCCTGCGCCATCGCTTCTGACGCGCACCGCGCGCGGAGCCGCCGATGCGCCCGGCAAACGGTGGCACGGCGAGGGCGCCTTGGGACACGACGATGCCGGGAGCGCGATACGCTCCCGACATCTCCGCGGCGGGACTAGCTCAGCGTGAACGCCCGGGCCGTGGTCTGCTCGACCTTGTTGCCGTCGGCGTCCCACGCCTCGGCCCTGAGGCTGACGGCCCCCTTGGTACGGGCGAGCGCGGGGTAGGTGAGCGTGGTGGTGTACGCCCCGTCCCGGCCCTTCCTGACCGTGGCGTTCTGCCAGGTCCGGCCGTCATCGGTGCTGTAGGAGAGCTTCAGCCCGGCGATCGCGGGCAGCCTCTCGGTGGACGGCGCGTGGCTCACATCGATCTCGAACGTGTGCCGGCGCCCGGCCGGGACGCTGTTGTCCAGCGCCTGCGTGTCCCCCAGGTCGTAGCCGACGAACACCAGCGGCTGGGGCCCGCACGCGCCGGTCAGCTGCGGCAGGGACAGGCAGACGTGGGTGCCGGTGACGGTGTCCGTCGGACGGCCCTTGGACCGGAACGTCCAGACGTTGGTGTTGCCGCGAGCAGTCTGTTCGAGCCGGTAGACGCCTTCCTCCTTCGGCAGGCTGTACATCGGGTACGGGCTGCCCTGGTGGCGCGGGAGTTCCTTGGCGTCCTTGTACAACTTCGCGAGGCCGCTGAGATAGGTGTCTTCTCGTCCCTGCCGTCCGTTGCCGTTCACGAGGCTGAAAGAGGCCAGGAAGACATTGCCGGCCCGGCACATCGGACATTCCAGCCGGTAGTTGATCCCGGGCAGCGAGGGCATGATCTGGCTTCCGGGGGTGAGCACGCCCGCGTTCCAGTTCCGCGTCTCCCTGCCGGCCTTCTCGACCGTCGTGGCGATCCTGGCGGATTCGGTGCTGCCGGCGTCCACGGTGCCCAACCGGAGCGTGTCCGTGGAGAACCCGCCGAAGTACTCGGGCCGCTGGGCAGGTCCGGCGAAGCCGAAGGCGGCCGAGAACGACACCATCTCCAGCGGCTTGAAGCTGTGCCAGACCTCGAGCTGCCGGCCAGGGCCGTCCGGGCCGTGGAAGTCGGTGTCCACGGTGCGCAGCCGGTTCTGGGAGTAACGGTAGGTGAGGTCGGCGGGGATCCTGCCTTCCTCGTACTCCTGCAGCTGGTAGGTGTAGTCGATGGTGGGAGTACTGGTGACCTCGAGGGTGAGGGGGCCGCGGGCCAGCTGTGCACGCAGCTTCTCACCGGCTGTCCTGAGTATCTGCGCCACCGGGAGCTCCGCCGTGCCGGCACCATGGGTCGAGGTGGGGACCTGGCACTGGGGGGCCGAGCCGTTGGGGAACAGCACGATGCCCACGGCGCCGGCGGCCTTCAACCGCCGGACACGCTCGATGTCGATCTCGCACGCCTGGGGCGGGCCGACGACGAGCAGCGCGAGTTTCCCGCGAAGGTCGGTGGCGGCGATCTCCTCGGGACTGGCGGCGCCGACGTAGGCCGGTTTGTAGCTGCGGGTCCCGGCCGGGAAGGGGATGTCCTCCACTCCCATGCTCTGTCCCTTGTCGAAGTACTCGTTCGTCCAGGATCCGATGGGGTATTTCTGGGGGGCCACGGCGCGCACGGCCAGCTGCTCGTTGAACGCGGTGAGCCGGGTCGAGAACAGGAACTTCCCCTTGGTGACCTTCTGGGTGGGGCTGACATACCGGTCTCCGCCGGCGATGAGGCCCATCTCTCCCGAGGCCACCGGCATGCCGTCCCATGCCGTGCGCACAGACGTGATGGCGCCGACGGCGTGTCCCAGGTCGATCGGCTTCGGGGTCTCGTAGCGAAGGAGGACGGCCTTGCGGGCGTCCAGGGTGATCTCGCGCCCGCCCTCCGGCACGACGACCTCGGGATCCATCAGCGTGGCCGTCGGGCCGGCTCCGCCGTCGACCGGCTGGTGCACGATTCCGGCGGAGACGGCGTAGGTGCCGGGCTCGACCATGTACCGGTAGGTCCCGTCACCGAGGTAGGAGGCCCCCTTGACGCCGTAGGTGCCGGGAACGTCGACCGCGGTCGCCGCGACGTAGAACTCCAGGGGCCCCGGCGCCTGACCGTACCTGTTGATGGTGTGGATGGTCAGCGGGACCCGCTTGGGCCCGCGTACCAGGCCGATCGGGGTGGTGACGTGCGCACCCGCGGCGTCGGTGGCCACCAGGGCGCCGGTGTAGGCGCCTCTGGCGAGACCCTCCGGGTGCAGGGTGACGGTGGCCGAGGCGGTCCCGCCCGCCGGGACGGTCACGGTCGGGGCGCTGACCGTCAGCGCGTCCGCCGTGTCCTTCATGGTGGCGTCGAGCGTCAGGGTCACCTCGGCGTCGCCGTCGTTGGCGTAGGTGACGGTCCTGTCCACGGTGTCGTTCTGGTCGACCGCGATGGAACCGAAGTCGGCGTTGGGGGTGGTGGCGCTCACCTTCTGGGAGATGGCCCGGGCCACGTCCACCCGGCCGGCGCCCTGCTGGTAGACGGTGTGCCCGGCGTCCTTGGCGGTCGACATGAGGGCCGCCTTGAGCCGTTCGCCGCGCCAGCCGGGGTGTTCCTGGGCGAGGATGGCCGCGGCCCCGGCGACGTGCGGGGTGGCCATGGAGGTGCCCGAGAGCGTGGTGTGGAGGTCGTCGACGGGGGTGCCCAGGCTGGTGCCGGCCGCGCGGGCGGCGATGATGCTCACGCCCGGTGCGGCGATGTCCGGCTTGAGCGCGCCGTCGGAGACGCGCGGACCCCGGCTGGAGAAGCTCGCCAGTGCGTCGGACTTGTCGGTGGCGGCCACGGTCAGCGCCGACTCCGCGGCGCCGGGTGTGCCGACGGTCTCCTTCTCCGGCCCCGAGTTGCCGGCGGCGATCACGAACAGCGCGCCGGTCGATTCGCTGAGCTCGTTGACGGCCTGCGAGAGCACGTCCGTGCCGTCGGTGGGGTCACCGCCGATGCTCATCGAGACGATCTTCGCTTTGGCCTCGCCGACGGCCCACTCCATGCCGGCGATGATGGCGGAGCTGTCACCGGATCCGGCGTTGCCGAGAACCTTGCCGATGGCGAGCTTGGCGCCGGGTGCGACGCCCTTGCGGGAGCCGCCGGAAGCGGCGCCGGAGCCGGCGACGGTGGCGGCCACATGGGTGCCGTGGCCGTGGCCGTCGGCCACTTCCTCGCCGGGGACGAAGCTGCGGCTGGTGACGATCTTCCCGGCCAGGTCGGGATGGGCGGCGTCGACCCCGGTGTCGAGGACGGCGACGGTGGTGCCGGAGCCGTCGAACCCGGCCTTCCACGCCTCCGGCGCGCCGATCAGCGGCACGCTCTCCGCGAGGTCGACCTTGACCTTGGCGTCCAGCCACACCTTCCCGATTCCGCCGGTCAGCGACGTGAGCTGCTTGTCCGGTGTCGCGGCGCTCCGGCCGCGCAGGGTGGACCAGAAGTCCAGCGCGCCGTCCTTGTCCACCGCCACCGCGGCGCCGTGGATGCTGGGCAGCGAGCGCTGGGCGGTGCTGGCGGGCAGTGCCTGCGCGGTGGCCGCGACCGAGGCCTGCGGAGCGCTGCCCTGGTACTGCACGATCAGCGGCAGTTGCCTGGCCGCGTCGTCGGCGAAGCCGTTGGTCGCCAGGTACCGCACGTCGAACAGGCGGCGCTCCAGGATCCCCGCCTCGATGGCGGGCCGCGCGTCATCCGGGATCACGAAGATCCCTTCCGGGCTCGCCTCGCTCCGGAAGATCGGCGTGCTGCCGTCCGGACGGCGGACGGCCTCAGGGGTCGCGGTGTACCGGCCGCTGCCGTCCCGGGTGAGCCGGACGGTGTCACCGGTGATCAGAGTGACGTTCCACCGGCCACCACCGGAACCGGCCGGCGTGACGACGTCGCCGTCATCCCCGGAGGCGGCGCTCGCGGCCGCCGTCGTGAGCAGTCCGGCGACCAGCGCCGTGACGACGGCTCCGGCTAACAGTCTGGGCATGCTGCGTTCCTGCCTTCTTGCGGGATGGGGGACGGGGCAGCGCTACGGGCGCGCCTCATGCGTCGACCCAGCTGTCGTCGAGCTCCGGCGCCGGTGTGCCGTCGGCAACCTGCTCGTCATCGTCCTTGTCTTCGGGAGCACGGTCGGGCATGCGACAAGGGTCGAGGTTCCGGCCGCAAGTTACCTATGGGGCGAATGCCCCATTTGTTGTACGTCGGCCAGACGGTTGGCGATCGCGGCACGCGAGTGCAGGCCCAGTTTGCGCATCGCGGCGCCCAGATGCTTGTCGACGGTCTTCGCCGACACGAAGAGCTGCCTGGCGATCTCCTTGTTGGTCAAGCCGGTGGCCGCCAGCCTGGCCACCGCGCTCTCCCTCGGTGACAGCTCGGAGCCGTAACCGCGGGGGCCGCCCCGATGGCGGGCCGGTGAGGACAGGCCCCACTGCCTGCCCGCTCGGGTGGCGCGATCGAGATCCCAGCCGGCGCCCAGCCTGCCGTACCCCTCGATGGCGGCCGCCAGGAGGTCGGCGGCCCGCTCGTCACCCACGGCGAGCAGTCGTGTGGCGGCCTGCTCGCGCGCCTGCGCCGCCTCGTAGGGCGCGGGAAGCCGGTCATAGGCGGCCGCGGCGGCCGTGAACCGTTCGGCGTCGCCTGTCAGGAAACCTCTGGCGTGCTCGAGCGCCGCCGGCGCGAGAGGGGCGTCCAGCTCGGCGAGCTCGCGATCGAGACGCGTCACCAGCTCGGCGGCCTCGTCGGCGCGGCCCACACTGACCAGAGCCTCGGCCAAGGCCGGAACCGCCCGCACGCCGACCGGCCACAATCCCTTGTCCGCCCACAGGGCGAACGTCGCGGCGGTGCCCGCCACCGCGGCGCTCGCCCCGCCCCGGGCCGTGGCGAGCCGGAGCAGCGCGCTCACCGGCAGCGGCAACATGTCCACGGCGCCCGTCTCGAGGTTCTCGCGCACCAGGTCGTCGAAGCGGATGCCGTCGAGCCTGCCCTGCGCGAGTGCCAGGCACGCCGCGACGGTCTCGGCCAGGACGTGGTAGGTCCGCTGCCCGGCGAACAGGTCCAGCAGGACCTCGACCTCTTCCCTCAGCCCCTGCCACGAACCGCTGCAGTAGGCGTGGACGGCCAGATCCACCCGGCATCTGAACTCGGTCAGGCGGGTGACGTCGTGCCTGACGGCCTCCGCGAGAGCGGTGTCCAGCAGTTCCTTGGCGGTGTCATGGTGTCCGGCGAGTGCGGCGATCGCACCGACGGAGTCGTAGGCCACCACCTCCCACCGATTGGCCGGACGGTTCCCGGTCTGCTCCAGCATCTGCCCGGTCAGCGCGGCCCGGCGCGGGTCGCCGATGGAGGTCAGGACCATGGCGGCCTTGCCGAGGACGGAGACCCTCCGCTCGGGTTCGTCGATGGCCGGGATCAGGGCGAGTGCCCGGTCGAGCCACGACAGATGCTCGGCGAGCGGGATGCCGGGGCCGTTCGGAATGCTCAGCCCCACCATCGCCGAGGCTGCCAGAAAGGGGTTGTCCAGCAGCTCGGGAACGGCATCGGCGATCTGGCGGAAGCGTTCGCGCAGTGCGCCCGATCTTTCGAGCTGCAGGCCGATGAGGAAGTTCAGCTCACCGCGCACAGGGCCGGCCGGCTGCCGTTCCGCGGCCTCGCGCAGCAGGTCGATGACCTCGCCCGCCGACAGCGCGTAGCCGGCCGCCCATCCCAGCCGCACCGCGATCCGGCCCTGCCGGACCGGATCGAGGGGCGCGTGCCGAAGCACCGCTTCCAGCAGGCGCTCCGCCTCGGCGTCGTTGGCCAGCGCCACCGCCTGGGCCGCGGCCTTCTCCGCGGCCTCGACCCACGCGTCGTGGTCGCCGGCGCGGCGGAGATGGTGGGCGATCTGCCCCAGAGGCTCGGGACGCTGCCGCGACACGGCCGCCGCGGCGCGCGCGTGCAGCGACTGCCGTCTGGGCAGCGGGACGCTCTCGTACACCGCCTGAACGGCCAGCATGTGCCGGAACCCGGCGGCCCCCGCGCCTTCGGTGAACAGGCCGCGCTCCAGCAGCTCGTCCAGGCCCGCGCGGGCGTCCTGCGCCCGCGCGTGGCAGGTGGCCACGAGTACGGACACCGGCACGGGCACCTGCAGCACGGCCGCGGCCTCCGCCATCGCCTGCGCGCTCGCACTCAGGCCGCGCACGCGCTCCAGCACCGAGTCACGCACCCCGGCGGGGACGTCCAGCGCGTCGAGTGCCTTGCGGGCCCACCCGGTGCCGCGCTGGACCAGCATGCCGCGTCCGCGCAGCAGCGCGACCAGCTCCTGGATGGCGTACGGCAGCCCGGAGGTCCGCTCGCACAGGTAGGCGGCGAACTCCTCCGACACCTGCGCGGTGCCCAGGATCGAGGCGGTCAGCTCGTTGGTCTGGGCCACGTTCAGCGGCGGCAGGACGATGTGGGCCCGTGTCACCTCGGCGCGGTGCCGGGTCATGAGCGCCCTGATGCCCGGGTCGACCTCCTCGCCGCGGAAGGTCAGCACGAGCGCGAGCCCGGCCGGCGGATCGGCCAGCAGGTAGCCGAGGAACGCCACCGTCTGCTCGTCGGCCCAGTGCATGTCCTCCAGCACCAGCACCACCGGGCCCAGCGCCCTGAGCAGCTCCACCAGCCCGCGGAACACCCGATGCCGCCGGCCGGCGGGATCGTCGAGCGGCTCGGGCGCCGGCGGCAGGCAGGGAGCCAGCTCGGGAAGCAGCGGACGCAGGGCGCCGGTCACCGGTGACAGGAGCGCCTTGTCCAGGTGCTCCCCGGTGCCGCGCAGCGCGTCGAGGAGGGGGCCGAGAGGGAACGGCTCGCGGATCTGCACGCATCCACCGACGAGCAGCAGGTGAGCGCCGAGCTCTGGCTCCGAGGCGAGCTCCCCGACGAGCCGCGTCTTGCCGATCCCCGCCTCGCCCTCGATCAGGGCGACGGAAGGCGCGCGCGCCACCGCAGCCAGCAGGCGCCGCAGCTCCGCGGCCCGCCCCACGAGGACCGGAGAGATCACCCGGTCTCCGGTCACATCAGCGTCGTCCATGGTCAGTGCTATTGAAGCGGCCCTTGTGCGGGTTTGTCACCTCAGGCGCCCGCCTTCGACCCGCCTGAAGATCGGACGTCCGCCCAGGCCCTACGATCCCCTGACCTCCCACCAGCCGCGCGTGCATGACCACTTGCCCGCGGCCTTCACGCATGCGCGGAACTTGCGACCCCCTGGGGCGTCCACCGCGAACGACGTGGCGCTGCGGCCTCCCCTGCCCACGACCGCGTGGCAGGCGTGGTAGGTGCGGCCTCCGTCGTCCGTCCAGTCGACGGAGACCCTGTCGCCGGCGCGCAGGCCGGTGCCCCATGCCCACCACACGTCACGGCCTCTGTAGACACCGTTCGCCTCGTACAGGTGGACCGCGCCGCGGCGCCCCGACGCCCCTGCCATGCGCTGCCATGCGCTCCTGGGCACGTCGCGACTCACCCTCAGCCGCGCCCCGCACGAGTAGTTGATCGGTCCCGCGGCCTGGGCGTGCGACACCTGACGGGCGTCCCGCACGGAGGCGCCGGCGGGCGAGGCGGCGGTCAGGACACCGCCGGCCACCATCGCGGCGACCGCCAGAGTTCGGAGGTTACGCATGTGCTCTCCCTGGTTGCGAAATCTTGTCGACCGCAGAGTAGGAGCGCCTCCGTTGAGAATCCGTTGAGCATGCGTTGACCGGCCGTTTCAGGGCAAGAGCTGTGCGCCGCGTTCGCCGCGGTACGGTGAGCACCCGGCGGCGTACGGCCACCAGGACGGAGAGCGAAGGGAACCTCGCGCCATGAACGCCACCGGACCGTTCAAGGGCCTGGCGGCGACCTGGCGGCGGGCCCGCGACCGGCACGGCTGGCTCGACCATCTGTCCCGCGCCGTGGTGCGCTACGACAAGGCCGACGGCGGCCGGCTGTCGGCGGCCCTCACCTACTACTCCTTCTTCGCCACCTTCGCCCTGGCCCTGCTGGCCTTCGGCATCCTCGGCCACGTCATGGACGACCCGACGGTCCTCGCCACGGTCCAGCACTACCTGAGCGAGAACTTCCCGCGCCTCGACGTCCAGGCGCTGCGGGAGGCCGGGGGCACGGCCGGCGCGGTGGCCTTCGTCGCGCTGCCGGTGACCGGGCTGTTCTGGATGGACACCCTGCGCTCGGCCACCCGGGCGATCTGGCGGCTGGAGGAGTACCCGGGCAACTTCTTCCTGCGCCAGCTCATCGACCTGGGCGTGATGGCCGGGCTGGGGCTGCTGCTCGCCCTGTCGCTCGCCGTCGCCTTCGCCGCCGAACGGCTGCTGACGTGGCTGGCCGTGCTCACCGTGGGCGTGGAGGCCCTCCCGGCCCAGTGGGTGCTCACCGCGGCCGGGATCGTGCTCGGCCTCGGTGTGAACACGCTGCTGGCCATGGCGCTGCTGACCGCGCCGCCCCGGTTAAGGATGCCGCTGCGCCGCGTGATGGGCCCGGCGCTGGTCATCACCGCCGGGCTGGAGATCCTCAAGACGCTCGGCCAGGTCTACGTCAACCTCACCGCGGCCAACCCCGCCTACCGGGTCGTCGCGGGCGCGGCGGGCATGCTGCTGTTCCTGAAGGTGCTCAACCAGCTCATCCTGTTCGCCACCGCCCTGACGGCCACCGGGACGGCGGGCGACGTCAAGGATCTGGCCGTCCGGGAGCGCGGCATCGACGACCGCGCAGCCCACCTGTGACCCGGTCTACCCGGTGGAGCCGCGGACGACCAACGGGGTGGGCAGGATCCGCGGGAGAGGGGTGACGCCTTCGTTGATCATCGTGATGACCGCCGCGGCCGCCACCATACCGAAGCCCGCCTTGTCCTGGGCCAGCGTCGTCAGCCCCGGCGGCACCAGCGCGGCCAGCTCGATGTCGTCGAACCCGACCAGCGCGATGTCGTCGGGCACCTTCAATCCCGCCTCCGTCACGGCCCGCAGCGCGCCGATCGCCATCTCGTCGCCTGCGACGAACACCGCGTCCGGCCGCTCCTCCAGCTCCAGCAGGGTACGCATCGCGGCATGACCACCGGACAAGTAGAAGTCGCCCTCGACGACCAGCTCCGGCCGATGTGCCAGACCGAGCGCGGCCAGCTCCTCCAGGTAGCCGCGCAGCCGCTCCGCGCCCGGCCCGGTGCGGACCGGGCCGGTGATGGTGGCGATGACCCGGCGCCCGGTCGCGTGCAGGTGGCGGACCGCCTCGCGCGCCCCGCCCACGTTGTCGGAGGTCACGTAGGTGGTCCACGGCCCCTGGACGGGCCGGTCGAGGGAGACGCACGGCACCTCTGATCCTGCCAGCGGCTGGAGCGAGGGGTCGGCCCTGCCGTTGTCTATGAAGACCACGCCGTCGAGGTTGTGCCTGCGTACGGCGCGGAGATAGCTGTCGGGCGTGCCGTCCTCGCTGGTGGCGAGCATGAGCAGGTGGTAGCCGCGCTCGCTCAGCGCGATCTTCAGCCCGATGAGGATGTCCTGGAAGAACGGGTGCCGCCAACCGGGGCGGCGGTGGTCGGTGTCCCAGATCAGGCCGACCATGTGGGACCTCTTGGTGGCCAGAGTGCGGGCCGACTCGTTGGGCGAATATCCGATGCGTGTCGCGGTGCTGAGAATGAGCTCGCGGGTCTGGGCGTTCACCACCTCGGGGCTGTTGAACACGCGGGAGACAGTCGCCGGCGAAACCCCGCAAAGGCGCGCCAGCTCACGAATCGTTGCCACGGACTTACGTTATCGCACCTCGCTGAAACCGGTTTCATGTAACCGGTTACCGGGAAAGTATGGGAGAGCTGACAGCGTGTCAACCAACACCGCCAATTTCTTTTGCGTGACGTTTCTGTGACTTGACAGAGAATGGTGGAGTTATATGGGATGTCGCACTGACAGGCCGATGCCGCACCGTTGCCGCGGGGCTCGGCCTTCTCATCGCATCTCGCAGTCACCCTTCCTCTCCTTCGAAGGAGTCCCAGGTGTCTGCTGGACGAATCCGTCTCGCCGCCGGAGTGCTCGCCGTCGGCATGCTCGCCACCGGTTGCGGCGGCTCCCCCTCCACCGGCTCCACTCCGGCCGAGGGCAAGATCACCCTGACCCTCAACCTGTTCGGGAACATGGGCTTCAAGGAGCTCTACGCCAAGTACGAGGCCGCCCACCCCAATATCAAGATCGTCGAAAGGACGTCGGCGTACAACGACCACCACCGCAACCTCGCGGCGCACCTGGCCACCGGCAGCGGCACCGCCGACGTCGAGGCGATCGACACCGGCTTCATCGCCCAGTTCAGGAACCAGCCCCAGCACTTCGCCGACTTACGCCGGCACGGCGCCGACCAGCTCAAGGATCGCTGGCTGCCGTGGAAGTGGGAGGCGTCGCTGGCCAAGTCGGGGGCCCAGATCGGCTACGGCACCGACGTAGGCGGCCTGGCCATGTGCTACCGCCGCGACCTGTTCGAGAAGGCCGGGCTGCCCACCGACCGTGACGAGGTCGCCAAGCTCTGGCCCGACTGGACGTCCTACTTCGAGACCGGCAAGCGCTACACCGCCAAGAAGCCCGAAGGCGCCGCGTTCTTCGACGGCGGCCCCCAGGTGTTCAACGCGATGGTCGGCCAGGCCGAGACCGGCTACTACGACACCCAGGACAAGGTCGTGGTCGCCACCAACCCGGCCATCCGCTCCGCCTACGACGAGGTGCTCAAGGCCGTGGCCGACGGCCAGTCGGCCAAGCTCGTCGGCAGCTCGCCCGCCTGGAACACCGGCTTCGCCAAGAGCCAGTTCGCCACCATCGCCTGCCCCGCCTGGATGCTCGCCAAGATCCAGGACCAGGGCAAGGACTTCGCCGGCCAGTGGGACGTGACCGCCATCCCCGGCGGCGGCGGCAACTGGGGCGGCTCCTACCTGACCGTCCCCGCCAAGGGCAAGCACGTGAAGGAGGCCGTGGAGCTGATCGCCTGGCTGACAGCGCCCGAGCAGCAGATCGAGGTGTTCACCAAGCACGGCATCCTGCCCTCCACCGTCGCCACCTACGACAAGCCCGAGGTGACCGGGCTCAAGCATGAGTTCTTCAACAACGCGCCGATCGGGCAGATCTTCACCACCGCCGCCCGCAACCTCAAGCCCCAGTACCAGGGCCCGAGGGCCGGCGACATCCAGACCGCCATCCGCGACGCGATCAACCGCGTGGAGGAGGGCAAGCAGAACGCCGCCGAGGCGTGGACGCAGATGCTCGGGGACGTCGAGCGCATCAGCAAGTGACGCGCATCGATCCGTGAGAGCCGGGCGACGGCGGGCGGTCAGGACCCGCCGTCGTCACCCTTCCCTCCGAGGAGCCGACCATGACCTCCGTCAGATCAGGGCCTCGGCGCCGCTGGGCCTACCAGCTCGACGTCAAGGGCTCGCCGTACCTCTACATCGCCCCGTTCTTCCTGCTGTTCGGCGTGCTGGGCATGTTCCCGCTGCTGTACACCGCGTACGTCTCTCTCACCGACTGGAACCTGCTGGACCCGAACCGCGAATGGGTGGGGCTGGCCAACTACGCCGAGCTGCTGGCCGACGACTACTTCTGGAACGCGCTGTTCAACACCGTCAGCATCTGGCTGTTGTCCACCGTGCCGCAACTGCTGGCCGCGCTGTTCATCGCGCACATGCTCAACCGCCGGCTGCGCGCCCGCACGCTGTTCCGGATGGGCGTGCTGCTGCCCAACGTGACCTCGATCGTCGCCGTCACGATCATCTTCGCCCAGCTCTTCGGCCGCGACTTCGGCATGGTCAACTGGGCCCTCGATCTGGTGGGCCTGGATCCCATCGACTGGCAGGCCGGCACGCTCTCCTCGCACGTCGCGATCTCGATGATCGTCATCTGGCGGTGGACCGGCTACAACGCCCTCATCTACCTGGCCGCCATGCAGACCATCCCCGAGGGCCTGTACGAGGCGGCCCGGCTGGACGGAGCGAGCCAGCTCACCCAGTTCCGGAAGATCACCGTGCCGATGCTCCGCCCCACGATCATCTTCACCGCCGTCGTGTCCACCATCGGCGGCTTCCAGATCATCGCCGAGCCGCTGCTGTTCCAGGCCGGCACCGGCAACCCGACCGGCGGCTCGGACCGCCAGTTCCAGACCGTCGGCCTCTACCTCTACGAGCAGGGCTTCAGCTTGTACGAGTTCGGCTACGCCTCGGCGATCGCCTGGACCCTCTGCGTGATCATCGTGGTCATGGCGCTCGTCAACTTCGCCGTCACGCGCAGGATCAGGAGCAGCTGACATGGCAACCGTCACCGCGGTCCGACGCCGCCTGAACCCCCGGGGAGCAGGGTTCTGGACCTACGCCGCGCTCGTCGCCGTGCTGCTCGGCTCGCTGTTCCCCATCTACTGGTCGCTGGTCGTGGCCTCCCATGACAACGACGCCATCGCCAGCGTGCCGCCCGTCCTCACCCCCGGGGGCCACCTGTTCGAGAACATCGCCCGGGTCTTCGACACCACCCCGTTCGGCCAGGCGATGCTCAACTCCGTCCTCGTGTCGGGCACGGTCACCGTCTCGGTCGTGCTGTTCTCCACGCTGGCCGGCTTCGCCTTCGCCAAGCTGCGCTTCCGCGGGCGCAACGTACTGCTCCTCCTGGCCATCGCCACCACGACCGTGCCGCAGCAGCTCGGCATCATCCCGCTGTACATCCTGATGGCGGAGTTCGGCTGGACCGGCAGGCTCGAGGCGGTGATCGTGCCCGGCCTCGTCACCGCGTTCGGCGTGTTCCTCATGACCCAGTACCTCTCCAGCGCCATCCCCGACGAGCTGCTGGAGGCCGGTCGCATCGACGGGTGCAGCACGCTGCGGCTGTTCTGGCACGTCGTGCTGCCCGCCGCCCGCCCGGCCGCCGCCGTGCTCGGCCTGTTCACCTTCATGCACGCCTGGAACGACTTCTTCTGGCCGCTGGTCGTCCTCACGCCGGAGAACCCGACCGTCCAGCTCGCCCTCTCCAGCCTGGCCAGCGGCTACACCACCGACTACGCGCTCGTGCTCACCGGCACCGTGCTCGCCATCGTGCCGATCGTGGCGGTCTTCGCCGCGCTGGGCCGTCAGATCATCGGGGGAATCATGTCAGGAGCGATCAAGGGATGACCCAGCCACATACCGCCTTTCCCCCCGGGTTCGTGTGGGGGACGGCCACCGCCGCGTACCAGATCGAGGGCGCCGTGGACGCCGACGGGCGCGGGCCCTCCATCTGGGACACGTTCTGTCGCGTCCCCGGCGCGGTGGCCATGGGCCAGAGCGGCGAGCACGCCTGCGACCACTACCACCGCTGGCGGGAGGACGTGGAGCTGATGGACCGGCTCGGCACCGGCGCCTACCGCTTCTCGCTGGCCTGGCCCAGGATCATGCCCGACGGCGACGGCCGGGTGAACCAGCGCGGCCTCGACTTCTACCGGCGGCTCGCCGACGCCCTGCGCGGGCGCGGCATCGAGCCGTACGTCACCCTCTACCACTGGGACCTGCCCCAGGCGCTGGAGGACCGCGGCGGCTGGCGCGAGCGCGACACCGCCGAGCGCTTCGCCGACTACGCCGAGGTCGCCCACGAGGCGCTGGGCGACACGGTGTCCCAGTGGATCACGCTGAACGAGCCGTACTGCTCGTCCATCGTCGGCTACGCCGAAGGCCGCCACGCACCCGGCGCACGCGAGGGTCACGGCGCGCTGGCCGCCGCGCACCACCTGCTGGTGGGCCACGGCTTGGCGGCGGCCAGGCTGCGGGCACGGGCCCGGCCGGGACAGCGGGTCGGCATCACGCTCAACATGTCACCCACGGTGCCCGCGACCGGCTCGGCGGCCGACGCCGACGCGGCGCGCAAGATGGACCTGCTGGTCAACCGCCAGTTCACCGACCCGCTGCTGCTCGGCGTCTACGCCTCCGACATGGTGGAGACCTTCGGCGCGATCAGCGACTTCGCCTTCCGCCGCGAGGGCGACCTGGAGGTCATCGGCGCTCCGTTGGACTTCCTGGGCGTCAACTACTACTACCGCATCCACGCTGCCGCGGCGCCGTACGAGCAGGCGGATCCCGCGCTGCGCACCGCCTTCGACCTCGGGGTGCGCAGCGTCACCCCGGACGGCGCGGCCACCAGCGGGCTGGGCTGGCCGGTGGAGCCGCAAGGGCTCCACCAGACTCTCCTCGGCCTGGCCGGGCGCTACCCCGAGCTCCCGCCGATCTTCATCACCGAGAACGGCTACGGCGACGACGGGACTCTCGACGACACCGGTCGCGTCGGCTTCCTGCGCGACCACCTGGCCGCCATCCGCGCCGCGATGACCGACGGTGTGGACGTGCGGGGCTACTTCTGCTGGTCGCTGCTGGACAACTTCGAGTGGGCCCGCGGGTACGCCGCCCGGTTCGGCCTCGTCCACGTCGACTACGAAACCCAGGCCCGCACCGAGAAGGCGAGCTTCCACTGGCTGCGCGAGTTCATCGGGAAACAGGGATGAGGACCCTGGCACCCGACCTCGGCACCTCATCGGTACGATCACCGCTCCATGAGACCGCCACCGCACTTCGCAGCTGAGGCCCAGGGCGCGTGGACAGCCGGACGGCCGGTGCAGTTCGGGCCTGTGGTCGAAAGCTCATGCCGTAGACGCCGGCGATCATGGTGGGGACGGCGATGAGGGCCGCCTGGACGAGGTGGCCTCCTTCGCCTTGACCGTCGACACGCACTCAGCGCCGTCATGGAACGCCTCGACATGACCCATGACACCGCCGGCGTGCTCAGACGGCAGGGGCGCCGAGATCAGCGGCTGCCCCGTTCCATGCAACCCGCGACCGGGCCGGCGGCATCTCCTCTGGTGTGAAGCCATCTACCTGGGAGAACCATGAGCCCTGACGAGGAGTTCACCGTCTATGTGACGGGGCGACTGTCCTGGTTGCGCAAGATCGCTTACCCGTTGTGCCAGGACTGGCACCGCGCGGACGACCTGGTACAGACAGCGATAACCCGGCTCTACGTCAAATGGCGCCAGGCGCGGGCGGCCGACGATCTCGACGCCTACGTACGGGTGATACTGATCCGGGTCTTCCTCGCCGAACAGCGAAGGGGCTGGTTCTCCCGGGTACGGCTGACGTCCGCGCTACCCCACCAGCAGCTCGAAGACGGCGACCGGGACATGGCCATGGACATCCACCGGGCCCTCGCCGCAATACCTCCGCGCCAGCGCGCCACCCTGGTCCTGCGCTTTCACTGCGATCTGAGCGTGGAGCAGACCGCCCAGGCGCTGGGCTGCTCCACCGGAACCGTCAAGAGCCAGACCGCCCGCGGCCTCACCACCCTGCGCGCGATGCTCGGCGAGCCGCAATCCCGACTAGCACGTTCGGAGGAATGCTGATGGATGTCAAGCAGGTGTTCGACTCGCTGGCGCGCGAGGAGCAGCCGCCTACCGCCGTGGACGTGAACCACGCCATTGCCGCAGGACGCGCCACGCGCGGACGTCATCGTGCCGCCATCGCCGGGATCACGGCAGCGACGGCGGTCACGGCCGTCCTTTCGGCCTGGGCGGTTCACCCGTGGCCGGGACAGCGGGACGGCCTCGCCGTCGCTGTGCTGACCGCACCGTCCGCCACGGCCAAGCCGTCCACCACAACCACGCCACGACCCACCTACAAGGGGTTCGCGGAAATGAAGAAGAAGTATCCCCCCAAGGGAAAGATCGCCTCCGTACCACCGCTGGTCATATGGCTGAGCAACGCACCCCGCGGGAACAAACTCCTCCTTTGCGAGAGCGGGCCGAACGGTAGCTCCTGCTCCAGCTTCCCTCCACTCGCCGCCAACGAGTTCGCCCGCACGCAGGGCAAGCTTCGCGGTATGGACGTCTGGTTCGGTGTGGCCAAGGACGACGTCCACGGGGTGACGGCTGTCACCAAGGACGGGGGGAAGCTCCCAGTGAACCTCACAAGAAACGCCGGAGCGGGGCTCGGGCTGTGGGCCGTGAAGTTCCCCCCGGGAGCCGACGTACGGAGGCTCGTCGTCACCGGCGCGAAGGGCGAGACCCTGCAGCGGATCTCACTCCATTGACGAGCCTGACAGCCCACCCCAGCGATCGGCGCGAGCCTGCCGGGCGCGGCCTGGCAGCGCTGCCGCACCCATTACCTGCGCAATCTGCTCACCACCGTGCCCAAGAGCGCGCAGCCATGGGTGGCCACGCTGGTGCGCACCATGTTCGACCAGCCCACCGCCGAGCAGGTCCGCGCCCAGCACACCTGGGTCATCCAGGCGCTGGAGGCCCAGGAGTGCGGCGGCCGCCCGCCGCCGCCTGTGTCACGGTGCAGTCGGCGGCGGCATGACGATGTGGAGGAGTCGCCGAATTCTGTCAAGGTCGACGTCGGTCGCCAGCCGGGTCTCCTCTGGCGTCTCGTCAACGAGGGGTTCCACTCCGAACAGCAGGCGGGGAAGCGTCGGGTGGATGACGAGGCCGATCAGTTCGTTCGCCACGACCTCGGCCTCGTCGGCCGTGAGCCCCAGGGCTGTCACCAGATGTGAGGCGAGATCGCGGACCGTGATCCCGAAGAGGACGTCGTAGAGGCCCGCCGCCAGATCCGGCAGCCGGTCGGCCTCGGCGATGCCGAGACGAAGCATCCTGGCCACCGAGGACCACCGCAACAACTGGACGAAGCGCCCGCAGTATCGCACGACCGCTTCCGACGGTGGCCCGGAGTACTCGGCAGGTGTGCGCATCCGGGCACCGAACAGGACACGGATGCGCTCGACGACCGCGAGGAACAGCGCGTCCTTGGTCGGGAAGTGCGCATACAGGGAACGCTTCGACGTTTCCGCGCGCGCGGCGATCGCATCCATCGAGGTCCGCTCGAAGCCGTCCTCCAGGAACGCGAGCTTCGCCGTGTCGAGGATGTGCTCGCGCAACTCTTGCCCGCGCCGGGCCATGGCACTCACCTCAATGTATACGGTACAGTCTAGTTTACTTTGCTCACGGTGCTGATGGGAGTCATCATCCATGATTGTGATTACCGCCCCGACCGGGCAGATCGGCAGCAAGCTCGTCACCGCGCTGCTCCAGCAGAGCGAGCCGGTCCGCCTCATCACCCGGGACCCCGGCAAGCTACCCGCCGAGGTACGGGAGCGAGCCGAGATCGTCGTCGGATCGCATCGGGCTCGCGACGTCCTGGACCGCGCGCTCGACGGCGCCGACGCGCTGTTCTGGCTCATGCCGGCGGCCGCGACCGCGAGCAGCCCCTACGAGGCGTACGTCACTGCCTCCGTCCCAGGCGCAGATGCCGTCGTGCGCCACGTGGTACCGCGCGTCGTGATCATCTCCGCGCTCGGGCGCGGATCGCAGATCTATGCCGGTCACGTCTCCGCATCGCACGCGATGGAGGACCTCTTCCGCAGCACCGGCGCGCATGTGCGCGCTCTGGCTCTGCCTACCTTCATGGACAACATCCTCCGGCAGACAGCCACGATCAGGAACGGGGTCGTCTCAGGCACCCTCCCAGCCGATTTCACGATGCCGTGGATCGCGACGAAGGACATCGCGGCGCTCGCCGCCACGTACCTTCTCGACCACACCTGGACCGGGCAGGACTCGGTCGAGGTCCTCGGCGGTGAGGACCTCTCGTACCACGACATCGCCGAAATCCTGACTGACGTTCTCGGCACGCCCGTCCGGTTCGAGCTCGGAGACCGCGCTGCCGTCAAACAGTTCCTCATCAGCCGTGGCTTCTCCGAGGCGATGGCACAGTCCATGATGGATATGGACCTCGCCGGCGAACGCGGCATCAACAACGCCACGCCGCGCACCGCTGAACGCACCACGCCCACCACCTTCCGCGAGTTCGCCGAAGAGACCATCAAGCCGGCGGTGACCGGATGAGCGGCGCCGTCGGCGTTCACGTCTCCAGCCTCCCGACGATCCGCCGTACGGCCGCAAGCGCGGTGACCCCGCCCGTTGCCCCACGACTGCTCCCTGACGCGAGGCAAGGAGACCGGCCAGGATCCTTCGAGCTCCGGATCCGCCTACGCGACGGTCTGGCGGAGGCTCGGACATACGCCTTCACACCGGACCAGGTCGCGTCACCTCTGGCGGGCAGGCCGTACGACCTCCGGCACGCGGCCGTCTCGCTCTGGCTCAACGCGGGCGTGCACGCTCCAGAAGCGGCCGAACGGGCAGGCCACGGCTTGGACGTCATGCTCCGCGTCTACGCCAAGTGCATCGACGGCCAACGAGACGTCGCCAACCAGCGCATCCTGGAGGCCCTCGCGGCGTGACCAGAACCCACAGCAGGACCCCGGGACATCTCGGGGTCCTTTCGCCGTTCCAGGGCTCGAAACCGCCTTCCCGACCTGGAGAAACGCGCTCGCGAGCATTCCGCGTACGTTCCGCGACCACCGGCGCTGCGGCCTCCCGTTGCCTACCGCACCACAACGCCGATCATGCAAAGACCAGCTCATACGGTGTTTGAGCTGGTCTGGTAAGCGCGCCCTGCAGGATTCGAACCTAATGACTCCGTACGACCCCGAGTTTACGGACTCGGGTCCTCGCCCCTGAAGCCTCGATTCGAACTGGAGCTTGACTCCTGACCGCAGGCCGTGCGCGATGGGGCGAGTCCTGGCGGGTGGCGGTCGACGGGGACCGAGTGAACGCCTGAGTTGATACCGGGCCTGGAGCCCTCTGCTAAGGCAGTGCGCCTCGGTCCCTCTCGATCACCGCCCGCCTTTCGTCCATTTTCGCCAAGATCGTGGCGTGAGCCAGCCGCAGGAGACACCGCTCGTATCCACCTGGGCCGTCGAGCCCTTGCGCAGCGTGCGGGCCTGCGGCCGGCTGGGGCTACGAACTGCTGATCGGATGTCGAGCCGTCGAGCTCTCTCATTAGGGCGTGGCGTGCCCCTGCGCGGCTCACCTGCCGCAACGACCGACGAAGGAGATGCTGTTGACGGTGACATGCGGGATCGACTGGGCGGAGAAGCACCACGACGTCGCCCTGGTCGACCAGGCCGGAAAGCTGGTGGCCAAACGGCGCATCAGCGACGACGCCCATGGATGGCGGGTCCTGGTCGAGTTGCTGGCCGAACACGGCGACCGCCCCGACAATCCGATCCCGGTCGCGATCGAGACCAGCCGGGGGCTGCTGGTGTCCTGCCTGCGCTCCACCAGCCGCAAGGTGTATGCGATCAACCCCTTGGCCGTGGCCCGCTACCGCGAACGCCACACCGTCGCCCGATCCAAGTCCGACCACGCCGACGCCATGACCCTGGCCAACATCCTGCGTGTCGACGCCGACCACCACCGGCCCCTGCCGGCCGACTCTGAGCTGGTCCAGGCGATCGCGGTGCTGGCCCGCGCCCAGCAGGACGCGGTCTGGAACCGCCAGCAGCTGGCCAACCAGCTGCGCTCGCTGCTGCGGGAGTACTTCCCCGCAGCACTGAAGGCGTTCCACATCAAGAACATCGGCCTGACCTCCCGCGAGGCTCGTGCCGTCCTTCAAGCGGCGCCGACACCTACCGCGGCCGCCCAACTCACCGCCCGCCGGTTGCACGTGCTGCTGCGCGCCTCGGGCCGACAACGCAACATCGACACCTGGGCCGACCGGCTGCAGGCCATCTTCGGGGAAGAGCACCTTCGCCGGCTCCCGCTGGTCGAGGAAGCCCTCGGCCGTCAGGCGCAGGCGCTGCTGCTGCAACTGGATGCGGCATGCCGCGCCGCCGACGACCTCGCCGACGCCACCAGCGAAGCCTTCCGCCAGCACCCCGACGCGGACCTCATCACCAGCTTTCCCGGCCTGGCCGACCTTACCGGCGCACGCGTGCTCGCCGAAGTCGGAGACGACCGCACCCGCTTCGCCGACGCCCGCGCGCTGAAGGCCTACGCCGGTGCGGCGCCGATCACTCGCGCCTCCGGCAAGAGCCTGGTTGTCCACCATCGCAAGGTGAAGAACCAACGCCTGGCCGCCGCCGGCTACGTGTGGGCCTTCGCCTCTTTGAGAGCGCCAGGTCCCCGAGCGCACTACGACCGCCGCCGAGACGGCGGTGACCGGCATTCCAGCGCCCTGCGCAACACCTTCAACCGGATGCTTGGCTGCCTGTACCACTGCCTGAAAGAACGCAAGGAATACGACGATTTCGCAGCGTTTCCGCCACGATGAGGATCGGCATGCCCTGATTCGGCCGAAGACCATGAGGCCTGAGCCGGTTGACCTACATGACCGTAGAGGCGAGGCTGGTCTGCTCTGCAGCGGTCAGGGGCGCACGAGCCTGACGGCGAGGAAGCACGGCCTTTGGTGCAGCCTGTTGTAGGCGGCCTCGTCGATCTCTCGCAGCTCGGCCACCGGTCGCGGCTCGATGAGCCTCACCAGGACGAATCCGGCTGCCAGCAGCTCGCCCAGGAACGTCTCCAGCGTCATCCGCTGGAAGCGGATCGACAACGGGCTGCCGGCCAGGGGCAGTTCAACCCAGTCGTCGGCGTAGTAGGAGCCGCCGAAGTGGCGCCAGTCGGCCGCCGGATGGGTCGTCGATACCAAGAGCCATCCTCCGGGCCGCAGCACGCGGCGCAGCTCGCCCAGCAACTGCGCGCGATGGGTGAGGTGGTGCAACACCAGCGCGCATATGATCCCGTCGAACGACGCGTCATCGGCGAAGTCGAGCGGTTCCTCCAGATCGTGCAGGACGAGCGTGGTCCGCTCACCTGCACGTACCCGCGCGTGCTCCAGCAGCGTGGCGCTACCGTCGACGCCGACCACCTCTGCACCGCGTGCCAGCAATTCAGCCGCATAGTGCCCGGCTCCGCAGCCGACGTCGAGGACTTTCGCGCCGGCGACGTCACCGGCGAGTTCCAGCATCGCTGGCCGATCGGTGTAGGCGTTGTACGGGCTGATGCCGGAGTGCTCGGCGAAGTAGTCTCCGAGCGCGTCGTGATAGGCGGTCTTCGGGGGCATCAGCACATCATGGCGGCGCTTGTGATCCACCGCGAATGGATTGCAGCGTGACAGAGCCAGACTCGTGATCAAATGACGAACGCTGGCACTGGTACAACTTGACGCCTTAGGCAGATCGGATGTCTGCGACCGTCGGATGAGAAGCAAGATCTTTAAGTGCCGCGCCGTGCCGTTGGATGACGGTTCGTGCCACCTCGGCGCCTTTTGTGTGTCAGGGGGTGCCGGGTCCTGACGGCCGTGTGACGGAGCGTACGAGCACGGTAATTGCGCCGCACGAATCCCCCAACCCCACAGCACGCCGGCACTCTGCAGCGATGACGGTCGCCGCGCTCGGCACGTGCTCCAACACCCGAACGTCCGTCAGATCGCGCAACCGAAGGAAGCGAGCGACACCAGTCAGAATTCGACATCAGTGCCTGTAAAGCCGAGACGATCGCCGACTGCCGATCTTGACGGAGCGTGCGATTTCTGGCTTGATCAGGGCATTTGGATCTTTCCCATGGCCTCACGAGCGGAGATCTCTGTGCGTCTGTTATCCATGGCACCTTCCCGGGCTGTCGCGTCACAGCCCGCCCGGCTCGCTCGCAGGTCGTTGAGCCTCGTCTCGGCCCTGGCCACGGCGGCCGGACTCCTCGTCGCGCTCAGCCCGGCCGCTTCTGCCGCCGACACCACGACGGACCTCGGCGTGGACTACAGCTTCTACAGACCGGGTGATCTGGCCCTCGGCAACGGAAAGGTCTTCGTCTCGAGCGGGGACCAACTCGTTGTCGCCGATACCGATGGTGACCTCCTGGGCGAGGTCGACGGGCTGACAGAGGCCTCCGGGCTGGCAATGTCGCAGGACGGCACGCACCTGTACGCGGCGCTGGTCGGTCCGCAGCAGATCGTCGAGATCGATACCGCCACCCTGGAGATCACCCGGCGCATCGACCTCCCGTCATACCCGTGCCCGACGCGCCTGGCTCGGTCCGGCGAGTGGCTGTGGGTGGGCCACGGCTGCGACAGCAACTGGGACGGCGGCGTTGTCGGGCTTGATCTGACGGTGACGGCACCACAGCCGATCGTGGTCGCATCAGAGATCTCCGGTGCTCCGCTGCTCGCCGCCAACGGGGGCACGCTGGTCGTGGGACAAGTGGGGAGTACCAGCCATCTGTTCGTCTATGACGTGAGCGGCACTCCCACCTTCCGCGGCGAGATCGACGGATTCACACACGACCTCGGCAGGCTAAACGGTCTCGTCGTCACCCCGGACGGGTCAAAATTCTTCTCGGCGGCCTCTGCCGAACGCGGGACCGATCTGTGGGACGCCAACAGCCTGGAGAAAATCCGCTCCTATGCAGGGGAGTCGGCCGCCGAAGGCCCCCCCACGTCCGTCGCGATCAGCCCGGACGGGGCGTACGTGGTGGCCGGGGAGGCTGACGGCTCGGACCTCGTGATGTACGACGCTGTGACGGGGGCGACGATCCACGCGCTCGACAACCTGGCGCTGGCCGGAGGCACGGACCGCCTCGCATTCTCGGGCACGGACGTCTTCGCCGTGAAGACCACCTCCTCCAGACGGCTGCACTTGTGGCGGGTGGAGGACATCACCTTCCCGGCCTCCGCGCTGACGCTGACGCCCCCGTCCGGCGGGGTGGTGAACCAACCGCTCACGCTGACCGGCCGCCTCGAACTGCCCGGCGGAGCGGCGGCGGGAGCCAAACCGCTCACGGTGACCCGCCGCCTGCCCAACGGGACCACCGAGACGCTCGCCGGCGTGACGACCGACCCCGACGGGAGCTTCACCGTCACCGACACCCCGGCGGCCGGCGGGGTGTACACCTATGCCGTGCTCTGGGACGGTGACGCCGACGTTCGCTGGAGCACGGCTTCGGCGAAAGTGGCGGTCAAGAACACCTCGTCACTCACGGTGACGGGCTCCTCGGAATGGCCCGTCGGCGTCGCCCTGACGCTCAGCGGCGTACTGCTGCCCACACCCCCGCCCTCGGGATGGGGTTACCCGCTCACAGTGAAGCGCACCGTCACCAACGCCAACGGCACCGTCACGACCACGTTGCCGGGCGCGCCAGGCCGTAAGAACGGGACCTACAGCTTCTCGGACAGACCGGCCGAGACGGGGCACTACACGTACACCGTCGAGTGGGCGGGAAACGCCGACTATACGCCCGCGAAGGCCGACCACGAGGTGGAGGTCAAGGAGAGCATCGAATAGTCGCGCGCTCTGGGTAACGACTGGGCGGGACCGCCCCTGACCTCCTCGAGGCGCTCATCGCGGGGAGGTCAGGCGGCTGCAGAACTCGGCGGTGACACACTGGCGAATGCGGTTCATCTGCCCCAGCTCGTCCTCCGTACGCTCAAGGTTGAGCTCGACGCGGACCTGGAGGTCGTTGTTCACCAGCGTCACCTCCAACTCCACCAGGAGCCGCTCGGCGTCATGTACCGCTGTTGCACCATCGCCGTATTCCTGCAACTGGTACGAACGCTTTCACAACCAGCACCGCGCTCATCAAACCCTGGCCCAGGCGTGGCTCCGCTGCGTACTGCCCGGGGCCCGACCACGGGCGCGGGACGAATTGCCGACCTGAACATACGCTGGCGAGAATTCGGCGCGAGTCTCGCCGTCAGGGGACCCGCCGTCAGAGCGTTCGCCGCCGGAGGTGGCGGTCACGTGACGCTGCCCGCCGGCTTCCTGCGGGCGCGCCGGTCGGGCACCGGAGAACGGCCTGCGGCGTGATCGGCGAACGCGTCGGCGGCCGTGGCGCCGTCGCCGTCTCCCAGCAGCGTGACCAGGCGGCCGTGCTCGTCGGCCATCGCGCGCCAGTCGCCCTCGAACAGCGGGTCGGCGATGGCACGCAGCGCGCGCAGGTTGGGTTCGAGGACCTCCCACATGCGGGTCAGGAACGGGTTGCCGGCGATCTGGACGACCCGGGTGTGGAAGGCGATGTCGACGTCGCGGAACCGGCCGACGTCGTTGACCCGCACGGCCTCGCGCATCTCGGCGACCAGCTCGCCCAGCTCGCCGAGCTGTTCGGCGGTGATGCGCTCGGCGGCCATGGTGGCGGCCAGCCGTTCGAGCGGCTCGCGGACCTGGCGGGCGTACTCGGCGTCCTGGGCGGAGATCTCGACGACGAAGTTGCCGCGCCGCGGCACGTGCACGAGCAGGCCCTCGCGGGCGAGCTGCTTGACGGCCTCGCGGACCGGCGCTTGACTCACTCCGAGACGGCGGGCGATCTCCGACTCCACCACGCGGTCGTTCGGCGCGAGGTCGCCTTCGACGATGGCCTGCCGGAGCAGCTCGTACACCCGATCGGAAATCAGAGTGGGGCGAACGGAGTCCTTGCTCGTGGCCAGCCGCGAGGCGAAGCCGCTCACTTGCGGTGTCGATGCCATGTGTTCCCCATCATGCGCTGTCGCGTCCCCCTGTCAATGATAAATGATCATCGCTTAGCAGGTATCGATGGTGACAGCCGCCCGGCCGGCCAGCCAGGCGAGCTTGACGACCTCGTGGTCTGCGCCGCCGCCCTCGTGGTCGTTGAATGGGTAGACGCTGATCTGCTTGTCGCCGGCCGGCAGCGCGGCGCGCGCCCCGTAGTGGTTGAAGGCCGCGTACACGGTGGACGGCGGGCAGATGCGGTCCATGAGGCCGACGGAGAACAGCGCGGGGGCCGTGGCCCGCCGGGCGAGGACGGCGGCGTCGAAGTAGGACAGCGTCCGCATCACAATGTCCGCGTGCGCGCGGTGGAGCTTCACGTACCGGGTGATCTCCACGTAGGGGGGCTGGTCGGTGAAGGTGGCGGCGCGCGGGAAGCAGCACAGGAACGGCACGTCGGGCAGGACCGCAAGCAGGCCGGGGGCGAGGCCGGCCGCGGCGAGGGCGATGCCGCCGCCCTGGCTGGTGCCGGTCACCGCGACCCTGGCCGGGTCCACCGCGGGGTGGGCGCGCACGGCCGCCACGGCGCGCACCGCGTCGGTGTAGAGGCGGCGGTAGTAGTAGCGCTCCGGGTCGAGCACGCCACGGGTGAGGAACCCGGGCGCGGCGACGTCGCCGGTCGCGACGTCGGGGTCGGGGGTGTCGGCCCCCTGGCCGCGGCTGTCCATGACGAGGTGCGCGTATCCGGCGCACGCCCAGAGCCGCTTCTCGTGCGGCACGCCGCGCCCGCTGCCGTAGCCCAAGTACTCGACCACGGCGGGCAGCGGCCCCGTCCTGGTGACCGGCAAGTGCAGCCAGCCCCGGACGGTATGGCCGCCGTAACCGGCGAAGGTGACGTCGAAAGTGTCGATCGTCGCCAGGCCGTTCGGCACCGGCTCGGCCGTCATCGCCAGGTCGAAGGCGTCGCTCTCAGCGAGGGTCTTCGCCCAGAACAGGTCGAGGTCGGGCGGCTCCGGCAGGGCCGGCCGGTACTGCTCGAGCTGGTCAAGCGGCAGATCGAACTGTGCCATCGCCCACCAATCATCGCTTATCGATCGTTGACCGGTGCATCGAAGCAGGGCCCCCGATCATTGTCAACCTGAGGCGTCAGGCCGTACGCGCGCCGGGCGGTGCCGCTCAGCACGAGCCGGCGGCCGGCGGCGTCCAGCCCGGCCAGCCCGCGCCGGGCCAGCCGCAGCGAGGCGGCCCGGGAGCCGCGGGCCAGGCAGATCGGCCAGTCGGAGCCGATCATGCACCGGCCGGGGCCGAACTCCCCTGCCGCGTGCGCGACCAGGGCGGCCACCCGCTCCTCGGGCACGCCGTGCTGCTGGGTCAGCAGGCCGGAGATCTTCATGAACACGCCGGGCAACCGGGCCGCCCGCCGCACCTGCTCCCGCCACTCCCCCGGATCGGCGACGGCGAGGCTCGCCGGGTTGCCGAGATGATCGATGATCACGGTCAGCCCGGGGTGGCGGGCCGCGGCCTCGACCGCCGCCGGGACGGCCGCGTGGTGCAGGTTGACTTCGAGGGCGACGCCGTGCCGGGCCAGGACGGGGACGAGCGCCCGCGCGCCCGGCGGCGTGGCGTCCCAGGAGGCGCCGCCGAGCCGCATGCCGTTCGGCCGGGTGCGGGCCAGCAACTCGGCGAAGCGCGCCGGGCCCAGCCCGGCGCAGGCGTTGAGGTTGCCGACGTGGCCGAGGAGCAGGTCGGGGTGGCGCAGGCGCAGGTCGCGCAGCAGAACGTTCTCCGCGTGGTCGCCCCGTGACGCCTCGACCAGGATCGCGCCGGTCAACCCCAGCCCCGCACCCGACGCGGCCAGGTCGCCGGCGGTGAACGTCCGATGGTGCGGCGACCCCGGCCGGATCCAGGGATAGCCCTGGTCGAGGTCCCAGAGGTGGACATGGCAGTCGATCACGTCGGCTCCGTGTTGACAGGCAGATTCGGGGTCAAGAAGATTCATATCATCGGCTATCGATGAACGATTGGTGTTCTCATGCGCATCTCACACCCGCTGGCGCTGCGGGCGAGCCGCACCGTGACCGACCCGCCCGCGTGGGCCGGGCTGCAGCGCGAGCTGTTCGCCGCGCAGGACAAGGCATGGCGGACCTTCGCCGACCGCTACACCGAGGGCGACGGCCGGCTGGTCTTCCGCGACCGGCTCGGCCAGGGGCTCGACGGCCGCGACGGCGTGGACGACTTCTACGAGGCGTTCTTCAACTGGCCGACCCTCTACCTGCTCGGCGGCAGCGACGACGTGCTGGCCGCAGCCCGCAGGCATTGGCGGGGCGTCACCGCCCAGCTCGCCGAGATGGGCATGCTGGTGGACGGCTTCGAGCGCGGCTACGACTGGTTCCACCAAGGCGAGGGCCTGCTGCTGTTCTACGGCCTCTGCCTGGCCGAGCCCGAGGACGGCGAGCTGAGGGAGCTGGCCGCCCGCTTCGCCGACCTCTACCTGCCCGGCGGCCCCAACTACGACCCCGAGCACCGGGTGATCCGCGCGCCGCACAACGGCGCCGCGGGGCCACGCTGGGGCTTCAGCGACCACGACGTCTACTTCCCGTGGAGCCTGGCGCTGCGCCCCTACGGCCTGCCGCTCGACTGGATCGCCGAGGCCGCCCCCTTCGACGACCTGGCCGCCGACCCAGGACGGGCCCGCGCGTACGGCAAGGCGATGTGGGAGCGCATGGGACGCGGCGACACGATCGTCAACCTGGCCGCGACCAGCCTCGTCGCCAACGCCTACCTCCTCGGCGGCGAGCCGCGCCACGCCGTCTGGGTGAGCGAGTACGTGAACGCCTGGCGGGAGCGCCTGGACGGCCGCGAGATCGTCCCGGACAACGCCGGCACGCACGGCGTCGTCGGCGAGCACCTGGACGGCCGCTGGTACGGCGGCCACTACGGCTGGTCCTGGCCGCACGGCCTGCCGCCCGTCGGCACCGCCGCGATCGTCGGCGCGACCAACGCGGCGCTGCTGACCGGCGACCGCTCCTACCTGGAGCTGGCCCACAACCCGCTGGACGCGGTGCTGCGCGAGGCAGCGCCCCGGCGGCCGGCCGAGGTGACCACGATCACCAAGCGCTGGCGGCCCCACCTGCGCGGGCTGGCGGACGAACCGACGCTGCTGGTCCCGATGCGCCGCGACGACTCCGGCTGGTTCGACCACAACATCATGCCGACCCAGCTCCCGGTGGCCCTGTGGCACTTCAGCAGGGACGCCGCCGACCGGGAGCGGATCGACCGGCTCCGGGAGGCGTCGAGCTGGGACTGGACGGCGGTGCACACCCAGCGCACCAAGGAGGAGTCGGGCCACGAGGAGCCCTGGTACGAGTACCTCGCCGGCCGCAACCCCGGCTACCCCGAGCGGATGCTGCGCAGCGCCGCCGACACCTGCGCCGAGCGGATCGCCGCGATCGAGAACGACCCGGTGGACCCGGCCGTCGGACCCGACGCGTTCGGCATCCACGACTGGCAGGACCGCAACCCGGTCGTCACGGAGGCGCTGCTGCAGCTCACCACCGGCTCGCCGCAGGTGCTCTACAACGGCGGCCTGGCCCAGATGCACGTGCGCTACTTCGACGCCGGGCGCCGCCGCCCCGGGCTGCCGCCGGACGTGGCGGCGCTGGTGTCCGCCATCGACCCGGACCGCACGGTGATCGAGCTGGTCAACCTGGGCGGCGTGGCGTGCTCGCTGGTGGTGCAGGGCGGCGCGTTCGCCGAGCACCGCATCGACACGGCCGGCGCCGACGACGAGCCGCCCCGGCCGGTCGGGGGCCCGCACGTCGGCGTCCGGCTGCCGGCCAGGACGCAGGTGCGGCTGACGCTGGCCATGACGCTGCACGCCGCCCGCCCCACCTGCGCGACGCCGCCGTGGGAGGTGGCGGGATGAGCGTCGTGCTGCCCAGACTGGGCCTGGGCACCGCGCCCATCGGCAACCTCTTCGCGGAAGTGAGCGAGCGGGACGCCGCCGACACGGTGGCCGCCGCCGCGGCCGAGGGCATGACGTACTTCGACACCGCCCCGCGCTACGGCCACGGGGTGGCCGAGGACCGGCTCGGCCGGGCCCTGACGGACGGCGCGGCGCCCGGCGCGGTGATCTCGACGAAGGCCGGCTGGCTGCTGCGACCCGGGGAGCGGGTGGTCACCGACTGGAGCGAACGCGGCATGCGCGAGTCGCTGGAGTCGAGCCTGCGCCGGCTGCGCCGGCCGGCGGTGGACGTGCTGTTCCTGCACGACCCGGACGACTTCCGCGAGGAGATCCGGCGCACGGGCTACCCGGCAGCGCGCAGCATCCGCGAGGAGGGGCTGGCGGGGGCGATCGGCTTCGGGATGAACCACTGCGAGCCGATGGCGGCGTACGTGGCCGAGTTCGAGCCGGACGTGGTCCTCATCGCCGGGCGGTTCTCGCTGCTCGACCACGACGCTCTGACGACCCTGCTGCCGTTGTGTGTGAAGACCGGGACCACGGTGGTGGTGGGCGGGGTGTTCAACACCGGGCTGCTGGCCGACCCGCGGCCCGGCGCGATGTTCCACTACCGCGAGACGCCCCCGGACGTGCTGGCGCGAGCGCGGCGGTGCGGGGCGGTCTGCGCGGAGTTCGGGGTGCCGCTCGCCGCGGCGGCACTGCGGTTCCCGTACCTGCATCCGGCCGTGGGGTCGGTGGTGGTGGGGTGCCGGTCGGCGGACGAGGTACGCGCCAACGCGGCGGCGGCGCGGGCCGAGATCCCGCCGGAGCTGTGGCACCGCCTCGCCGCGGAGGGCTTCGTCCCGCCCGAGCTCCTGGAGGCGTGACGGGCCCGCCGTGACCGGGGCCGCCGTGACCGGGCCCCCGCCGCGACCGGGCCCGCCGCGACTGGGCCCGCCGCGAGCGGGCCCGGCCGGTCCCGGGGCGCTGGGGTCAGCCCGCGTCCCGGGACGCCAGGTACTCCTCCAGCCCGGCCCCGGTCAGCGGGTAGTAGTCGGACAGCCGGCCGCCCTCGTCCAGCCGCCGCCGGGCGAACTCCTCGCGGTCCTGGTGCAGCAGGGAGTCCTCGGCCAGCGCGACGGCGCTGCGCTGCGGCACGACGACCGCGCCGTCCTCGTCGGCGACGATGAGGTCGCCGGGCGTCACCAGCGCGCCGCCCACGCCGACCGGCACGTTGAACGCCGACGGGAACAGCTCGGTCTGCGAGGCGTAGTGCGGCGTCACCCCCGTGCACCAGATCGGCACGCCGAGGGCCCGCACGCGCGCGGCGTCGCGCACCCGCCCGTCGACCACGATGCCCGCGCCGCCGCGCAGTTTGAAGTAGCGGACCAGCATGTCGCCGAGGCAGCCGGTGAAGTGGCTGGCCTGGGCCGACACGACGAGCACGTCGCCGGGCCTGATGGTCTCCAGCACCGCCCACAGCGCGGTCTTGCGCTCGGCGTCCTCCTGCTCGCCGCCGGAGAAGACGTCCTCACGCTGCGGGAGGAACTGCAGCGTGACCGCTCCACCGGCGACGCGGACGTCCGGCTCGCGGTGCAGCGGCACGGGCCCGTCGATGAAGGTGCGGGTGATGCCCATCTGGTGCAGTTTGGCGCAGGCGGTGGCGGCGCTGACGCCGTCGAGCGCCTCTACCATCTGCGCGGTCGGCCGGCCGAAGGGCGAGGACTGCGCCGGCCCCAGCATCGTCTCGTAGGTCTCCTGCTCAACGCCGTGCATGTTCGTGTTCATGCGATGCTCTCACCCAAACGTCGACAATTATCGCCTATCGATGGTAGATGTAACTGCCCATCAGCGAGGGCTGTCAACCGTGGGAGGAGACGCCGGTGTCAGGCGGATCGGCAGAGTGGTTCCGGGCGGCGCGCTTCGGATTGTTCGTTCACTTCGGCTTGTACAGCCTCGCCGCGCGGCACGAGTGGGTGCGCAGCCGCGAGGCCATGTCGGACGCCGCCTACGACCGCTACCTGGAGCGGTTCGACCCCGACCTGTTCGACGCCGCCGCCCTGGCCAGGGCGGCGCGCGAGGCGGGGATGCGGTACGCGGTGCTGACCGCCAAGCACCACGACGGCTTCTGCCTGTTCCACTCGGCGCTGACCGACTACACCTCCGTCCGGGCGACCGGCCGCGACCTGGTCGCCGAGTTCGCCGAGGCGATGCGGGCGGAGGGGCTGCGGGTGGGGCTCTACTACTCGCTGCTGGACTGGCGCCATCCCGACTTCACCATCGACCGGTACCACCCGCTGCGCGACAGCGTGCCGCCCGAGGAGGCGGCCGGACGTGACATGGCGCGCTACCGGGCGTACCTGCACGGGCAAGTGCGGGAGCTGCTGACCGGCTACGGCCCCATCGACCTGCTGTTCTTCGACTTCACCTATCCGGCGAAGGGGTCCGCCGAGTGGGGCGCGGCGGAGCTGATGGCGATGGTCCGCGAGCTGCGCCCGGGGATCGTGGTCAACGACCGGCTCGGCATCCCGGGCGACTATGTCACGCCGGAGCAGTACCAGCCCGACTCACCGCTGACCCGCGACGGCGCGGAGGTCATGTGGGAGGCGTGTCACACGCTGAACGGCTCGTGGGGCTACGACCGCGACAACCACGACTACAAGAGCCCGGACCTGCTGGTGCGCATGCTCGTGCAGTCGGTCGCCTGCGGCGGCAACCTGCTGCTCAACGTCGGCCCCACCGGGCGGGGCGCGCTGGACCCGCGGGCCGCCGAGACGCTGCGCGCGATCGGCGCGTGGACCTCCCTGCACGCGCGGGCGGTGCACGGCGCGGGACCCAGCGCGTTCGAGGCACCGCCGAACGCGCTCTACACCCAGCGCGGCGACCGGCTCTACCTGCACCTGCTCGCCTGGCCGATCAAGCACGTCCACCTGCCCGGCCTGGCCGGCCGCGTTCGGTACGCGCAACTGCTGCACGACGGCTCGGAGGTGCGCATGCAGGAGCTGGACGGCGGCGACCACGAGCACAACAACCTCGCTCCCCCGGGCCGGGAGCCGGGCACGCTCACCCTCACCCTGCCGGTGGTCCGGCCGGACGTGCTGCTGCCGGTCGTCGAGCTCGTGCTGTGCGGCGAAGGACCCTGACGCCGCACGAAATGGCTCTTGAACAAGTGAGGCAGGCGAAATAACATCGCCTATCGATAGACGATTGATGGAAGAAGGCACATGAACAGGCGACTGCTGGCGGCCGCGGCGACGGCCCTCGCGTTAACGGCGACGTCGGCGTGCGGCGGTGACGGCGGCGGCACGGACGGCGGAGCGGGCAAGACCACGCTGCGGATGATCGTCAACATCACGCCCAACCTCACCGAGCAGTTCTGGAACGGACTGTTCGACCGCTACGAGGCCAAGCATCCGGACGTGACCGTGCAACTGGAGCTCACCGGCACCATCGAGGCCGAGGCCAAGCTGCGCCAGGACCTCGCCGCGGGCGACCCGCCCGACATCGCGCAGCACCTGGTGCCCACCCCGGAGACCGCCGAGCTCTTCGTGGACCTGTCCGGCCAGCCGTGGGCCGCGAAGACGCCGCTGTTCGACGACTACGCGATCGGCGGCAAGCACTACGTGGTCGGCGTCGGCGAGCAGATCCAGTCGCTGGTCTTCTACAACAAGAAGGCGTTCACCGACGCGGGCCTCGACGCCACCGAGATCCGGACCATCGCCCAGTTCGAGGAGGCGATGGGCAAGCTCAAGAAGGCCGGGCTGGTCCCGCTGCAGACTGCCGGCCAGTGGGTGACCGGGGCGCAGTTCAGCATGCTGGCCGACGCGGGCGTGCTCACCGCCGACCCCGACTGGACGGTCAAGCGCAAGAAGGGCGAGACGACCTTCGCGGCCAGCGGCTACAAGCGCTACTACGAGCTCTACCGGTCCTGGCTCGACCAGGGGTTCCTGGACAAGAGCGCGCTCGGGCTGCAGTACCCCGACGGCCAGGCCGCCTTCCTCAAGGGCGACTCCGCCATGTACATCATGGGCTCGTACTTCGTGCCCGCGGCCGACGAGGCGGGCAAGAGCGACGGCATCGGCGTCTTCCCCGTGCCGTCCGACGGCGCGTACCCGCCCGGCCAGTTCGGCAACATGGCGCAGCCGTACACGGTCGTCGCGCAGTCCAAGCACCGCGAGGCGGCGATCGACCTGGTCGAGTGGCTGGTGACCGACGAGGAGGCCATCAAGGAACAGCTCGCCGCCGACGGCAATCTGCGCAAGGGGTTCGCCTACGACGTCTCCAGCCTCGGGGACGGCGTGCAGAAGGTCCTCGACGAGACGCCGGCCGTCCTGGTCAAGCAGGGCGACCGGCAGCCGGTCCAGGGCTACGCCGACGAGCTGAACAAGCAGATCCAGTCCCTGTTCACCGGCGCCTCGGCCGCTGACGTCGCCACGAAGCTGGACCAGTGGTGGGACTCGCAGGGCTGAGCGCGGACTCCGTGCGGGTGGCCGCCGGGAGTCCTGATTCCGATCGCAGCACGCCGGGCGGCCGGCGCCGCCGCCTGCGCGAGGCGGCGCTGAGCGCGGGCATGCTCGCCCCCGCCGTCGTGGTGTACACGGTCATGACGGTCGTTCCGGTCGTCGTGGCGCTGTACCTGAGCCTCACCGACTGGAACGGCTTCTCCTCGGCGGCCTTCGTCGGCCTGGACAACTACGCTCGCCTGTTCGACGACCCGGACACCACCCGGGCCGGGGTGGTCACCGTGATCGTGGCCTTCTTCGGGTCGGTGGGGATGCTCGGGCTGGGCCTGGTCTACGCGCTCCAGCTCAAGGAGCGGAACTGGGTCAACTCCTTCTTCCGCACCCTCGCCTATTACCCGCACGTGATCAGCTCGCTCATCCTGGGCTTCCTGTGGAGCGCCATCCTCGGCACCAACGGCGCGATCAACAACACCCTCGCCGACCTCGGCATCGGCCCCGTCGGCTTCCTGTTCGACGAGAACCTCGCGGTGATCACCCTGGTGGGCGTCATCGTGTGGGCGGGCTTCGGCTTCAACGTGGTGCTGTTCGTGGCCGGCCTGCAGACGGTGCCGCGCGAGCTCGTCGAGGCGGCGCAGATCGACGGCGCGTCGCGACGGCAGATCAACCGGAGGATCGTCATCCCGATGATCGCGCCGGTGGTCACCGTCGCCATGGTGCTCAACCTGGTGGGGCTGATCAAGGTGTACGACATCGTCGTCAGCCTCACGGACGGCGGCCCGGCCGGGGCCACCGAGACCATCGCGTACGTCATCCTCACCAAGTCGTTCGCCGGCACGGACGTCGGCTTCGCCACCGCCCAGGCCGTGGGCCTCATGGTGGCCTCCGCCGCGCTGTCGGTCGTCGTTACCGCCCTGCGCAACCGGCAGGACCGGGCCGCGGCGAGCTAGGTACCCCAGGAGCCCCCATGACCCTCAATCCCCGCGCCGGCGCGCGGCGGCCGTCGCCGGTCCGCGTCGCGCTGCTGACCCTGCTGTTCGCCGTCATGACCGTGCCGGTCTACCTCCTGCTGGTCAACAGCTTCAAGTCGCAGCAGGACATCCAGAACAGCCCGTTCTCGTTGCCGTTCGCCAGGATCTCGCTGGACTACCTGGCGGCGGCGGTGCAGAGTCCCCAGTACAACGTGCTCAAGAGCTACGGCTTCACGCTCGTGCTGGTGGTGGCCGTCGATCTGCTGTGCATCCTGTTCGCCGGGCCGGCCGCGTACGTGATCGCGCGCAGCCTCAAGCGGCGCACCCAGTTCCTGCTGCTGTTCTTCCTGGCCGGCACGTTCATCCCAGCCTCGGCCCTCATCGTGCCGCTGATCTACGTACTGCGCGCGCTCGGGCTGGGCAACACGGTGGCCGGGCTGATCCTGCACGACGTCGCCATGACGCTGCCGGTGAGCATCTTCCTGTTCGTCGGCTTCATCCGCACCGTCCCCCGGGACATCGACCACGCGGCCGCGATCGACGGGGCCGGACGGCTGCGCACGTACTGGCAGGTCATCTTCCCGCTGACCCGGCCGGCCGTGATCACGGTGCTGATCCTCAACTCGATCGGGATCTGGAACGACTTCATCAGCCCGCAGATCCTGCTGAGCCCCGGATCCGGCACCTACACGGTCACCACCGCCATCTACGCCGGCATCAGCCAGTACTCGACCGACATGACCAAGGTCTTCCCCAACCTCCTCCTCGCCGTGGCCCCGGTGATCATCTTCTTCGTCTACATGCAGCGGCACATCATCAGTGGCCTGACGGTCGGCGCGCTCAAGGGCTGAGCCGGCCCCACCCCCCCCACCTCCGGAAAGGCGGAACGGTGTCCATCACCCGACGGCTGCGCGCCACCCTGGCGGCTTGCCTCCTGTTATCCCTGGCGGCGACGCCCGCAGTGTCACCCGCTGTGGCTCACGCGGAGACCGCGCCGCGGCCGCCAGGAAAGATCCTCTACGTCGCGCCCGGCGGTGACGACGCCGGCAGCGGGACGAAAGGCCGCCCCTTCCGCACCCTCGAAGGGGCCAGGGACGCGATCAGGAAGCTCAAGGCCCGCCACGGCCTGCCCCCCGGCGGGGTGACCGTCTACCTGCGCGAAGGCACTTACCAGCGGAGCGCGTCGTTCGCGCTCGACCAGCGGGACTCCGGCACGGCGAAGGCGCCGGTCGTCTACCGCTCCTACCCCGGCGAGACGGCCCGGCTCACCGGCGGGCGGCAACTCAACCACGACAGCTTCATCCCGGTGACCGACGAGGCCGTGTTGCGGCGCATCGTGGACGAACCGGCCCGCGGCAAGGTGCTGCAGGCCGACCTCGCGGCCCTCGGCATCACCGACTACGGGCAACTCAGCCGGCACGGCTACTGGAAGGCCAACGATGTCAGCACCGTCCCGCCCATGGAGCTGTACGTGGCGGGCCAGGGCATGACGCTGGCCCGCTGGCCCAACGAGGGCACCGTCCAGATGAACAAGATCATCGATGCCGGGCCCACCGTGAAGGACGCCGACCTGCAGAACCGCGGCGGCACGTTCAGCTACGGCTACGACCGGCCGCGCCACTGGAAGCAAGCCGAGGACGTCTGGCTGGACGGCATCTTCGGCTACAGCTGGGAGTGGTCGTACAACAAGATCGCCGCGATCGACACCGAAGCGAAGACGATCACCCTGCGCTACGGCGAGATGTCCGGCCTGATGAAGTCGTGGTACCCGGACTTCCACTTCGCCCAGAACCTGCTGGAGGAGCTGGACGCCCCCGGCGAGTACTACATCGACCGGGCCAAGGGCGTGCTGTACCTGATGCCCAACGCGGCCTTCCGCACGAAGCAGGGCGACATCACCGTCACCATGCTCAAGGAGCCGATGATCAAGACCGCCGGCGCCTCCCACATCTCCTTCCAGGAGCTGGCGCTGGAGTACGGGCGCAGCCTGCCCGCGGTGATCCTCGGCGGCAGCCACGTCACCATCGAGCGCAGCGACATCCAGAATTTCGCCGACGGCGGCGTGTACCTGAACTCAGCCGGCCGCTACGTCTACGACGGCATCCCGGACAAGGCCAAGGGCCGCGACCACGCCGTGGTGTCCTCCACGATCCGGCACGTCGGCGGCGTGGGCGTCGTCCTCAACGGCGGCGACGACAAGACCCTGGAGCCGGGCCGCAACCGGGTGGAGAACTCCCACATCCACGACTTCGCCTACTACCACAAGGCGTACAACCCGGGCGTGATGTTCGACGGCGTCGGGAACACGGCCCGCGGCAACGAGATCCATGACGCGCCGCATCCCGGCATCATCGTCCACGGCAACGACCACCTCATCGAGTACAACGACATCTACGACATCTGTCAGGACTTCCAGGACCTCGGCGCGATCTACATGAACGCCGGCATGACCCCGCACGAGCGGGGCACCGTGATCCGGCGCAACTACTTCCACCACATCGGCGAGGGGCGCGGCGGAGTCGAGGGCGTCTACCCCGACAACCTCACCATGGGCCTGACGATCGACGAGAACGTCTTCTACCGGATGGGCAACGACGCCATCAAGAGCGGCTCCGGCGACCACATCAAGGCCAGGAACAACATCTTCGTCGACACCCACGTCCCGTACGACAACTACGAGATGTGGATGGGCGACCAGCCGGGCAACACGGTGGACAAGAACTACCTGCCGGCCTGGCGGAAGCTGTTCGAGGAGAACGGCGGCTTCGCCGGCACCCCGTACGCCACCAAGTACCCCGAACTGCTCACCTTCTTCGACGAGAACCACTACTTCCCTGCGAAGAACTCCTTCGAGAACAACCTCGTCTGGAACCCAGAGCTGGCCCGGGCCTCCAGCGTCAACCAGCACGGCGCGCGGGACGTCAAGAACCTGCTCAACTACGCCGGCAACTGGGTCGCCGACCGCAACCCCGGCTTCACCGGCTGGCAGTCCGGCGACTTCTCCCTGACCGCGGACGCCGAGGTCTTCCAGCGCATCCCCGGGTTCAAGGCCGTCCCGTTCGCCGAGATCGGCACCCACAGCAAGGTTGGCCTGCCGGGCGGGCCCGACCGGATCGAGCTGACCGCCCTCCACCTGCCCGGCGACGAGCTCACGGTCCCGCTCGGCAAGACCGTGTCCGTCCGGGCCGAGCCGGTGCCGTGGAACGCCACCGACCAGGCGGTGACGTACGCGAGCAGCGACCCGGCGGTGGCCACGGTGAGCGCCGGCGGCGCGGTCACCGCGCTCATGCCGGGCACCACCACCGTCTCAGTCGCCTCCAAGGCCCACCCGGAGATCACCGACACGGCCACCGTAACCGTGAGCGAGGGCGACGGCGTCATGCACGCCACCGACTTCGAGTCCGGCGGCAACGGCTGGCCCGTCGATCCCAACCGCGGCATCGTCGCCGACGCCGCCGGCAACCATTGGTACCGGATCGTCAAGGGCGCCAACGGGCTGCTCGACCGCGCCTTCACCGACTACGCGCTGTCGTACCGGCTGCGGACGCCCGCGCAGATGCCCGAGGGGGCCGTCCTCATCATGTACGACCGCCAGGGCGACGCCGGCGGCGGCTACGTCCGCTACCGGCACGCGACGGCCGGGCCGACCTGGACGCTCTACGACGCGCAGTGGCGGACCCTGAGCCAGGCCGTCCTGCCGGCCGAGCGCGGCCTGCGTCCCGACACCGTCTACGACGTGCGGATGACGGTGCGGGGGGCGTCGGTGAGCGTCAGCGTCGGCGGCGAGGCCGTCCTCGAAGGCGAGAACCCGGCACACAATCCGTCCGGGAAGGTCGGCTTCTACACCGAGGGCTTCGCGCACCTCGACTTCGACGACGTCACGTTCTCGTTGCCACGAGCGTCCTGACCGGCGTCCGGGGCGCCGCCCGGCGGCGGTGCCCCGGACCTCACCAGCGGCGGTAGACCTCCTCTGCCCACCCGTCGAGGTCGCGGATCTCCGCCACCTCGCCGTCGTCGGCGACGCCCGTGCCGTTGCAGGAGCCGAACGCCTGCGCCTCGCGCCACCCGGAACACGGAAGCGCGTACGGCAGGATGATCCGCTGTGCTCCTTCGCCCGGCCTGTCTCACTGTCACGAACGCCTTCGCCGCGCTGCGGTTGCTCCCCATGAGCGATCGGGACAAGGACGTGGAGATTATCGTTCTGCGTCACAGATCGCCGTCCGTGAACGCCAACTCGCCGCTCTCCTGACCTCACTGCCGCGTGAGGCCCTGCGCCAGATGCGCCTCCTCGTCCGTCTGGACACCGTCCTGCGCTGGCACCGCGACCTGATGAGACGTCGTCACGCTCGTATCTGCCGGCCCAAGCGGCCTTCGCACAGTTCGCCCGCCACAACGCCGCCATGTTCTGCGGCGACGCCCGATCCCGTGTCACCCCCTGAGCAGGGCCGCTGCCGCATCACCCGCATGCCCGCCCGAGATTGCTACGGACCCGGCGATGAATCCCGTCTCCCGACCAGGTCTCGTCCAAGCTCATGGCCGGGACTATGGCACTTCCGATTATTTCCGTAGGTTTTGTTGGGGTCCGTCAGGCGCGCGCCGGGCGTCGTAGCGGCCGCGGGCACCCTCGATGTCGTCGTGGTGCTCAACGGCCCAGTCGATCAGCCCCCAGACCCGCTCGAGCAACGTGCGGCCGAGCGGCGTCAGCTCGTAGTCGACGCGGGGCGGCACCTCGGCGTACACGCTGCGGGTGACCAGCCCGTCGCGTTCGAGCACGCGCAGGGTGGCGGTCAGCATGCGCTGGCTGATGCCGGGAACGGTGCGCCTGAGCTCGTTGAAGCGGCGCGGGCCGGCTCCGAGCTCGTTGACGACCGCCAGGGTCCACTTGTCCCCCACCCGGTTCAGGACGTCGCGTACCTGGCAGGTCGTCTCGTCACGCGCCTTGAGCACGGAGCTCGCGCCGCTGGCGGGTCCGTCGGCGTTCATGGGTTCCCTCCGCTTCACTGAGGCAGAAAAAAGTGCCTACTTCCGGTAGGGATTCAGCGTTACTCAGAATGGTGCCGGTTACCAGTCGGAACCATCTCTCATCTCAGGGGATACATCATGTCCGTGCAAACTGTCGTGCCCGACGAGACGTTCGCCGCCCCCGCGCCCGCCGAGCAACTGGACCGCGCGACCGCCGCGTTGCGCGACAACGGCTTCATCGTGCATGTCGTGGACAGCGCCGCCGAGGCCCGCGAGCTCGTCACCGGGCTGATCCCCGGCGGCGAGAGCGTCTTCACCGCCTCCAGCGAGACGCTCCGGCTGTCCGGCATCGCCGCCGACCTTGACGAGTCGGGCCGGTTCGCCTCCGTCCGAGCCGGGGCCGAGGACCCCAAGGGCGACGTGCAGGCGGTCGTCCGTCTCGGCGCCACGGCCGAGTACGTCGTGGGCAGCGTGCACGCGGTGACGGAGGAGGGCCACCTGGTCATCGCCTCGGCCAGCGGCAGCCAGCTCGCGCCGTACGCGTCGGGAGCGCGCAAGGTCGTCTGGGTGGCCGGCGCCCAGAAGGTGGTGCCGGACCTGGAGACGGCGCTGCGACGGGTCCGCTCGTACAGCCTGCCGCGCGAGCACCGGCGCCTCCAGGAGTTCGGGCAGTCGTCGTTCATCGGCAAGATCCTCATCGTCGAGCGCGAGGCCCTGCCGGAGCGGGCCACGGTCGTGCTGGTGCGTGAGCCGATCGGCTTCTGAGCGGGTGCACCGGGACGCCGCTCTCGCCCGGCTGCTGGGCCCTGGGTCGCATTCGGCGCGCACGTCCACCTCGAGCGCGTCCAGGGGCACCTCCGGCTCGGCCGCCCTGATGAGGAGGATGTGGGTCACGCAGCTCCCGAGCATGCCGGCCTGCAGCTCGGGCGAGGCGGGGCCGAGGTCGTAGCCGGCCAAGTCGGGGCCGCTGTCACTGATGAGCTGGTGGTCCCTGATCCTGATGCGCCGGATTCCGCTGCGGCCCTCCGCGGTGACGTGGGCGTGCAGCGGTACCGGCCCGGACGCGGGGGCCGCGCGATGACCTCGCCGCTCTCGTAGTCGTCGACGATCCACAGCTCGCGGTATACCCCTTAAAACTAGTAGGAAATGTTGACTTTAGTGGGGTGCCGCCGTAGCTTCGTGGTCATGAGCCCGTCTCAGACGGTGGCCTCGTCCACCTCGACGGCCGCCCCCTCGACCGCCGTTACCGACGGCGGACCGGAGTCCGCCACCCGGCGACTGCGACCGGCGACACGCAGGATCGTGGTGCGCGTGCTCGCCGCAGCCGCACTCCTCGGCTTGTGGCAGCTCGCCGCGACCGCGGCGGCCAACCCCTCCTTCATCCCCTCCCCCGGCGCCGTGTGGGAGCAGCTCCTGCGGTTGTCCACGACGCACGACGGCATCCGCGGCTACAGCGGCAGCCTGCTCGTCGAGCACCTCGGGATCAGCCTGCGGCGCATCCTCATCGGATCCGCGATCGGCGTGGCAGGCGGGCTCGTCGTGGGCGTCGTGCTCGGCACCGTGCCGTGGATCCGCGTCGTGGCCGAGCCGGTGGTCACGTTCGTGCGGGCGCTACCACCGCTGGCGTACTTCAGCCTCCTCATCATCTGGTTCGGCATCGACGAGACGCCCAAGCTGTGGCTGCTGGCGATCGCGGCGCTGCCGCCGGTGGCGGTGGCCACCGCCGCCGCGGTGCACGGCGCGCCGTCCGACCTGGTCGAGGCCGCCAGAGCGCTGGGCGCCAGGCGGCGCGACGTCATCCGGGACGTGGTGCTGCCCAACGCCCTGCCGGAGATCTTCACCGGCGTGCGTCTGGCCGTCGGCGTCGCGTACTCGTCCGTGGTCGCCGCCGAGACGGTCAACGGCGTGCCCGGCATCGGCGGCATGGTGCGGGACGCCCAGCGTTACCTGCAGACCGACGTCGTGGTGCTGGGGCTGCTGGCCATCGGCCTGTCGGGCCTGCTCATCGACGGCCTTCTGCGGGTCGCGGAGAAACGGCTCATCCCCTGGCGGGGCCGCTCGTGACCCGCCGCACGTCCCTCACGAGGAAGCCGCCATGCGTCTGAGATTCCTGCTGTCCTTCGTACTGATCACGGTCCTGGCCGCCTGCGGTGACGGCACCGCGTCCCGGGGAGGCGGTGACGGCGCGGCCGCCAACCGCATCCGCCTCGCCTACCAGGCGTTCCCCAGCGGCGACCTCATCGTCAAGAACAAGAGGTGGCTGGAGGAGGCGCTGCCCGGCTACCGGATCCAGTGGACGAAGTTCGACTCCGGCGCCAGCATCAACACCGCCTTCGTGGCCGGCAGCGTGGACATCGCCGCCATCGGCTCCAGCCCCGTGGCCCGCGGACTGTCGGCCCCGCTGAACATCCCGTACCAGGTGGCGTTCGTGCTCGACGTGGCCGGCGACAACGAGGCCCTGGTCGTCAGGAACGACAGCGGCGTGTCGGCGATCGAGGGCCTGCGCGGCAAGAAGGTCGCCACGTCGTTCGCCTCGACCTCCCACTACAGCCTGCTGGCCGCGCTCGACCGGGCGGGGGTGCGCGAGTCGGAGCTGACCATCGTCGACCTCGAACCGCAGGACATCCTCGCCTCCTGGACGCGCGGCGACATCGACGCCGCCTACACCTGGCTGCCCACCCTGAAGGAGCTGGAGAAGGACGGCAAGGTCCTGGTCACCAGCCGGGAGCTGGCCACGGCCGGCAAGCCCACGCTGGACCTCGGGGTGGTGTCCACCACGTTCCTCAAGGCGCACCCGGACGCGGTGGACGCCTGGCGCAAGGCCGAGGCGAGGGCTCTACAGCTCATCACCGACAACCGCGCCGAGGCCGCCGCGGCCGTCGCCGCCGAGCTCAACCTGACCAAGAAGGACGCCGAGGACCAGCTCACCCAGGGCGTCTTCCTCAAGCCCGCCGACCTGGCCTCCGCCGAATGGCTCGGCACGCCGGAACGGCCGGGCGCGCTGGCCGAGAACCTCGTCAGCGCCGCGCAGTTCCTCAAGGACCTGCAGAAGATCGAAGCCGTCCCCGATCTGGCGACCGTGCGGAACGCCGTCTACAACAAGGGCCTGCCCGATGTCCTCACCCCTTGAGCTCGGTACGGACACCGCCGTCCACGTGGCGGAGGTCGTGCACGTGTACGGGACGGGTGCGGACGCCGTGACGGCGCTCGGCCCGATCTCGCTAGACGTCCCCCGGGGCTCGTTCCTCGTGATCGTCGGGGCGTCCGGCTCCGGCAAGAGCACGCTGCTGCGCCTGATCGCCGGCTTCGAGCGGCCCACCGCCGGCGTCGTCCGCACCGCCGGAGCTCTGCCGGTGCCCGGCGCCGGCGCCGGGATCGTGTTCCAGCAGCCCCGGCTGTTCCCTTGGAAGAGCGTGGGCGGCAACGTCGGGCTCGCGCTGCGCTACGCCGGCGTCCCCCGCGAGGAACGCGCCCGCCGGGTGCCGGAGCTCCTGGAACGGGTCGGCCTGCACGACGTGGCCCACCGCCGGACCTGGCAGCTCTCCGGTGGTCAGCAACAGCGGGTGGCCATCGCCAGGGCGCTGGCGGGCGACAATCCGCTGCTGCTGCTCGACGAGCCGTTCGCGGCCCTGGACGCGCTCACCCGCGAGCGGCTGCAGGAGGACCTGCGCCGGGTCAGTGAGCAGACGGGCCGCACCTCCGTGTTCGTCACCCACAGCGTCGAAGAGGCCGTCTTCCTCGGCAGCCGCGTCGTCGTGCTCACCAGCAGGCCCGGCCAGATCGCCCTCGACCTCGACGTCCCTCTGCCCCGCACCGGCCTGGAGCCCGACGAGCTCCGCGCCCTCCCCGAGTACACGGCCCTGCGTGCCACCGTCAGTCATGCCGTCCGCGACGCCGCCGGATGACCACCACAGAACAGGAGCGCACATGTCCACACCCCTGGCCGCCAAGCTCACCCTGCGCCCGCTCGGACCGCACTTCGGCGCTCAGGTAGAAGGGCTCGACCTGGCGACCGCCGCCGACGAGGAGCTGGCCGCGGTACGAGCCGCGCTCGTCCAGCGGAAGGTGCTCTTCTTCTCCGGGCAGACCCTCGACGAGGACGGACAGGTCACCCTGGGCCGCCGCCTCGGCGAGCTGACCGCATCCCACCCCGTCGTCGGCGGCGTGGACGAGGCGCACCCGGAGATCTACGCGCTCGACAGCGCCGACAACGGCTTCGCCGACGTCTGGCACACCGACGTCACCTTCATGCCCCGCCCGCCGCTCGGCTCGATCCTGCGTGCCGTGGTCCTGCCTCCCACCGGCGGGGACACGAGCTGGGCCGACAGCCAGCTCGCCTACGACTCCCTTGCCGCGCCCGTACGGGAACTGGCCGACCAGCTCACCGCGGTGCACGACGGCAACCGGGAGTTCGGCTACTACCTGGCCCAGCGGCGCGGCGGCCAGGGCAGCGTCTGGGACGGCGAGGTCGTCACCCGGCTGGACCCGGTGGAGCACCCCGTCGTACGCGTCCACCCCGAGACCGGACGCAAGGGCCTGTTCGTCAACCCCGGCTTCACCTCGCACATCGTCGGCGTCTCCGAGGCCGAGAGCCGTCACATCCTCGACCTGCTCTACGCTCACCTGACCAAGCCGGAGCACATCATCCGCCACCGCTGGAGCCTCGGCGACGTGGCCATGTGGGACAACCGCAGCACATCCCACTACGCCAACCGCGACTACGGCACCGCCCACCGGGTCATGCACCGCATCACTCTGCGCGGCGACCGCCCGTTCGGGCCATCGTCCCCCCGCTGAGGGGAACGGCCCATCCCCTGCCTGCCGGAGGCGGTGGACGGGCTGGACCACCTCGGCCGTGCCAGGCTCGGCCTTCAACGCGCTGTTCTGGTTCGGCGCGGGCGTGGCCGCCCTCGGCGTCGCGGTCGCCCGTACGCCGTGCGCGCCCTGCCCACAGGACCACCGAGCAGGAAGACCGACTGATGAATCTCCAGTTCCTCTGGTACATCCCCAACCAAGCGCAGCCCGGGCACCGCGGCGACGTCGTCGTCGAGAATCACAACAGCCTGGAGACCCTCACCAGCCAGGCCAAGGCCCTCGAGGAGCACGGGTGGGGAGGGGCGCTCATCGGCACCGGCTGGGGACGGCCCGACACCTTCACGGTCGCCACCGCCCTGGCCGCGCGAACGACAACGTTCCAGCCGCTGATCGCCGTCCGGCCCGGCTACTGGCATCCGGCGAAGTTCGCCTCCGCCGCCGCGACCCTCGACCATCTCAGCGGGGGACGGGTGCTGATCAACATCGTGTCGGGCCAGGACAACCTCGCCGCGTACGGCGACCGCGAAGGCGACCAGGCCCACCGCTACGCCCGCACCAAGGAGTTCCTCCAGCTCGTACGCAAGCTGTGGACCGAGGAGAACGTCACCTACCACGGCGAGCACTTCACCGTCACCGACTCCACCGTCGTGCCGCGCACAGTCGTCCGGGGCGAGCGCCGGCACCCCCCGCTCTACTTCGGCGGCGCCTCGGAAGCCGCCGAGAAGGTGGCCGCCACGGAGGCCGACGTCCAGCTCTTCTGGGGCGAGCCGCTCGACGGCATCGAAGAGCGGATCGAGCGGCTCAAGGAGCTCAGCGAGAAGCTCGGACGCGAGCACCCTCCGCTGGAGTTCGGGCTGCGGGTCACCACACTGGTGCGGGACACCACCGAACAGGCCTGGGCCGACGCCGAGGCCAAGGTCGTGCAGATGGCGAACGGCGGCATCGCACGCGACCCCAACCGGTTCACCGCCGTCGGCCAGGAACGGCTGCTCGACCTGGCCGCACGCGGAGAGGTTCTCGACGACAACCTCTACACCACCCCAGGTAAGTTCGGCGGCGGCGGCGCGGGCACCACCTGGCTGGTCGGCTCGGCCGAGGACGTGGCGAAGTCGCTGCGCAGATACCAGGCACTCGGCATCACCCACTTCGTGCTCTCCGACACCCCCTACCTGCCAGAGATCAAGCGTCAGGGCGACCGGCTCCTACCGCTGTTGCGCGGATGAGCGCCGATGCCTGATGCCACAGCCGAATGCTCAGACCGACCGCATCCCTGTGCCGCCCAGAAAGGACGCCTCGCTTTGTCAACGCCTTCACCCCGCACGCGAAACACTCCGCCTCACCGGCTGCGCTCCGCCGTCACTGTGGCCGTGCTCGCCACCAGCACGGCCTTGAGCGGCACAGCCACCTCCGCGTCGACAGCGCGTGCATCGGGGCCGCCCGACGTCGACGTGGCGGTGGAATGGTACGACGTCACCGCCGACACCATCGCCGCCGCCGGGTCTTCCACACAGGTCACCAACAGCCGCACGTGGGCCATCAGCTGGGTGTCCGCCGCCCGCGCCCTGCGATCCGGTCCCCGCCTGCGCGCCTTCCAGGACGCCGCGCTCGCCTCCGCGGTCCGCACCTCACTGGTGAGCCTGATTCCGGCCCGCGCCGCCGAGTTGGACGCTGCGTTCGCGGCGACGCTGGCGCGCATCCCCGCCGGCCCGCCCAAGGATCGGGGTGTGGCGGCCGGAGCCGAGGAGGCGGCGGCGCTGCTCACCGAACGAACCGATGACGGCCTGGACCCGGCGTCGGTCAACCCGCCGTACCCGGTCCCGCAAGCCGCGCCCGGAGTCTGGCAGCCCACGCCGCCGGCTCTCGGGCCGGCCCTTCAAGCGGGCACGAGGTTCGCCAGGCCGTTCCTCCTGGGCCGCGTCGACCGGTTCCGGCCAGGGCCTCCTCCCAAGCTCAGCTCTCCGGAATATCGGGCCGACCTTGAGGAAGTACGCGACTACGGCGCGGCGAACAGCAGCGCACGCACGCAGGCCCAGACGGACATCGCGCAGTTCTGGCTGGGGTCCTCACTGACCATCTACAACGGCGTCTTACGTGCCGCCCTCGTCCAGTCCCGCCTGCCGGCATCGAGGAAGACCGAACTCGTCGCGCTCTTCCATGTCGCTCTGGTGGACACCCAGATCGCCACTTCGGATACCAAATACACCTATGTGAGATGGCGCCCGGTCACCGCGCTTCGCGCCGTCGACACCGGCCACCCCTCCATTCCCTCCGATCCAGCCTGGACACCGCTGCACACGACGCCGTCGCACCCCGACTACCCGAGCGGCCACAACACCTACGCCGGTGCCGCCGAGCAGGTGCTGACCGCACTGGTCGGCTCCCGCTCCCGCGAACCGTTCGAGCTCACGAGCCCGACCGCGCCCGGGGTCACTCGCACCTACACCACATGGAAGGTCCTGACCGACGAGAACGTCGACGCCCGGGTCTGGTCGGGTATCCACACCCGCTCCGCCGACCAGGCCGGGGTGAGGTTGGGCCGCCAGGTCGCGGCCTACGCTCTACGTCACGCCGCGCGACTGTTCTCGTAGGTCGTACCAGGAAGACCACTGAAGACCCATGTTCGGCCCCGTTCCTTCTGGACGGGGCCGAAACAACGGGCGGCTGGTGCCGACGCCCTGGACGCGTGCAGGAATGGCGTCTCGCCCCGGTTCCGAATCATCGCCACCAGCACGCCGCCGGACCTGAGGCCGACATAGACGCTCATGGTGCGACCCGGCTCAGCGGTGCCCGCTGCCGGTCCCGTTCGGCGACCCCCTCACGGACCAGCGGGATCACATGCCGCCCGAAGTCGATGACGTCGTTCAGGATGTCGTAGCCACGGGCCGAGAGGATCTCGACGCCCAGGTCGTAGTAGTCCAGCAGGGCCTCGGCGACGGTCTCGGGGGTGCCGACGAGCGCCGTCGAGTTGCCCGCACCCTGTGTGGCCGCGGCGGTCGGCGTCCACAACGCGCGGTCGTGCCGTTCCCCCTTGGCCGCGACCTCGAGCAGCCGCTGCGAGCCGGCGTTCTGCGGCGGGCCGGACAACCGGCGCCGATTCGCCCCCACCCTGCGCAGATCCCCCAGGATGCGCCGGGCCTTCTCCCAGGCCAACTCCTCGGTCGGCGCTATGATCGGCCGGAACGCCACCTGGAACTTGGGCACGTCACTTCGCCCCGCTCGCAACGCCGCCCGCTTCACCGAGGCGATCTGCTGTGCCGTCTCGGCCAGCGGCTCCCCCCACAGGCAGTAGATGTCGGCCTCCGCCCCGCCCGCCGCGTAGGCGGCCTCCGACGATCCACCGAAGGACACCCTGGGCCGCGGCTGCTGCACCGGGAACACGTCCGAGACGAAATCCCTGAACGAGTAGTGCTCGCCCTCGTGGTCGAACGGCTCCCTCGACGTCCAGCCCTTCTTGACGATCTGGATGTACTCCCTGGTCCGGGAGTAACGCTCGTCCTTGGTCAGGACGTCACCCTCCCTGCCCTGCTCGTGGTCGTTGCCGCCGGTGATGAAGTGCACCGTCACCCGCCCGTCGCTGATCTGGTCGAGGGTGGCGAAGGTCTTGAGCGCGTACGTCGGGTAGGACACGTTCGGCCGGTGCGCCAGCAGGATCTGCAGGTCTTCGACCCTGGTCGCCACGTAGGCGGCCACCTGCGCCGGATCGGGCGAGCCCGAGCCGTAGGCGAACAGCACCCGATTCCAGCCGTACTCCTGGTGGGCGCGCGCGAGCCGCAGCGTGTACTGCTTGTCGAAGGAGGAACCCGAGCGCGGAGAGGTCTCCGAGCCGTCATTGGTCCCGCCGATCCCGAGAAACTCCACAGGCATGAGCCGAAACCTTTCCGATGTTCGTCAGCGAATGGTCTTGTCGTGCGTGGCCGGGAGGGCGCCACTCTGACCAAGGACACAGCCGTACGGCTGCCGCCGCCGCATCACGAGATGATCACCTGCGACGCCGCGGGCAGCACCGGCCCGATCGCCCGCCGCGCGCCCGGAGTGCGCCCGTACCCCCAGCCGATCTGCGCGCGGTAACCGCCCAGCAATCCCCGCTCGGCCAGTTCCGTCGCATCGGGCGGCTCGGGGAGCGGGTGCGCGACCGGCGCCACGTAGAGGGCGTCCACCGGGCAGTACGCCTCGCACATGAAGCACGTCTGGCAGTCGCCCTGCCGCGCAATCAGCGGCACCCCGTCATCCCCTCGTTCGAAGACGTCCGTCGGGCAGACCTGTATGCACTTGTCGCAGGCGATGCACCGGTCGCGCACCACGATCTCGATCACGACGCCACCGCCAGGGGCCGCCCGGTCTCGGGCGCGACCCACACCTCGTCGAGCCCGCCGCAGCTCAGCCGGTGGTGCTGGGCCGGGTCGGAACCCGGGTAGTCCTCGCGCTTGTGCATGCCGCGGCTCTCGGTCCTGGCCAGCGCGCCGGCGTACATCCAGCGCGCGTGGGCCGCCATCGCGGCCGCCGAGCGGGCGCGTACGACGTCGGGGCCATCCGCGCGCAGGGCCTGCCTGGCCCGCGTCCAGGTCTCATCGAGCGAGGCCAGGGCGGGCGCGAGCCGGTCGCCGTGGCGCAGGTAGTTCTTCTCGTACGGCAGCACCTCGGCCTGGACCGCCTCGACGATCTCGCGGTACCCGGCCCGGCCGGCGCCGGTCGGCCGCAGCCCGGCGCCGCCGGCCCCGACCACTGCGCGCCTGGCCGCGCGGGCGCCCGACGTGCGGGCGTGACGGGCGGCGGCCTGCCCCGCCCAGGTGCCGGACGACATGGCCCACGCCGCGTTGTGGCTGCCGCCGCCGGTGAAGCCGCCGCAGATCGGCTCTCGGGTGGCCGCGTCACCGGCGGCGTACAGTCCGGGGACGGAGGTCGCGCAGTCGTAGCCGGTGAGGCGGATGCCGCCGGTCCCGCGCACGGTGCCCTCGGCCAGCAGCGTGACAGGGAACAGCTCGGCGAAGGGGTCGATGCCCTGGCGGTCGAAGGGGAGGAAGAAGTTGGGCTGGGCCAGCCGCATCGCCTGTCTGATCTCTTCCCCGGCCTGGTCGAGTCGGCAGAAGACGCGCTCGGACAGCAGCGCCCGCGCGATCACGGACCGGCCGCGCGTGCTGCCCGCGCCTTCCAGGACACTTCCGTCGGCGTGGTAGAAGGTGGCGTAGGAGTAGAAGGCGGTCTTGGTCACGGAGGTGAACTCGGGGGCGATGGCATAGGCGTTGGAGAACTCCATGCCGGACAGCTCGGCCCCGGTCTCCGCGGCGAGCAGCGCCCCGTCGCCGGTGTTGACGTCGCAGCCGAGTGCCTTGCTGAGGAAGGCGCAGCCGCCGGTGGCCAGCACGACCGCACCCGCGCGTACCTCATAGGACCGGTCGTGCTGCCTGCGGTACCCGGCCGCGCCTGCGACCGCGCCCTCCGCGTCCACCAGCAGCTCGGTAATGGGGCTGTGATCGAGTACGCGCACCCCTGAGCGGCGTGCGCGGATGCGCATGCGGCGCATGTACTCGGGGCCTTGCAGGCCGCGCCTGATCTGATGGCCGTCATCGCCCACGGGGAAGGGGTAGCGGCTCACCTCGGCCAGCTCGTTCATGTTGGCGTAGGTCTGGTCGAGGACGCGGGCCATCCAGCTCCGGTCGGCGAGGTAGCCGCCCAGGGCCTTCCTGGAGGCCATCGCCTCCTCGCGCACCGCAGGGTCGGGATCGACGTACCACACGCCGGTGCCGGCGGCGGCCGTGGCACCGCTCGTGCCGAGATAGCCCTTGTCCACCAGGACGACGTCGGCACCCGCCTCGGCGGCCTTGATCGCGGCCCACGCGCCCGCGGGCCCGCCGCCCGCGACCAGGACGTCGGCCGTGACATCGAGATCTGTCATGCCCTGAAGCTAAGAGCAGGGATGCCTAAAGTCAACATTTCCTACTTGACATACATGGATTTCTGAATGCACGATCTGGTTTGTGAAGAGCAGCGAGCTTCTGGTGGCTCGCCTCCACGTCGATCTCAGACGGCAGGCGAGCGCGCTCTGTGCCATGCGGTGACCTCCGGGTCCCGCCATCCCCGTTTCCGCTCGAACACCCGTCCAAGCTTCAGGGAGCACTTCACCATGTCATCCTCGTCCATCCTCGCCATCAAACGCGTCGCCGGGCACATCGGCGCCGAGATCGCCGGAGTCGACCTCGCCCACCCCCTCGACCCCACCACGGTCGAGGAGATCCGCCAGGCCCTGCTCGCCCACAAGGTGGTCTTCTTCCGCGGACAGAACCTCGACCACGCCGCCCAGATCGCCTTCGCCCGCCAGTTCGGCGAGCTCACCCACGCCCACCCGCACGAGGACGCCCCGCCGGAGGAGTACCCGCAGATCCTCACCATCGACCCGCGCCGCTACGAGGAACGCTACGGCGCGAACTACCGCGAGCTGTACCGCAAGCGGCAGTACTCCTACTACTCCGGCTGGCACACCGACGTGACCGCCGCCGTCAACCCGCCCGCCGCCTCGATCCTGCGCGCCGAGACCGTCCCCGAGTTCGGCGGCGACACCCAGTGGACCAACCTGGTCGCCGCCTACGAGGGCCTGTCGGCGCCACTACGCGACTTCGTGGACGGCCTGCGCGCCGAGCACCGCTTCCTCGCCGGCCACCAGACCACCGACGAGGACGGCAAACTGGTCAAGCGGATCAACGACAACCTGCTGGTCTCCGTGCATCCGGTGGTGCGGGTGCATCCCGACACCGGTGAGCGGGCGCTGTTCGTCAACCCGGGCTTCACCGACCACATCGTCGGCCTCTCGGCTCTGGAGAGCCGTCGCGTCCTGGAGCTGCTGTACGAGCAGATCACCCGTCCCGAGTACACCGTCCGCTTCCGCTGGCAGCCGGGTAGCGTCGCCTTCTGGGACAACCGGGCCACCGCTCACCTCGCCCCGACCGACCTCGACCACCTCGACGTCCAGCGCACCCTGCACCGGGTCACCCTGATCGGTGACCGCCCCGTCGGCCCCGACGGGTTCGTCTCCGAAATCGTCGCCGGCCGCGAGTTCCGGGCCGAGGCTCTCGTCGTCGCCTGACGACCCGAGACCGTGCGGGCGGGGTTGGGGGTCTCCGCCCGCACCGCGGCGTGCGCGACATTCCGAGCGTCACCATGTTCCAACTGCCGGCAGCGCCCCAGCCCTGGTCCATCACCCAAGCGGGCGACCCCGTGCTGCACCGCACGGCCGAGCCGCAGATCGGCATCCCGCCGGCGCCGGCCGTCATCGAGGACCTCCTCCTCGGTGTCGCCCAGCGCGAACGTCACGCGGGGCATGATCTTCAACTGGTGCGGCTCGCGACCGTACCTGGCCAGGCGGCGCTTGACGTCGGCGTAGAAGCCCGTGCCATCCTCCAGCCCGCCGTGCGGTGTGACCATCACATCGGCGTTGACGGCGGCGAACTCGCAGCCCTCGTCGGAGTCGCCCGCCTGATGAAGGAGCCAGCGAGGATCTTGTGGAGGGAGAATGCCGCTGATCAACAAGTGGAGTGGATCAATCCACCCACCGGGGTGGTCTCCGCCAGAGCGTTGTAACGCTCGACGGCGGCCGTCGTCTCCTCCACATAGATCTCGACGCCTTTCTCCATCAAGAGGTCCAGCGTCTCGGGGCAGGTCTGAAGGACCAGCCGCATGCCACGGGAAAGAACGATTGCTTGGCTGCCGTTGTGGAGGAGTTCTTGGACGTCTGCAGGCTGGATGCCGGGAGTGTGCCGTGTGCCGGTCTCGTTCCAGTCCCAGGGCCGTCCACCACCGGGGTAGAGCTTGAAGTCCTTGCCTTCGCCCAGACCCTCGACCACCGTATGGCCCCAGGAGATCTGTGTGATCAGCGGTGATCGACGCTCCATACGGCGAGACTACTTGTCGTCATGTCGCAGGCATAAGCCTGGCCCCGCCTGATCGTCTCGTCACCGTCGTCCCCCCGTCAGGGAAGCGGGCCAAGGGCGGGAGGCGAAGGTGGAGCTCCCCACTGGAAGAGCGACCTTCACCTCTGGCCCCTGGTCTGCTCGGCTTGTCCTGGGCGACGGTGGCGGGAAGATCAGGGTTCCACCTCGGCCACTGATCTCCTGGCCCTGTGGCGCAGACGCAGCATGTCAGACCGTTAGGGCGGCCGCCGCTTCACGGTAGATGACCTTCGGGTCCTCGGACAGCCATGCCTTCACCTGACGGCTCCAGTCGTCGGCGAGCACCTCAGGCCGGTGTGCCTCAAGGCCGTCGAGGGCCGCCGCGACGATCGCCTCGGGGGCGCTCTTGTCGCCGTTGTACCAGGCCATCATGTCGGTGTCCGCAGCGCCCAGGTGCAGGCCCGTCACCAGCGTGCGCTGGTGGGCCAACTCCAGGCGCACGCTGTTGGTGAGCGCCCACTCGGCGGCCTTGGCCGCGTGGTATCCGCCCGCCCCGTCGACGGCGAGCCACGAGATCGCGGACAGAACGTTGAGGATCGCGCCGTCGGCCAGCTGGGGCGCGAAGGCACGGATCACGTTGAGAGTGCCATAGAAGTGGGTGTCCATCTCACGGCGAATCAGGTCCAGGTCCCCGGTGACCAGATTCGCCCCGGTCGAGATTCCCGCATTGTTGATGACGATCTTGACATCAGGTGCCGCTGCCGCCGCGGCGGCGACCGACGCCGGATCCGTGATGTCAAGGCGCAGCGGGACGACCCCCGGTACGTCGATGAGCTCCGGGCGGCGGGCAGTGGCGTACACCTTGCCTGCGCCGCGGTCGAGGAGAGACAGGACGAATTGCCGTCCCAGGCCCCGGTTGGCCCCGGTCACCAGCACATGTGCTCCGTTGATCTGCATGCCGCTAGGCTAAAACCTGACGTTGACGTCAGAGGCAAGTCTTGTGATGGAGGTCACGGTGCGCATCGGCGAGTTGGCGGCAAGGTCGGGCGTCAGCCCGCGGGCCCTGCGCTACTACGAAGAGCAGGGACTGTTGGACGCATACCGGAGCGACTCCGGGCAGCGCCACTACCCCGAGTCGGCGGCCGACCGTGTCCAGCTGATCCAGATGCTTTACGCGGCCGGCCTGTCCAGCCGGACCATCGCCGAACTGCTGCCCTGCTGCGAGGCCAAGGTCAGTACTCCGCAGTCGCGTGCCCGGCTCGCCGCCGAGCGCGATCGCATCGATGCCCAGATCGCCGCGTTGACCCGTACCCGTGACCGCCTGGACGCGGTCATCCGGGTCTCCGGAAGCCCGGACAGCGGCTGCACGTGGATCGCGGACCAGGACGTCGCCGCAGAGGCGGGTCTCTCCGCAACGCCGTGATCGCCGTGGCCAGGTCGGACTCGATGCCAAGACCGCGGTCCGTTGCACAGAGAACGCCCGAGCACTCCTGACGACCGCCGCAGAGCAACAAGATCCCGCCGGTTCCCGCGAACCCAAGGCTCCGAATCACTCATGAAGCGTGAAGACCCATGGGTTTATCGTGAAGACCCTTCGGTTCGCAGAACTTTGGGACTTCAAGGGGTCCCGGTAGCAATCGCCGAAATTCCAATGCCGCAGATAGGAGTCCGGCGGACTGCCATAAGCCCCATGCATGTCCGCCGGCCGTTTGACTGCCTGGTTCGCCTGGTTTGCACCAGTCTGGGCTGATGTGAGCGTCATCGGAGTTGGCGTTTCTCATCAATGTCTGCCGAGGCCGAGGCGATCATGACCATGCCCGTCGCACGCACATGCCGAGTTCAGGGTGTTCGCGGGAGCGTGGACGCGATTCCGGTCGTGCCGATGAGTTCTGTGCGGATCCGTGGTCGATACGGCTGGACACACCGATAGCGGTGGGCCTGTGCTGGGGACGTCCATCGCGGGAGGAAGCACATGGAGGTAGTGATGAGCGTCGACGACTCCAAGCAGGAGCACACCATCCGGGCTGGCGAGCAGGGGACGCGGGTGAGCGGTCCCAGGGTGTTGGTGGCGGGGGCGAGCATCGCGGGACCCGCGCTGGCCCACTGGCTGCGCCGGCGGGGGGCCGAGGTGACCGTGGTGGAGCGGGCTCCTGAGCTGCGTCCCGGCGGGCAGGCGGTGGACGCGCGCGGGATCGCCAAGGAGGTCATCGGGCGTATGGGGCTGGACGCGGCGGTGCGCGCGGCGTGCACCGACACCGCCGGCGCGCACACCGTGGACCCGGACGGGAAAGTGCTGGAGACCTTCCGTGCCGACGACCACGGTGGCGACGGGTTCATCGCGGACATCGAGATCCTGCGCGGGGACCTGTCCCAGGTGCTCTACGACGACACCCGCGACGGCGTCGAGTACGTCTTCGGCGACCGGATCGCGGGGCTCGCCCAGGACGCGGACGGGGTCGACGTGGTCTTCGCGGGCGGCGACCGGCGGCGCTTCGACCTGGTGGTCGGGGCCGACGGGTTGCACTCGGCGCTGCGAGCGATGGTCTTCGGGCCGCATGAGCGGTTCCTCCGCCACCTCGGGCACGTGCTGGCCTTCTACAGCGTGCCCAACGAGTTCGGGCTGGACCGCTGGCTGTTCGAGCACCAGGACCAGGAGTCCGGGCGCTCTGCCCTCCTGCGGCCCATCCAGGACGCCACCCGGGCGATGGCCATGTTCTCCTTCGCCTCGGCCGACTTCGACGTCGACTACCGTGACGTCGCGGCCCAGAAGGTCCTGCTGCGTGAGCGGATGGCGGGCCTGGGCTGGTTGGCCCCGGACATCCTGGCGCACCTGGACGACACTCCGGACTTCTACCTCGATCAGGTCGCCCAGGTGGTGATGGACCGCTGGTCGAGTGGACGGGTGGGGCTGCTCGGGGACGCGGCGTTCAGCTCCTCGCCGATGTCGGGGCAGGGCACCGGGCTGGCGCTGGTCGGCGCCTACCTGCTGGCCGGAGAGCTGGCCGCCGCCGGCTGGGACCCCGACGCCGGGTTCGCCCGCTACGAGGCGCGGATGCGCCCGTTCGTCGAGGCCAACCAGGAGATCGGCCGGTTGAACGCGCGCAGCCGCGGCGTCCCCGGGCCAGAGGCCGAACCGCTCCCCGATTTCGCCGGCGAATGGTTCACCGAGCTGGTCGGGCGCGCGATCAACGGCGTCGAGCTGCCCGACTACGCGGGGGTGCCGGACTCCGCAGCCCCGGCCGGATCGCCGATCACCTCGTCGGCCAAGCCGTAGGTGTCACGTAACGTGTCGGGAGCGACCACGCTTCGGTGGGACACCGCCGGACGGCCTCCGTTCATGCCGCGGAATGCGCGTTGGAGCGCCCGTTCGGCGGCCACGCCACGTTCCGATGAGGCGGTGTCGACTCGGAAAACTGACCAGATCGATGAGATTCCGCCGCGCGGGGTCTCAGCGGTTCTGTCACTTGCCTGGTCGGCGCTGACCGGAACTGACAAGACCATGGGGACATCGACCCTGTGACGTCCAAGCCCATTGATCCCCAGCTGGATTGCTCGCCCGTCCTGATCTCAAGGCAGTTGTCGGTGCGCAGCTCGCCGACATGGCTCCCTGACGCGATGGATGAGAACGGACACTTTGGGATGATCAACGGTGCGTCGGATGTTTGTCCCGCGCGAACCTTGCGACCTTCGGACCTAGCTTGCAAAGAATCATGTGACGGTCCGGACTACGAGTGTGAGAGAAGGCCGGTAGTCGTGAGCGATGCTGGGCGCGTCGATGGTGAGTTGATCCAGCGCCTCCTGTCCAACGCGTGATGGGATATGAGCCGCTGTCGCGGTTCGCGGCCAGATCGCCGCAGTGACACTGGAGTCCGGTGCACGCGCTGTCTTCAAGGCCGCCGACAAGCGCGCGGCGAAAAGCGTTCATGACAGTCAGGTAGGCCAGGCGAAGGAGCACAGCGGATCATCCTGCCGTACCGCTCTCGTCTCTGGGGTGATCGGAGTTCGCATACGCCACGCGAGGCACTCGCAGGTTTATGACCTGGGCGGACGGAATTATCGGCAGGCGCAGAGTCCTTTCCGCATGAAACAGGCACGAACTTGACCGTTGACAGTGCCAGCAGACCTGAATGCTGACGCGCGGGACGCGGCGACCTACGGACAAGCCAGCGACGTCTTCGGCCCGGAGCGCCGACCGCCGGATGTCGGGGAAGGTCCCCGGCATCCGGCAGCGGCCGATCAGATCAGGCTCAGCGCAGGTTGAACAGGCGGGTGCTGGTCTGCTTGAGGCGGTTGCCCTGGGTGTCCCAGGCTTCCACCTTCAGGCTGACCGCGCCCTTGGTGTCGCGGAGCGACGGGTAGCGGGTGGTGGCGGTGTAGGCGCCGGAACGGTCGCGCTTGACCGAGACGGGCGCCCACCGGACGCCGTCGTCGGTGCTCATCCACAGCTTGAGACCGGCGATCTCGGGCATCTTCGCCGCGGACGGCGAGTGGTAGGCCTCGACGGTGAAGGTGTGGGATCGGCCGGCGCGGACGGTGTTGTCCAGCGCCAGGCTGTCGTCCAGGTCGTAGCCGGCGAAGACGACGGGTGTCGGCCGGCACTGCTCGGTGACGCCCTCGACGACCCAGTACTTGCAGAACGATCCCGGCAGCACCTGGTCCTTGGCCGGCGGAGCGCGGAACGTCCACTCGGTGTCGTGCTGGGCGTTCTTCGCGGTCAGCCGGTAGGTGCCGGAGCCCTCGGGCAGGGTGAACGCCGGCATGTTGTCCAAATAGGGCGCCTTGACGCGCGGGATCTCCGTGCCGTCCCGGTAGAGGTGGAGGTCGTAGTCCGGGGTGAGATAGGCCTCACCCTTCCAGAAGCTGCTGCTGGTCGGCTGCTTGTCGGGCGTGCCCGCCGGGGCGAACTCGGCCCAGAGCGTGTCACCCTGCACGCAGATCGTGCACACCAGGTCGATGCCCCGGGTGGACAGGGGCGGCGCGTCCTTGTCGGCGAGGGCGTAGACCTTCTCCGCCGCGGTCTGGGCGCCCGGCGTCAGGTCCGCGGTGAACCATTGCTGCCGGGTCCGTCCGGGCCGGTCGAACACCTCTACGCGGAAGCGGGTGTCGTAGAAGACCGTCGCGTCGAGGTTGGCCGAGGCCATGGCGTGGGACTGGATGACCTTGGGATCGAGGGGCCCGACCCATTCGGTCTGTCTGGCCGGTCCGACGAAGCCCGTCGGCGCCCAGAGAGAGGTGGCCGTCGTCGTGTCCGTGACGTCGTCCTGCTTGTACATCGATCGGTAGCTGTTGAAGCTGGTCGGCTGGGAGGCGTGCACGTCCATGTCGATCTGGGCGAGCTGCTTGCTGGTGAAGGTGTAGTGCAGGGACTTCGGCACGCTGCCCTCGGAGTACGGCTTGAGGACGTAGGTGTAAGGCGTGAGCGGTGTGCCGGTCACCTGGACCGAGACCGGTTCGCTCGCGATCCGCGTACGCAGGCTCTGCCCTTCCTTGCTCGACAGGGAGACGTTCGGGATGCTGATGGGCTTGGGGTCGCCGGTGTTGATTTCCTGGTAGACGCCGATCGGCAGGGAGCAGCGGCTGCTCGTCGACGGGAAGATCGCCACTCCGGCCGCACCGGCCTCCCGCAGGCGGATGATCTGAGTGATCATCACGTAGCAGTTCGCGGCGCCGTCGGGCGCGAGCCCCGTGTCCATGAGCGCCAGTTTGCCGCGCAGGTCCTTCCCGGCGATGTCCTCGGGCCGGGCTGTGCCGACGTCGACGACCGGCAGGTTCTGCGTCCCGGTGAACGGCTTCCAGTCGGGCTGGTTGTTCTGGCGGGGCGCGTTGTCGAAGCCGATGTGCTGGGGGGCGACGGGGTTCAGGGTGATCGGCTTGCGCCCGCCCATGGTCATCGTGACCTGGGCCTGCCCCAGCGTCCATTGGCCGGCGAAGCGGAACTTGCCGGTGGTGACCGGCTTGGTGGGGATGGCCCACACCTCCGCCCACGCGCTGGTCTCGAAGCCCGGAGTCACGGTGGTGCCGTACGTCTGGCCGTTGGCGATGGTCCGCTCGGTGCCGACGACCCAGATGTTGTTCAGCGGCTCGGCCGGCTTCGGGGTGCTGAAGCGGAACTGGGAGGCCTGCCGGGCGTCGAGCGTGATCTCGGTGTCACCGGTGACGGTGATCTCCGGGTTCATCAGGAATGTCTCGTTGTCCCGGTCGTCCTCGTCCACCGTGCTCAGCAACTGCAGCACCGAGATCGTGCCGGCCGGAACCCGGGTGATCGTGATCCCCGTGGACGACACCACGGTGTCGTCCAGGAACTTCTTGTCGCCACCGACGTCGAGGGTCTGCTGAAACCACGGTGTGGCGGGCTGGCCGTCCCTGCCGATGGTGTGGACGGTGAGCTGGAACAGCGGCGCCTCGCGCACCACGCCCACGGGGGTGGTCAGCTGGACGCCGTCTGCCGCGGCCGTCACGGCGCCGGGGTAGGTGCCGAACTCCAGGCCGGTCGTGTCGAGGGTGACGGTCGCCGTGGCGGTGCCGTTCGCGGGTACGGTGAGGGTCGGATCGGCGCTCAGCCTTCCCTCCACCGCCTTCCCGCCGGCCGTGCGCAGGCCGGGAGTGAGCGTGAGGGTGACCGGCTGGTCGGTGAGGTTGGTGTAGGACAGCTCCCGCCGCAGGGGCTCGCCCTCCTCGGTCAGCGAGCCGAAGTCGATCCCGGCGGTGGTGGCGAAGACCCGCTGGGTGTAAGCCTTGGCCAGGTCCACCCGGCCGGCGCCCTGCTCGTAGGCGCTGAAGCCGTCGTCCTTGGCCGTGGACATCAGCGCGGTCTTGAGCAGCGGCCCCTTCCAGTCGGGGTGCAACTGGGCCATGATCGCCGCGGCGCCGGCGACGTGCGGCGTGGCCATCGAGGTGCCGGACGCGCTGGTGTAGTGCTCGTCGAGGGGCGTGCCCATCGTGGTGCCGGCGGCACGCGCGGCGGTGATGTTCACGCCGGGCGCGGCGATGTCGGGCTTGAGCCCCGAGTCGCCGAATCGCGGCCCTCGGCCAGAGAAGTCGGCCAGTTGATCCTTCTTGTCGACCGCGGCGACGGTGAGCGCGGCTTCGGCGGCCCCGGGCATGGACACGGTCCCCGCCCCGGGACCGGAGTTGCCCGCGGCGATGACGAACAGCGTCCCGGTGGTGGTGCTCAGGTCATCGACCGCCTGGCTGATCGGGTCGGTGCCGTCGCTGGGACCGGCGCCCAGGCTCATGCTGACGACCTTGGCGCCGCTGGTGGCGGCCCACTCCATGCCTTCGATGATCCAGGAGTCGAGGCCGCTGCCGGCGTCGTCCAGCACCTTGCCGACAACCAGTCGCGCGCCCGGCGCCACGCCCTTGCGCGTGCCGCCGGCCGCCGCTCCGGAGCCTGCGATGGTGGAGGCCACGTGGGTGCCGTGGCCATGGCCGTCCTTGACCGACGGTGAGTCGGGGACGAAGGACTTGGAGTCGGCGATCTTCCCGTCGAGGTCGGGGTGGGTGGCGTCGATGCCGGTGTCCAGCACCGCGACCTTCACGCCGGTGCCGTCGTGGCCCCCGGCCCAGGCCGTCGGCGCGCCGATCATGGCGACGCTCTCGTCCAGGATGGCCTTGACCTTGCCGTCCAGCCACAGCTTGGCGATCCCACCGCTCAGCGTGTCCGCCGCTTTCAGTCCGGCCGAGGGCGCGGTCCGTACGGCGTTCCAGAACGCCCCCGCCTCCGCCTTGGTGACGCTCACGGCCGAGGCGTGGATGCTGTCCAGACTGTGGGTGGGGACGCTGGCCGGGATCGCGTCGGCGGCCCGCTTGAGCGCCGTGGCCTCCCGGTCCGCCGGGTACTGCACGATCACCGGGACCTGCTTGGTCCGGTCGTCGGCGTAGCCGTTCTCCGCCAGATACTTGACGTCGAACAGCCGCCGGTCCAGCCGCCCCGCCTGGATGGCGGGCATCGCGTCGTCGGGAAGGACGAAGACGCTCTCGGGAGTGGTCTGGGTGATCAGCCGCGGCCGGTGGCCGTCCTGGCGGGTGGCGGGCTCGGTCTTCACCTTGTAGCGGCCGCCGGCGGACTGGGAGAGGGTGACCTTGTCCCCGCTGACCAGGGTGATGACGTGCGGGCCCGGCCCCACCCCGCTCAGGGTGACGGGGGCGGCGGGCGGCGGTGCGGCGGCCGCTCCCGCCGCGATCGGCGGCAGCGTGGCCGCGGCCAGCGCGAGGGCCGACGTCACCAGGATGGCGCGTCTCACGCGGTCCTCCCGGGAGCGGACGGCCGGAATCTGTGCTTGAGCATGGCGGAGGGAGGCCTTTCTACACGATCGTGGTGACGGGGTGGAGCGGGGTCACAGAGGCTCGAAGCCGTCCGGCATCTGGGCCTCTTCGGTGACCGCTCCGATCGGCTCCTCGGGCCGCGGGCAGTGAGCGGGCTCCTCGTCCGGCGGAGGCTCGGGTGCGTCCTGGTCAGACATGTGCCAAGTATCGGCGCGTCCCTATCCCCGGGATATGGGGGATATATGGGGAAAAGCTCCCCAACTTTCCTGCTCAGCCCTCTGGGGTGGGAGCCAGATGCCGGGCGAGCTCCCGGCGGGAAGCCGCGCCGACCTTGCGCATTGCCGCGCTGAGATGCTTGTCGACCGTCTTCGGCGACAGGAAAAGCTCTTTGGCGATCTCCTGGTTGGTCAGCCCCTGCGCGGCCAACCGCGCCACCTGCTGCTGCCGCGCGGACAGCGCGTCGCCCGCCTCCCCGCGCACCGCGGCGGGGGCGGACGGGCGGACCCCCCACCGTCGTGCCAGCCGCGTGGCGCGATCCAGGTCCCATCGGGCGCCCACCCCGGCGTACGCGCTGACGGCGGCCGTGAGAGTGCCGGCCGCGGCCGGGTCTCCCAGGGCGAACAGGCAGGCCGCCGCCTGCTCGTTCGCCTGCGCCTGCTCGTACGGCGCCGACAACCCGCCGAAGGCGACGGCGGCGGCCGTGAAGTGCGCCACGGCCTCGTCCCACCGCTGCTCCGCCGCGGCCATGAGGCCGCGGGCCTGCCGCAGCGCCGCCGGTGCCAGCGGCGCGTCCAGCCCCGGCAACCGCGACTCGTACCGGTCCACCAGCTCCCGCGCCCGCTCCGGATCGCCCGCCGCCAGCATCGCCTCGGCCAGCGCCGGCACCGCACGGACCCCGACCGGCCAGAAACCCCTGACCTCCCACATGGCGACGGCCGGTTCGACCTCCACGACGGCCGCGGCGGCCTCACCCCGCGCGGTGGCCACCCGCAACAGGACGCTCACCAGGAACGGGAGCAGATCGGCGTCCCCCATCAGCCGCACCCGCCGGACGACCGCACGCAGGAGATCCTGAGCGGCGTCGAGACGGCCGGAAGCGGGCGCGAGGCAGGCCGCGAGGGCGTCCAGGGTGACCAGCTCGGTGGGGCGGTCGCTGCGCCCCTGACGGAGCGAGTCGATCGCCTCGCCCAGACCGTCCCAGGCGCCCTGGCAGTAGGCCGCCACCGCGAGTGAGGCCCGGCAGCGGAACTCCGCGCCACCGGTGATGTCAGAGCCGGGCGCACTGTTCAACGCCAAAGTCAGCAACCGCTGCCCGACCTCGTGATGTCCGCTGAAACAGGCTTCCTCGCCGATGGAGCGGTAGGCGTTGACCTCCCTGCGGCGCTCGGCGAGCCCGCCGGTCTCCCGGATGACGCGGTCGGTCAGCTCAGCCCAGCGCGGATCGCCGACCACCGTGAACACCATCGCCACCTTGCTCAGGACGAGCAGGCGGATCTCGGCGTCGCCGACCTCGGTCAGCGTCTCCAGCGCGCGCTCCAGCCACCTCAGCTGGGCGCCGGACGACGCGTCCAGAGTGGTCTGCATCCCCAGGGCCACCATGGTCCAGGCCGCCAGCTCCGGCCGGTCGGCCAGGTCCTCCAGCGCGTCGACGAACGTCCGGGTCCGGCGAGCCGGGTCCGTTCTGGTCACTTCCAGCTGCATCCCCAGCAGGAACCGCAGCTCACCGCGGACCGGTCCGGGAGGCAGGCGATCGAGCGCCCTGACCAGCAAATCGGTGACGTCCGGCAGGTGCAGCAACTCCGAGGCAGCCCACCCCAGCCTGATCGTCATGGCCGCCCGGCGCTCGGGGTCGAGCTCCGCCCGGCGCAGCACGTCTTCGAGGAGCCGCGCCGCCTCGGCGATGTCACCCAGCTCGAAAGCCTGGTCGGCTGCCTGTACGGTCGCCTCCACCCAGTCCCCGACGCGACCGGCCTGCCGGAGATGGTAGGCCACCCGCCCCAGCGGCACCGGGCGCAGGCCCCGTACGACGGTCGCGGCGGCGGCGTGCAGCGTCTGCCTGCGCCCCAGCGCGATCCCCTCGTGCACGGCCTGGGCCGCCAGCACGTGCCGGAACCGCACCATCCCGTCCCGCTCGACGAACAGGCCGGCGTCCAGCACCTCGTCCACGCCGTCGGCCGTGTCCGGCTCCGACAGGCCGGTCACGCCGGTCAGCACCGCGACGGGCGAAGCCAGCTGGAGTACGGCGGCCGCCTCCGCCACCACCCGCGCCGGAGGCGACAGCCGGCCCACCCGCTCCTGCACCGAGGCGCGCACCCCGCTCGGCACGTCCAGTGTGTCCAGAGTCCGGCGCGCCCACCCTCCGGCCCATGGGATCACCGCCCCGCGTGAGCGCAGCAGCGCCAACAACTCCTGGATCGCCAGCGGTAACCCTGAGGCCCGCGCGCACAGATGGGCGGCGAACTCCGCGGAGACGTCCGCGCTGCCCAGGATCGCGCCCGCCAGCTCGCGGGTCTGGTCCTCGTCCAGCGGAGCCAGCACGATGTGCTCATGGGTGAGCGCGTCGGCGGGGCGCGCGGTCAGCGCCCGCACGCCGGTCGGCGCCTCCTCGCCCCGGTAGGTCAGGACGACCGACAGCGCACCGGGCGGATTGGCCAGCAAGTACGCCAAGAACTCGGCCGTCTGCTCGTCTGCCCAGTGCAGGTCCTCCACGACCAGCAGCACGGGGCCCAGCGCGGTCAGCACCTCGCTCAGTCCGCGGAACAGCCGGTGCCGCTCGACCGCCCGATCCTCCAGCGCCTCGGGCTGCGGCGGAAGCACGTGCGCCAGCTCGGGAAGCAGCGTCCGCAACGCACCCGCCACCGGCGACAGCTCCGCGCCGGCCAGGTCCGCGGCCCTGGTCCGCAGCGCCTCGACGACCGGCCCCAGCGGGAACGGCTCCCGGATCTGGCCACACCCGGCGTGCAGGATCCACCGTCCGGAGAGCTCCGGGCGGCTCAGCAGCTCGGCCACCAGGCGGGACTTGCCGATCCCTGCCTCACCCTCGACCACGACCACCGAGGGCGGCACCGTCACGGCGGTGATCAGCCGCCGCAACTCCGCGTCGCGCGCCACCAGAATCGGAGAGACCACCCGGCCCAGAGTCTTGCGCCCATCCGTGCTCATCCGCCTCGCATCCGGTCACCGACCTCAGCCGGTCGGCCCCCGGTCGTGGTGACGATATTCAATCCCCTTGCTTGACGAATGTCACCTATCGCACCGAACGCGACCTCTGCCTACGACGTCACGGTCCCGGCCAGTACGGGCTGAACAGGGCGAACTGGTTCGGCAGACCCAGCAGGTAACGTGCGTCGTCGGTGTTGTAGAGCGGCTTTGTCACTCCCCCGAAGCGTGGAGACGGTTCTATGCCACAGCGGTGTTGACGCTTACCTCTTGGCGATCATCCGCTGCTCGAAGGTAACGGGCGGCAGTCCGTCGTTGGCACTGTGCCTGCGTCGGAGGATTGTAGAAGCCGACGACCCACGTCGCAATCTCCAGTTGGGCCTGGGCCCGGATTGGTGGACATACTCGACCCTTAGCGTGCTGTTCAGCGCCTCGGCGGCGGCGTTGTCCAGGGCGCAGCCGACCCTGCTCATCGGCTGGACCACCCCATGAAGCGGCGCCGCGCGGACTTGGACGCGGTGATCGAGGCGAGGTTCACCGCCTCGGGCGGCACCTACGGCAGCCCTCGGCTACGCCATGTCCGAGCATCACGACGCGGCGCTGACCATCGCCTCGCTGCAGATGGCCGCGGTCACCCGCGGCGGAACCGTCGACGGGGTGATCTTCCACACCGACCGCGGCAGCGAACTCGGATTCAGTCGGTCGTCGCAACACTGCTGTTCAGCAGCGAGTTTAGATGTTCGGTGAAGGCTTCTGCCGGGGTCCTCCATCCAAGGGTCTTTCTCGGCCTGGTGTTGAGCGCGAACGCAACAGCCGCCAACTCCTCGGCATCCCAGCGTGACAGGTCGGTGCCCTTGGGAAAGTACTGCCGCAGCAGGCCGTTGGTGTTCTCGGTGGTGCCACGCTGCCAAGGGCTATGAGGGTCGGCGCAGTAGACCAGCAAGCCGGTGTCGATGCGCAGTTGGGCATGCTGGGCCAGCTCTGTTCCCCGGTCCCAGGTCAGCGAGCGACGGAGTTGCTCGGGCAACCCGGTGATTTCTTTGGTGATCGCATCCCGCACGGCTTCGGCGCCACGGCCTGCCAGCGCCGGGCCGTTCTTGACCCGTTCCTGCGTGCCGAAGCCTTCCACCCGGGGCAGGTGCAGCAGCAGGGTGAACCGCGTCGTGCGCTCCACCAGGGTGCCGATCGCCGACCTGCCGGTGCCGATGATGAGGTCGCCCTCCCAGTGGCCCGGAACCGCGGGTCATCGGCTTCGGCGGGCCGCTCGCTGATCAGCACCTCAGCGGTCACGTGGCCGCCGGCCTTCTTCCGGGCGCGGGCCCGCGGCACCCGCAGCGCACGCCCGGTGCGCAGGCACGCGACCAGCTCCCGCTTGAGCGCTCCACGCCCCTGGATGAACAGGGCCTGATAGATCGCCTCGTGTGAGATCCGCATGGTGTCGTCCTCGGGGAAATCGATCTTCAGCCGGTGGGAGATCTCTTCCGGGCTCCATGACGTTGTCCAGCGGCGGTCTTGAGGGTGGGGTTTGTTCCGTCCCTTCCAGGGCGCTGTCTGCGGCCCCGCCGCCGGCGTGCCGTCCGGATGGCGGACCTGTCCCGCCAGCCGCTGCAGCACATACTCGCGCAGCTGCTGGTTGGCCGCCAGTTTGGCGGTCTTCGGCCGGCGAGCCCGGCGTTCGGCGTGCCATTGCGCGACCGTCGCTCGATAGTCCACGTCACATGTCCGTGTCGAGGCATTGCGCCGCAGCTCGCGCGAAATCGTCGAGGGCGAGCGCCTCAAGCGTCGGGCGATCTCGCGCACGCCGAGCTTCTGGGCGCGGCATAACGCGATCTCTTCCCGCTCTGCGAACGACAGGTAACGACCCGACACCGTCGGGGCAAGGCATGGTCCCACCCCGCCAGCCTGGCGAAACCAGCGTGTCCCGACCGCCGGCGACACGCCGATCTCCACTGTGGCGTCCTCCGAACTCACCCCTCGTGCGATCGCTTGCCAGAACCGGACACGGTCCTGCCTCCAAGCAACGGTCGGCCGTCCCGGCGAGGGGATCTGACCGCGATACAACCGGACGGCCTGCTGCTTCTTGCCCACGCCCATGCACCAACACCTCCAACGACGAGGTGTTGCGAGCACCGATTTAATCCACCCTGACAACCGCGGTCGGAGTGGAAGATCACATCTTTCACGTCGCCGCCCCGTGTGGCGGCCGCCGCGGTCAGCGCGTCACTGATCAGTTCCGTGCGCAGGTGGCCGGCGGTCGACCAGCCGATCAGTCGGCGTGATCCGATGTCGATGACCGTGGCCAGGTACAGCCACGAGTCACCGACCGGCAGATAGGTGATATCGCCGCACCACCGCTCGTCCACCGCGCCCATGCTGAAGTCGCGACCGAGCAGGTCAGACGCGGTAGCGGCCGCCTGATCAGGGATGGTGGTCCGCCTGCCCTTACGCAGGTGCAGGCCGACGACGCCCGCAGCACGCATCAGCCGGGCTACTCGCTTCTCGTTGACCATCTCTCCGTCATCGCGCAGGTCGGCGGTGATCCGCGGGGAACCGTTGGTCCCACTCGAGTCGGTGTGGAAGGCTCGGATCTTCGCCAGGATCCGCTCGTCCTCGGCCGCCCTGGCCTGGCGGGCGGGTTCGCCCGCCCGCCAGGCGTAGTAGGCGCTGCGTCCGACGTTCAAGACCCTGCACAGCCGCGCGATGCCGTAGGTGGCGTGGGCGGAGATGAACCTGAAGCGGCTGGTCAACGATCCATCTCCTTCGCACGATAGGCGGCTGCCTTGCGGAGGATCTCCTTCTCGGTCTCCAGCTCGGCGACCCGCTTGCGCAGCCGGGCGAGTTCGTCGCGTTCGGCCTTGGCCAGGTCCACTCCCGATTGCCGTCGAGGACCGGCATGCGCACATCCATGACGACCATGTCGAGGTCGAGCCGGCGGGCGAGGTCGACCGCGGCGCGGCCGCCGCCGCACTCGCCCACCACCTCCAGGTCGGGCCGGGCGTCGATAACGGTGGCGAAGACGGTGCGAATCAGCGCCTGGTCGTCGGAGATCAGGACCCGGATCGGTGTCGTCACGACGAATTCTCGGCGGGGATGCGGGCCCGTACGAGGAAGCCGCCTCCCGGCTGCCGGTCGGCGCTGAACTGGCCACCGAGGGCTTCGACCCGGTCGTGGAGCCCGGCCAGACCGCGTCCGCTCCCGCCGGGAGAGGCGGTCCGGGAGCCGGGGCCGTCGGTGCTGACCTCCACGCTGATCTCTTTCTCGCCTAACGCACGCGGACCGCGGTGGGGCTGCGATGCCCGGCGATCAGGCATACGCCTAACGATCGTCGCCCTCGACCGGCTCGAAGCCTTCGTTCGCAACCGGCTCAAGCGCCTTCAGCGCCGGCCCGGCACACTCAGGTGACGTCTGCTTCACGAGCGGCGGTCGCGGCGTAGTCGGTCGGGCTCTGGTCGTAGCGGTTGCGGAAGGCGCGGGCGAAGTGACCGCTGTCGGAGAACTGCCAGCGGGCGGCTATGTCCGTGATGGTCATACGCCGGTGCGGTGCGATGAGCGCGCGGCGCGCCTCATCGAGGCGGCGATCCCGGATGTAGGCGCTCAGTGACTGCCCTTCATGGGCGAAGGCCCGTTGCAGGGTACGCACGGAGATGTTCAGTTTCCGCGCGAGTGCCGCAGGGGAGAGGGCGGGGTCGGTGAGCCGCTGGTCTGCCAGGTCCCGCGCGGCCTGGGCCAGCGCCGGCGACAGCCGGGGCTCCACGTCGTCGACCCCGCCTCGGACCGCGGCCCGGGCCAGCTCGGCCAGGGTGTCGCGGGCGGCGTCAACCCCGGCCGGCCCGAGGTCGACCAACGTTCGGCTCACCATGGTGGCGTGCGCGGTCAGCAGCCGCATCTCGGCGGTGTCGACCGGGCCTGAGGCCGTCATGCCCCGTCCGCGCCGGATCTCGGCGGCGGGCAGCACGAGCACTTGGACGGTGGTGCGCGGCGTCGTGGCGAAGTGGGACAGCTTCCCTGTCTGTACCAGGAAGCGGCCGGCGGGTGCCGTGTGCTCGGCTCCCCCCGGTTCCGCGAACCGCCAGGTGCCCTGGTGGATGATCCACAGGCGTACGTGGTCGTCGGCCCCGACTCGCGGGCCCGCCGTCCGGAGGGGGGCCGTGTTCTCGAAGCGGTTGAACATCACGTCCCGCAGCCGGAACCCGCGGGAGCGTGCCCCGAAGCCGGCGACGGTCGCCCGGCTGAAGGGCGCCAGTGCGAAGGTCTCCCCCATCCGGGTCCGCCACTCGCGTGCGAAGTCGCTGAAGGCGTTCGCACCGCTCAGGCTCACCGAGAGAGTGTCGTTCATCGTTGTCGCGAATCTTCCGTTCAGGTTGTCGCGCCGGTCCAAGTCCCCGCGACCCATGCCTTCCTATGTTGTCGACGTGAACCGAAACGATAATAACGAGGTGGTGAATTGAGCACGATCGCGATCGTGGGCGCGGGCCCGCAGTTGGGTCGGGCGATCGGCAGGCGGTTCGGCGCTGAGGGGTTCGGCGTGGCGCTGATCGCCCGCAACCGTACAACGCTCCAGGCGGTGGCCGATGACCTGTCCGGTGCGGGCATCCGGGCCGAGGTGTTCCCCGCCGACGTGACCGACCGTCCCACTCTGCACGCGGCGCTGACCGCCGTCGAGGAGCGGCTGGGGCCGATCGACGTACTCGAGTACTCGCCCGCGCCGGCCCCGGCCGACCTGCGCCGAGCGCCGATCGTCGAGGCCACGAAGGTCACCGTCGACTCGGTCCTGGCCCAACTGGATCTCTACCTACTCGGCGGTGTCGCGGCGGTGCAGCACGTCCTGCCCGGCATGCTGGAGCGCGGCACGGGGACGGTCCTGATCAGCAGTGGCGCGGGTTCCGGACCGATGATCGCCCCACACGTGGCGAACGTTCAGATTGCCACCGGTGGGATGCGCAACTGGATCCTCAATCTGCATGCCGCGCTTTCCGGTACCGGCGTCTACGCCGCGCACGTGGCGATCGCCGCCTTCATCGGCCAAGGCGGCCACGACTCCCAGCCTCAGACGATCGCCGACGCCTACTGGCGGCTGCACACCGGGCGCACCGAAGCCGAGTTGATCATCCAGGACCTGCCGGACGACTACCTGGAACACGGTCTGGCGGACAAGTTCATCGAGTCCTGAGCCTTTCCGGGCAACGCTCAGGTTCTTGTGGGTGCCAAATATTGTGTCACAGGGTTTGGTCTGGGGTTTTGCTGCGTTCGATGGCCCAGCTCCGGCTGGATCGCAGGATGGCGCTTCGGCTGTTGTACGTGATCGTCTTACGGGTATTCGGCTGGTCGCGCTACTCGTCCGATCACAGGCGTCAAGGACGCGGAGATCCTGATACTGCGGCATCAGCTGGCTGTCCTCCGACGCCAGGTCGCCGCTCCCCGGCCATCCTGGGCGGACCGGGCGATCCTCTCCGCGCTTGCGCGACTCCTGCCCCGACGCCGCCGATGTCACTTGTTCGCCACACCGCGGACGCTCCTGCGCTGGCACGCCGAGCTGGTGAAGCGACGCTGGACCTACCCCAAGCATGGGCCGGGACGACCACCGATCCGACCCACCATCCGAGCTCGCGCGCTTGTACTGCTTCGCCGTGGTCGAGCATGCCACGCGGCGGGTCCACCTGCTGGGGATCACGGCGAACCCAACGGCCGGCTGGGTTGCCCAGCAAGCCCGCAACCTGATATTCGACCTGGGCGATCGGATCGGTGACTTCCGATTCTTGATCAGGGATCGGGACAGCAAGTTCACCAGCCTGTTCGATGAGCCTCCAAGATTCCCGGGGCCGTCCAGGAGGTGATCTACCGGGACCGGGCCGGTTGCTATGCCGAAGGCGCCCAGCGTGGCACCCCGCCGGCCATGCAGGTCGCCGACCAAGAACCGGGAGGTCACTGGCTGGATCGTCCAGCCGCCCACCAAGGTCGCCGCCGAAGACCTGGCCACGCTCGAACGGATCACTGCCCGTTGATCGGAACTCGCCTCGGTCACCGAGTTGACGCGCCAGTTCGCCGAGATGCTCGTTGCCCGTCGTGGCGAGCAGGACCTGGAAGGCTGGGGGGCGCGAGCGCAGGCCCAGTCCCGCACGGGAACTGCGCGACTTCGTCGCCGGCCTTCGCCGTGACTGGGCGGCGGTCAAGGCCGGGCTCAGCCTGCCCTACAGCTCCGGTGCCGTGGAAGGCAACCTGAACTGCATCAAGATGATCAAACGGATCATGTACGGGCGAGCCAACCCCGACCTTCTCCGCGTCCGTGTTCTGCACGGCTACTGATCACGAAAAGTGGGCCAGACCCACACGCAATCGGCCGTTGACAGCCCGTTTCCAGGAATCGGCCGGTCCCGAGGAAGCTCCTAACCTCTCTCTGTAGCGGCTGTCAGCTGCGCAGACGGGCCGCGAGCCCGTCGAGGACGATGCCGAGCTGCCGTTCGAACCGCAGGTCACCGTCGTCGCGGAGGTGCCCGGCGGCCTTGACCAGATCGGCGCCTTCGCCCAGCCACGCGTCGCGCTCGGCGAGCGAGTACCGGGCCGGGTCGACGCCGGCGGACTGGCTGCGCTCCTGCTCCTCGATCACGAAGCCGACCACGAACGCGGTGACCAGGTCGATGGTGTCGTCCGCCTCGGCCAGGGAGAATCCGGCCGCGGTCAAGCGCACGAGCCAGGACTCCTTCGCCTTCACCACGTCGGGGTCGGAGAAGCGCGTGCCGCTGAAGATACGCGCTCCGTCCCGGTGGCGCAGGTACTCCGAGCGCAGGACGCGGGCGTAGGCGGCTACGTCGTCACGCCAGCCGGCGCTGGGAGCGATCGCTGAGAGGGCGTCGGTGACGCGGCGCATGACGGACGTGCTCATCTCGTCGAGCAGTTCCTGCTTGTTGCGGACGTGCCAGTACAGCGCGGGGGCTCCCACGCCGAGCCGGGAAGCGAGCGCACGGACGGTGAGAGCGTCCATGCCCTTCTCATCGAGCAGCTCGAGTGCCACCGCGACGATCCGCTCTCGCGTGATGCCCTTCGCCACGGTTGACAGCTTAACAAAGTTCAGGCATGGTGAGCGACACCAAAAACGAACTTAGTTCAGGAGCGTGTCATGCGTGCTGCGGTCGTCAAAACTCCAGAATCGACACCCGTCTGCGCGGACTTCCCCGACCCGGAACAACGGCCGGGCCGGGCACCGCTGAGACTCGTGGGCGCGGGTCTGCACCACGTCGTCCGCGGGCTGGCTGCTGGCCGCCACTACGGCAGCCACCAGGCCTACCCCCTCGTGCCGGGCGTCGACGCCGTGGCCCGGACCGATGACGGGCGGCTGGTCTACACGGGCCTTGCCCGGTCGCCGTGGGGAACGATGGCCGAATGGCTGGTCGCCCCGTTCGAGGTGGAGCTGCCCGCCGGGGCCGATCCGCTCGCGGTCGCCGCCGGCATGAACCCCGCCATGGCGGGCTGGAACCGCTGATCACCCACCACAAGGAGGTGGGCGAGCTCGGCACCGTGCTGGTGCTCGGGGCGACCGGCATGTCGGGCAGCCTGGCCGTACGGGCGGCACTGTCCCTCGGCGCGAAACAGGTCATCGCAGCCGGGTGCGATCACGAGGCGCTGGAGCGGCTGCGCGGCCTCGGCGCCGTCACCGTTCCGCTCGCGGCCGCGGCACCCGACGCCAGGGCGACCGCCCTCGCCGCCACCGTCGCCGAGGCGCAGCCCACGCTCGTGCTCGACTTCGTGTGGGGCCCCGTCGCCGAGGCCACCTTCGCCGCACTGGGAAAGACCGGCACGGACGACGACCGCGCGGCCATCGACTACGTGCAGATCGGCTCACTCGCCGGAACCGAGGCGGCGCTGCCCGCGGCACTGCTGCGCAGCCGGCGGATCCGGATCAGCGGTAGTGGCACGGGCTCGGTCTCCAAGGCCGAGATGATCGCCGAGTTCCCCGAGATCATCGCCCGGTTCGCCGACGGCACCTTCCACGCGCCATACACCGACTACCCGCTCAGCCGCGTCGGCGAGGCCTGGGCGCACCAGGGCCGCACCCGCGCCGTCATCGTCCCGGACTGATCGGACCGACTCGTGGAGCACGGAGGACGGCATCGTGCAGAAGCGCGCATTGGTCGTCGGGCTGGGGATCGCGGACATGTCTGCGGCGATCGGGCTGCGGCGGTTGAGTTATTTCGAGGAGGCCGACGCGTCGGCGCGCTTCCGGCTGCTCTGCACCTCGGTGCTCACGCCGTTCCTGACCACGACACCACGGCCGTTCCCGGCCGGACCACGACAAGAGACGGGCGAAAGGGAAACGACATGACCACCACCCCGTTCACCGGCGGCTTCACCCCCGTCACCGAGGAGATCACGGCCTTCGACCTGGAGGTCACCGGTCGCATTCCGGCCGAGCTGACCGGCCGCTATCTGCGTAACGGCCCCAACCCGCTCGGCCTCGACGACCCCACCGCCAGCCACCTGCTCACCGGCGAAGGCATGGTGCACGGCCTGCGGCTGCGCGACGGCCGCGCCGAGTGGTACCGCAACCGGTGGGTGCGCAGCGCGGCCGTCGCGCGGCGGCTCGGCGAGGAACCGCGTCCCGGGCCGGTGCACGCCGGCATGGACTTCTCCCCCAACACCCATGTGCTTGGGCTGGCCGGGCGCACCTTCGCGACGCAGGAAGGGGGAGCGCGTCCGTACGAGCTGAGCTACGAGCTCGACACGATCGGCCCGTGCGACTTCGGCGGCGCACTGCCCGGGGGGTACACCGGCCACGCCCACCTCGACCCGGTCAGCGGCGAGCTGCACGCGATCGCGAACTTCTGGGGCTGGGACTATCACCAGCACATCGTCATCGACCCCAAGGGCGTGGTGACGCAGGTGACGAACATCCCGGTCCCCGACGGGCCGATGGTGCACGACTTCGCGCTCACCGAGCGGTACGTGGTGATCTATGACCTGCCGGTGACGTTCAGCATGGCGCACGCGCAGAAGGGCTCGCCGCTGCCGGTCGCGTGGAACGAGGCACATACGCCGCGGCTCGGCCTTCTGTCGCGCAGCACCGGCGAAGTGCGCTGGTTTGAGGTGGAGCCGTGCTGGGTGTTCCACACGCTCAACGCCTACGAGGACGGCGACGAGGTGGTCGTGGATGTGGTGCGCTACCCCAAGCGGTTCGTGGAGGGCCGGCTGGACCTCGGGGGCTCGCCCACGCTCGACCGCTGGCGCGTTGACTTGCGTACCGGCCGCGTCGCGCAGACCCGGCTGGACGACCGGGCGCAGGAGTTCCCGCGCATGGACGAGCGCCGCACCGGCCGGCCGTACCGCTACGGCTACACCACCGCCACCCTCGACGTGGAAAACGTCTTTTACCCCGGCGACACCCAGCTGGAGGACATGCCCGACGAGGCGTTCGACAACACCTTGATCAAGCACGACCTTGAGCGCGGCACGCACGAGACCCGGCGGATGGGGCGCAAGGCGTACGTGGGCGAACCGCTCTTCATCGCCGCCGGCGAGGAAGAGGACGACGGCTACGTGTTCTCCTACGTCAACAACCCCGACCGGGGAGCGGCTGACCTGGTGATCCTCTCCGCGCAGGACTTCACCGGCGAGCCTCTCGCCACCGTGCACCTGCCCGTCCGCATCCCGCTCGGCTTCCACGGAAGCTGGATCGCCGACTGAACCGGAATGCTGTGAGCTGGTCACGTGTGTTCGAGGGGGCGGGTCGCCTGCACGAAGGTGACCCGGCCGAACCTGTGGTCGGCGTGCGCGACCTCTCGGGCGTCGCCGAACCCGGCCTCGGCTAGCAGCGCGACGATGCCGTCGCCATGGTTGCGGGCCATGACTGGGCTGTGCGCCACGCGGGAACGGATGAGGCGGGGCAGGTGCTGGAGGGCGTGGGCCAGGCCGTGGCCATGGCGGCCGACCTGACCGCGGGCGCCCAGCCCGTTGCGCTCGGCAGGCAACGCTCGCTCCGTGCTCCCTCCGGCGGGACGGGCCGAGGCCCGACCCGAGAGTCCTTCTCCACGGCGCCCTTCGTCCGGCTCTTCGCCGCCGCTGCCTGCGACAACGGGTTACGGATGGGGAGGCCTCGACGTGGCGGGATCTTGCGGTTACGGTACGTATCGTCTGCTTCAATCGGCGGTCGCGGCAGAGCGTGCAGGGCACGCAGGGTCAGGCCGAGGCCTTTGGCGCTGGCCTCGATTACCGGCGTGGTGTGCACGGCCCTGGCCGCGGTGCTGATGGTCCTCATTACCACCCGCGCTTCCCGATCGGCTGACCTGGCTCAGGTGTTGCGCGCTCTTGCCGAAGTACTGCGCGCAGTCTGGGGCAGGCGATGCGCCCGTCACCTGCGGCTTCATTGCTCCCATCCGGCGGCCTCCGGGCCTTATTCCCGCTACGCCGACCTGCAGCTGAACTGAGGACATCGCAACCGGACGAGAAAGGACGACGACGTGATGAACCTCGACCTCTGATGGTCATCGTCGCCCGGGCGGTGAGCACGCTCACCGCCCGGCATTATGTCCCTCACACTGAAGGTACAACGCCCACGCCGGGCCCGGAGCCGGGCAGCTTGCCCGCCTCCACGTAGCGCGTCGCGCAACTTCTGCCGGTCGGGTGGCAGCTGCCTGGCCTCGCTCATGGGCCTGCCGCCCGTACGGCGTATCCGGCCCATCCGGCGCGAGCAGCACCGGACACCATGCCGGTGCCCTGCGCAGACGGGACCGCAGCCGGCACCCGGTGGCGCTGAGCGCGTCCAGGTAATCTACCCGGCACCGACTTCGGCCTCATGGAGCGCTGTTCCAGCGTGCGGCGGCGCCGGGCGTCGAAGAGTCACCGGAGCCGCTACGCGCCAGCACGCAGGCGCGTAGCGTCCAGGCCATGACCAGGATGTCCCCTCTCCCATCCGCCTCCGTCGACCCGAAACACCCTCCTAGCGTGAGGAGACGGCGAGCAGGCAAGCGGCCAGAGCGCGGCAGTGCGCCAAGACCGAATCAAGCACCGGTACATGAGCGATGGGCTCCGCGGCCCGGTACGCCGACGGTCGGCCGTGCTCGACGGCTCGCAGCTGCTCGACCTCGGCCTGACTCCGCGACCTGGTCCGCGAAGCGGGCGACCGCGCGCACGGGAAGCGATTGATCAGACACGCGTCGTTATCTACGCTGTCATCATGTCACTCCCCACCGAGCCGATCGGCAGCATTCCCCGCCCGCCTGCCCTGCTGACCATCGCAGCCTCCCAACCGGCCGAAGGAGCGCCCGCGCTGGCCGAGGCGCAGGAACAGGCCGTCCGCGACACCATCCACCGTCTCCAAGAGCTGGGTTCGCCGGTGGTCACCGACGGCGAGCAGGCCAAGCCCAGCTTCGCCACCTACCCGATCGACGGGCTCGACGGGCTCGACGCGGACGGCGTGGTGATCCCCTTCGCCGACGGGCACCAGCGGCAGTTGCCCCGGCTGACGGCCGGACCGTTCCGCTACCAGGTCCACGCCGAACGCTACCTGCGCGCCGCCCAGCGCCACGCGAGCGTGCCGGTCAAGCAGGCCGTCATCGCGCCGTCGGCGCTGAGCCTGCTCTACCCGGCCGAGGGCATCGACGGCTACCCGCGCGAGGCGTTCCTGGCCGACCTGGCCGACCAGGCCGAGGCCGACATCCGCGGCTGCCTGGAGGCCGGGGCGCACGTGGTGCAACTCGACTTCACCGAAGGCCGGCTCTCGCTCAAGCTCGACCCCAGCGGCGGAGTGCTGGACGACTTCGTCACGTTCAACAACAGCATCCTGGAGCGCTTCGCCGACGCAGAACGCGCGCGCATCGGGGTGCACACCTGCCCCGGCGGCGACCAGGACTCCACCCACAGCCTCGACGTCGACTATGCGGCCCTGCTGCCCCAGCTGTTCCGGCTCAAGGCGGGCAACTTCTACCTCCAACTGGCCAGCGAGCCCGACCCGGACAAGGTCCTGACGGTCGCCGCCGAACACCTGCCTGCCGACGCGCGGATCTTCGTTGGCGTGATCGACCCGGTGGACCCGCGTGTCGAGACCGCCGAGGAGGTCCGCGACCGCGTCCTGACCGCCGCCCGCCACCTGCCCGCCGACCGACTGGGCACCTGTGACGACTGCGGGTTCGCGCCGTTCGCCGACGACACCTCCACCTCACGGGAGACGGCGTTCGCCAAGATCCGGGCCCGGCTGGAGGGCACAGAGCTGGCCTCGGCCGAGCTCGGCATCTGATCGTCCCGCCTGCCCGTCCGTGAGAACGTTGCCCAAGGCCGAGCAGGTCACCCGCAAGGAGTTGGGCGGGGTACGGCGCACGGACCGCAGCGTTACCCGCCTACTAAGTGCTGAACCGCGCCGACCGCCACCCTGTCCGGTGCCAGAAACTGATTGCAGCGGGTCTGACCTGGTCTTCTAGGCTTGCCTCTCGCGCTGTTTCGCCTTGCTGTATCTGCTGATGGTCAGGGTGTTCGGCTGGCTGGTGCTGCTCGCACGGGGCAGTGCCTCCAAAGAGGTGGAGATCTTGGTGTTGCGGCATGAGGTCGCGGTGCTGCGTCGCCAGGTCCCCCAGCCCAGGCCGTACTGGGCCGATCGGGCGCTGCTGGTCGCGCTGGTAAGACTGTTACCCTGTCTTGCTCGAAAATAGGGTCTCGTGCTGTGAACTGCGGTTTTGCTGCGCGTCCAGGGCAGCGACTGCGACCGTCGCCAAGTGTTGTTGTCGCTGGTCTATCAATTTCTGAGGAACCTCTTCGGCCTGCTGACGATCCTGGTTCGCGCTGATCTGTCCAAGGACGTTGAGCTGCTGGTTCTTCGTCACGAAAACCAGGTGCTCCGCCGCCAACTCGACGGCCGGCCGCAGTGGGACCACGCCGACCGGCTCTGGCTTGCAGCGCTATCGCGGCTGGCCTGCCGCCACCAGTGGACGAAAATCTTCCCGGTCACTCCAGCGACGATCCTGCGTTGGCATCGTCACCTGGTAGCCCGTAAGTGGACCTTCACAGACAGGCGGTACCCGGGACGGCCCCGCACCCGTCAACCCGTCAAGAGACTGATGGCGCGAGAGAACCCGACCTGGGGGCACCGAAGAATCCAAGGCGAGTTGGCGCGCCTGGGCTATCCGATCGCGGCCTCCACGGTGTGGGAGATCCTGCACACAGCCGGTATCGACCCGGCACCCCGCCGGGCCGGGCCGACCTGGCGACAGTTCCTAACCACACAAGCCCACGTGATCGTTGCCTGCGACTTCCTCGTGGTCGAGACGATGATGCTCAAACGCCTGTACGTGCTGGTCTTCATCGAGGACGGCACCCGGAGACTGCACCTGGCCGGAGTAGCCGCGCACCCAACCGGGGCATGGACAGTGCAGCAGGCCCGCAATCTCATGATGGATCTTGGTGATCGCATCTCAGGGCTGCGGTTCGTGATCCACGATCGAGACCCGCTCTTCACCTCCGCCTTCCGGGAGGTCTTCACATCTGAAGGGCTGCGGGACATCACCACGCTGCCGCGGACGCCGAGAATGAACGCCATCTGCGAGCGCGTCATCGGCACTCTACGCCGCGAACTCCTCGACCGGATCCTGATCCTCAACGAACGCCACCTGACCCTTGTGCTTCAGGAGTACCTGATCCACTACAACGGGCACCGGCCGCACCAGTCCAGGCACCAACGTCCCCCGGACATCGCAACCCAACCCGCCCGCGACGTAACCGACCTCAACGACCAGGGGATCGTCCGCCGAAAACCCGTCGTCACAGGCACGATCAACGAATACCACCACGCCGCTTAACCGCAGCTCAGACCACGTAACTCAATATCCGAGCGGCACAGGGGCAGAACGCGGCGCAACACGGATGCATGGTCATCCCAGTCGCTGGGCTGCCAAGCGCGACGCAGGAGATCAAGGCCCAGCTCCACCTCCGGCACCTTCAACTGCGCGAGCTCTTCCGCGCTGCCCCAGTGGCACTCACAGTTGTACTCATCAGGATGTGCGGTCATGCCACGGAAGGTGACGGCCAGGCGGTTCAACGCGGCGTCGAGACGGAGTCGCGCGGACGTCTGGTCAAGGTTCGTCACGAGCGTTCGCTTTCAGAGACTCCGAAAACCTGCGTCATCCGAAGATTGCTACCTTAGCGAACTCCGTGCTCTCGGGCTGATGGTGAAGGAGACGAAAGCGGCGCTGTCAGCTTGGGAACTCTTTCTGGGTCATCGTCCCTGAACAGGGGAAACATTGACCTGGACGTATGCCGGTCGGCTGGCCGTGAGTCCCCCTGAGTTCCCGTTGATCGCTCTGCGAACGGGCACGCAACGGGCACGGCTGAACGGGTCTGTGTCCCTACGCTGTCACCGTGGGCACCGATATCTACGGCTTCATCGAAACTCGTCACCCGTGTGCTGCCGAGGACTGGTACGAAGGAGAACCATGGTCAGTATCGACGCCCCTCTATCCCCTCTATGACGGCCGCGACTACGACGCCTTCGGTTGCCTCTTCGGCGTCCGCAATCGGCTTGACTGGACTCCCGTCGCGGCCGGCCGCGGCCTACCAGCCGACGCTTCGGAAGCGATCCGTCATGACTACGAGAAGTCGGCGAACATCGATAACGCCATACACGGCTGCACATGGGTTGCGTGGGCGGAGCTCCGCGACCTGGACATGACTGTCCGACCCGCCGCGCGCGGAGTACTGCAGATCCACTCGGCAAGATCAGTGATCCACCAGTATCGGATCGACGATCAGTGGCCGGAAGAGGTCGTGGACCTCTATTCCATACCGCCCTTCGACGTCTCGCCTGATCAGGCTCTGCCTGGTCGATGGGACCTTCCCGATGTGACGCTCAAGTATGGCCCGTTGACGCGGCAGGCCGCGCTGGGCCCGGGAACAGGGTGGGAACACGTCTTCGGCGTGATGGAGGCGTTGGGGCGGCGGTTCGGGCCCGATGGCGTGCGGTTGGTGGTCTGGTTCGACTAAGAGAAGAGGCACCTGCGGGAGCACGGCGATTGATCGAAAATCCCTCGACACTGACTGCTGTGTTGTCAGATTGGGAATTGCAGGGATCTTGCCTCATAGGGGCTTTGGCCTGGTTCTGAGGCCGGTCATGGGTGACCGTGGTTGGCCCCTCGTTACCGCCATTAATGGCACGCTAATGGCACGACGATCAAGGGCTTGGCCTCGGCATGCATAGCTCACTCGTCGTAGAGAAAGCTGCGAACCTCTCGCGCGAGATTGGTCAAGGTCTCTCCAGGGAGAATCGGGGTGCGAACGGTGGCGGACCACATGTCGTCCGGATCCTCGCTCGGATTCGGAAAGCGGAGGGTCCAGCGGAGGTCTACCCAGTGACCAGAGTGGATAGCTTCCAGCTGAAGATCAGCTCTATAGGACGTCCATGTCCGTGTTCCGCGCCACCCTTTGAAGTCGGTCACCAGGTTCTCGAGGAAGTCGGCGAGCCCGTCTCCCATGATTGTCTCCACGGTTACCTCGGCGTGAAGCCCGGCTGACTTGGCCTGAGCAAGGAAGAACATCAAGGCGTCGTCGTGTGGACGCTCGCACTGCGCGAGCTTGATGAAGGTCACTCCTGGGCCTGGTATGTCGACCTCCGGAGTTGGACGTTCATCTGCAAAGTCCTCCACCATGACTGCTCCCACGCTGGTGCATCGCGGCGTTCAGTGTCTGTACGGAATCGTGATTAGCCGGGGATCCACCAGCAGTAAAGCAGTTGATCGCTCTCTTTGGCCCTTCGTGCTAGCGCGACGAACTCCTTGACCAGATCGAGCACGTGGTCACTGTCGTGGAAGCTGGAGGCATCTTCCTGCATCCATCGCTGGGCCACTTCGGGCAGGCGGTCGTCATTGACCTCGGCCAGTGCGTCGCGGACGCTCACCGAGAGTTCTTCGATCTCTGGTCCTTCGCGGTAGGGGGAGTCCTCCGGCAGCGCTAGCCATTCGTCTTCGGTCTTTGGAGCCCCTTCGGGCGGCGGGTACAAGGTGATGGTCTCGACCAGGTCGTTCGAGTAGGGGATGCCCTTGATGACGGCTACGAGTTCGCCGAGAGATCCGGTGGGGTCGATCCACTTGGTTTCCACGACGTCGAACGCTGGAGCGTCGGGGAGGGGTTTGGCCGGTGCCCGTAACTGGCTCGGCCGCCAGGTTGCGGTGGCGCGATCGGGGGCGCGGTAGTAGTCGTGCATGGCGCTCATGCGTGTCCTCCTGTCGACGAGGGCATGATCGTGAGTCGGGCCGATGACAGGGTACGGGGGCGGGAATGCGGGTAGAAGTTCGGGCAGGCGGCCGCTATCCGGTGAGCCGGTGCTGAGGGACGAAGCACCGGATCGTCGATCGCCCCCAACTATCGGCGGAGGCCGGCCCACACGTGGCGATCGTAGGGCTGCATCTGTGCGGCGGCGTGGCGCTGGGTCGGAGGGTTTGCTGGGTACGGCGGGTCCGGCGGTCGGCGTGGCGGCCCGGTGCTGCTGCCGCCCGGGACCGGCCCCCAGGCCGCATGCCCGGGCGGCGGGCAAGCGACGGGCCGCTTACGGCGGCGCGCCGCGCCGCCGCTTGATCACCTATAGAACAATTCGGCAAGTCGCTCGGTCGCTATGAGGCGGGTCCGGTGAGGTGCGTGTTGGCGGCTCGTGCGGACTCGGCGAGTTCCGGCAATGTGATGACCGTGACTCCGGCGGCGGTCAAGGCTTCAGTGCCGTTGGCGTCGACGACGAAGGTGGGCGGTTCCTTTCAGGCGGTCACTACGCGAGGGATGCCGGCGTCAAGGATGAGCTGGGTGCAGGTTCTCGGACGGGACCGGCGTTGAGTGCAGGGCTCCAGGGAGCTGCAGAGGGTGGGTGTCTTGAGGCGTGGATCGTCAGCAGCGACCTTGGCCAGAGCCGACTCCTCCGCGTGGACGTGCGCGTCCGTCTCGCGAGAGTAGCCGCGGCTGATCTCGTTGCCGTGCTCGTCGACGATGACCGCACCGACCGAGAAGGCCGTCTGGGATGGCGGGCACTGGTGGGAGAGGTCGATCGCGGTGAGCAGCCATCGGCGGTCTTGTTCGGTGCTGGTGCCGGTCATGAGGTCTTACTACCCGAGGACTCTTTCGGCAGGTAGCGAAGGAGGACGACGTCGTCCACGGCCCGTACTTCGGCAAGTGCCATGCGGTGGCCGGCGCCTCCTGGGAAGTCCCCGGAGTTGACGAAGCGGGGGGCGTTGCCGTCACCGACGAAGATGGGGGCGATGGCGAGGTGGATCTCGAGACGGCCGCGTGCCGAAGGTCGTACGGTCTGCCGCCAGGGGAGAAGCGACCTGATCGGGCGTGAGGGCATACGTGCGAGCCTCCTGCCAGACCTTCGCGTACGCCGATCCCGAGATCACGCCGCCTGTGCGTGTGCGGAAGAGGCTCAACGCGGGCGTGCACGCTCCGGAAGCGGCGGAACGGGCGGGGCATGGCGTGGACGTGCTGCTCCGCGTCTACGTCAAGTGCATCGACGGCCAACGAGATGTCGCCAACCGGCGCATCTTGGAAGCACTCGCGGCGTGACCCACCACACCCAGCAGGACCCCGGGACACCTCGGGGTCCTTTCGCCGTTCCGGGGCCCGATACCGCCGCGCCGACCAGGGGAAACGCGCTCGCGAGCATTCCGCGTATGTTCCGCGACCACTGGCACAGGGCTGCTTACGGCGGCCTCCCGCTGCCTACCGCACCACAACGCCGATCATGCAAAAGACCAGCTCAGACGGTGTTTGAGCTGGTCTGGTAAGCGCGCCCTGCAGGATTCGAACCTGCGACCGTCGGATTAGAAGTCCGGTGCTCTATCCAGCTGAGCTAAGGGCGCTCCCGCCTTATTGTGCATGATCCTGGGACCTGTCATGCACACGTTTTCCCCGTGTTCGTCCACCCAACCTGGCAGTCCCGGGGGATGTTGCCGACCGAAATGGCAGGCGGGGGGCGTACATATGGGTCTAAGCTGTCGTGGCATGGTCGCGACGCTCCTGCACGAGATCCCCTTGCAGGGCGGGGACGTGACCGACGGGGTGGTGCGCGTCGGGGACACCGTGCGCAGGCCCGCCGGATCGTTCACCCCCGCCGTCCACTCTCTCCTGCGCCATCTTGAGGCCGTAGGGTTCGCGGGAGCGCCGCGGGTCGTGGGGATGGACGGGCTGGGGCGGGAGATCCTCACCTACGTCCCGGGTACGACCGGGTTGAACGCCGTGACCGCCACCGATGAGGCTCTGGTCGGGGTGGCCGGGCTCTTACGGGAGCTGCACGACGCGACCGCCGGGTTCCCGTTGAACACGCGCGGGTGGCAGGCCGGGTCGAACGACGACGCCGCCCCCGAGATCGTCGGGCACTGTGACGTGACGCCCGACAACGTGGTCTTCCGCGACGGGTGCCCGCGGGCCTTCATCGACTTCGAGCTGGCGCGGCCCACGACACGGCTGTTCGACGTCGTCACCACGCTCCGCCACTGGGCGCCGATCGCCGATCCCGTGGACACTCCCCCGCTGCTGCGCGGGCTGGACGTGGGTGGGCGGTTGCGGCTGTTCTGCGACGCGTACGGCCTGCCGGCCCGCGACCGGCGGCGGCTGCTGGACCTGGCCCGGCTGCGGTTCCACCGGTCGTACGAGGTGATGCGCGCGCGGGCCGCGACCGGCGGCGGATGGGCACGCATGTGGGCCGGAGGGGCCGGCGAGCGCATCCGCCGGGCGGCGGCCTGGCTGGACGCCCACGAGGATCAGCTGCGCAGTCATCTGGTCTAGTCTCCGGTCTCCGTCTGCTGGTTCACGGCCGACCGGTGTCCGGTGGTTCCGGGTTCCGGGTGGCTGCCCCTGGGTGCGTCGGGGTGTCCGGTGCTGCCCCACTACGCGCCGGGTTCCGGGCAGTGGGACGGTGATGGGTTCACATGTGTGAGAGGGCGGGGTTATGGGTGGGGTCGGTCGTGCGGGCTCGGGCCGGGGACGGGCGAACACGCGGGCGAGTGGGTGGGCTCGGGTGGGCGGGGTGGCCACCGGGGTGGTCGTCGACGCTCTGGTCGGTGACCCGCGTGCCGGGCATCCCGTCGCGTTGTTCGGGCGGGCCGCCGCCGCGTTGGAGCGCCGCCTGTACGGCGACGCGCGCGTGAACGGCGTCGCCCACGTCGTCGTCTGCGTCGGCGGCGCCGTCGCGCTGGGCGTCGCGGCCGAGCGGGTGTCGCATCCGGCGGCGCGGGCCGCTCTGACGGCCGCCGCCACCTGGGCCGTGCTCGGCGGCACCACGCTGGCGCGTGAGGGAGAGCTCATGGCCGACGCGCTGGAGGACGGCGATCTGGAGCGGGCCCGCGAGCGGCTGCCGCACCTGTGCGGGCGCGACCCGTCGGAGCTGGAGGCGCCCGAGCTGGCCCGCGCCACGGTGGAGTCGCTGGCCGAGAACACCTCCGACGCCGTCGTGGCCCCGCTCTTCTGGGGGGCCGTCGCCGGAGTTCCGGGGCTGCTGGCGTACCGGGTGGTCAACACGCTGGACGCGATGGTGGGACACCGCTCCCCGCGGTACGAGCGGTTCGGGTGGGCGGCGGCGCGGCTCGACGACGTGGCCAACTACGTGCCGGCCAGGATCACGGGACTGCTCACCGTGCTCGCCGCTCCGGCGCCGGGCCGGGCGATGGCGGTCCTGCTGAGGGACGGCCATCGGCATCCCAGTCCGAACGCGGGACGCTGCGAGGCGGCCTTCGCCGGGGCACTCGGCGTCACGCTCGGCGGGGCGAACGTCTACGGCGGCAGGACCGAGCACCGTCCCACGATGGGCGACGGCCGCAAGCCCGCGGTGGGGGACGTGCGCCGGGCGGTCCGGCTCGCCCGCGCCGTCGGCGTGGCCGCCTCGGCCCTCACCCTCGTGGCGGTTTCGGCGATCGCCCTCCGATCGGGATCAGGAAAAGCCTCCCTCGGATCGGGATAAGCCTCGCTCCGATCGGGATCGGGATCGGGATCGGGAAAAGCCTCCCTCCGATCCGGAGGAGCCCTGCTCCGACTGAACGGATCGGGCAAGTCAGTCGAAAGTGCTTAAATACGGCACCGGCGGCTAGGTCAGGCGGCTCGCGTTCGTGAGGAACCAGAAGACCACCGTGATGATCAACGCGATTCCGATCACCACTTTCAGCGTGCCGCCGCTCGACTGCCTTTTGACGGGGACGGCTCTCATCGAGTCGCGCCATGCCTGACGTGCGGAGACGATCGACTGGAAGCGCCGGCCCGCGACGAACAGGGCCAGCGCGATGATGATCAATAAGATGACGACCCGGCCGTCGGAAGTGTCCACGCAGCGGCCCCTCTCGGCGTTCAAGAAGAAATGCCCCCGCACATGTGGGCCCCACAATACTCAGATAATGAGCGTTGGGAAGTTATTTAGTTCGCCGCCATTTACCGGGTATTCGACTGGTCGGAGCGCTCGACGCCGACCGTGATCTCCTTGCCCAGCCGGTGGCCGCCCAGCAGGCCGAGGTCGTCGCCGCTCCAGAACCTGCCCGGGTCGTACCAGTTCGGCCGCCGCCCGGCGGGCAGCAGCCCCATCTCCTGGTACGTCACGGCCACGACCTCGGCGCAGTACGCGCTCTCCAGTGCCCGCTCCCCCCGGACCCGGTCCCGCAGCAGGCGCGGCAGGCGCGGCAACCGGCCGCGGGCCCAGCGGCCGGCGAGCCGGGCGGTGCTGGGGAACGGCGTGCCGTCGAGCCGGGCCACCGTGCGCAGCGCCGCGTCCTCCATCTCGGGTGTCGCCTCGGGTTCGAGCTGGCGCAGCCAGGGGCGCTGGCCGTACCGGTCGGCCCAGACCGTGACGGCGGCGCGCAGGTCGTGGAGCTGCACCCCGCGCTGGTGGGTTCCCGACCACAGGTCGGGCAGGGACCTGCCCAGCTCGGCGTGCCACATCATCGGCGGCATGTCCTCCACGACGATCGCCATGCCGACGTGGTTGACGGGACTGTTGGTCATGGTCTGGATGGCGCGGTCGGGCACCGACCGGCCGCGGAAGACCCACAGATCGCCTGTCCTGGTGAGGTCGACGGCCTCGTCGAGAGTCAGCACATCGCTAGCCTAGGCACATGCGCTGGTGGAAGATACTCGGGCTGGCCGGGGTCGCGGGGGTCGCGGCCACGGGGGTGGCGATCACGCGGGCGGAGCGGCGGCGCCGCGCCTACACCCCGGAGGAGATCAGGCAACGACTGCGCGAGCGCATCGAGAAGGGCGAGCCGGTCGAAGAGACCTGAGCCGTCAGCCGGAGGGCCGCAGGTCGTGGACGAAGGCCACGTCCGGGTAGGCGGGGTTGTCGTCGTAGCCCTGGATGCCGCCGAGGTAGGCGCGCTGGTAGGTGACGACCCACGGCAGCGCGGCGGCGGCGTGCCGGTCGAGGATGCGGGCGGTGGCCTGCCGGAAGGCGCGCTGGGCGCCCGCCCGGTTGGTGACGGTGAGCCGCGGCAGCGTGTCGAGCAGCGCGTCGGTCTGCGAGTCGTCGAGGTACGTGAGGTTGAACACGGTGGGGTTCTCGCCGTGGAAGACGTTGCCGAACCAGGAGTAGCCGTCGGCGTAGTCGGGCCACCAGTACATGACCAGGATGTCCTGGCCGCGTTTCTTGCCGAGGTCCCACTGGGCGTTCCACTGCATGGCCTTGGCGTCGACCGTCACGTTGAGCGGCTTGAGCGTGTCCGCGAGCCGGGTGGCGAGCAGCTTCTCGTCGGCGTCGCCCTCGGCGTAGGTGAGCGAGAGCCGCAGCGGCCGGCCGCCGGGGCCGTAGCCGGCCTGACGCAGCAGCTCGGTCGCGGCCGGCAGGTCCTGGCGGGGCTCGCGGCCGGGGACGTGCCCGGGCAGCCCCTTGGGGACGATGCCGCTCAAGGGTGAGCCGGCGCCCTTGAGCGCCCTGATGATGCCCCGGTAGTCGACGGCCTTCTGCACGGCGCGCCGTACGCGCACGTCGGCCATCGGCCCCCCGGCGGTGTTGAAGAGCATCATCATCGTCTGGAACGACGGGCTGCGCGAGGTGCGCACGCCCGGGGTGGTCCTGGCGCGGGCGTACAGGCGGGGGTCGAGCCGCTCGACGAAGCTGGCCTCGCCGCGCAGCAGCATCCGCCAGGCGTGGTCGGGGTCGGGCACGACGCGGTACTTGACCGTGCGGTAGTGCGGGCCCGTCCAGCCTCCCCAGTAGCCGTCGTACGCGGTGAGCGTGAGCTCCTCCTCCTTGCCCTTGCGCCAGGTCTTCACGGTGTACGGGCCGGAGCCGGCGTCCTTGCCGTCGCGCAGCCAGGCGCGCAGGTCGGTCGCGGCCTTGGTGTCGTAGACGTAGGCGGCGTAGCCGGAGGAGGCGACGAGGTCGAGCGGCACGGGGTACTTGAGACTGAAGGTGACGGTCAGCGCGTCGTCGGCCCTGATGGCCTCGACGGCGTCCCAGATGTAGGAGGCGCCCTGGCCGAGCTTCATGGTCCGGTCGATCGACGCCTTGACGGCCTGCGCGTCCACGGGCCTGCCGGTGTGGAAGGTCACGCCGGGGCGCAGCTTGAACGTCCACGTGCGGCCGTCCACGGACGAGACCCAGGAGGTGGCGAGGCGAGGGGCGGCCTTGGCGGTCACCGGGTTCCACATCGTGAGGGTCTCGTACACGTTCTGGAAGGCGATGATCTCGTTGGAGTAGGAGCTGGCGGGGTCCCACTCGGTGATCACGTCGAGGTTCTGCACGTGCACGAAGGCGGAGTCCCCACGCGGTGTCTGCCGGACGGCCACCTCGGCGGGGATCGAGCACGCCGCGATGGACAGCAGCAGGGCGGTGGCCGCTGCGAGACGACGGCGCAACGCATCTCCCTCTGTGACCCGGTCTACGGCGAAACCTACTGCAAGATCATCATAGACTGTCCAAAAGTCCCGAAAAATTAGGACTTCGAGAGATCGAATTGCTATTCTCATGCGTTGTCCCGTCCGGGGTTCACCAGCAGGGGACCGACCGGAAGAGGTGCCATGGGTCGCAGACGCACGATCCGCCTGAAGATCATCGGCCTGCTGCTGGTTCCGCTCGCCTCGATGGTGGTGCTGTGGGGAGTCATCACCGCTGTGACCGCCACCGAGAGCCTGGAGCTGCGGCAGTACAAGACGCTCTGGACCAATCTGCGCCTCCCGGCCTACCAGCTCACCACCGAGCTCCAGCGGGAGCGCCTGGCCTCGGCGCGGCTGCTACGCCTCAAGACCAACTCCACCGAGTCGGACGTGGTCGCGCAGCGCTCGCGCACCGACGCGGCCAGGGAGCGGTTCAAGCAGCTCTCCAGCGCGCCCATGAACACCTCTGACCGGATCCACGCCCAGGTCGAGGCGGTCCTCGCGCAGCTCGGCCGGCTGGAGCCGATCCGGGGCGAGATCGACGCCGGCCTGGCCGCCCGGCTGCACGTGGTGGAGACGTACAACGGGATCACCGACGCCCTGTTCGGCCTGCACCGCAACGTCGCCTTCGTCGACGACATCCCGATCTACGAGCAGTCCCGGGTCATCGTGGACGTCAGCTACGCCCGCGAGCTGCTGACCAGGGAGCAGGCCCTGGCCGCCGGTCCCACCACGACCGCCGAGCGGCGGCTGTTCACCCAGATCGTCGGCAACCGCCGCTTCCTGCTGGACCAGGCGCTCGGGGAGCTGGACGCGGGCCTGCGCGAGACGCAGGTCTCGCTGATCACCTCTCCGGCGTACCAGCGGATGCGGATCATGGAGGACCAGATCATCGCGGGCGACGCGCCGGCGGGCTGGCTGAGCACCACCGAGACGCTCAACAAGTCCTTCCAGGACGCCCAGCTGCAGGCCAGCAGCCTGCTGTCCGAGCGGGCCGAGCCGGTCGCCGACTCGGTGCTGCAGCGGGCGTTCCTGCTGGCCGGCACCTGCTTCGTGCTGGTGATCGTGTCGATCGGGTTCTCCCTGCGGATGGGCAACCGGCTGTCGCGGGAGCTGGCCGCGCTGCGGCAGGCCGCGCTGGAGGTCTCGCGGGAGCGGCTGCCGCAGGTCGTGGAGAAGCTGCGCCGGGGCGAGACGGTCGAGGTGCCCGCGCTCTCGGTCACCAGCACCACGACCGAGATCGGGGACGTCGGCGAGGCGTTCTCCACGGTCCAGCAGACGGCCGTGGAGGCCGCCGTGGGCCAGGCGCAGCTTCGCGACGGCGTCGGCCACGTCTTCCGCAACCTGGCCCGCCGCAGCCAGACCCTGCTGCACCGCCAGCGCATCCAGCTGGCGGACATGCAGCACCGGGCCACCGAGCCGGAGGCCCTGGACGACCTGTTCCGCCTCGACCACCTGACCACCCGCATGCGCCGCCACGCGGAGGGCCTGATCATCCTGTCCGGCGCGACGCCGGGCCGCGGGTGGAGCAAGCCCGTGCCGCTGATCGACGTCGTGCGCGGCGCCGCGGCGGAGGTCGAGGACTACCAGCGGGTCATCGTCGAGCCGATGCCGGGCCAGCGCCTGGCGGGGCCGGTCGTCGGTGACGTGATCCACCTGATCGCCGAGCTCATCGAGAACGCCACCGTCTACTCGCCGCCGCACACGCCGGTCCAGGTGCGCGGTGAGGTGGCGGCCCGCGGCTTCGCCCTGGAGGTGGAGGACCGCGGTCTCGGCATGAGCCCGGAGGACATGGCCGAGCTCAACGCGAGGCTGGCCAGCCCGCCCGAGTTCGACCTGGCCGACAGTGACCAGCTCGGCCTCTTCGTCGTTTCCCGCCTGGCCGCCAGGCATGACATCCGCGTGACGTTGCGCGGTTCACCATATGGAGGGACCACCGCCATCGTGCTGATCCCGGCAGAACACGTGAGCGACCCGCCGGCCGAGCCGGAGGAGAGCGCCACGGAGAAGGAACCCGCCTCGGAGCCCGCCAGGGAAGGCGCTCGTTCGATCCGGGTGGTGCAGAGTGACTGACGAGCGCTGGCTGGACGAGGACGCTGGTCCGATCGTCCCGGCCTACCTGTTGACCAAGGGCCGTACGGTGCCCGCGAGCGAGGCCATCGACCTCATCGCGGTGATCATCACGGCCGGTGGCCTGGCTCCGCCCGTCGGGCTCGGCCCGGAGCATCTGATCATCATGCAGAAGTGCACGACGCCCACCCGCCTCGTGGACGTGGCGGCGGAGCTGGGCCTGCCCATCGGCGTGGTCCGCGTGCTGGTGGGCGACCTGCACGCGCAGCAGCTCGTGCAGGTCGAGCACCCGCCGCCCGCGCCGGACGCCAGCGTGCTGCTGGAGGTGATCAACGGCCTGCGGGCGCTGTGACCAGGAGAGCCCGGCGGTTCAGCAGCCCGAACACGGCCGCGAAGAGCGCCGCCACCATGCTCCCCGCGGCGGCCGTCGCGAACACCCACTGGTAGCCGTGCTCGCCGGGCAGCGCGGCCAGGATCGCGGCGATGACCGCGCCGGCCGTGCTGCCGCCGACGATCCGCACCAGCGCGTTCACGCCCGCCGCTGCGGCCGTCCTGGTCGGCTCCACGTGCTCCACGGCCATCGTGCCGAGCGCGGCGTAGCCGACGCCGAGGCCCACGCCGAGCAGCGAGGTGGCCACGTAGACGTCCACGGGCGCGCCGTGCCTGACGACCAGCCACAGGCCCGCCAGGCCGACGGCCGCCGAGCCGGCCGCCACCATCGAGGACGCGGAGAAGCGGCGCATGAACCGGCCGGCGAACAGCGAGATCACCAGCATGATGACGGTGCTGGGCAGCAGGTAGAGGCCGACCTGGAGGGTCGAGGCGCCGAAGCCGACGCCGGGGGCCTGGGTGAACCCCGAGATGCCGGTCATGCAGGTGAAGAAGGCGAACCCGAGGAGCATCGAGGCGACCGTCGCGCCGACCGTGGTGCGCTGGGTCAGCATCGCCATGTCCACCAGCGGCTCGCGCACGCGCCGCTCGACGACCACCCAGGTCACCACGGTCACCAGCGCGACGGCGAACAGGCCCAGCACGCCGGGCGAGGTCCAGCCCCATGAGCCGCCCTCGCTGATGCCGAGCAGGAGCGCGACGAGCCACACGGTCAGCAGCGCGGCGCCGAGCAGGTCGGGGCGTCCCCCGCCGGCGGGCGCGGTGTCCCGCACCAGGATCGCCACCAGGGTGCCGGCGACCACGGCGATCGCCCCGGTCACCCAGAACAGCACGTGGTAGTCGCCGGCCACGAGCCCGGCCAGGATCATGCCGCCGCCGCTGCCGAAGCCCATGGTGGCGCTCAGGACGCCGATGCCGGTGGCCAGCTGTCTCCTCGGCAACGTCTCGCGGACCACCCCGATCGACAGCGGCACCAGCGCGGTCACGAACCCCTGCAGGATCCTGGCCACGATCAGCCAGGTCAACGAGGTGGCCAGCGCTCCCACGATCGATCCGGCCACCAGCAGGCCGATCGCGCCGAGGATCATCGGCCGCCGGCCGTACATGTCGCCGAATCTGGACAGCAGCGGGGTGGCCACCGCGCTCACCAGCAGACTGATCGTCAAGGTCCAGCTCACGGCCGTCAGTGAGGCGTGCAGCTCGCGCTGGAGCACGGGCAGCAGCGGGACGACGGCGGTGTTCTGCAGGGCCGCGATGGACGCCGCGAAGGCCAGCGCGACCACGGCGGGCCACGGGTTGCGCGTGGCCTTCTCGTGGGACGGGGGTGCGACGACTGTCGCCATGAGGGCTCCTTTGGATAACTTGGGTAAGTAACCGAGGAGCGAGCATACATACGTAAGTTAGGTAAGTAAATGTCGAAGGACGCAGATCTGCTGACGACCGTGGCGTCGTTCCGGCGGCTCGTGACCACGCTCAACCGCGCCAAGACGCACGAGCGGCTGACCGAGGCCGCCGGCGTCCGGCTGGACAGGCCGGACGTGCAGATCCTCGTCTACCTGCTCGACGCGGGTGAGCCGCGCCGGATCGGGGCCATCGCCGAAGGGCTCCAGGTGGAGAGCCCGCACGTGACCCGGCACGTGTCCGCGCTGGAGAAGCGCGAGCTGCTGGAGCGGGTGCGCGACCCCGAGGACGGGCGCGCCTGGCGCATCGCGCTCACGCCCGCCGGGGCCAAGGCCGCGGAGAGCTGCCGCCAGGTCACGATGGACTGGTTCTCCATCGCGCTCGCCGACTGGCCGGAGGACGACCGCGCCGAGCTGGCGCGGCTGATCTCCCGGCTCTCGGAGGACGTGAGCGAGCGCCTGGTCAACCACACGGCCGCCAAGTAGGCGGCCGCGCCCCATCAGGCGAGCAGCTCCTCGGCACGGTGGCAGGCCGCCCGGCGGCCCTCCCCCACGTCCCTGAGCTCCGGCGCCCGCTCACAGGCGGGCACGGCCAGGGGGCAGCGCAGCCGGAACGGGCACCCGGTGGCGGCCGGCCTCGCCTCGGTGCGCCCGCGCGCCCTGGGCGGCTCGCCGCCCAGCCTGGGCACGGCGTCGCGCAGGGCCAGCGTGTACGGGTGGGCCGGGCGCTCCAGCAGCTCGGCCGTGGGCCCCGACTCGACGACTCTCCCGGCGAACAGCACGTGCGCGGTACGGCAGAGCCGGCCCACCACGGCCAGGTTGTGGGTGATGAGCAGCCGCTCGGTGCCCAGCCCGGCGAGCAGGTCCAAAATTTTGGCCTGCACGGTCACGTCGAGGGCGCTGGTGGGCTCGTCGAGGATGAGCAGGCGGGGCGAGACGGCGAGCGCGCGGGCGATGACCACGCGCTGGCGCTGGCCGCCGGAGAGCTGGTGCGGCCGGCGCTCGGCCACGTCGGCGGGCAGCCCCACCTTCTCCAGCAGGGCGGGGACGCGGTCCCGCTCCTTGCGGGGCAGCGCCTCGGCGACCGAGGCGCCGACGCGCATGCGGGGGTCGAGGGCCTCGGCCTGGAAGACCGGCTGGACGTCCCTCCGAAAGCGCCTCATATCCGCTTTTTTCAGGTTCTGGGCGCCGTACCAGATGTGCCCGGACATGGGGGTCAGGAGGCCCAGGAACGCGCGCGCCAGCGTGGTCTTGCCCGACCCGCTCTCCCCGATCAGCCCCACCCCGCCCTCGGTGACGTCCAGGCTGACGTCGTGGACGACGGCCGTGCGGCCGTACCCGAGGGTCACGGCCTCCGCCCTCAGCACGGTCATGGCAGCGCCTCCAGCAGCTCGCGCGTGTACGGGTGGGACGGCGCGGACAGCACCCGGCCGGCCGGGCCGCTCTCCACGACCTCGCCGTCCTTCATGACCAGCACCCGGTCGGCGATCGTGGAGACCAGGGCCAGATCGTGGGAGACGAGCAGCAGCGCCAGCCCCCGCTCCTCGCGCAGCCGGCGCAGCACGCCGACCACCTCGGCCTGCACGGTCACGTCGAGGGCGCTGGTCGGCTCGTCGGCCAGGACGACCTCCGCGCCGAGCGCGATGGCCAGCGCGATGGCGAACCGCTGCGCCTGCCCGCCCGAGACCTCATGCGGGTAGCGGCGCAGGATCGCGGGGTCCAGCAGCACCGCCTCCACGGCCTCCGCCATGGCCTGGTCCGTCGCCGCCACGCCGTGCAGCCGCAGCGCGCGCCGCATGAGGACGCCCAGGCGGGTGGCCGGGCTGAGCGCGGCCTGCGGCGACTGCATGACCAGCGCCACCCGGGCGCCGCGGATCTCCCGGAGCCGGCGCGGCGGGGCGGTCAGCACGTCCACGCCGCAGACCCGTACCCGCCCGGACACCTCGGCGCCCTCGGTCAGCCCGAGCAGCGACAGCAGCGTGGTGGACTTGCCGGACCCGCTCTCCCCCACGATGGCCACGCACTCCCCCGCGCCCACGTCCAGCTCGGGCACGTGCGCGACCGTCCGCGTCCCGTACCTGACCCGCAGCTCCCGCACCTCGATCATCGGACGACCCTTCGCGGATCCAGGGCCGCCCGCAGCCCCTCCCCGAGCAGGTTGAAGGCGAAGGCCGTCACCAGGATCGCCAGGCCGGGGAAGGTGACGACCCACCAGTCGGTGGTGAAGTACGTCTGGCTCTGCTGCACCATCAGCCCCCACTCGGCCAGCGGCTCCTGCGCGCCCAGGCCCAGGTAGGACAGGGCGGCGCCGGTGAGGATGACACCGCCCGCGTCGAGCGAGACCTGGACGAGGACGGGGGTGAGCGAGTTCGGCAGGACGTGCCGGAGCACGATGAGCGGCGCGGGCACGCCCAGGCACCGGGCGGCGTCCACGTACGGCCGGGTGGCGATCGAGGCGGCGACGGAGGCCGCGAGCCGCGCGTACCAGGGCCACCACGTGGCCGCGATGGCCACGATGACCGTGGTGACGCTCGGCTGGAGCACCACCGCGAGGGCCAGCGACAGCAGCAGCGCCGGGAAGGCCAGGAACACGTCCGTGACCCGCATGATCACGTCCCGCACCCAGCCGCCCGCGTACCCGGCCACGACGCCCAGTGTCACGCCGATCACCGCCGAGACGGCCAGCACGGCGACGACGATGGTCAGCGAGGTGCGCCCGCCGTACAGGACCTGCGTCAGCACGTCGCGGCCCGCGCCGTCGGTGCCGAACCAGTGCGCGCCGCCCGGCGGCTGGAGGCTGTGCACGGGGTCGGGCGTGTTCTCCGGGTACGGCGCCAGCCACGGCGCGAGCACCGCCGACAGCACGATCACCACGACGATCGCGGCCCCCAGGACGGCCAGCCGGTCGACGCCCCCGCGGCCCTTGACGGAGACGACGGCGGAGACGGCGGTCACCGGAGCCTCGCCCTCGGGTCCACCACGCCCTGCAGCAGGTCCACGACCAGGTTGGCCAGCACGTACACCAGCGCCACCAGCAGCGTGACCCCGGCGATGGCGGGCGTGTCCAGGCTGCGGATCGCGTCGACCGCGTACCGGCCGAGCCCCGGCCAGTTGAACACCGCCTCGACCAGGAACCCGTTGACGATCGCGTACGCGAACACCAGGGCGATGAGCGACAGCACCGGGTTGAGCGCCGGCCGCAGGGCGAACCGGACCAGGATGGACGTCTCGCCGAACCCGAGGGCCCGCTCCAGCCGCGTGTGGTCCTGGCCGGCCTCCTCGATCAGCGCGGCCCGCGTCATCTGCGCGATCACCCCCGTCGGGTAGGCGGCCACGACGATCGCGGGCAGCACCAGGTGTTCGAGGGTGCTGGTGAGGATGGGCCAGTTGCCGGTGATGAGCGCGTCCACGACCGTGATGTTCGTCCAGAGCGTGAGCGGGCTGGTGGTGTCGAGCGCGGAGTCGTACTCGCCGGCGACCGGGAACCAGCCCAGGTTGCCGGCGAAGACCGTCTGCAGCGCCAGCGCGAGCCAGAACACCGGCACCGAGACCGACAGCATGCCGCCCACCCGTACCCCGAGGTCGGGGAGCCGGCTTTGGTGGCGGGCGGCGAGCACGCCCGCCGGCACGCCCACGAGGACGGCCATCAGCAGCGCCGCGCCGACCAGCTCGAGCGAGGCCGGGAACGCCACGTACAGGTCGGACAGGACGGGCCGGCGGGTCCGCAGGCTGGTCCCCCAGTCGCCGGTCGCCAGGTCCCTGACGTAGTTCCAGAGCTGCGCGGGCAGCGGGTCGTCGAGGCCGAAGCGCGCCCGCGCCTCGGCGAGCTGCTGCGGCGTGGCCTTCGGCCCGGCGAACGCCACCGCCGGGTCGCCCGGCACGAGCCGCATCACGACGAACGTCAGCACCACCACGCCGGCCACGACCAGGATCGCCTGGCCGAGCCGGCGGGCCACGTAGCGCGGCACAGGGTCAGCCGGCGGGCTTGAGGTCGTAGAAGAAGACCACGTTCGGGTAGGCCGGGTTGTCGGCGTAGCCCTGGACCGTGGCGGACAGCGCGCGCTGGTAGGTCTGCACGTACGGCACGGCCACCGCGGCCTGGTCCTGGATGATCTTCTTCTGGAGGTCGGCGTACGCCTGGTCCGCGGCGAGCGCGTCCGTGGCCGAGAGCTGCGGCAGCGCGTCGATGGCCTTGTCGATCTCCGCGTTCTTCAGGTACGACAGGTTGAACTGCGGCTGGTCGGCGCTCTTGAACACGTTGAGGAACCACGAGTACGCGTCGGGGTAGTCCGGGTACCAGTACATGACGAACAGGTCCTGGCCCTTCTTCTTGCCGAGGTCCCACTGGGCGTTCCAGGCCATCGGCTTGGCCTGGAGGGTGACGTTGAGCCGCTTGAGCGTCGAGCTGAGCAGCGTGACCAGCAGCTTCTGGTCCTCGTCGCCCTGCGCGTAGGTCATCGTCAGCTTGAGCTCCTCCAGGTCGGGCCCGTAGCCGGCCGCGTTGAGCAGCTCCTGCGCCCGGGCCAGGTCCTGCTTGGGCTCCATGCCGGCGACGTGGCCGAGCAGCCCGTCCGGCACCAGGCCCGACGCCTTGGTGCCCGCGCCCTTGAGGGCGGCGACCAGGCCGTCGTAGTCGATCGCGAGCTGGAGCGCCTGCCGGACCTTGACGTCCTTGGCGGGGCCGGTCGCGGTGTTGAAGAGCACGAGCAGGTTCTGGAAGGACGGCTTCTGCGAGCTCTGCACGCCCTCCGTCATGCCGGCCTGCTCGAACAGCTGCGGGTTGAGCCGCGGGACGAAGCTCACCTCGCCCTTCTGCAGGAGCTGCCAGGCCGTGGTGATCTCCGGGGTGACGCGGAAGGCCACCTTCTTGTACTGCTCCGGCTTCCAGCCGCCCCAGTAACCCTCGAACGCCTTGAGCGTGAGCTCGGTCTCCTTGCCCTTCTGCCAGGTGTCGATGGTGTACGGGCCGGTGCCGGCGTCGGCCTTGCCGTCCTTGAGCCGGTCCGCGGCGGCCGTGTCGTAGATGTAGGCGGCGTAGCCGGAGGAGGCGACGAGGTCGAGCGGGGCGGCGTACTTGAGGGTGAACCTCAGCGTCGAGGCGTCGACCGCGTCGATCGTCTTGACCGCGCCCCAGATGTACGCCGCACCGGAGTTGATCTTCATCGTGCGCTCGATGGCCTTCTTGGCCGCCTCGGCGTCGAGCGGCGCGCCGGTGTGGAACTTCACGCCCTGCCGCAGCTTGAAGGTCCACTCCTTGCCGCCGGCCGCCGACGTCCACTCCGTGGCCAGGCGCGGCACCGGCTTGCGCGCGTCGGCGTCGTACCGGGTGAGCCCCTCGTAGATGTTCGACATGGCGATGATCTCGTTGGAGTACGAGCTCGCCGGGTCCCAGTCGGTGACCACGTCGAGGTTCGGGGCGTAGACGAACGTGGCGTCGTTGGCCTGCCCGGCCGGTCGGCCGGTGCCCGGGCCCGCGCTCGCGCCCGTGCTCGTGCCCGGCTCGGGTGTGCCGCCGGCGCCACGAACCTGGCCGCCCGCGCACGCGGACGCGGTCATGGCGACGACTCCGGCTACTCCGGCGACGAGCAGCCGCTTGTGCCAGCGCATGGTGGGGGGATCCTTTCGGTTACGTCACCGGGCGAGAGGTCCGGCGGCTTTCACGTGTACGCGCACGGCGGGCTCGGAGAGGTAGCTCAGGGGCACCTCCAGCAGGTCCACGATCTCGACCCGCGAGGAGTCCGCGCCCGCGGCGACGGCTCGCGCGGCCGCCTCCTCCTTGACCCTTTCGATCGCTTTCGACCGGCTTTCGCCCGCAGGCAAGATCGTATCCACTCTGCCGCTCGCCAGCGCGATCGCGGCCCCCACGGCGTTGGCCACCTCGGCGTGGCGGGGCCGCACCACGCCGCTCACCCCGGCGACGCGCGGCGGCAGCAGGAACGCGCCGCCCCCCACCGCCACCAGCGGCCGGTCGGCCCGCCCGAGCGACATCCGGTCCACGGCGTCGGCCACCATCGCGTCGGCGACCGCCACGGCTCTTTCCAGGCCGTCCCGTCGCACCCCGTCGCCCAGCCGGGCGCGCCAGTCGTCCGCTCCCGGAGGGGTACGGCCGGCGGCCACCGCCGCGTCGGTCATGGTGACCGTGGAGCCGCCGAAGACCAGCGCCTCCTCGGTGATGCGGTATCCCACCGAGTCGGGCCCGACCTCCTCGCCCCGGACCACGGTCCCGCCGCCCAGCGCGATGGCCAGGATGTCCGGCATGCGGAAGTTGGTGAGCACCCCGCCGATCTCCACGGCCGCCGCCGACTCCCTCGGGAACCCGCCGGTCAGCACGCCGAGGTCCGTGGAGGTGCCGCCCACGTCGGCCACGACCGCCTCGGCCACGCCCGACAGGAACGCGGCGCCGCGCAGCGAGTTGGCCGGGCCGGAGCCGATGGTCGACACCGGCAGCCGCGCCGCGTGCTCCGTGGTCATCAGCGTGCCGTCGTTCTGCGCCAGGTACGGCGTGGCGGTCAGCCCGTGCTCGGCCAGGGCCCCGGCCAGCGCGCCGGTGACGTGCCCGGCCACACCGTACAGGGCGGCGTTGAGCACGGTCGCGTTCTCGCGCTCCAGCAGGCCCAGCGAGCCGATCTCGTGGCTGACCGACACGGGCAGCCCGTACTCGGCCGCCACCAGCTCCGCGACCGCCCGCTCGTGGTCGGCCGTGGCCGGGCTGAACACGCCCGTCACCGCCACCGCGTCCACCCTGGCCCCGTCCTTGCGCAGCCCGTCGAGGAACCGGCGGATCGCGTCGCGGTCGAGCGGGCCGATCTCGCGGCCGTCCACGTAGTGACCGCCGGGCAGCACGGCCTCACCGGCGGAGACGGCGGCGCGCAGGGCGGCGGGCCAGTCGGACAGCGGCGGCACGGACGTCGTGGCGGGCGCGCCCAGCCGCACCACCGCCACCCGGCCGAGACCGCGGCGCTCCAGGATGGCGTTCGTGGCGTGCGTGGTCCCCAGCATGACGCGGGTCACGTGGCCCTCCGCGTGCTGGTCCAGCTCGGCCAGGACCGCGCCGAGCGCCGCCCGCAGGCCGCTCGTCACGTCGGGCGTGGTCGGCCGCTTTGCCTTGGCGATCACCCGGTCGGCGGCGTCGAGCACCACCGCGTCAGTGTTCGTCCCGCCGACGTCGATCCCGACGCGCAGGGCTCCCCGAGCTCCGTCAACCACGCGGACCCTCCTTCACCGGCTCCTCCGCCGGGTCCTTCGCCAGGTCTTCGACCGGGGTGTAGTCGAGGTCGTAGCCGAAGGCCCGGGGACCGGCCGTCTCCAGGCCCCTCGGGGTGCGCCACAGCGGGTCGCACGGCCAGGCCAGCACCGTGACGCGCTGGCCGTACCGGAGCGACTCGGTCTGGATGGCCGCGGCCGTCTCGGTGTCGACCACCGTGATGAGGTCGGGCACCATGGCCATGATCCGGCCGCCGGCCGTGGCGACGAGGTTCTCGTTCTGCAGCTCAAGGGTCAGGGCCCGGCCGCGGTCGGCTCCGGTGCCCTCGACCGTCGCCGTGCCCCGCACGAACCCGCCCGTGGTGCGCCGCTCCACGTCCGCCAGCTTGCCGGTGATCAGCTCGTACGCCCCCAGCTCGCGCCGCAGCGCCTCCAGCGGGTCGCCCGTCCCCTCGGTGGCCCGGCCGACGGCCAGGGCCCGCGTGACCGTGCCCTCGATGACGGCGCCCCGCGCGCCCTCGGCGGTGAGCACGTAGTCGGCCATGAGCGCGTGCGACCCGGCCGCCACGCAGACCGCGCGGGCCAGCCGCTCCGACCACAGGCCGTCCACCGGCCTGATCGTGACGACGTTGCCCACGATGTCCGCCATGATCACCAGGTCGGCCGGCAGCCCCGCCACGTACATGGAGACCATCTGCACCTCGGGGAACGCCCGGCCCATGCCGTCGGCGTCCAGCAGCGGCAGGCCGAGCTGCGCCGCCCAGGCGACGGGCGCGACCCCGTTGGCCCCACCGATCTCCGACGACATGACCGCGGACGGCGGCCGGCCGAAGATCCGCTCGATCTCCTGGGCGATCCGCCGGGGCTCGTCCTCGCCGTGGATCATCTCGTGGCTGACCGTGGGCGCGCCGATGCCGGACAGCGGCACCACCAGGGCGTCATCCGGTAAGTCCGCCAGCCCGACGAGCGGCACGTCGCCGTACTCCTGGATCGCCCGCCGCGCCGCCAGCGCCCCGGTACGCACGTCGCCCCCGCCACCGGTGCCCAGCACGGCGCAGCCGCGGGCGAGAGCCGCGACGTCAGTCAGTTGAATCTTCATGAGGCGTCACAACCAAGCACATGGCACCACGTTGCCGCCAGTCCGAAACGCCCTATACGCGAGGAGAAGTCAGATTTCGTCGAGGTGGGAGACGTTCGAGCGGTCGGCGTCGTCCGTGCTGGGCTCGCCCGCGAACCACGCCTCCAGGATCTCGCCGAGCACCACCTCCGAGGTGAGGCGCAGGCTGAGGGCCAGCACGTTCGCGTCGTTCCACCTGCGGGCCCCGTCCGCGGTGTACGCGTCGGCGCACAGCGCCGCCCGGACGCCCGGCACCTTGTTGGCCGCGATGGACGCGCCCGTGCCGGTCCAGCAGCACACCACGGCCTGGTCGGCCCGCCCCTCGCCGACGTCGCGCGCCGCCGCCTCCGACGCCCACGCCCAGTCGTCGCGCCCGCCCGGGTCGAGCGCCCCGTGGACGATCACCTCGTGCCCGCGCCCGCGCAGCTCCTCCACCACCCGCTCCGCCACGCCGTCCAGGCTGTCGGCCGCCACCGAGATCCGCATCCCCCAGGTCTACCACCCGAGCCCCGTTTGATTCGGCTCGCCGCTGATCCGCGGGAAATCGTCGGTGCCTGCCTCTAGGGTGCTGGACGACGACCGGCGCGCCCTGGCGGCCCGCGCGGTCCCGGGGGACGGCCCCTTCCTGCACAATTGACCGGCGGGACCATCGAAAGGCAGGCAAGTGCTCTCTATTCACCAGCGGATCGCGGCTGAGCTCGGCGTGCGCGACGGGCAGGTGCTCGCGGCCGTCGAGCTGCTCGACGGCGGCGCCACGGTGCCGTTCATCGCCCGATACCGCAAGGAGGTCACCGGCGCCCTCGACGACGCCCAGCTGCGCACCCTGGAGGAGCGGCTGCGCTACCTGCGCGAGCTGGAGGAGCGGCGGACGGCCATCCTGGAGTCCGTCGAGTCCCAGGGCAAGCTCGACGACGAGCTGCGCGCCCAGATCATGGCGGCCGAGACTAAGGCCCGGCTGGAGGACATCTACCTCCCGTACAAGCCCAAGCGGCGCACCAAGGCGCAGATCGCCCGCGAGCTGGGCCTGGAGCCGCTGGCCGACCGGCTGCTCGCCGACCCGTCGCTCGACCCGGCGGCCGAGGCCGAGGGGTTCGTCACCGAGGGCGTGGCCGACGCCGGTGCGGCGCTGGAGGGGGCGCGGGCCATCCTGATCGAGCGCTTCGCCGAGGACGCCGACCTCATCGGGTCCCTGCGCGAGCAGCTCTGGACCCGCGGCCGGCTGGTGTCCAAGGTCCGCGAGGGCAAGGAGGAGGCCGGGGCCAAGTTCTCCGACTACTTCGAGTTCGGCGAGCCGCTCACCAAGCTGCCCTCCCACCGCATCCTGGCGATGTTCCGGGGCGAGAAGGAGGAGGTGCTCAGCGTCACGCTGGAGCCCGACGACAGCCCCGACTACGAGGGCCGCATCGCCACCCGCTTCGGCGTCTCCGACCAGGGCCGGCCCGCCGACCGCTGGCTGAACGAGACCGTCCGCTGGGCCTGGCGCACCCGCATCCTCGTCCACCTCGGCCTGGACCTGCGGATGCGGCTCTGGCAGGCCGCCGAGGACGAGGCGGTCCGGGTGTTCGCCGCCAACCTGCGCGACCTGCTGCTCGCCGCCCCGGCCGGCACGCGCACCACGATGGGCCTCGACCCTGGCCTGCGCACCGGCGTCAAGGTGGCCGTGGTCGACGCCACCGGCAAGGTCGTCGAGACCGCCACCATCTACCCGCACGAGCCCAAGCGGCAGTGGGACCAGTCGCTCGCGGTGCTCGGCGCGCTGGTGCAGCGGCACGGCGTCGAGCTGATCGCCATCGGCAACGGCACGGCCTCCCGCGAGACCGACAAGCTGGCCGGCGAGCTGGTCAAGCACATGCCGTCGGTCACCAAGATCGTGGTGTCGGAGGCCGGCGCGTCGGTCTACTCGGCCTCCGCCTACGCCTCGCAGGAGCTGCCCGAGCTCGACGTCTCGCTGCGCGGCGCCGTCTCGATCGCCCGCCGCCTCCAGGACCCGCTGGCCGAGCTGGTCAAGATCGACCCGAAGTCGATCGGCGTCGGCCAGTACCAGCACGACCTGGCCGAGACCAAGCTGTCCCGCTCGCTCGACGCGGTGGTCGAGGACTGCGTCAACGCCGTGGGCGTCGACGTCAACACCGCCTCCGCGCCGCTGCTCACCCGCGTGTCCGGCATCGGGTCCACGCTGGCCGAGAGCATCGTGCGCCACCGCGACGCCAACGGCCCGTTCCGCTCCCGTACGGCGCTGAAGGACGTCGCCCGGCTCGGGCCCAAGGCGTTCGAGCAGTGCGCGGGCTTCCTGCGGATCCCCGGCGGGGACGACCCGCTCGACGCCTCCAGCGTCCACCCCGAGGCGTACCCCGTGGTGCGGCGCATCCTCGGCTCGGTCCAGACCGACCTCAAGACGCTGATCGGCAACACCGCGGCGCTGCGCTCCATCAAGCCGCAGGAGTTCACCGACGACACGTTCGGCCTGCCGACGGTCACCGACATCCTGCGCGAGCTGGAGAAGCCCGGCCGTGACCCGCGACCGGCCTTCAAGACCGCCACGTTCAAGGAGGGCGTCGAGAAGATCTCCGACCTCCAGCCGGGGATGATCCTGGAAGGCGTGGTCACCAACGTGGCGGCGTTCGGCGCGTTCATCGACGTCGGCGTCCACCAGGACGGCCTGGCCCACGTCTCGGCCCTGTCCCGCACCTTCGTCAAGGACCCGCGCGACGTGGTCAAGCCGGGCGACATCGTCCGGGTCAAGGTGCTGGACGTGGACATCCCGCGCAAGCGCATCTCCCTCACGCTCCGGCTGGAGGACGAGACGACCACCTCCGGCGGCGAGTCCCGCGGCCCCCGTGGCCGCGCCGAGGGCGCACGGGGGGACGGGGGTGCCGGTGGCCAGGGTGCCCGTGGTCAGGGTGCCGGCGGTCAGGGCTCCGGTGGTGGGAGCGGTGGCCGGGGTGCCGGCGGCCGCGGCGGGAACGGCCGGAACGGCGGCGGCCGTGGCACGGGCGGCCGTGACGGCGGCGGCGCGCAGGGCCGCGACGGCGGCCAGGGTCGCGGTGGGGGTCAGGGCCGTGACGGCGGCCAGGCCCGTGACGGGCGTGACGGCGGCGCTCGCGGCCGCGACGCCGGCCAGCGTGGCCGCGGCGGCCAGCGCCCGGACCGCCCCGCCCCCTCGGGCGCCATGGCCGAGGCCCTCCGCAAGGCCGGCCTCACGGGCGACAACCGCTGACGTACGGCCGGGGGCGGGTCCGGCCACCCCCGGCCGGACGTCCCGTACGAGCCGGGGGCGGGTCCGACCGCCCCGGCCGGACGTCCCGTATGAGCCGGCGGCCGAGACCCTCGCGCGACTGGTGGACCTCGCGCGACGGTCTCGGCCTGACCGTGGCCCCGCCCCGCGCCGGCCATGGAGATCCGTGGACTACGGTCGGAGGGTGAGCACTCCAGCGTTTACGACGGCGGTCACCCAGGCGCGTGATCTGCTCAGGTGGCGTTCTCCCCTGCGCACCGAGCTGTGGGCGTCACGGCTCATGGGCGGGCTGGACCCCGCCGACGCGCGCGGGCTCGTGCGGGAGCTGGTGGAGGCGGGCACCCCGGAGGGCCGCCTCACGCTGGCCGCCCTCGCCGCCGTCGCGACCCCCGACGCCGTGGAGGCGCAGGCGGATGCCGCGCCCGCCGGCGAGCCGCCCCTCGCCGATCTGTACGCCGCGCACGGCGCCGAGGCCAGGGACGCGTTGCCCGGCTGGGTGGCGCGGATGGGGCAAATCGAGTGCGACGGAGCCTGGTACGGCAAGGCGGATCGCCACGGCCTCCAGGCGCTCGCCGCCCTGTCCTTCCACTACCGCTCCGGCAAGGAGCCGCACCTGCTCGTCGTCGCCGTCGACCAGGTCAACGGCGGCCTGGCGGTGGACGCGCTGGTGGAGGAGCGCAAGTTCCTCGACGACCTGAGCCTCGAACCGTCCGAGCCCCGGGCCGTGGCCGGGCGGATCCTGGACGCGGTGGAGCTCACGGACCGCGTCATGGGGGCGGCGGTCGCCGACACGTTCCCGGGCATGCGGCCGTTCGCGCTGGCCCGCGCCCGTTCTGTCCCCGATCCGGTACGGCCGGCTCCCGACGACACGCTCTCCCGCTTCCACGACCTGCCCGCCCTGCCGGGAGCCGAGGAGGCGTTCGCGAAGCTGGTGGAGTTCATCGGGGATCGTCCCCTGTGGTGGAGTCCGGGGAGGGTGTCGCAGTTCCTCACGTCGTGGCTGCCCCGGGAGGCGATCCTGTCGCCTGACGCGATCGCCGCCATGCCGGACGTGGTGCGCGCCTGGAGCCGCTTCGCCGGCGCGGACCCGGAGGTCCTGCGCCAGGTGGACGCCGACGCGCCCCGTCTGGCGGCGCTGATGGCCGACGAGTCCCTGGCCGGACTGGGCAAGCGCCTGGCCCGGAGCCGTCCGCGCGACGAGGACGAGGGCTGACCCCGGCCCTGTGGTCCGATCCCCGTCTCCTCCCACCGGGCAGGCGCGGGGGCGGTGCTGGACGGAGTGGCGGGCGTGGGCGGCTATGCTGCGCAGTGACGTGTACGCCGCCCCCCGGGGCGTGATGAGGGAGATCCGCGCGATGTACAAGGAGTTCGCTGCCGAGGCCGTGGTCTGGGTGGTGCCGATCGTGGTGCTGATCGGCCTGGCCCTGCTCGTCACCTCCTGACATGACGGCCAGGGGCCGAGCCGGTCTCGGACCCCTGGCTTTCCCGCCCGGTCCTCGGACCAGGCCGGCGATACGGCCGGTCGGCCGCAGCGGGTAGTACGCGTATCAGCGGTAGTACTCGTAGTGGACGACCGTGCCGGCGCGGGTGTCCCAGCGGATCTCGCCGTCGAGCCACCGCTTCCACATCGACGTCAGCTTGGCGGAGCGCACGGTGCAGCCCGCCCAGCGCTCGCGCTTGGCGCGGATGGTGCCCACATAGTCGTGGCACGAGCCGACCTTGGTCTTGTTGACCTTGAGCCGGGCGGTGAGCGAGACGTCGTACAGGGTCTTGCGCGAGATGTTGGTGATCTGGACCTTGATGCGGCACGTGTCCTTGCACCTGCCGAAGACGATCTTGTAGCGGATCAGATGCGCACTGGCGCCCGCATCCGCGGCCGCGGCCGGGACCGGTGCGGCGGACAGGAGCGTGGCGGACAGCAGCGTGGCCGATAAGAGCGTGGCCGAGAGACGGTTGCGCATGGCGCCCCCAGAGGCGACGAGCCCTCGCTTCCCCCGTCAGAAGCGACCTCAGGCCCTTCGATTAACCGTCACGGTCTCCACCGGGTCAACGCCTCACGACGCCCACGCCGTCACCGGGCTCCTGCGCCTGAGCCGCTTCAGCGCCTGCCGCTCCAGCTGGCGGACACGCTCGCGGGTCAGCCCCAGGTGGTCCGCGATCGTCCCGTACGTGGCGGCCTCGCTGCCCGCCAGGCCGTACCGCTGCCGGATGACGAACGCCTCACGGGGCGGGAGCGCGGTGACGAGCGCGCGCAGCTCCGCGCTGAGCGCCCGTTGCTCGGTGAGCTCCTGCACCTGCGGGCCGTTCTCGTCGACGATCATGTCGCCGAGGCTGCTCTCACTGTTCTCGCCGACCGGCAGGTCGAGGCTGACGGTGTCCCGGGCCAGGCGGCGCAGCGTGGTGACCTCGGCCACCGTGCGCCCGGCGACCTCGGCCAGCTCGGCGTCGCGCGGCTCGCGGCCCAGCTCGACGGCGAGCCGCCGGTCCAGCCGGGTCAGGCGCGACAGCTCCTCGCCGACGTGCGTGGGCAGCCGGACGGTACGACCCTTGTCGTGGATGCCGCGCTCGATGGCCTGACGGATCCACCACATCCCGTACGTCGAGAACTTGTAGCCGCGCCTGTAGTCGAACTTCTCCACGGCCCGGATCAGCCCGAGGTTGCCCTCCTGGATGACGTCGAGGAGGGGCAGCCCGCGCTGGGCGTAACGCCGGGCGGCGGCCACCACGAGGCGCAGGTTGGACCTGATGAGCACATCCTTGGCGCGCAGCCCCTCGTCCCGGATCTCGCACAGCTCGGCGAGGCTCACCGCCTCGTACGCGCCGTCCCGGTGCGGGCGACGGGTGATCAGGTGGCCGGCGTACAGGCCGGCCTCGACGCGCCGGGCGAGCTCGACCTCGTCGGCGGCGGTCAGCAGCGGGATACCGCCGATCTGCTCCAGGTAGACACCAAGAAGGTCGGGCTCGTGGGCCGGCATGCCATCGCGACTACCCCGTGAACGGCGGTGAATTCCCCGGTTCGCTGAGTTCGGCGATGGCCAGCTCGGCCGTGCTGCGGATGTCGAAGAACTTGTCCAGCGCGGTGATCGCGAACAGGTGCTTGCACCTGCCGTTCAGCCCGGCCAGCAGCAGCCGGCCGCCGGACGCGGTGACGGCCTTGTGCACGTAGACGAGCACCGACAGGCCGGACGAGTCGCACACCTCGACGCCCTGCATGTCGATGACCAGCATCGGCGGCTGCGTGAGATCGAGCGCCTTGGTCACGCGATCGCGCACTTCGGCGGCTGAGGCGAAATCGAAGTCTCCTGTGAGCCTCGCGATGACGCATGGGCCCTGGAGCCCCAAGCTGATCGACAAGGCTTGCTCCGAGGTCACCCAGCTCCACCTACCCGCGTTGTGTTACCAATCCCGCTACTTTACGCAAAGTAGCTTCTCGGGTTATACACCAGCATTTGGTCGATATGCCGCTGCGCCACGCCCGATTCCAGCAACATTGCCAAGACCTGATCGTGAATGTGATCGTATCGCCAGTTTGGGGCGATGGTGGCCAGGTCGTCGTCCCAGGCCGCGCCGAAGTAGTCCATGAAGCACGCCGTGTCGTGGCTGAGCACCATCCGGTCGGCGTACCCGCGACGGCACAGCTCCGCGATGGTGGCCACGCGCTGCTCGGTCGAGTTGTACAGGTCCAGGCCGAACCGGTCCATGCCGAGCGTGGCGCCCGTGTCGGCCAGGCTCATGAGGTGGTCGAGGTCGTTGGAGTCGCCGGCGTGGCCCACGACCACCTTCGTCAGGTCCACGCCCTCCTTGGCGAACAGGTCGAGCGCGATCGTCCCGGTGCGCGCCCCGGCGTTCGTGTGCACGGTGATCGGCGCGCCCGTGCGCAGGTGCGCCTGGGCGACGGCCCGGCAGATGCGCTCGACGCCGGGCGTCAGCCCCTTCTCCTCGACCACGCACTTGAGGAACGCCGCCCGCACCCCGGTGTCGGCGATGCCCACGGTCAGGTCGCGCACGAAGTCGTCCACCATCGGGTCCGGGCCGTCCAGGAGCAGGCCGGGGCCGCGGTGCTCGTACTGGTGCGGCAGCTCCTCGAAGCAGTAGAGGCCGGTGGCGACGACGATGTGCAGGTCCGGCACGCCGGCGGCGACGCGCTGGATGCGCGGGATGTACCGGCCGAGGCCCCACACGGTCGGGTCGACGATGGTCCGCACGCCCTTCGCGGCCAGCGCGTTGAGCTTGCGGATCGCGTCGGCCACGCGGAACTCCTCGTCCCACCAGACGCCCCGGCCGTAGTTCTCCAGGTGCTCGGGCGAGAGGACGAACACGTGCTCGTGCATCAGCGTCTGCCCGAGATCGGCGGCCTCGACGGGGCCCCGCACGGTGGGGACGGGCATGGTCACCTCCATGCCGGCCGGCCGGTACGCGCTCACCCGAGCGCCGCCCACACCGTCCAGGCCGTGCAGGCGCCAACCTAGGCGCGTCCCGGAAGCCGGTCAACGTCCGAACCGGCGAGGCGGGGGAACAGCGGGCGGGGCGCGGGCAGCCGCTCGCCGCTCACGGCCGCCGCCACGCGCGCCGCCGCCGAGGGCAGGAAGGGCTCCAGCCGTACGGCCAGCGTCCGGCAGGCGGCCACCAGCGCGGCCAGCGACGCCTCCCGATCGGCCGGCTCCTGCTGCCACGGCCTGACCCGCTCGACGTACGCGTTCGCCGCCGCCACGATCTCCTGAACCGCCGCGGCGGCCCGCCGGAAGTCGAAGTCCTCCAGCGCCTCGTCCACGAGCGCGCCCGTCCGCTCCTCGACCTCCGCGAGCGCCCGCTCCGCCTCCCCGGCCAGGCCCGGCAGATCTTCCCGATCGGTCACGTGGCCGTCCTGGAAGCGATGGACCATCGTGACGACCCGGTTGACCAGGTTGCCGACGCCGTTGGCCAGGTCCTCGTCCGCGCGGGCGACCAGCCGTTCCTCGGTGAAGTCGGCGTCACCCACGCGCGGCACCTCCCGCAGCAGCCACCACCGCACGGCGTCGACGCCATAGGCCCGCACGAGCGCCACCGGGTCCACGGTGACCCCGGACGACTTGCTGATCTTGCGCCCGCCGGCCGTCAGGTAGTCGTGGACGACGATGTCGCTCGGCAGCGGCAGCCCCGCCGACAGCAGCATCGCGGGCCAGTACACCGCGTGGAACCGAATCACGCCCTTGCCCACCAGGTGGATCTTGCGGGGCTCCCGCACCCACCAGCGGTCGTAGTCGTCCTCCAGGGCGGTGACGTAGTTGGCCAGGGCGTCCCACCACACGTACACCACCTGATCCGGATCGCCCGGCACGGGGATGCCCCAGCCGCGGGCGCGGGCGGCGGAGCGCGAGACACTGAGGTCCTCCAGGCCGCCCCGCAGGAACGCCAGCACCTCGTTGCGCCGCGCGGCCGGCTCGACCCGCAGCCGCCCGCTCTCGACGAGGTCGATCAGCCGCTCGCCGTAGCGGGACAGGCGGAAGAACCAGTTCTCCTCCGCCACCCGCTGCAACGGCGCCTCGTGCCCCTCCGGGCATGGCCCTTCCGGGTAGAACTGCTCGCAGCCCACGCAGTAGAGGCCCTCGTAGGAGCGCCGGTAGAGGTCGTGGGAGACGGCCTTCCAGATCCGCTCGACGCCCGCCCGGTGGCCGGGATGGCGGCTGGTCCTGACGAAGGCGTCGAACGACAGCTCCAGTGGCTCGCGCAGCGCCTCGAAGGCCGCCGCGTTGCGGTCCACCAGCTCCCGCACCGGCACCCCCTCGGCCTCGGCGGCCAGGACGTTCTTGAGCGAGTTGTCGTCGGTGCCGGTCTGGAACCGCACGGGCTCACCCCGCCCGCGACGGTGGCGGGCGAGCACGTCCGCCTGCACGATCTCCAGGGCGAACCCCAGGTGCGGGCGGGCATTGACGTAGGGAATCGTGGTCGTGACGTACATCCGGAACCTCCCATGGGGCCGGACATGACGAAGGCCCCGGTCAGCGGGGCCTCGACAGGACGCGGACGATGGACCCCCTAGGGGGCGGTCATCACCGTGCGCAGCGTCATGCCGCCGATCCTAACGCCCCGCCCGCCGCGCCGGCTCGCCCTTTTTCCGGACCGCGTACGTCACGCGTCTCCAGGCTCACGTGCGGCGGTGGACGAGCGCCCGGACGCCTGCCCCCACGGCGAAGACCGCCAGGCCCGCCGCCACGGAGACCGGCGGCAGGGTGGCGGCGAGCAGCAGGCACAGGAGGAGACCCGCCACGGGGACGATCCTGGGCGGGGCGCCCTCCTCCTGCGACAGGGTGAGGGCGGCGGCGTTGGCGATCGCGTAGTACACCAGCACCCCGAACGAGGAGAACCCGATCGCCCCGCGCAGGTCCGCCACCAGCACCAGCAGGACCACCGCGACGCCCACGGCGAGCTCGGCGCGCCGGGGCACCCGCCGTACCGGGTCGACCGCGGACAGCACGTGCGGCAGGTCGCGCTCGCGCGCCATGGCCAGCACCGTACGGGAGACGCCGAGCACGAGGGCGAGCAGCGCCCCGAGCGCCGCCACCGCCGCGCCGGCCGTCACCACGGGCCGCAGCCCGCCGAAGCCCGCCGCCGTCACCACCTCCGCCAGCGGGGCGCCGGAGGCCGCCAGCCGCGCGTGGCCCAGGACGTGGAGGGCGGCCACGGCCACCAGGACGTAGACGGCGAGTGTGACGCCGAGGGCGATCCCGATCGCGCGGGGGATGGTCCGGCCCGGGTCGCGTACCTCCTCGCCCAGGGTGGCGATCCGGGCGTACCCGGCGAACGCGAAGAACAGCAGCCCGGCCCCCTGGAGCACCCCCCACAGGCCGGGCGTCATCGGGTTCTGCCCGCCCGGGGCAGGCGGGGCGGCGAGCAGGCCGGTGGCGATGACCGCCGCGAGGACGGCCAGCACGAACGCCACCATCACCCGCGCCGCCACGGCGGATCGTTGCACGCCGTACAGGTTGAGCACGGTGACCGCCACGACGGCGGCGACGGCGAGCGGTCTGGCGAGGCCCGGCGCCACGTAGGCGCCGAAGGTCAGCGCCATCGCGGCGCAGGAGGCCGTCTTGCCGACCGTGAAACCCCAACCGGCCAGGTAGCCCCACAGCGGGCCGAGCCGCCGCCGGCCGTAGACGTAGGTGCCCCCGGACTCGGGATGGAGGGCGGCCAGGCGGGCCGAGGACGTGGCGTTGCAGTAGGCGACGACGGCCGCCAGTGCCAGGGCGGCGAGCAGCCACGGCCCGGCGGCGGCGGCCGCCGGCGCGAACGCGGCGAACACCCCCGCGCCGATCATCGCGCTCAGCCCGACGACGACCGCGTCCCCAGTGCCGAGCCGCCGCGCCAGCCCCTCCGCCACGTCGCTCCTCCCTCGACGGGAGCCGCTCGGCCCCGCGCCGCCTCCGCCCCACGCCTCCGGCCCACGCCGCCGACATTCTCGCATCGGCACAGGACCGGCGGCGGGCGGGTCAGGAGTCCGTGTGCGGGGACGGGACCACCAGGACGGGCCTGGTGGCGTGGTGCAGCACGCGGTCCGACGTGCTGCCCAGCAGCAGCGACCGGATCCCGCCCATGCCCCGCGTGCCCGTCACGATGAGCGTGGCGCCGATGTCCTCGGCCACGTCCACGATCGCCGACCACACGGACAGCGCGTCGGTCGCCACCCGGTGCGTGGCCTCCAGTCCCGCCTCCCGCGCGAGCCTGGCCCCCTCGGCCGCCAGCTCCGTCATGGACTGCTCGATCGCGTCGTCCTCCGCGCTCGTGTCTCCCACCGCGACCACAAGCCCCGCCGACGCGCGCGCCGACGTCATCGCCGCCCGCTCCCACACGGTCAGCACCACGGCCGGCTGCCCCTTCAGCAACGTCCCGGCGAAGGCGATCGCGGCCTTGGCGTCCTCGGACCCGTCATAGGCGATCAGCACGCTCATCTCGACATCTCCTCATCAGATCCGTTCGGTCGGACCGTGCTTCTACCGCTGGACGGCCGTTTCACGCCTGCCGGGCGGGTAGCTCCTCGTCATGACGGTGACGAGGTTCCAGGATCTGCCGCTGGCCGACCGCGACCGCGCGTGGGACGCCGCCGCGGCCGAGAAGCGGGTGCGGAAGTGGGCGGGCGCGGAGGACGCGCCGACCGACAAGTACCGGCAGGCGCACATCTGGTACGACGGCGACGACGCCGGCGAGTTCGGCGCCTACAAGCTGCCGATCGCCGACGTCGTCGGGGGTGAGCTGAAGGTGGTGCCGCGGGCCGTCATCGCCGCGGCCGGGGTCGTGGACGGCGCCAGGGGCGGGGTCCGCCTGCCCGAGGAGGAGGTGTCCCGGGTCAAGGCGCACCTCGCCAAGTACTACGCCAAGATGGGCGACACGCCGCCCTGGGACCGCTGAACCGCCTGCTGGGCCGCCGTCCGGGCCGCCTGCTGGGGCAGTGCCCGCAGCATCGACAGGCCGGCCAGGGCGAGCACTCCCAGCTCGGAGACGACCACCACGCGCTGGGTCAGCCCGGCCGGGACCTCGTCGTCGGCCAGCGGGATCCCGCACATCCGCACCACGTAGGGGATCACGACGAGCAGGAGCGCGCCGAGCGCGATCGCGCTCAGCACCCGCACCGCCACCGCGTACCGGGCGCGGGTCCTGGCCCACAGCATCCCGGCCGCCGGCATGGCGAGGAACGCGGCGAAGGCGGCGTACCGGTGGATGCCGCCCGACAGCGACAGCGGCACGCCCGGCCGGTCCGTCGGGAACGCCCCGATGAGAAAAATGCTGACCGCCCACGCCACCACCAGCACCACGACGCCGCCGTTCGCGCCGGCCCGGCGCAACCCTTCGGCGGTGAGCGCGCCGCCCACGGCGAACAGCGTCAGCGACGTGGGCAGCAGCCAGCCTCCCGGGGCGAAGGCGTACGAGCTGATCACGGTGTGCATCGGGTCGAGCCCGGTTCGCGCGTGCAGGGCCAGCATGGCGCCCGCCCCGGTGCCGATGGTGGAGAGTCCGCTCACAAGCAATGCCTTCATGCTTCAAAGCTCGTGGAATGCGGCGTTGCGGAACATCGGAGATCAGCCCGAACCGGCCCTGAACGTCCCCCTAATACCTTGGTCGGGGCGCCCCTGGGAGGGGGCCGGTGACCTGGGCGGACGTCACCCCGATGGGGAGGGCCTCCTCAGGGTCGGTAGGGCGGGCCTCACCCGGGACGCCCCACCCGGGGATCAGCGGGCCGGGACGTCGAAGTAGGTGCGGATCGTGGTGCCGCCGGCCCGTGTGTGGAGCCGTACGAGATCGCTCAGCAGGTTGACGATGAGCAGCCCGCGCGAGCCCGCGACGCGCGGATCGACCGGCCGGCGGCCGGCCAGCGGGTCGGTGATGTGCCCGGCGTCGCTGACCTCGCACACCAGCCGGCCGTCCTCGACCCAGACCCGGATGTCGCCCGCGCCGCCGCCGTAGTCGAGGCTGTTGGCGCCCAGCTCGGCGACGACCAGGCGGATGTCGTCCAGGCGGGTGCCGTCGAAGCCCAGCTCGGCCGCCCGGCCGGCGGCGAGGGTGCGGGCCGCCGCGAAGTTGTCGCGGTCGAAGCGGAGGGCGGCGAAGTCGGCGGGCTCGTCGAAGGGCCGGTTGTGCTCGCGCACGACGTGGTCGGGGTCGTAGGCGGCGCTGGCCCGCTCACCGTCGCCGTCCTGGAGCACCGGGTGGGTCAGCTCGGCCTCGCGCAGAACCCGGGGGTCGAGCCGCTCGGCGTCGTAGGGGCACAGGATCGTGACGTTCCGCCCGGTGAAGGCATGGTTGATCAGCGCCTCGTGCTGAGCGCAGGCGGGGTACTCGGTGGCGCTGCGGCCGGCCCAGATCGGCTCGCCGATGATCCGCACGTGCCTGTCGGTGTGGCGGTCGGCGAAGGAGCGCAGCACCGAGGGGATGATGCGGCCGGGGTTGCGGCCCGCCTCCTCCATGTCGAGGAGCAGCACGTCGGCCGCGTCGGAGCCGAGCCCGCCCTCGATGAGCTTGAGATTGGCGGCGGGGACCGCGACGGCCACCGGCTCGTCCGCGGCCAGACCCGCGCGGATGAAGGCCGTGGTGGCAGCGACGTACTCCCGGTCGCCTCGGTAGTAGAGGGCCGGGTGCACGAATGGATCTGCCAGCATCACCTGTCACGGTACCCGCTCATGAGGAGTTCAAGGCACTCCGATGGGTATCCCTCGGTTGTGAAGAGAGCCCAGATCGTGCAACGCCCCCGTCCGGCGCAGCAGCCGGCCCCCCTCGACCTGCGCACTCCGTCCGGCCGGAGGCTGCCGTTCTGAGGCCGGGACCATGTCGGTGACAGGCCCGCGCGTAGGCCCGTGAGGGCCTCGGGTCACCGGGACGCCCAGCGGTGACAGCGGTGTGCAAGTGGCGATCAAGGCAGGGCCCATACTTTTGCTTCATCCGCAAAAGCAAAGAAGGGCCTGAAATGAACACCCCTCGCCGTCGCATCGCTCTCATGGTCGCGACGCTCTCCCTTGCCGGCCTCACCACCGCCTGTGGCGCGATCGGCAACGCTGTCGACTGCAACCAGGTCGGCAACGATGTCACCAAGATCATGAATGACTTCAGCGGCTCGATGACCAAGGTCGCGACCGACCCGAAGGCGCTCGAGACCGCCGGCGACGAGGCCGCCTCCAAGGTGAAGACCCTCGCCGGCAACTACGACGGAGAGCTCGCCGCCGCCCTGAACGACCTGGCCAGCGGCCTGGACGGGCTCAAGATCGACTCTGAGAACCCGACCGCGACCATGGAGTCGGTGCAGAAGATGCAGGGCTTCGTCACGAAGATCCAGAGCGCCTGCTCCTGATCCGGTCTCCGGCCGTCGCGACGCCTGCGGGGGGCAGTGCGATCGCGGCGGCCGGTCCGTTTCCGCAGGGGCGACGGAGCCACGGCAACCGCCGCATGTCCCGAAAAATCCGTCTACTCTTGCTGCCCGTGACGGGCGACGCGCCGGCGGGCGAGACCGAGGCGGCCCCCGCCACCCCTTCCCTCTGGAAGCTGTGGCTGAGCGATCACCGGCTCGGCGTGGGCCTGATCGCCCTGCTGTCCACCACCGCCTACGCGGCCGTCGGCCTGGTCAAGCTGGCCACTTTCCGCGCCTCCGTCTTCGACCTGGTCATCTTCGATCAGACGGTGCGCAACTACTCGCACTTCCGCCTCCCGTACGCGCCGGCGGTCGGCGCCATCCACGGCCGGGGGCTCGACTACCTGCAGCTCGCCGACCACTTCTCCCCCGCGTACGCGCTGCTCGCGCCGTTCTACTGGGTCCACGACGGGCCGGAGTCGCTCGTCGTCGCGCAGGCGCTGCTGTTCGCCGCGGCGATCCCGTTCGTCTGGCTGTTCACCCGCCGGGTGCTCGGCACCGGCCCCGCCTACCTCGTCGCCGTCGCGTACGCGCTGTCCTGGCCCGTGGCGCAGGCGATCGCGTTCGACGTGCACGAGGTGATGTTCGTCCCGCTGCTCACCTCGATCATGATCGAGCGCTACCACGCGGGCCGGTCGCTGCCGGCGTTCGCGGCGATGGGCGGGCTCCTCCTGGTCAAGGAGGACATGGGCCTGATGGTGATCGGGTTCGCCCTCTACCTGTTCGTCACCGGCGACCGCTTCCGCGGGGTGTGCTGCGCGGCGATCGGCGTCGGCGGCGTGCTGCTCGCGCGCGGGGCGCTCATCCCCATGCTGGGCGGCAGCGCCGACGACTTCTGGGCGTACGGCCACCTCGGCCCGGACGTGCCGGGCGCCCTGCTGACGCTGCTGCGGGACCCCGTCGCCGCGATCCTGCTGCCGTTCAGCGACGAGGCGAAGGTGGACACGCTCTTCCTGATGGCCTGGCCGACGCTCCTGCTGTGCCTGCTGTCGCCCCTGTCGCTGGTCGCGCTGCCGCACGTGCTCGAACGCATGCTGGCGGACCGGGCCCTGTGGTGGCAGGCGGACTTCCAGTACAACGCGTTCACCGTGGTCATCCTGCTCTGCGCGGGCGTGGACGGGCTGGCCAGGCTGCTGCGCCGGCTCCGGCGGCCCGACGACCGGCCGCTGCGGCTGGCCTGGGCGTTCGGCGCCTGCGTGGTCGCCGTGACGCTCGTCCCCCGCTTCGCGCTGGACCAGCTCTACCATCCCGACTTCTACCGGGGCGACCAGGTCAAGGTGGCCGCGGCCCGGGAGGCGGTGGCGAAGGTGCCGGCCGGCGTCGTCGTGGAGGCCGCCAACTCGGTCGGGCCCGCGCTCAGCGCCCGTACCACCGTCCTGCTGTGGACCGGGCAGCCGCACGGCGCCCCGTGGGTGGTGGCGGACACGGCCCGCTGGGAGTTCCCGTTCGGCTCGGCCGAGGAGCAGGCGGCGCAGGTGGGGCGGCTGGAGGCGGAGGGCTACCGGAGGGTGTTCGAGCGCGACGGCTACGTGGTGCTGAACCGTCCCTGAGCGGCCTCCGCGTACGCGCGGTCGAACCCCTCCAGGACGGCGGGCCAGGTGCCCGCCGTCGGCGGGGTGGCGCGGTTGTGCGCGGTGATCCGGTCGCGCAGGCCCGCGTCGGCGCACAGGCGGGCCACCGCCGCCGCCATCTCGCCGAGGTCGCGGCCGAGCAGCCCTTCCGTGCCGTTCCGGACGAAGTCGGCCACCCCGCTCTGCGCCCGCGCCACCACCGGCAGACCGGCGGCGCGGGCCTCCAGCGCGGCGATGCCGAACGACTCGCGCGGCGCCGGCGCCACGAACACGTCGGCCGACTCCAGCACCTTGGCGATCTGCTCGCGCGTGTGGCGGCCGGGCAGCGACACCCAGCCGGTCATGCCGTGCCGGGTGAGGTAGCGCTCCATGGAGCCGCGCGCCGGCCCGTCGCCGATCACGGTGGCGCGCAGCGGGACGGCCGCCGGGACCAGGGCGCGCACGCGGCCGAGCAGCCGCAGCAGCCGCACCGGCTGCTTGCGCGGCGCCAGCCGGCCCACCGCGACGATGTGCACCTCACCGTGCTTCCCGAGGCCCGCGCCCGCCTCGCCGAGGTCCGCCTCGGGCTCGATGACGGCCGTGCCGGACCGCCACGCCGACAGGTCGAGGCCGTTGGAGACGACGTGCACGGGCACGCGGCCGCCCGCGACCGCGCGGATCGGCGCCGCCGCGGCGTTGCTCACCGTCGTGGCCACCAGACCCCAGCGCTGCCAGCCGTACGCCAGACGCAGCAGCCGGTACGCGGCCCGCGTGAGCGGGTCCCACATGCTGTGCACGGTTACCACGCACGGCAGCCCGGCGCGCACGGCCGCGCGCACGCCCATCCAGGCGAACGGCGAGACCGCCCCCGTGTGGACGTGCACCACGTCGGGCCGCGACGCCGTCATCCGCCGCGTGAGATGTCCCACCCCCGCCGGGTGCACGGGCAGGTCGAAGGGCATCGGGGCGACGATCCGGTGGACGCCGGGCAGCGCCTCGCCCCGGGTGGCGGTGGCCACCTCGACCTCGTGGCCGGCCCGCCGCTGCATCCGCACCAGATCGGCGACCTGAACCTCGATCCCCCCGAGCCGCGGCAGGTAACAGTCACTCACGTGAAAGATCCGCACCCCTCCCAGACTAATCTGGGCCTGTGCCTCCACGTACCGCTGTGTTCTTCCACGCCCATCCCGACGACGAGGCCCTGCTGACGGCGGGCACGATGGCGATGCTCGCGGCCGAGGGTCACCGCGTGGTGCTCGTGGTGGCGACCGCCGGCGAGCGCGGCCTGGCCGAGATGGAGCCCGGCGACGAGCTGGGCCGCACCCGGATGGAGGAGCTGTACGAGTCCGCCGCGCTGCTCGGGTGCGCCCGCGTGGAGTGCCTGGGCTACGGCGACTCGGGCCTCAGCCCCAAGGGCGGCGTGGCCGACGAGCGGCCCGACAACGCCTTCATCGACGCCGACTCCGAGGAGGCCGCCGGCAAGCTCGCCGCCATCCTCCGGGAGGAGGAGGCCGACCTGCTGTCGATCTACGATCCGGCGGGCGGCTACGGCCATCCCGACCACGTGCAGGTCCACCGGGTGGGGCGGCGGGCCGCGGAGATCGCGGGCACGCGGATCGTGCTGGAGGCGACGGTCAACCGCGACCCGCTGGTCAGGCTGCTGCGCCTGGCGGGCAAGGTCTACCGGTTCCCGCCGGAGTTCGACGTGCGCACGTTCGAGAGCGCGTACTCGCCCGGCGAGGCCATCACCCACCGGGTCAACGTCCGGAAGTACACGAGACAGAAGCGGGCGGCCATGGCCGCGCACGCCTCCCAGGCGAGCGGCGGCGACGGCGACCGCACCCTGGCCGTGCTGCTGAAGGTCCCCGGCCCGCTCTACCGCCTCGTGTTCGGCACGGAGTGGTACGTCCGCCGCGACGTCCCGGCCGGCACCCGCCTGCGTCATCCTCTGGACCCGTGGCCGAGTTGACACCTGCGGATGATCCGGGTCGCGTCCCCTACCGGCAGACTGGGGTGCGATGAAGAACAAGTGGCTCCAGATCGCCCTGTCCACGCTCTCGCTGGCGCTGGCCGTGGTGCTCGTCGTGTACCTCCCGCAGATCGTCCGCGCGCTGACCGGCAAGCCGGTGTCCTGGCACGAGATCGGCGCGCTGTTCGCCACGCTCAGCCCCGGCACGATCGCGCTGATGACCGCGCTGTGGCTGCTGAGCCTGCTCGCCTACACGTTCGTGCTGACCGGCTCGCTGCCCGGCCTCGGCCACACGCGGGCGCTCACGCTGAACGCGGCCGGGAGCGCGGTGAGCAACCTGCTGCCGTTCGGCGGAGCGGCCGGGGTGGCGCTGACCTTCGCGATGACCCGCGGCTGGGGGTTCGCCAACCGCCCGATCGTGGTGATGACGCTGGTCAGCGGCATCTGGAACACCTTGTTCAGGTTCATCCTGCCGGCGGTCGGCATCATCGCGCTGCTCATGGCGGGCGAGGTGCCCAACCACACCGTGGCGCGGGCCGGCTGGGTGGGCGCGGTGTCGATCCTGGTGCTGTGCGCGGTCGTGGCGGCGGCCCTCTACTGGGACCGCGCCGCCGACCTGCTCGGGCGCGGCCTGGACGCGCTGGTCCGCCTGCTGCGGCTGCGCTTCCACGCCTCCGAGGCGCTGCATCGGCTGCGCGCCGACACCGCGGACATCGTCCGCACCCGCTGGCTCGGCCTGTCGGCGGGCATGGTGTTCTTCCTCGGGTTCCAGTGGGCGATCATGGCCGTGTGCATGCTGGCCACCGGCGCCTACCCCGGCCTGGCCCAGTCGATCGCCGTCTTCGCCTTGTCGCGCGTGCTCACCAGCGCCCTGATCACCCCCAGCGGGGCGGGCATCATGGAGGGCGGCGTGGTGCTCCTGCTCACCAGTGCCTTCGGGGTGGATGCGGCTCCGGCCACCGCGACCGCACTGCTGTTCGGCTTCTGGACTTACACTGTCGAGATCCCGTTCGGTGGTCTCGCCCTGGGCGCGTGGGCGCTGCTGCGCAGGCGTGATGGCCGAGGCACCGCCACGGAGCCCCCGTCCACGATCTCGAAGGCCTCCCCGTGACCATCCGAAACGAAACAAAGACCTTGTGCGTGATTCGGAAGCATGCATAGCGTGGCGGCTGACATGGTGGCGTTCCGGGTTCTGGGGCCAGTCGAGGCGTACGAAGACGACGAACTCGACCTCGGCGGGTTGCGGCAGCGGGCCGTCCTCGCCCGGCTTCTCGTGGCCAGAGGTCAGGTCGTCCCCGTCGACACGTTGCTGTACGACCTCTGGGATGACGACACGGCCAAGGGAGCCCAGTCAGGGCTCCAGGTTTACATCTCGCGGCTGCGCCGCGTGCTGGAGCCGGGCCGTCCCCGTGGCGGACCCAACCGGCTGCTGGTGACCGTCGCCTCCGGCTACGCGCTGCGGGTGGCGCCCGACCAGGTGGACGCGCTCACGTTCGAGCAGCTCGTCCGCGCCGCCGGCGAGCACCTGGAGGAGGCCGACCCGCAGTCGGCGCGCGGCCGGCTGCAGAAGGCCCTCGGGCTGTGGCGCGGCACCCCCTACTCCGACTTCGCCGACCAGCCGTGGGCCGAGGCCGAGGTCCACCGGCTGACCGAGCTGCGCCTGGTGGCCCGCGAGCGCCACGCCGACACCGGCCTGCGCCTCGGCCTGCACGCCGAGACCGTGCCCGACCTGGAGGCACTCACCACCGAGCACCCGCTGCGCGAGGAGGGCTGGCGGCTGCTCGCCCTCGGCCTCTACCGCTGCGGCCGGCAGGGCGACGCGCTCGCGGCTCTGCGCCGGGCCCGCGGCATCCTGGCCGACGAGCTGGGCATCGACCCGGGGCCGGCGCTGCGCAAGCTGGAGTCCGACATCCTCGCCCAGTCCCCCGAGCTGGAGCTCGCCACGGTGGCCCGGCCGCCGCGGCCCGTGCCGGTCGGCGACACCTGGCCGCCCCGGCCCGCCGCCGCGGTCGAGCCTCCGCCGCTGGAGCCCGAGCCGTTCGTCGGCCGCGACGCCGAGCTGGCCCGGCTGACCACCGCCGCCGGCCGTACGGGCCGGTTCCAGGTGGCGATCGTCACCGGCGTCGCTGGGGCGGGCAAGACGACGCTGCTGCGCCAGCTGGAGAGCCGGCTGGCCGGCGACGGCTGGATGACTGCCTCGGGCGCCTGCCCCGACTCCAGCGCGACGCCGCCCGGCTGGGCGTGGGTGGAGATCCTGCGCTCGCTGGTGGGCCGCACCGGCGCGGGTGAGTACTCCCAGCTTCTCGCCCCGCTGCTCGACGACGCCGCGCCCGATCCCGACGACGACGAGGTGTCCGGCGGCTTCCGCCTGCACCGGGCGGTCGGCGGTTACCTCGCCGGGGTGGCGCGGCGCGCGCCGATGCTGCTGACGCTGGAGGACCTGCACTGGGCCGACGACCAGACGCTCGCCCTGCTGCGCGCGCTGCCCAGCCTCCTGGCCACCAGCCGGGTGATGCTGGTCGTGACGTGCCGTGAGAGCGAGCTCGACGACGGGCAGTCCGACGTGCTGGCCTCGCTGGCCCGGCTGGGCCCGCTGCGCGTGCAGCTCTCGGGGCTCGACCCGAAGGCCGTGGCCGAGCTGGTGAGGGCGACGTGCGTACGCGAGATCGACGAGGACGCGGTCGAGTCGATCGTGGAGCGCACCGCCGGCAACCCCTTCTTCGTCCGCGAGACCGTCCGGCTGCTCGACTCCGAGGCCGCCGCCGACCGGGCCAGCGCGACCGAGGTGCTGTCGCGCGTGCCGTCCGGCGTGCGCGACGTGCTGCGGCGGCGCATCTCGCGCCTGCCGGCCGGGGCGCAGCAGATCCTGCTGCAGGCCGCGGTGATCGGCCGGGACGTGGACGTCGACGTGCTGGTCGACGTGGCCGGCGACATCGAGCGCAGGAGCTCGCGAGGAGAGGGCGACGGAGGAGCCGGCGACGAGCGCGGCGGGCGCGGTGACAGCACGGACGCCGTCGTGGAGGCCGTCGAGGCGGCGTTGCTCGCCGGGCTGGTCACCGAGCCGGGCCCGGGGCTCCTGCGGTTCGACCACGACCTCGTACGCGACACGATCTACTCCGACGCGTCGCGGCTGCGCCGCACCCGGCTGCACGCGGCGGTCGCGGCCGTCATCGAGCGGCGGACACCGTCCGACGTGGCCGCGCTCGCCCATCACTACTTCCTGGCCGACGCCTCGGAGAAGGCCGTGCACTACGCCGGGCTGGCCGCCGAGCAGGCCGAGCGCCGCTTCGCCCACCGGGAGGCGGCGGCGCTGTGGGAGCAGGCCATCGCCGCTTTCAACCGCACCGGCGGTGACACGCGCGACCGGCTGCTGCTCATGCTCCACCGGATCAAGGCGCTGGCGCTGTGCGGCGACATGACGGCCGCCCGGCTGCTGCGCCGCGAGGCCATGGACGCCGCGCTGCCGCTGGGCGATCTGGAGATCACCGCCCGGGTGGCGGCCTCGCTGGCCGTCCCGCACAAGGGCATGGCGCGCGACTTCACGCGCACCGCGTGGGAGATCGTGGACGTCACCGAGAAGGCGCTCATGGAGCTGCCCGAAGGTGAGCAGACCCTGCGCGCCAGCCTCCTCACGACCCTCGCGCTGGAGCTGGAGGGGTCCTCCTCGCCCGAGCGCGGGCGGCAGGCGTCGCTGGAGGCGCTGGAGCTGGCCCGCCAGAGCGGGGACCCGGTGCTGCTGGCCGCCGCGCTGAGCGGGCGGCTGCGCCAGTCGTACGACATCCCGGCGGTCGACACCCGCGAGAGCATCGGCAGGGAGCTGCTGGAGGTGGCCCAGCGCTCCGGCCAGATGGCCACGCAGGCGCTCGCCCACCTGGTGCTGCTGGAGTGCGCGGCGGCGCGCGGCGAGTTCGCCGTGGCCGACGAGCACGCCGCCGCCGCCGACCGGCTGGCGCGGCAGTACGACCTGTCGGCGCCCGCCGCGGTGTGCGCCTGGTACTCCGGGCAGCGGATGATGATCGCCGGCGACTACGCGGGGGCCGAGCGGACCTACCGCGAGGCGGCCCGGATGACGGCGCGCGCCGGCATGCTGGAGGGCCGCCAGGACCTGCCGCTGATCACCACGTTCTGCCTGCACCTGGTCGACGGCCGCGCGGCCGAGACCGTCGAGCTGCTGTCCGAGGCGCACCAGCGGGGCGCCAAGTGGACGCTCGACGCGTACGCGCTGGCGCTCGCCTCCGCCGGGCACCAGGCCGACGCCAAGGCGGTGGCCGCCGTCCGGCCGCCGGTCCGGCCGGACTTCCTGTACGAGCTGGCGATGACGTGGCGGGCGCTGGCCGGGATGCTGCTCGACGACCGGGAGCGGATGGTCGACTGCTACGACAAGCTCGTGCCGTTCGCCGACCGGATCGCCGGGGCGGGCACCGGCGTGGTGGCGCTGTGGCCGGTCGCGCTGACGCTCGGCGACCTGGCGCTGCGGCTGGGGCAGCCGGAGGCGGCGCGCGACCACTACGTCAAGGCGCTGGAGGTCGCGGAGCGGGTCGGCGTGCGGCGCTGGGTCGAGGCGGCCCGCCGGTCGGTCGACGGCTCCGGCGTCTGACCGGCTCGTCAGCGCGCCGGCGGCGCCGGCGTGATCCCGCCACTCGCCTGCTCGTTGCCCGGGCCGGTGATCGGCCCGGTGACGGGTGTCGCGCGGGCCGACAGGGTCACGATCTGCTCGCCCCGGGCGGTGGCGCCCGGGGTGTCGTGGGCCGCGAATCCCACGTACGCGGCGGTGAAGGCGAGGGTCGCCACGAACAGCTTGGCCGTGTGCGCCGCCCCGCTGAGCAGGACCGCGGCACTTGTCTTCCCCATGATCGTGACTCCTGTTCGCACACTACAGGTGTACGCGCGAGCGATTGAGGAGTGGTTGCCGATGGCTTGCACCTTCTGCACGGCCGGAGTCGCCCGTGGGCGCGCGGCGGGCAGGCCGATGTGGCAGGGTCGGAGAGGGTGGCGGCCGGGACCGCCTGTGGCGGGCACGGCGGAGCGTGAACTAAGGTTAGCCTGACCTTTGTACGATCTGGGATGGTGATGTTCCGCTATGTCGCGTCCGGCGCTCGCCGTCCCCTCCCCCACCGAGCCGTTCTGGCTCGGCCTGCCGTACTGGCTGGTGGGGGCCATCCTGATCGCGGCTCTCTTCGGGGCGTTCCAGGTCTACTACTGGGTCGGGCGCAGGCTCGGCGAGCGGCTGTACGACTCGCGGATCGGCGTGCGGTTGGGCCGAGAGCGCATCGCGAAGGTCGAGCGGATCGTCGAGCGGTGGGGCGCGCTGGCCGTGTTCGGCTGCTTCTGGGTGCCGATGCTGCGGCACACGCTGCCGTGGGTGGCCGGGGCGCTGCGCGTGTCGTATCCGTGGTACCTGGTGGCCAGCGCGCTGGGGTGCCTGACATGGGCGCCGATGTGGTGGTTCGGGCTGACGGCGCTGGTGTGGGGCTGGCTGCGGCTGGCCGCCGCGTCGCCGGTGACGGCCGTGGTGGTGGCCGTGCTGGCGGTGGCGGGCGTCGTCGCCTTCACGCTCCGGCGTCGCAGGAAGCGCGCCGCCAAGGCCCTCGTGTCCTGAGCCCGCACGTGTCCTGAGCCGCACGTCGCCGGGGCCCCGCGTCAGGCGGGGCCCTGCGTCAGGCGGGGGCGTGGGTGCGGTCCTCGACCGTGGCGTCCGGGGCGATCCGGCGGACCGACTCGATCCCGTTCACGCAGGCGGCCTTCGTCGCGAACCCCTCCCCGACCGCGACCGTCTGCCCGTTCCCCGCGACCAGCGCGAAGCGGAATCCGCCCGTCTCGTCCCTGCTGATGACATACCTGCCCGCCATGACGCCCCCGTTCGCCATCGTCCGTAACGGCGGTTTACCCGTCACTGGTCCTTGTTGTCGCGTCTTTGAGACCTGGTTCGGCAAACGGAGCATTGATCACCTGGGACCATATCGCCATGCGTATTGGGGGTTTCATCGGCTCTGCCGCTCTCGTTCTCGCCCTGGGGGCCACCTCTCCCGCGCCCGCGGGCGCCCTGCCGGCGTCCGCGGTGCGGCCCGCGGCCATGGTCAGTACCGTGTCCGTGCCGAAGGTGGGGGCCAAGACGGCGTACGTGGTGGACTCAGCCGGAACGGTGCACTTCGGTAAGCGCCAGACCAGCCGGGTCCCGGTGGCCAGCCTGGTCAAGGTCATGACCGCGTACGTGGTGCTGCGCGAGGCGCAACTGACCGACACGATCGAGATCACCGCGACCGACGTGCGCCACGCCACGAGCAACGGCGCCACCACGGCCGCGCTGAAGAAGGGCGAGCGGCTGACGGTCCGCGACCTGTTGTACGGGCTGATGCTGCCGTCGGGGGCGGACGCGGCCAACGCGCTGGCGCGCAGGTACGGCCCGGGGACGACCGCGTTCGTGGCCAAGATGAACGCCCAGGCCAAGAGGCTCGGCCTCCAGAACACCCGCTACACCAACCCCGACGGCCTGCCCACCCCGTCGAAGGGCGGCTACTCCACGGCCGTGGACCAGGTGAAGCTCGCGGAGACGGCGCTCGGCGACACCACGTTCAGGACGGTCGTGGGCAGCGCGGTGCACCGGGTGGCCAAGTCCGCCGTGCACCGGGCGCACACCTGGCGCAACACCAACAAGCTGCTCCAGCAGGCCGACGGGGTGCTCGGTGTCAAGACCGGCTACACGGACGCCGCGGGGTTCTGCCTGCTGTTCGCCGGGGAGCGCAGCGGCCGCGAGGTGGTCGGCGTGCTGCTCGGCGACCAGGACGCCCGCCGCTTCACCACGGCGGAGCAGCTGCTCGACTACGCGGGCGAGCAGATCGCCGGCGGCTGACCGGCCCCGCTGATTCGTCCCACGTGGTCCGGTGATCGGTGGGTTCGGTAGCCTGACGTGCTCAAGGCATCCCGGACGCAGACCGATCGACAGAAGGGACCGCGCGCGTGCTCGACGACGCCGGACTCCAGGCGCTCCGCGAAGCGGCGCGTTTCTCGCCGGACAACCTTCCTCTGCGACGGCACCTCGCCGACCAGCTCCTGGGCAAGGGGTACCTCGCGGAGGCCGAGTCCGAGTACCGGGCGGCCCTGGTGCTGGCGCCCGGGGACCCGGAGATCGCGGCCGGGCTGGCCGAGGCGTTCGTCCGGCAGAGCGCGTACGGGCCGGCGCTGTCCGTGCTGGAGCCGTTCCTCTCGACGCCCGGACACGCGCCCCGGCTGGGCGTGATCGCGGCCAGGGCGCTGCTCGGCGAGGGCGACGCGCACGGCGCGGCCCGCCGCTACCACGAGGCCGTCTCCCGCGACGCCTCGCTGGCCGACGCCGACCTCGCGGCCCGGCTGACGCCCCAGCCGGCAGCCCCGGCGGGGACCCCGGTGGGGACGTCGTGGGGCGGCCCTCCGGCCGGGCCCGCGCACCAGTCCGTACAGCCCCTGCAGCAGCCCATGGACGGGCCGGACGCCGCGCAGGTCGAGCGGTCCGCGATCTCCTTCGCCGACGTGGCCGGCATGGAGGCCGTCAAGGAGGCGCTGCGCGTCAAGCTGCTGCTGCCGATCCAGCAGCCCGAGCTGTTCAAGGCGTTCGGCAAGCGGGCCGGCGGCGGCGTGCTGCTGTACGGGCCGCCGGGCGCCGGCAAGACCCACCTGGCGCGGGCCGCCGCCGGCGAGCTCGGCGCGGCGTTCGTGAACGTCGGACTGTCCGACGTCCTCGACATGTACATCGGCTCCAGCGAGCGCAACCTGCGCGGCATGTTCGACCTGGCCCGCCGGCACCGGCCGTGCGTGCTGTTCTTCGACGAGGTCGACGCGCTGGCGGCGCGCCGCTCCGACATGCGGCAGGCGCACACCCGCCAGCTCGTCAACCAGTTCCTGGCCGAGCTCGACGGCGTGGACCAGCACGCCAACGAGGGCGTCCTCGTGCTGGCCGCGACGAACGCCCCCTGGTACATCGACGTGGCCTTCCGCCGCCCGGGCCGCTTCGACCAGCTCGTGTTCGTGCCGCCGCCGGACCTGGCGGCCCGTACCGCGATCCTGCGGATCCTGTGCCGCGACAAGCCGCTGGCGGAGATGGACTTCGAGGCGGTGGCGCGGGTCACGGACCTGTTCGCCGGCGCCGACCTCAAGGGCGTGGTGGACCGGGCGGTGGAGGCCAAGCTGCACCAGTCGATCAGCGCGGGCCGGCCCATCCCGTTGTCCACCTCCGACCTGCTGGCCGCCGCGCAGGCGGTCAGGCCGGCGGCCGTGCGCGAGTGGCTGGGAACCGCCCGCAACTACGTGATGCACGCCAACGACTCGGGCGCCTGGGACGAGCTGATGCCATGGATCAAGCAGGTCCGATGACCATGCCGTCCGCGCCCGTCGCGGGCGCGATCCAGCGGGCCCGGGCCCTGCTGGAGCTGTCCCGCCCCGCGGACGCCGAGCGGGAGCTGCGCGGCGTCCTGGCCGAGGCCCCGGAGCACGCGACCGCGCACGCCTACCTCGCCGTCGCGCTCGACGCGCAGAGCAGGGGGGCCGAGGCGGTCGCGGAGGCGCACGAGGCCGTGCGGCTGGCGCCGGAGCACTGGTTCACGCACTACATCGCCGCCCAGGTTCACCGGGGCGCGAACCGGCTGCCCGAGGCGGTCGCGGCGGCGCGGGCGTCCCTGGCCCTCTCCCCCGAGGAAGCGCTGACCTGGGAGGTGCTGGCGCGGGCGCACCTGCAGGCCGGCCAGTGGCGGGAGGCGGCCGAGGCGGCCGGGCGCGGGCTGGCCGTCGCCCCCGAGGAGTCCGATCTCGCGAGCCTGCTGGCGCTCGCCCTCAGCTCGCTCGGCGACGCCGCCCAGGCGCGGGAGACCGCCTCGCGGGCCGTGGCGCTGAGCCCCGAGAACCCGCTCGCCCACCTGGCGTACGGGCAGGCGGCGCTGGCCGCCGGCGACCCGGGGGAAGCGGCGTCGGCCTTCCGGGAGGTGCTCCGCCTGAATCCGGGCTTCGACACCGCCCGGGGGCTGCTGCTGACCGCGCTCAAGCAGCGCAACCCCGTGTACCGGGTCCTGTCGCGGCTGCGGGAGCGGTTCTTCGGCCGGGGGTGGCTGGTGCTGCTGCTCCCGGCGATGCCGGGGCTCATCGCCGCGTTCGTGCTCATCGCGCTGCTGCACTGGGGGGCGTGGGTGGCCGAGGCGTTCACCACGTTGCGCCTGGCGCGAGGCAAGACGACGAGGCTGCTGTTCGCGAGCGGCGACGTGCGGCAGGCGGCGCTGTGCTGCGGCCTGCCGGTCGCCGGCGCGGTGGTGCTGACGCTCGGGGCGGTGACGGGCCTGGAGGCGGTGGCGACGGCGGGCGGCGCGGTCATGGCGCTGGTCACCCCGGTCCAGGAGGCCGCGCACACCGGCTCACGGCGCGCCCGCAAGCTCCTGTACGGCTGGTCGGTGCTGCTCGCCGTGGCCGTCGCCGCGTCCGTGCCGCTGTCGTCGGCCCCGATGGCGCTGCTGACGGCGTACGCGGCTCTGGCGACGATCTGGATCGCGGCCGGAGTGCGACGCTTTCTCGGCACGTGACGGGAAATTCCACCCTTCACCCTTTATTCCGTTTTTAGGGCTCGCAAAGGCACATCACGAATGCCGTCAATCGGGCATTGTGCGTCACGCAATACCTGCAATGACAGGATGCGCCGCCCGTTGACGCTTTTTCACCTTTACTTTCCCTGTACGGGGAATTCCGATTCGGCGTGGCGGCATGGGATGGCTCGCGGCAACTGTAAGCATCTTTACCATCACGCTGGGATGTCTCAGCGCGCGCAAGTGGGCCTTTCCGGCCAATGGATTGTCCGCGGCCATCCGCCGCGTTCCGAGAGGAACGGTACGTCTGATGTTCACCAGTTCCCGAACCACCGAGACCGCCACCCGGCCGGTCAAGGCGCTGTTGATGCTCGCCACGGCCGGAAGCCTGTCCGTGGTGCTCGCCGCCGGCGTGTCCGTCCCGGCGCTGGCGTCACCGCCGAAGGACAAGCTCAAGAAGGCCGTCAGGCACGCCGTGTCGTCGCATCAGCACAGCAAGCGCGGGACCACCGACACGGTGGACTCGGACGGCTCGGACCCCGCGGTCACCACGTTCACCACGGACGACGATGACGACGACGATGACGACGCCGACGACAACACGTCGACGACCACCACGACGGCCATCAAAAGGCATCTCAATCGCCACCTCCACCTCGCCGGGGCCGGCGAGGACTGCAACCGGGGCACCTTCTTCAAGATCCACTCACTGGAGCCGAGGCACTTCTACGTCCCGCGCACCCGCTTCGTCGACGGCCCCGGCGGCTCGATGACGGTGAGCGTCCACCGGGAGCACGAGGTGCTCGCGTTCGTCGAGGCGGACTTCATCAAGCTCAGGCAGTTCAACAGGACGATCACGCCGGACACGGTGATCCGCGCGCTCACGAGGATCTCCAGGCCGCACCTGGAGAAGCGGCACATGGTCTTCACCGGCCACGACTACACCCAGACGGTCAGCAAGGGCAAGTACGGCAACATGTGGTACCGCGTCTTCGGTTACCGCGTCCACTTCGGCGTCCGCGCCCGGCTCGACAGTTGCAAGGTGCTCAACGTCACCAACGGAATCGCCGACATCCCGTCCCGCGTGGAGGGCTGGCGGTACTGGGAGACGGACAAGCCCAAGTTCCACGGCCACGTCCTGTCGCAGAAGTAACCGGTCCTCACAGCGACCAGCCGGCCGCGCTCCCAGGACGGGGGCGCGGCCGGCGCGCTGTCAGCCCTTCCCCTCGACCGCCCTGTGCCGGAAGGTCTGCGCGCCGGCGCGATGCACGGCGGCCTTGACCAGGCCGAAGATGGCGCCCTGAATCGCGGCGGCGGCGAGGACCTCCGTCCAGCCGCGGGCCAGGTCGCCCGCGTCCGGTGCGTCCTCCTGACCCGACGCCAGCTTCCACACGCGCTTGAACAGCCCGGCGGCCAGGGCTCCACTGAGCATGCCCATTCCGAGCGAGGTGGCTTTCTCCACAGGTTTCATGTCATCTCCTCCCGACGGTGTCTGCCTGTGCCCCGTGTCACGGTCCTAAACGCGCGTACGCCGCCTCCTGGACACGCTCCGCCCGGCAGGGAGCCGAACCATTGATGGCGCAATTCCCGGTCAACCCCGATGAGCCGCTCCCCGCCGTGCCGTACGCGGAACTACTCCCGGCGGCGTAGCCGAGGCCACCGGATGATCCCTGTGAGGTAGCGGGAGAAGACCTCGCTGTGGGATGCCCCCAGCCGAGGGCCGGACGACGATATCGGGTCATGGGACCTCCATTCCGATATGTCCACGGGGCCACGTGGCCGGCCACCGGGCTGCTCGCCGTCGTTTCCCGCCGTGCCGAAACGGCGCCCGCATGACGATGACCCGACGGCAGGCGCTGCGGCTGCTCGGCCTGGGCGCGGCGGCGCTGACCGTCCCGGGCTGCTCGCTGCTGGGCCGTACGCCGTCGCCCAGGCTGCTGGTCGGCGGCGCGCCGCTGCCCGAGCCGTACACGGTGCCGCTGCCGCTGCCCGCGACCGCCAAGCCGCACAGGACCGACGCGACCACCGACTACTACGAGCTCGTGCAGCGGCCGGCCGAGGTGGAGATCCTGCCCGGCCTGCGCACCCCGATCTGGGGGTACGACGGGCAGTTCCCCGGGCCCACCATCCGGGCGCGCAGCGGACGCCGGACCGTCGTCCGCGTCACCAACAGACTCGGCGTCCCGACCGTCACCCATCTGCACGGCGGCCACACCCCGCCGGAGTCCGACGGGTATCCCACCGACCTGGTCCAGCCGGGCACCCACCGCGACCACACCTTCCCGCTGGAGCAGCGGGCCGCCACGCTCTGGTACCACGACCACCGCATGGACCACACCGGGCCGCAGGTCTGGCGGGGGCTGGCCGGGTTCTTCCTGGTGGGCGACGAGGAGGAGGCGGCGCTGCCGCTGCCCGCGGGCGAGCGGGACCTGCCCCTGATGATCTGCGACCGCTCCTTCGCCACCGACGGCACCATGCCCTACCCCACCCGCGGCGACGCGCCCGGCGCCCGGGAGGCGTTCATGGGCGGTGTGCTCGGCGACGTCATCCTGGTCAACGGCGCGCCCTGGCCGCGGCTCGGGGTGGACCGTGCCCGGTACCGGCTGCGGCTGCTCAACGGCTCCAACGCCCGCACGTACGAGCTGGGTCTGTCGCCGGGCGGCACGCTGACGCAGATCGGCAGCGACGGGGGGCTGCTCGCCGCGCCCCGCTCCCTGCGGCGAGTACGGCTGGCGCCGGGCGAGCGGGCGGACGTGGTCGTCGACTTCGCCGCCCACCGCGTCGGCGACCACGTCGAGCTGCGCAACCTCCTGGAAGAGGGGCCGCAGGCGCGCGTGATGCGCTTCACCGTCGAACGGGACGCCCGCGACGACTCGGCCGTCCCGAAGACGCTGTCACGCGTCGAGCCGCTGGACCCGGCCAAGGCCGCGGTGACCCGCGACTTCACGTTCACCAGCGGCAGCATGCACGGCGGCACCGGCTGGCTGATCAACGACAAGCCCTTCGACGCCCGCCGCGTCGACGCCCGCCCCAAGCTCGGCCAGAGCGAGATCTGGCGGCTCACCAGCGACGTCTCCCACCCCGTCCACCTGCACCTGTCTCCCTTCCAGGTGCTCTCCGCCGGCGGCGAGCGCCCCGCCGGGCCGCCCGAATGGAAGGACACCGTCGAGCTGCGGGAGGCGCAGACCGTGGAGATCATCACCCGCTTCACCGGCTACCGCGGTCGGTACGTCCTGCACTGCCACAATCTCGAACACGAGGACATGGCCATGATGAGTACCTTCGAGGTGATCTGATGCCAGGCTTCCACGCCCTCCTGACCATCCGGACGGTACAGCCATGAGAATCGCGATCATCGGCTCCACCGGGCGTACCGGCCGGCACGTCCTGGCCGAGGCGCTCCGGCGCGGCCATCAGGTCACCGCGTTCACCCGTGACGCCACCGCGCTCGCGGGGAAGCCTGAGCCGCACGCCGTCGTCGAGGGCGACGGCCGCGACCCGGACAAGGTCCGCGCGGCCGTGGACGGCGCCGACGCGGTGATCTCCATCATCAACGGCGGCGACAAGCGTGACCCGCACCGGGCGGCCCAGGCCACCCGGACCATCATGCGGGCCATGGCCGAGACGGGGACACGGCGGCTGGTCGTCACCACGCCCTACCCGAACGTCGCCCGCCGGCCGTACCTGGTCCTCTGGCTGCTGCGCCGCCTGCTGGCCACGCCCTACGCCGACGCCCGCGAGCTCGAACAGGCGGTCGCCGCCAGCGACCTGGACTGGACCATCGCCAGGCTGACCAGGCTCACCGACGGTCCCGCCGCCGGCTCCGGGCTGGTCAGCCACGGCCTGCTCGCCAAGCCACGAGCACTGACCCGGGCGGATGTGGCCACGACCCTGCTGGACATCGTGCACGACCCCGGCGTGAGCCGCGCGGCCGTCAACATCTGCGGCCGCTGAGCCGCGGGGCGGACGGGCGTGGATCGACCGGGCGAGCAGCCGTTGGGAGTGAGCCGATCGTCGCGCCCGCCTAGGGCATGATGGCCGCATGGCGGTGACATCGACCAAGGGCGGCGCCGTACAGCCGAGTGCCGAGACCGAGAGACGGCTTCGTGACGCCTTCGCCGCGGGTGACCTCCTTGATCTGCGCGTCGGCGACCGGACGAGCGCCGATGACCATGACCCTGGGACATGGTCACCGGCCAGGGTCGTCGCCGCTGACGTCATCGCCTCCTTGCTGCTCGGGAAGGTGGACGCCGAGCCGGGGCAGATCCCCCAGCTGTTCCTGGCCGGGGCGCACATCGTGGGCAGGCTCGACCTTGACGGCGCCGAGGTCGCCCACCGGCTGCACTTGATCGACTGCGTGCTGGAGCAGGAGCTGCTGCTCAACGACGCACGCACCCGCACGATCGTCCTGGACGGGTGCCGGCTGCCGGCGTTGAACGCCGAGATGGCGAGGATCGACGGGAACCTGGTGCTCGCCAGATGCGTGGCCGCCAAGCTCGCTCTGCTCGGCGCGCGGGTGGATGGGATTCTCGCGCTCAGCGGGTCGAGGATCGAGGGCGTCGACGGGGTCGCGATACAGGCGGACGGGCTGACCGTCTCCAACGATCTTTTCCTGCGTGAGGGGTTCCGAGCCGCGGGGCGGGTGTGCATGCCGGGCGCCGTCATCGGCGGAGACCTCGCGCTGTCGGATGCGGAGCTGACCTGGCCGGACACCTCTCTGAACGCCGGCACCGCACAGGTCAAGGGCCACCTCTGGCTGGGCCCCAAGCTCACCGTCGCAGGTGAGGTCACTCTGCACTACGCGGCCGTCGAAGGGCGGGTCCACATCGAGGAAGCCAGGCTGGGCGGGTTGGGAGCCACTCGCGCGCGGTTCGGGACCGACCTGTTCGTGGCCGCGCACGCGCGATGTGGCGGCGCGCTCACGCTGACGGGGGCGAGCGCGGTGGGCCGGATCGACCTCGAACTCCTGGAGCTCACCGACGGGGCGGCCCTGCTGTGCCAGGAGGTCCAGGCGGGGGTGCTGGAGCTGCCGCGCCTCATGACCGGGCCGCTCGACCTGACGAATGCCCGGATCGGCGTCCTGAAGGGCGTGCGCCCGCCGTGGCCGGACAGGGTGTCCATCGGCGGTCTCACCTATGACTCCATCGACCCGGTACACCCGGCCTCGAAGCAGATCGACTGGTTACGCCGCAATCCGTCGGGCTACCAGCCGCAGTCGTACGAACAGCTCGCCGCCATGTACCGGCGGATCGGGCACGAGAGGGACGCCCGTGCGGTCCTCCTGGCCAAGCAGCGCGACCGCCGCAGGACATTGCCATGGGTCGAGCGCGCGGCCGGGTTCGTCCACGACATCACCGCCGGGTACGGCTACCGCTCCTGGCTGGCGGCCCTCTGGCTGATCGCGTTCCTGGCGGCGGGCACGGCCCACTTCCTCGGATCTCCTCCGCCGCCGCTCAAGGCCGGCGAACACCCCGACTTCAACGCCCTGGCCTACTGCCTCGACCTGATCATCCCCGTGATCGACCTCGGCCAGGCCAAGGCATGGAATCCGCACGGCCTCGACCAGCTCGTCTCCTACGTGCTCACCCTGGTCGGCTGGCTGCTCACCGTGTCGGTCGTCGCGGGCGTCACCAGGGTCCTGGTCCGGGACTGAGCGAGGACCGCGGCCTCACGCCCGGAACGTCCGGCGGTAGGCGTCCGGTGGTACGCCGATCGTGCGGTGGAAGTGGCGGCGCAGTGTGGTCGCCGTGCCCATGCCCGCGGCCGAGGCGATGGCGTCGACGCTGTCGTCCGTGGTCTCCAGCAGCTCCTGCGCGCGGCGGATCCGCTGCGTCAGCAGCCACTGCAGCGGGGTGGTGCCGGTCACCGAGCGGAAGTGGCGGGCCAGGTGGCGGGAGCTCATGTTCGCCTGGCGGGCCAGGTCCTCCACGGTGAGCGGCTGGTCCAGCCGCCGCATCACCCAGGGGAGCAGCTCGGCGAGGGGATGGCCGTCCTGGGCGGGCACCGGTGTGGTGACGAACTGGGCCTGGCCGCCGGCCCGGTGGGGTGGCACGACCAGGCGGCGGGCGACCACGTTGGCGATCGCCGAGCCGTGGTCGCGGCGGACCAGATGCAGGCACAGGTCCATGGCCGCGGCCTTGCCCGCGGACGTGAGCACGCTGCCGTTGTCGACGTAGAGCACGTCCGGGTCGACCTGCACCCGGGGATGGCGCGCGGCCAGCTCCTCGGTGTGGGCCCAGTGTGTGGTCGCGCGCAGCCTGTCCAGCAGGCCGGCGGCGGCGAGCACGAACGCGCCCGTGCACAGGGAGACCACTCGCGCGCCTGACTCGTGGGCCGCCCGCACCGCCTGGACAAGGTCGGCCGGCGGGTCCTCGTCGACGTCCGCCAGGGCGGGGACGATCACGGTGCCGGCGCGCGTGAGCCGGTCGAGCCCGCAGTCCGGCTCCAGCAGGAACCGGCCGACCCGGACGGCGTGCGCGCCGCACACCGTGACGTCGTACCAGGGCCCCGGCAGGGCGGCCGGGGCGGAGCCGAAGACCTCGTAGGCCAGGGCCAGCTCGAAGTGCAGCATCCCGTCGGTAGCGGCGACCGCGACGGAGCGCGGGAAAGAGCTCATGTCGGAAATTGTACGGGTCGTGTCGTTCCGGACACTGGGCCGCGATGGGTCAACGGGGACAGGATTTCCCCCGTGACAACGTCGAGCACGCGGGGAGCGGACATGGGATCGGTTCGGAACGTGGCGGTGTTCGGCGCCTACGGGCACACCGGACGGTTCGTGGTCGCGGAGTTGCGAGAGCGCGGATACGTCCCGCTGCTCCTCGGCCGGGACCAGGACAAGCTGCTGGCGCTGGCGCAGGCCTGGCCGGGGCTCGAGGCGCGGCAGGCGTCGGCCGAGGATCCGGCCTCGCTCGACCGCGCGCTGGACGGCGCGGCCGCCGTGATCAACTGCGCCGGGCCCTTCGCCACGACCGCCGCCCCGCTGGTCGAGGCGGCACTGCGCGCCGGCATCCCGTATGTCGACGTGGCGGCCGAGATCGAGGCGAACCTTGACACGTTCGATCACTTCGCGGAGCGCGCCCGCGCCGCGGGCGCCTTGGTGATCCCGGCGATGGCCTTCTACGGCGGCCTCGGCGACCTGTTGGTCACCACCGCGATGGGCGACTGGACGGCGGCGGACGAGGCGCACATCGCCTACGGCCTGAGCAGTTGGCACCCCACTGCCGGAACGCTCGCTTCAGGCGCGATCTCGGGGCAGCGACGGGGTGGCCGCCGTGTCCGCTACACCAGCGGACGGCTGGAGTACCACGACGACGCTCTGCCGACCCTGGAGTGGCCCTTCCCGGCTCCGCTCGGCCCCCAGCGCGTCATAGCGGAGTTCACCATGGCCGACGTCGTCACCGTTCCGAGCCACCTGGCCGTCCCGGAGGTGCGCACCTACATGACCGCCAAGGCGGCCGCGGACCTGTTCGCTCCCGACGCCCCGGCACCTGCCGCCGTCGACGGGCGCGGCCGCTCCGCGCAGACCTTCGTCGTCGACGTCCTCGTCCGCTCCGGCGGCAAGGAACGCCGCGTGGCCGCCGCCGGTCAGGACATCTACGCCGTCAGCGCGCCGCTCGCGGTGGAGGCCGTCGACCGCGTCCTCACCGGCCGGACCAGGACCACCGGCGTCGCCTCCGCGGGCGCGGCCTTCGACGCCCCGGACTTCCTCCGCGCCCTGTCCTCACACCTCTCGCTGCACGTCCCGCTCGACACAGCCGGCTGACCGGCGGCCCCAGCGAGTCCACCCCCATCGCCCGGGACCTCATCGGCGGGCGGCGGGAGGCCGTCACGTGCTGCCATGTGAGGTCTGGCCAGTGCGGCCGAGGAGGCCGAGGAGCTCCTTCTCCCGGGCCGCGCTGAGCCCCGCCCGACGGTCTCGGTTCAGTCCCTGGTCGCGTTCCCACGCCAGCACGTCCGTGAGCAGGTCGGCCCGAGGACGGTGGTGCAGGCCGGCGGCGAGTGCGGCCGCTCCGGAACGGGCGGACCAGCCCTCCCATCCGGGCTCGACGAGCCACATCGGCAGCGACTCAGGCCCCATGTACTGGGCGACACCCTGCTCGAGCAGCCAGGCCGGGTCAGCCCGGACCAACGGCCCGGTGTGCCCGGCGATGGTGCGGCTCAGCTCGATCCACTCGCCGAACGGCACCACCGGTCCGACCGCGTCGAAGGTGCCGGTCGTCCCGCTCTCGGCGCAGTCGAGCAGCCAGGTGGCCAGGTCACGCACGTCGATCGCCTGGGTGGGGAGGTCCATGGAGTCGGGGACGAGCATCGGGCCGTGCGGGTCGCGTGCCGCCCGCGCCACCCAGTAGCCCGAGCGCCCGCTGTGGTCGCCGGGCCCGCCGATCAGGCCGGCGCGCGCGATGACCAGCCGGTCGCCCACGGACTCGGCCGAGGCCTGCTCGCAGGCGACCTTCGCCTCGCCGTACAGCTCCTGGTCCACCTCGTCGCGGTCGGTGGGTTCCAGCAGCGGCGAGCTCTCGTCGGCGCCGGGCACGCCGTGGCCGGCGTAGGCGTTGCCCGAGGACACGTACGCCCAGTGCTTCGCCCGCTCCCCCAACGCCGCCAGCGCGCCGCGCACCAGGCCCGGCTGCCACGACACCTCCACGACGGCATCCCAATCCTGGTGCCGCACCTCCTCGTACGCCCCCGCCGACCGCCGGTCGGCGGCCACCAGCACCGCGCCGTCGGCCACCCGGCCGCTCTCGCCACGGGCCAGGCACGTCACCGCGTGCCCCCGCCCGACCGCCTGCCGTGCCACCTCACGGCCCAGCCATGCCGTCCCGCCCAGGATGAGAACATTCATGAACGCACTCAACCACCTTCCACGACATCTTCCGGGGCTGATTCGCAAGGGGCGTAACGGACGCCGGACGCGAACACGGCCTGCCTGAATGTGATCACTGTTACATGTTCTGGCGCGGCGCCACGGGTCGGCGCATACTGCTGTTTCATGCCAAATCACATGATCAACCGTCGGGCGCTGCTGCGCGCCGGCATCATGGCCGGAGGCCTCCTGGCCGGTGCGACATCCGCGGGCACCGCCGTCCTCGCCCAGACCGCTCAGCGGTCGTACGACACCGCTCCGGACCAGCGGCCATCCACTCCGGATCAGGCGTGGGCGACCCTGCGCGAGGGCAACCGCCGCTGGGTGGCCGGCACCACGACCCACCCGCACCAGGACGCCGCCCGGCGCAAGGAGGTGGCGCAGAAGCAGGACCCGTTCGCGGTCGTGTTCTCGTGCATCGACTCGCGCGTCGCTCCCGAGTTAGTCTTCGACACCGGACTGGGCGACCTGTTCGTGGTACGGACGGCCGGGCAGACCATTGACCCGCTGGTGACAGGCGCCGCCGAGTACGGGCCGGCGGAGCTCGGCACCCCCCTTGTCGTCGTGCTCGGCCACCAGCGCTGCGGGGCGGTCACGGCCGCCGCGGAGTCCCTGCACGAGCACAAGAAGCTGCCCGGCGAGCTGAGCACGATCGCTTCATCGCTGCGCTCGGCCTACACGCGTTCGGGCGGCGACGTGGACAAGATGATCCGCATCAACACCGTCGACGTCGTGAACCGGCTCAAGAAGGACAAGCTCTTCGCTCCTCGCATCGCCAAGGGCAAGCTCAAAGTCGTCGGCGCGTACTACTCGATCGACACCGGCGAAGTCACCCGCCTCGTCTGACGTGCATCTCCAGCACTTCGAGGCGATCAGTCGCGGGCCGGCGGGAGGGCGTGGCCGATCTCGGCGGAGCGGCGTGGCCGGGCCATGGCGTACAGGCACAGCGTGCCTGACCGTCACGGTCGGGCCGCGCCCCGGCCGATGCCCCTGGCCGACCGCCGGCCGATCGGCCAGGGAGAACGACGACCAGGCGCTATGCCCGCATCAGGCCGTGGCAGGCGATCGCGGCCGCGGCCACCACGTTGAGGGAGTCCACCCCCGCCTCCATCGCCCGGGAGCTCATCGGGATGCACACCGCCTCGTCCGCCTCGGTCAACCACCGCGACGACAATCCGTCCCCCTCCGACCCCAGCAGCAGCGCCACCCGATCGGCCATCTTCACCTCATCGAGCGAGGTGACCGACTGGTCGGGCGTCAGGGCCAGCGTCCGGTAACCCGCATTCCGGATCACCTCCAGCCCGGTGAACCAGTTGTCCATCCGCGCGTACGGGATCGAGAACACCGCCCCCATCGACACCTTCACGGCACGGCGGTAGAGCGGATCGGCGCACCGGGGCGACAGGATGATCCCATCCGCCCCCAACGCCGCAGCACACCAAATATGGCGCCGACGTTGCTGTGATCAACAAGATCCTCAAGAACCAGAATCCGCCGAGAGTCTTGTTTTGCGACCTCCACATTCATGCAGGCGTCTTTCCTGCGATCCCTGCACTCCTGGCTATGTCCGAGTACGTTCCGACCAGTAGATGAGGTCGTGTCGGTTGGCCAAGCTGGACGAATGCTCGACGCCTAGAACTCGCTCCCGCACAGGAAGCAGGGCGGCAAACTGGTCTCGAGCAGCCGCTGCGTCCCCTGCCTCTCCCGTCCAACGCGCGAGTTGGTGCCGGGTGGCTAGGGTATGGCGGTGCTCGGCGCCCAGGATGCGTTCGTATAGGGGAAGCAGCACGGAGAACTGATCACGAGCACTAGCCGCATCCCCCGCCTCCCCTGTCCAGTAAGCGAGGTTGTGCCGAGTGACGAGCGTGGACGGATGCTCGACGCCCAGGACGCGCTCGCGTATGGGGAGAGACTCGATCAGTTGGTCGCGCGCCGCGGTTGCGTCTCCCGCCTGTCCCGTCCAGCGGGCGAGGTTGTGCCGGGTGGCCAAGGTGGACGGGTGCTCTGCGCCTAGGACGCGCTCACGTATAGGGAGAAGGGCGGCGAACTGATCTCGCGCCGCGGTTGCGTCGCCTGCCTGCCCCGTCCAGCGGGCGAGCTGGCTTCTAGTGATCAACGTCTCTGGGTGCTCCACACCTAACAGGCGCTCACGTACGGGGAGCAGGGCGATGAACTGGTCGCGAGCGGCGATTGAGTTCCCGGCCTGTCCAGTCCAGTGGGCGAGCTGGCTTCGAGTGGCCAGGGTGCTGGGGTGCTCTGTTCCTAGAACCCGCTCGCGTACAGGGAGAAGGGCGGCGTACTGGTCGCGAGCGTCGGCAGTGTCCCCAGCCTCGCCCGTCCAATGAGCGAGGTCATGCCGGGCGGTCAAGGTTTCCGTATGCTCGGTGCCCAGGACACGTTCGGCTACAGGAAGTAGGGCGGCGAGTTGGTCACGGGCGGCGGCGGGGTTCCCCGCCTGCCCCGTCCAGCGAGCGAGACTGCACCGGACAGACAGAATGTGTGGGTGTTCTGGGCCAAGGTTTGTGACCTCGCTGTCATGTATCTGCTGGCACAGAGCCTTCGCGGTGCGGTAGTCCCCACTGAAGCCGAGGAACTGCGTGATGGCAGAGAGGGCAGGTGAGCTGAGGGGTAGGACGGCACTGGCGTGCGGCAGTAGTTGGGCGAAGCGTAGCCATGTGCCCGGGTCCTCCGGTCTTTGGGGCAAGGCGGCTGCGAGGAGAGCGGCTGCGGCGCGCCGCCAGATGTCGCGCTGGCTCGGGGTGAGTTGGTCGAGAGTGACAGCCTGGACCAGGCGGTGCACCGACACTGTTCCGCCAACCGGTCTGCTGATGAGGCAGAAGCGGCGCAGTGCAGTGACCGCTGCGTTTATCGCCAGGTCACCGTAAGGCAATGGGAGCGGCTCGCCGATGCCATCACTGCCGCTGGCGAGCAGGCCTTGGAGGCTGGGCTGGCCGATCGGCGTGAGCAACAGCCGGTAGGGGATAGCCTCCGGCGCGTAGCAGGCCAGCAACCGCAGCAGCGCGATCGCCTGCGGGCTGGTCTGGGCCAGGCGGTCAAAGGCCAGCTTCCAGGTAGAGGCCACTCGCTGCTCATAACCCCACGCTTGTCCCTGGTCGAGCAGATCGGCGCGCCTGTCTCGCAGCAAGCCCAAGTAATCGGCCAGCGTGATGCCCGAGTCGGAGATGTAGGCGCCAGCCTGTTCGAGCGCCAGTGGTAGCGCACCCAACTCATCGACCACGGCGGCAGCAGCAGCCTCGTCATGCTGGCCACTGCGATCGAGCAGGAAAGCCGCGGCCGGCGCTGCGTCCAACATCGGCAGTTCCATGCCATGCCGCGGAGGCCAGTGGCCGGAACGGCTGGTGATCAGGACGTGTCCGTTGCCGGCGGGTGGCAGAAAGGCTCGCAAAGCTTCCGCGTCGGGGGCATTGTCGAGGATAAGCAGCCACCGGCAGGTACGAGCGGCCAGCGCGGCATGGACTTGGCGCACCGGATCGGCCGTCTCGCCAGGCGGGCGCAGCCCGAGTAGCGCGGCCAGATCGGCGAACGCAGCCGACAACACTGCCTCATCCTCCGCGGCGACCTGCCAAACCAGCTCATAGGCGTACTGGTAGCGGTGGCCGTACTCGACGACCAGGCTTGTCTTGCCGACCCCGCCCAACCCGTGCACAGCAATGGGAAACGGTAGAGCCTCAGCAACCGACAGCTGCTCGTAGAGCTCAGCTAGGACATCATCACGACCGGCTAACTGCGGTGGACGCGGAGCCAGCCGCACCGGACGGGTATCCACCGCCTTCCGCGGTGCCAAATACACATCTCCTACCGCGCCCACGAAGCCGCCGGTGATCGCAACGGCTTTGTCGCCGGTCATCGGCGGAGCTGTCACTGAGCCTACAACGGCGATGGACCGAGCGCCTTCGGCATGCACACTGCCGGAACCACTGGCCCGAGCCGACACGCCTACTTGGCCTATCACCATGCCACCAGGCGAATGGCCGCCGACCGCTGGCGAGCCTGCCTCTGAGGGTAATGCCGACGGCGGGGCATCTGGCGAAGGCCCAGAAGCGCGTAACTGCATCCACAACGCCGCGCCGCCCAACAACGCACCGACCGCCATGCTGACCACACTGGCCCGCTTGTCCAGCACGTCCAGCACCTCTGGCGGAAGGTGCAGGGGGTCGGCGAAGAAGAAACCAACTAATCCGGCCACCACTGAGCCCAATGACACCGCCGCCCCAGCCCGCGCTAACGTATGCCGCCGACCCCGCCGCACCGGCGCGCCCTCAGGAGTCTTTTCCGGGAAAGAAGCCACCACCATTCCAGCGTGCCGCCGAAGCAAGCCGTTGCCCAGGATTTATCGCGAAGCCGCTATCCGTGGCCGCAGTCCGCGCCATGGACGCATGAGCGCCGACTACCCACCCAATAGTCCGTCCCTACCAATGCCTCTGCACGTCTTTCAGAGTCATATATGAGTGTCCATAATCGGCTCCGGAGCGTCACTTCGCCGCGCCCCCAAAACAAGAGCCGCATCCCCGAGATCGAAAGACTTCGGCATCCCCTGGACCCATCTCGCCGTCGGATGGATCATGGCTATCAAACGATCTTTCTGAGCCTAAGGAGGACCATGATGCCGAAGATCAGGTCGACGGGACGAGCGGTGGCCCTCGTGACGGCGAGCATGCTGGCCGGGGGCATGCTCACGGCCGGCGGAGCGGCCCTGGCCACCGCCATGAACGAGGCGCCGATCAACGCCTGCGTCACCACTTCAACCGGCGCCCTGCGCATCGTCCCGCCTGGAACAGTGTGCGAAGAGGGCGAAACCGCGCTGGACTGGAACCGGCAGGGTTCGCCTGGACAGCTCGGCGTATTTACGATCAAGGGTCCGGGAACCAGGATCGCTCCCGGGGAAACAGCTCACCTGCGGGCTGACTGCGGCGACGGGAACTACGCGATCTCCGGCGGGTACTTGGGCGAGCGGCCGACGGCGCCCATAAGCGTCTTCGCCAACACGATCGACAACAATGACACCAGCGCATGGCGAGTCAGCATCATGAACCACAGCGAAACTACGACCTACCCCTTCGTGACGTACGCGTCATGCGTGCCACTTCCAGCTACTCGATGAAGACGTCTGTTCCTCGCCGGTGAGCCTGCCCACCGACATCTTGTCGATCATGTAGCGCAGGAGTCGGAGGCTGAGTCGTTGACCGTCCGGCACGGCCGGGCGGTCAACGTCACAAGGCACGTCGTACGAACCACACAGGCGTCTCCGCGATCAGCCGGGAACCGGTCGTCAACAGTCACACCTCGGCAAGGCTCACTGCACATCTGACCGCACGACCCATTCAGGCACGCACCCTCTACGCCCCGAGCTACAACCGGGCACCGCCTCGCATAAGCCCGTGGCAGGCGATGGCAGCCGCAGCCACCACATTGAGGGAGTCCACCCCAGCGGCCATCGCGGCTGGGCTCATCGGGATGCACACCGGCTCATCCGCCTCCGCCAACCACCGAGACGACAACCCATCACCCTCCGAGCCCAGCAACAGCGCCACCCGATCCGTCAGCTTGACGGTATCTATGGGTGTAGCGGCCTGATCGGGAGTCAGGGCGAGTGTCTGGTAGCCCGCCTTTCGGATCTGCTCCAGCCCCGTGAACCAGTTCTCCATCCGCGCGTACGGGATCGAGAACACCGCCCCCATCGACACCTTCACCGCCCGCCGGTACAACGGATCAGCGCACCTCGGAGACAGGATGATCCCGTCCACTCCCAACGCGGCAGCACACCTAAATATGGCGCCGACGTTGCTGTGATCAACAAGATCCTCAAGGACCAGAATCCGCCGTGGGTGTTGTTCTGCGACCTCCACATTGGAGTGGTCGACCAGGTCCTCCAGGACGAGGACGCGCCTGGACGGGTCGCCGGACGCCCCGGCCAGGACGGCCGCCATCGAGGGCAGCGGGAGGCGGGCCATCGAGGCGAGGGCCCCTCGGTGCACCGGGAAGCCCGCGATGCCCTCCATGACCTCGTCGCTCACCACGTACACGAGCGCGTCGCCGAGCACGTCGGACAGCGGCTCCAGCCAGCGGCGCGTGGTGAGGACCGAGCGGACCGGGCAGCCGGCGCCGATCGCGCGCCGGATGACCTTCTCCCCCTCCGCCAGGAACAGCCCGCGCTCGGCCTCCAGGCTCTTGCGCAGCTCCACGTCCCGCAGCCGGGTGTAGTCGGCCAGGCGCGGATCCGCCGCGTCGGTCACGTACTCAAGCACGTTCCGATACTGCCATGAGCCGCGTGACCTGCCAGACCAGCGCGTACCCGAGGAGCACCACCCCAAGGCCGACGATCGTGCCCGCGCCGACCTTGGTGATGACGCTGGGCACGCCGAGCTCCGGCGACGGCGGGTCGACCACCGGCCACAGGAGCGCCCCGGCGATCGTGCCGACCGAGGCCGCGCCGAGGACGTAGAACCGCACGGCGGGCCTGACACGCAGCCGCGCGGGCGGCACGACGGCGGGGATGCGCGACAGGCCGCGCCAGACCCACCACACGACCACGGCCAGCCCGACGACCGACGAGACGTACTGGAGCAGCCGGAACAGCCTGATCACGCCGAAGACCGACACCGCGAGCCAGTCGCCCCAGCGGGGCGGCGCGGTGGAGTGGGTGAAGGAGTCCCACAGGACGTGGGTCCCGGCGCCGACCAGCGCTCCCATGACGATGGGCAGCACCCGGAAGCTGCGCCACGACGGCAGGAGCGTGGCGGCGCGCCCCGCGAGCCCCGGCGGGAGGAGGGTGATCAGCGGGTCTCGCACCACCAGGTGGAACAGGGCGAGCAGCGCGAGGACTGCGGCGATGTCGATGGTGAGCACGCCGCGCAGGGAGTGCCAGTCGGTGTAGTCGGGCAGGAACGGCAGGAAGATCGGCAGATCGGGCACCATGGCGCCCATCGCCAGCGCCCACGGGTCCAGCACCTTGCGGACGCGCGGTGACGACACCAGCGGAAGCACCGCCGCGATGTGGCTCGGCGTGAACGGCACGGCCTGTCAACCCCTCCCCCTCAGTCGGCCCCCATCGGTCGCCCCGCGCAAGAGACCGCAAAGGCGCCCCGGACAGGGCCGTAATCGAGCCCTGAAGCGGACCCGTGATCGGCGGCGACCCGTGAAGTGATCCCCGCAACAGCCCTCCGGTAATCGATCATTGAACATCACCCGACCGACCTTTGCCGCTCGCCTTCGGGATTACTTGGGGTAACGGATAAGGTACGTACCGCTGCCGACGGCCGGACGACGTCGGGGATTCGGGAGGTCAAGGTGCCTGACCAGCGGGTTCACGCGCATCCGGCCGCGTCAGCAGAATGGCTGCGCGCGGCCCGGTCGGCGCGGGCGCTGTCGGTGGCGACCCTGGTGTGGCTGGGCCTGGAGAGCTCGCTCGGTCTGTGGGCGGGGTTCCGGGCGCACTCGGTCGCGTTGATCGGCTGGGGGATGTCGGCGCTGGTCGAGGGTGCGGCGAGCCTCATCGTGGTGTGGCGGTTCACCGGGTCGCGGACGTTGTCCGAGGGCGCCGAGCACCGGGCGCGAAAGGCGTTGGCGGTGAGTTTCTGGGTGCTGGCGCCGTACCTGGTCCTCCATGTCGCGTACGACCTGGACATGGGCCACCGGGCGGTGCCGACGGCGCTGGGGATCGCGGTCACGGCGGTGAGCCTGGTGAGCATGCCGGCCCTGGGGCTGGCCAAGCGCCGGCTGGCACGGCGGCTGGCGTCCCCCGCGACCGCCGGCGAGGGCACGCAGAATCTCATCTGCGCGGCGACGGCGGGCGGCGTGCTGGTCGGGCTGTGGCTCAATACGGTCGGCTGGTGGTGGGTGGATCCGGTCATGGCGGTGGCCCTGGCGGCCGTGGCGGCGCGGGAGGGTCACCGGGCCTGGCGTGGTGACGGATGCTGTCACTGAGCTGACACTCCGTAGTATCCGCACCAAAAGGGCTGTTTTGCCACAGTAAGCGCACCGAGTATCGTTCCGGAGGTATTGCGGAGCATCTCCGGTCAGGGTCTCCGGAAGGTCTCAACACACCAAAGAGGACATCGTGGGGCGACACCGCACAGACGAGTTCGATGGCGGCTACCAAGCCCAGGAACCCGCTCCCCGCCGGCGATCCGCCGCACGGGGCCGGGGCAGGGTGCTCGTCCCGCTCGCCGGGGCCGTCGCCCTGGCCGTCCTGCTCGGCGTCGCCGCGTTCGTCATCTTCAACCGCGACCACGACTGCTCGGCGGGCAAGCTGGCGCTGCGCGTGGTGGCGACCCCCGACATCCAGCCGGCCCTGAGCAAGGTCGCCGGCACCTACAACAAGGCCCTGCACTCCATCGACAGCCGCTGCGTCGAGGTGACGGTCACCAAGGAGGCCGCGGCCCGCACGGCCAACGCGCTGGCCGCCGGCAAGGCGGCGGCCGACCTGTGGGTGGCCGACTCCAGCCTCGCGGTGGCCAGGCTGCGCAGCGAGCCCGCGGGCGCCGCCGCGCTGCCCGAGCCGTCCGGCTCGGCCGCCGTGTCACCCGTCGTGCTGGTGACCGCCAAGGCGTCGGCCGAGAAGCTCGCCGGCAGCCTCCAGCCGAGCTGGGCCGGCATGATCGCGGCCGCGAACGTGGCCAACCCCGACGGACCCGGCAAGAAGGTCCGCGTGCTCGCCCTCGACCCGCAGAAGAACTCCGCGGGCATGGCCGCGCTGATCGCCGCCGCGGGCTCGGCCAAGAAGGCGGGCCAGGACAAGGCGCTCGTGGGGGCGCTGAAGGAGCTGTCGGGCCAGATCGTCGCCGACCCCGGCGCGCTGCTGGCCAGCCTCACCGTGAAGTCCGGCAGCAAGGTGCCGGTCGGCGTCGCCTCCGAGCAGAACGTCTACAGCCACAACGCGAAGAAGCCCGACGCGCAGGTGGTGCCGCTCTACCCGGCCGAGGGAACGTACAGCCTGGACTACCCGATGCTGGTCCTGTCCAAGGACGCGGAGGTGCGCAAGGCGGCGGCGGCCTTCCAGAAGGAGCTGACCACCGAGTCGGCCCGCCGGACGCTGCGCGACCAGGGCTTCCGTACGCCCGACGGCAAGGGCGGCGACGCGCTCGCGAAGGACAAGGGCTTCGTCTCCACCGCGCCGCGGGCCCTGGCGCCGCCCGACGCCAAGACGGTGGCGAGCATGGCCCAGACCTGGTCGAGGCTGAACCTGGGCAGTCGCCTGCTGACCCTGCTCGACGTCTCCGGCACCATGGCGCTGCCCGTGCCGGGCACGAACCTGACCCGCATGCAGGCCATCTCCCGCATCGCCACCGAGGGCCTCGGCCTGTTCCCCGCCGACTCGGAGATCGGGGTGTGGGCGTTCTCCACGCACCTCGACGGCCAGGGCAAGGACTGGCGCGAGATGGTGTCGGTGGGGCCGCTGAGCCAGACCGTCGACGGCCGGCTGCGCAAGGAGGCGCTGGCGGCGCAGTTCGCGACCGTGCAGGCCAAGGCCACGGGCGACACGGGGCTGAACGACACGCTCAAGGCCGCCTACACCGAGATGACGAAGTCGTACGCGGAAGACAAGATCAACACGATCGTGATCCTCACCGACGGCGCCGGCAACGACGACCCCGACGGCGGCGTGGGCAACGCGGAGCTCCTGTCGTTCCTGAAGAAGACGTACAACCCGAAGCGGCCGGTCAGCATCCTGCTCATCGCCTTCGGCCCCGACGCGCCCAAGGGCAAGAAGCAGATGGACGCCCTGGCCAAGGCGACCGGCGGCGAGGCGTACGTCGCCGAGAACATCCTCCAGGTGCGCGACTTCTTCCTGCAGGGCATGGAGCGCCGTCTGTGCGCTCCCAAGTGCGACGGCTGACCGTCACACCGGCACCTTCCGTCCCTGTCCTCCCAGCTCATGCCCGTTCGGCATGGGCGGGCGAACGCGGGTCAACCCGGCCGCGCCAGGCGGCGTCCTAGGCGCGTGGGGGTCACACGCGAGCCGCGGGGAGGGTATTCGTGCCTGGATGGCCGACTGTCGACCGCGCCGGGGATCACCGGTTGGCGGACGCGCTGCGGCGCGGCGACCACGGCGCTCCGGCCGAACTGTACGACGCGTACGGCGTGCGGCTGCACGACTACGCCTGCTCGCTGACCGGTGACGGCCACAGCGCCGCGGGGGCCGTGCACGACGCGCTGGTCACCGCGTACGGCCGGGTGGACCGGCTCAAGGACGAGGCGCGGCTGCGCGCCTGGCTGTACGCGCTGACCAGGGTCCAGGTGATGGCCCGGCTGGCGCACCGGAGCGGCGCCCCGGTGCGGGGCGTCGCGGAGCCGTCCGTGGACGAGCCGGACGACCCCGAGCTGGCCGCGCTGGTCCACGACGCGCTGGGCGAGATGGACCGTCTCGACCGGGAGACGCTGGAGCTGTCGCTGCGGCACGGCCTGACCCCGGCCGAGGCGGGCACGGTGCTCGGCCTGACCTCGCGCCAGACCGCCACGCGGCTGCGGCGCTCCCGCGACCACCTGGAGAACGCCGCGGCGGCCGTCATTCTGGCCCGGGTGGGACGCGCCCACTGCCCCGACCTGTCGGCGATGCTCGACTCGTGGGAGGGACCGCTGACCCCGCTGCTGCGGCGCCGGCTGTCGAGGCACATCGGCGGCTGCGAGGTGTGCACCGAGGGACGGCACGGCAAGGTGGCCGGCGAGCGGCTGCTCGACAAGATCCCCGTGGCGTTCCCCCCGCTGTCGCTGCGCAGGCGGTTCATCGCCACCTGCCTCGCCCCCGAGCGCGGCGAGGCACGCACGCTGATCATGGACCGGGGCGAGAGCTTCGACCGCGACGGGTTCCCCGTCCTGGCCGGCCACCGCTCCCGGCGGCGCTCGCGCAGGCTGGCGCCGGTGGTCATCGCGGGCGCGTGCGTGCTGGCGGGGACGGGCGCGGTGATCGTGGCGAACGCGGCCTCGGGCGGCACGATGTTCCAGGGCGCCCCGTCCGCGACGCAGGACGCCGGGGCGAGCGCCGCCCCCACGCCGGGACGGGCGGAGACGGAGCCCGCGGAGCCGGACGACCTCCAGGACGGGCCGGAGGACGCCGGGGACCCCACGCCGGAGCGGACCCCGGCGGCGGACCCGCGTCCGTCCCGGGCGACCCCGCGCCCGGCCGCCACGGCGGCCACCACCCGCCCGGCCACGACCCGCACCCGGCGCCCCGCGGCGGGCGCCCGGCTGAGCGCCGTGTGCCCCGGCGACCTGGACGGGTCGGCCAGGGTGGGCCTGCGTGCCCGCAACGCCGCCGTGGTGTGGAACGCGAGCGCGTCGACGGGGCTCGACGTGTTCCCGTCGGCCGGGTCGATCAGGGCGGGCGGCTCGGTGGCGGTCTGGGTGACGGTGGACGACCCGGACACGGCGGGCGGCGGCACGGTGTCGTTCACCTCGAACGGCGGGCGCGTGAGCTGCCGGCTGTCCTGGGAGGGCCGGAGCCAGGTCTCGGAGCCGCCCTCCACCGGAGGGCCGACGCGGTCGCCCGAGAGCACGCCACAGCCGAACAACCCGCCCGGCAATCCGCCCGGCGACCCGCCGGACGACTTTCCGGACGACTCGTCGGCGACTACCGCGCTGGCCGAATCACCGGCAGGACTGGAGTGACGGACGTTACTACGGCGAAAGGCATGGATCGGTAGATCCATGGCAATGACAAACTAGGATAAACCGGGCCCTGACTCGAAGATCGGGCCATCTATAGGGCATCCTGGTGTGCTTGGGGACCGCACCGGCGCCGGAAGAGTACTGATCCGTGTGCCCTATGTCACGGGGAAAAGTCGCCCCTCCGGTAAACCGGAGTGCGTCACCAAGCGTCGGCATTGACGTGTCCATGGACGGATTGGTCCCATGAAATGCGATCAATCGCGCCTTTGCCCAGCCAGGACCGGGAGAACGGTAAATGATCAAGCACCGCCGAGCGCTCGCGTGGCTGCTCGGACTCGCGTGCGTCGCGGGCGCCGTGATCGCGTTGTTCGACATCGAGACACCGCTGCGCCCGTTCCTGATCTCGCTGTTCCTGCTCGTGGTCCCCGGAGCCGCGGTCGTCGGGCTGTTGCGAGATCGTGACCCGCTCGCCGCGCTGTCGGTGGGCGCCGCGGCCAGTCTCGTGGTGAACGTTCTTCTCGCCCAGGCCATGCTCCAGTTCGACGCCTGGTCTCCCCGGGCGGGGGTGGCGACGATCGCCGTGCTCGGAGGGTTCATGTACGTGCTTCGCGTGTTGTACCGGGGGAAGAACATGCAGACCGAACAGGGGGCCAGGACCAAGTGAAGATCACGGTGGTCCGCCCGGGCGAGCTCGGAGACTCCGAGAGAGCCCGCTGGCGCGAGTTGCAGAAGGCCGACCCGAGCCTGGACAACCCGTTCCTGTCCGTCGAGTTCGCCGTGGCCATGGACCGCTTAAGGGACTACGTGCGGGTCGCGGTGCTCGACGACGGCACCGGCATCGTCGGGTTCTTCCCGTACGAGCGCCACAGCTTCGGCATCGGCAAGCCGCTCGGCGGCTTCCTGACGACCTGCCACGGTCTGATCTCGGTTCCCGGCCTGAAGGTGGACGTGCGCGCGTTGCTGCGCGCGTGCAAGCTCACCGTCTACGACTTCGACCACCTCGTGGCGGGCCAGCCGACCTTCGCGGCGTACGAGTCCGACGTCCGGCCGGCGCCGGTCATGGACTTCACCGAGGGCTTCGACGCCTGGCTGGAGCAGGTCAGGACCAACTCCCCCAAGAACCTGAAGACCGTGCGCTACAAGGAGCGCAAGCTCGGAAGGGAGCAGGGTGAGCTGCGCTTCGAGTACGCCTCGGCGGACCCGGAGGTGCTGCGCGTCCTGCTCGGCTGGAAGTCCGACCAGTACCGGCGGACGGGCCGCGTCGACCGGTTCGCGCAGCCCTGGATCGTCGAGCTGATCGACCTCATGCACGCGGAGCGGTCCGCCGACTTCGGCGGCGTCCTCACCATGCTGTACTCGGGCGAGGCGCCGGTCGCCGGCCACTTCGGCCTGCGTACGGCCACCACCCTCGTCGGCTGGTTCCCCGCCTACGACACCGAGTACGCGCGATACTCGCCGGGCATCGTGCACCACCTCCGCATGGCCGAGGCGGCGGCCGAGGCCGGCCTGCTCATGGTCGACATGGGCAAGGGCGGCAAGGAGTACAAGGACTGGCTCAAGAGCGGCGAGCTCTACGTGTCCGAGGGACGGGTCTCCCGCCCCTCGGCCGCGGCGGCCGTCCACTGGATGGGACGAACTCCTTTCAACAAGGCGCGAACAATCGTCATGGATCGGCCGTCTCTCTATAGGGCAGCCGACCGTGTCCTCAAGGGGTTCGGCCGGGTTCGCAGTTCGATCCAGCAGGAGCAGTCCAATGCGGTAGTCAAGGAGCCCACGGGAGCGCGCTAGCGCCCCCGCCTCCTGCACAGCAGCACAGCACCAGCACCAGCACCAGCACCAGAGCAGCAGCAGAGCACCCGTAGCACCACCCTCACTCCACAGGACCCCGTGCGCCGATCACGGATCGGCCGTTCCCCACAGCACCCGGGAACGGGCGGCCCAGGCTCGCGTGGAGGCGGGTCCCGGAAGGATTTACCTCACCATGAGTCCCGAGAGCACCAAGTACAACGGCAAGGCGCAGATCACCCCTCTGCGCTCGATGCCACCCATCGAGCGGTTCACCCCCATCACACCGCACATCGCCATCTCGCCCACCGTCAGCGTGGTCGTCCCGGCGATGAACGAGGCCGAGAACCTCCCCCACGTCTTCGCCACGCTGCCCCAGTGGATCGACGAGATCGTCCTCGTCGACGGCAACTCGGTGGACGACACGGTCGAGGTGGCCAAGCGACTGCGCCCGAACGTGAAGGTCGTCACGCAGACCGGCCGCGGCAAGGGCGACGCCCTGGCCGCCGGGTTCGCCGCCTGCACGGGCGACATCATCGTCATGATCGACGCCGACGGCTCGACCGACGGCCACGAGATCATCTCGTTCGTCGGGGCGCTGGTGACCGGCGCCGACTTCGTCAAGGGCTCGCGCTACGCGGCCGGCGGCGGCAGCGACGACCTGACGTTCAACCGCAAGTTCGGCAACAAGGTGCTCACCGGCCTCGTCAACATGATGTACGGCACCCAGTACACCGACCTCTGCTACGGCTACAACGCCTTCTGGGCCCGCCACCTCGACGTGCTCGACCTCGACTGCGACGGCTTCGAGGTGGAGACCCTGATGAACGTCCGCGCCGCCAAGGCCGGGCTGAAGGTGCACGAGGTGCCGAGCCACGAGCGCTGCCGCATCCACGGGGAGAGCAACCTGCACGCCGTCCGCGACGGCCTGCGCGTGCTCAGGACCATCCTGCGTGAGCGGCGCCGCAAGCCCACGATCCCGCAGCCGAAGCCGGCCGCCGCCCCCGCCGCTGACCGGGGCGTCGCCTGACCAGCACCAGAAGAGGGATGACAGTGAGAACGTCTGTCGTCATCTGCGTCTACACCGAGGAGCGGTGGGAGGACATCAGGCAGGCCGTCGAGTCGGTCGAGCGGCAGAGCCGCCCGCCACACGAGCTGATCCTGGTGGTCGACCACAACCCGGACCTGCACCTGAAGCTCAAGCAGGCGAATCCACAGGCCATTGTGGTGGAGAACTCGCACGAGCAGGGGCTGTCCGGCGGCAAGAACACCGGCGTGGCCACGGCCACCGGTGACATCGTCGCCTTCCTCGACGACGACGCGGTCGCCGACCCGGGCTGGCTGGAGGCTTTGGAGGAGGGCTTCCAGGATCCGGCCGTCGTCGGCGTGGGCGGACGCACCGACCCACTGTGGGCATCGCAGCGCAGGCCGCGATGGTTCCCCTACGAGTTCGACTGGACCGTCGGCTGCACCTACCGGGGCATGCCGGCGGTCCGCGCGCCGATCCGCAACGTGATGGGCGGCAACGCGGCCTTCCGCCGCGAGGTCGTCTCCGAGGTGGGCGGCTTCCACAGCGGCATCGGCCGCAGTGTCCAGGGCCGCAAGAGCAGGCCCCTGGGCTGTGAGGAGACGGAGTTCTGCATCCGGCTGAGCCAGCGCAAGCCCGGCTCGGTCATGCTGTACGAGCCGCGGGCGGTCATCGGGCACAAGGTGTCGGCGCAGCGTGAGCGCTTCGCCTACTTCAGGTCCCGTTGCTACGCCGAAGGGCTGTCGAAGGCGCTGGTCACGCGCGAGGTGGGCACCCAGGACGGGCTGGCCAGCGAGCGCGCCCACGCGATGAAGACGCTGCCCCTCGGCGCGCTGCGCGGGCTGAGCGAGGCGGTCCGCGGCGACGTGGGCGGCCTCGGCCGCTCCGCCGCGATCGTCATCGGCCTGGCGTGGACCACCTGGGGGTACGTGGTCGGGTCCGCCCGGCTCAAGGGAGCACGCTCGTGATCAGGGTGCCCGTCCTCATGTACCACTCGGTGACCGACAGTCCCAACGAGGAGACCCGCCCCCACTCGGTACGCCCCTCCGATCTGGAGGAGCAACTCGCGTACCTCGTGGAGGGCGGGTTCACCCCGCTGACCTTGGGCGATCTGGTCGCCAGGCTGAACAAGAACACCGGTATGCCCGTCAAACCAGTCGTGGTCACCTTCGATGACGGCTACGCCGACTTCCATGCACACGCGCTCCCGCTGCTGGAGCGCCACCGCTTCCCCGCCACGGTCTTCCTGACCAGCGGCTGGGTGTCCGACGCGGGCGCCGACGCGGCCGGCAGACCGCTGGACGACATGCTGAGCTGGGGTCAGGCCCGGGAGATCGCCCAGACGGGCATCGAGATCGGCGGCCACAGCCACAGCCACCCGCAGCTCGACCAGCTCCCCACCGAGGAGCTGCGCCAGGAGCTGCGCCGCAACAAGGGCCTGCTGGAGGAGAAGATCGGCGCGCCGGTCGCCACCATGGCCTACCCCTACGGCTACTCCAGCGCGCGGGTGCGCCGCGAGGTGCGCAAGGCCGGCTACTTCGCCGCCTGCGCCGTGAACAACGCGATCGCCGCCGACCGGCACGACATGCTGGCCATCCCCCGGCTGACGGTGGGCCGGCACACCACCATGGGCATGTTCCGCCGCGCCGTCGAGGGCAGCGCCGTACCCCTGATCTACCTGCGCGAGCGCGTCCTCACCAAGGGCTACGCGGTCGTCCGGCGGACCAGGTACGGCCTGCAGCGGGTGCGCGGAAATGTCTAGCGTCTGGCGGAAGGTGCTGCACGACCTGCGCAGCCCCCTGTTCCGCAACGGATACGCGCTCATGGCCAACACCGGGATCACCGCCACGCTCGGCATGGGCTACTGGCTGCTGGCCGCCCACTACTACACGCCCGAGGAGTTCGGCCGCGGGCAGGCCGTGATCACCGCGATGCGGCTGTTCGCGTCGCTGACCGCGCTCGGCTTCGTGGGCGCGCTGGCGCGCTTCCTGCCGCTGGCCGGCCGCCGCACGCCCGAGCTGGTGCTGCGCGGCTACGGCCTGGCGGCGGCGACCGGCGGGGTGGCCGCGGTCGGCTTCCTGCTGACCCTCCCGATGTGGGGGCGCACGTACTCCGCGCTGGGCGGCTTCGGCCCCGGGCTGTTCTTCCTCGGGGCGGTGCTGGTCTGGGCGGTGTTCACGCTGCAGGACGTGGTCCTGACCGGGCTGCGCAAGGCCACCTGGGTGCCGCTCAACAACCTCGTCTTCGGCCTGGTCAAGATGGGCCTGCTGGTGGCGCTGGCGGGCGCGCTGCCCGAGGGGGGCATCTTCGTCTCCTGGATGGTGCCGACCGCGCTGGCGCTCATCCCGGTCAACTGGTTCATCTTCTCGGTGGTCATCCCCCGGCACGTCAAGGACTCCGCCTCCATCGCGGCGCCGCCGCGGCTGCGGGAGGTCGGGCGTTTCCTGGCCGGCGACTTCCCCGGCACGCTGTCGATCCTGGCGATCGTCTACCTGGTGCCGGTGGCCGTCGCTACGCAGGTGGGCGAGGCCACGTTCGGCCGGTTCTCGATGGCCCACACGCTGGGCTGCATGATCGAGCTGCTGGCGATGAACATGGCGGTGTCGCTGACCGTCGAGGGCTCCTACGACCGGGCGCAGCTCGCCGAGAACTGCCGGCGGGCACTGCGCCGCGCGTTCATGATCATCACACCGATCATCGCCGTGACGGTGCTGGGCGCGCCGCTGATCCTGATGATCTTCGGGTCGGAGTTCGCCACCGAGGGCACGACGCTGCTGCGGCTCATGGCGCTGGCCGTGCTGCCGCGGGTGCTCATCGAGGTCTACCTCAGCTCCCTGCGGGCGCGGAGCGAGGCTCGGGCGCTGGCGCTGGTGCAGATCGGACTGGCCGCGCTCGTGCTGGTCTCCATCGGGGTGCTCTTCCCGTTCGCGAATGTGAACGCGGTCGGGTACGGCATGCTGTTCAGCGAGCTGCTGGTGGCCTGCCTGATCTTTGGAAAGCTACGTAAAGTTCTCAATTCCGGCGAAACAGGACAGCCTCGCGTCGCCCAGGGGTCGCACGGGGCCTCATGATGGTCAACGTGAGGCAACGGGACGGCGATGGAATGACAACCGGGTTCACAGGCTCCTCCGAGCTCAACGGCGAGACGGAGGAGGAGCCGGGCGCGCCCTTCGATCCGGACGCCACGGGTGTCATCCCGCGGATCGTGCTCGACCTGGGCTCCCCCGCCAGCGCCGCCTCAGCGGGCGCGCCGGGGGATGCCTCAGGGGATGCGCCGGGGGACGCCTCAGGGGATGCGTCGGGGGACGCCTCAGGGGATGCGTCGGGGGACGCGTCGGACGCGGAGTCCGAGGCCGAGACGGACGAGGCCGAGACGGACGAGGCCGAGACGGACGAGGCCGCGCACGCGGCTCCCGGCACGGACACGGACACGGACTCGGCTCCCGGCACGGACACGGACTCCGCCGCGCGCGCCGGGGACACCCATGGCGCTCAGGACGCTGAGGGCGCTCGGGACGCTGACGACGGGGACGCGGACGCGGACTGGGAAGAGGACGAGGACGAGGACGACGCGGACACGACCACGGCGATCCGGCTGCCCGCGGCCTTCCGGGTGGGCGGCCCGCCCACGGTCCCCGACGTCACGGCCGCCTCCCGTGCCGTCGCGTCCTCCCCCGCGAAGCCCACCGCCGGGGACCGCACGACCGACGACCGTCCCGCCGAGGACGGCACCGCTGAGGACCGTCCCGCCGAGGACCGTCCCGCCGGGGACCGCGTGGCCCAGGACGGCGCCGCCGAGGACCCCCAGGCTGAGCCGCCGGTCGCGCCGCCCACCACGCCGTTCCGAGCGGCGCCCCGGCAGGACGCGCCGTCCGCCCCCGCAGCGTCCGCGGCCCCCGCCGCGCCGGCCACGCCCGAAGCGCCCGCCGCTACGAGCGCGCCAAGCGCACCAACCGCACCAAGTACGCCGAGTACACCGACCGCGTCGAGTACGCCGGAGCGGGACGAGCCGCGGCCGAAGCCGGCCCCGCAGCGCGCCGCGACCGGCGGGGCAACGGCGGCAGGCGGGTTCGGGGCGCGGCTGAGCGCGCTGATGAGCAGCGCGCCCAAGTGGCTGCCCGCCCTGCTCACCGTCGAGGGCCTCATCCTGTACGTGCTCGCCCTGCGCGTGCCCCCCGGCCCACTGCGCGGCGTGGACCCCGCCGACATCAACGGTCTCGGCCTGATCGCGGCCCTGCCCGCCAGCGCGTTCGCCGCCATCCTCATCATGCTGGTGGCGTTCTTCGTCACGGTCGCCCAGTCGACCGACCGCAAGTTCCTGCTGCTGTTCCAGATCGCCACGATCACGTTCGCGCTGCACGGCGCGGGCGCCCTGGTGGCCACCGAGCCGCGCTTCCCCACGGCCTACATCCACGCGGGCTTCGTCGACTTCATCGGCCGCACCGGTGAGACGGCGATCAGCATCGACGCCCGCATGGGCTGGCCGGGCTTCTTCGCGCTGTTCGCGTTCGTGACCAAGGCGGCCGGCATCACGGACATGACGCCGATCCTGATGTGGACGCCGCTGCTGTCCAACCTGCTCTACCTGCTGCCGTTCGTGCTCATCCTGCGGCAGGTGGTGGCGACCACGCGGGCGCGCTGGTTCGCGGCGCTGCTGTTCGTCCTCGTGCAGTGGATCGGCCAGGACTACTTCTCGCCACAGGGCTTCACGTTCGCCCTGTATCTGGCGTTCGTGGCGATCCTGTTGCGCTGGTTCGGGCGGGTGGAGCCGCGCACGAAGCCGGTCCCGGAGAAGGGGCTGCGCAAGTGGCTCGGCCGCCTCGACGCCATGACGCCGGGCGAGATCGCCAACACCGGCACCTACCGCGCCGACAAGCTGCTCATGCTGACGCTGCTGCTGGCGCTGTTCTTCGCCTCGACGGCTTCGCACCAGATCACGCCGTTCATGATGCTCGGCGTCATCACCGCGTTCCTCATCTTCAAGCGGACGTCGCTGACCTGGTCGCTGCCGTTCTTCCTCGGCCTGGTCGTCCTGGCCTGGATCAGTTACGAGACCGTGGGCTTCTGGGCCGGCCAGATCGACGCGATCTTCGGCGGCCTGGGCAGGATCTTCGACAATCTCCAGCGCAACACCGGCGACCGCATCGCGGGCAGCGACCCCGCGCACGCGATGGTGCTGAAGGCCCGGCTCGGCATCCTGGTCGTCATCCTGTCGCTGGCCGCCGTCGGCCTGCTGCGCCGGCTGCGCCGCGGCGTGTTCGACCGCGCCTCGCTGATCCTGCTGTGCGTGCCCGTGCTGGCGCTGGGGCTGCAGAGCTACGGCGGCGAGATCGGGCTGCGCATCTACCTGTTCGCGATGCCCGGCGCCTGCCTGCTGGCCGCGTACGCGTTCTTCCCGAACCTGCCCTCGGACAGCGCGGACGTGCGCGAGGAGACCGTGCCGATCCGCAGGCGGAACGTCCGCTTCAACCCCGAGCTGACCCGGAAGCTGTCGGTGCTGCTCGCGGCGTTCTTCGCCGTGCTGTTCGCGATGGCCTTCCTCGTCGCCCGCTACGGCAACGAGAAGTTCGAGCGGGTGACCGGCGGCGAGGTCGCGGCCATGCACTACGTGTACGAGCACGACAAGCCGAGCGCCCGCGTGGTGTACCTGGTGCCGAAGGAGGGCCCGGAGGTCACGCCCACCATGCCGTGGGGCGAGAAGGACGTGGAGCTGGTCAACTTCTCCGGCCAGGCGCTGGTCTACAAGGACCCGGCCGACATCACCGGCGCGCTGAAGAAGCTCAAGGCCAGCCCGCGCAACACGTTCCTGGCGGTGACCCGCGGCCAGGTGAGCTACCTCCAGCTCAACGAGGGGTTCCCCGAGGGCTGGCGGGAGAAGTTCCAGGCGGCGCTCGACGCCTCGCCGGAGCTGAAGAAGGTGTACTCCAACGAGGACGCCGCGCTCTACACGCTGAAGAAGTTCGTCAGGGGCACGGAGATCCCCGATCCCCAGCCGTACAAGGGCCGGGGCGACCCCACGTCGCCGTGGACGCCCGTCGGCCTCGCGGCGCTGGCCGTGACGTGGCTGACGCTGTTCGCCTATGAGGTGATCCGGCTGCACGGGCCCACGCGGGCGCCCAGAGCGCGCAAGCGGCTGCTGTTCGTCGCGGTCCCGGCCTTCGTCATCGCGGTGGGCGTCATAGCCGAGCGCTTCATCTACATCGCGCTAAATAACTGAACTCACAGGAACCTCTCAGGTTATGCGGGATGATGATCCGTGATGACGGCACAACGGGCAGACGGCGCCATGCGGGACACGCGGGCGTCACGGATCACCTCGGTCGACGCCTTGCGCGGCTTCTCGCTGCTCGGCATCCTCCTGGTCAACATCGCCTTCCTGGCCTCCGGCTACCGGATGGCCGGGATGGCGGAGCCCGCGTTCCACTCCTCGCTCGACTGGGGCGTGCGCTGGAGCGTGACACTCCTCCTGGAGAACAAGTTCTACCTGCTGTTCTCCTTCCTGTTCGGCTACAGCTTCACGCTGCAACTGGACTCGGCGGTGCGCCGGCGCATGCCGTTCACGCCGATGTTCCTGCGGCGGGTGGCGGGGCTCTTCGTGATCGGGCTCGTGCACGCCGTGCTGCTGTTCCCGGGCGACATCCTCACCACGTACGCCGGGGTGGGGCTCGCGCTGCTGCTGCTGCGCAAGCTGTCGCCGAAGAACGCGGTCATGCTGGCGGTCGTGCTGACCAGCCTGCTCGCGCTGGGCTTCGTGTTCCTGGCCGGGCTGGCGGCGCTGGGCCTCGACACGGCGGGCACGGTGTCCCACGGCGTCGCCGAGGCCATCAAGTCGGACCAGTCGCTGGCCGGCTCCGCCGTCGACATCGTCTCCGAGCACGTGCGCAAGCTGTCGCTGATCGTCGTGCTGCGCCTGCTCTTCCAGGGGCCGGCCGTGCTCGCCGCCGCGCTGATCGGCCTGGCGGTCGGCAAGCTGGGGCTGCTGCGCGACCCGTCAGCGCACACGAAGGCGCTGCGGCGGCTGCAGTGGGCCGGCTTCACGGTCGGCCTCGCCGGCGCCGCCGTCTACACGATGTCGGCCTGGAACGGCACGGTGCACAAGTTCCTCGGCGAGGCGCTGGACCTGGTCACCGCGCCGCTGCTGGCCGCCGCCTACGCCGCCACGTTCCTGCGCGTGCTGCCGCACGTGCCGCGCCTGGCGAGCGCGCTGGCGGCGCCCGGCCGCATGGCGCTGAGCAACTACCTCGCCCAGTCGCTGATCTGCGGCCTCATCTTCACCGGGTACGGCCTGGCGCTGGTGGACCGGGTCAGCCCGCCGGTGGAGGTGCTGATCGCGCTGGTCATCTTCGCGGCGCAGGTGGTCTACAGCCGGTGGTGGCTGCGCGGGCACAGGTACGGCCCGGTGGAGTGGCTGCTGCGCTACCTGACGTACTGGAGCCGGCCGGGAAGGATCGCCGGGGCCGCCCCGGCCGTGCAGAGCCCCGCTCAGCCCTGACCGCGGCCGCTCCACCTGATCTCGTACGGCTTGAGCGTCACCTGCTTGCCGTCCACGGTGGCGGTGACGTCGGTGGCGGCGCTGTTGACCATGACGACCTGCTGGGCCTGCGCCAGGACCTTGACCCGCGCGTCGGACGACTGGACCTGCTCCAGCGCCACCCCGGCGGGGAACCAGCGGGTGAAGCCGCTGAGCAGCCCGGCCATGGGCATCTCCCGGCCGTCGGCGTCCCACACGCAGCCGTGGCACTCGCGGGCGCCGCTCTTCTGCTGCGGGTTCCAGTAGAGGGCCGTCGTGACGCCGCCGCGCGCGAACTCCATCATGGTGGCGGCCTGCAGGGCGGTGCGCTTGGCCTCGCTCCAGCCGGAGTTCTCCGGCTCGTTGTACCACTCGGCCCACCAGACGGGCATGTCGTTGCTCTTCTTGCGCAGCCACGAGGTGATCGCGCCGAACTTGGCCTGCGCGGCGAAGTCGTCGGGGATGTTGCCCTTCTCGTTGGTCATGGACGCGCCGTCGACGACGATGAAGTCGGCGCCCTTCTTGTGCTGGATCCAGTACTCGATCGCGTCGAGGGCGCGCTGGTCGACCGTGCCCCACGGCCCGCTCAGCTCGGAGGGGCCGGGGTTGGCGCTGGTCTCGATCGGCACGTAGGGGCCGCCCACCTGGATGTCGCCGTCGACGCGCTTGAGAGCGTCGTAGACCTTGTTGTACATCTCGGTGTAGCCTTCGGCGTCCCACCGGTTGGTCGTGGGGTCCCAGAAGCCCTTGAACTCGTTCCAGACCATGTAGTGCTTGACGGTCGGGTACTGGCGGGCGACCTTCGCGGCGAGCTTCGCGTAGTCGTCGAAGTGCTCACGCTCGGGCGCGACCGTGTGGTTCTTGCTCCAGTCGGTGCGGCCGGCCTGGCCGCCCTTCATCCAGTCGGGCGCGCAGCACAGCGTGATGACCGGCGTCCCGCGCGAGGAGGAGATGAACTTCATCCGCCGGTCGAGCTGGGCGAGGGCGTACTGACCGGGGCTCGGCTCGGGGTTGCCGACGCCCCAGCCCATGATGTGCTGGTTCTGCAGGAGAGGTACCCGGCCCAGGATGCCCCTGGCCTGCTCGGTCACGGGGCGGGGCGCGGTGTCGGCGCTGTACTGGGTGTGGGTGACGCCCCAGCGCGGCCAGTTGTCCAGCTTCGGCGGGGGCTCCAGGCTGGGCGGGGGCTGCGACGGGCCGGCCTCGGCCACCTCGCCGCCCTTGTACCCGTCCCGCGAGCCGCGCGTCCCCGCGTACACCATGATCCCTGCGACGAGCAGGACCGCCACGATGCCCGCTCCCACGGCGAGTGGCCACGGCGACCGCCTGCGGGCATGCCGACCATCGCTGGGAATCACGGGAACCTCCACCCTCACGCGTGCACGGTGACCGGATGCCACAGCATCCGTGCCTATAACCGTATCTATGCCACTTGCAGGCTACTTGCCGCCGACTCAGAGCGCGGGCGGCCGCTCGCCGCCCGCCGGACCGGGGACGCCCGCATAACGGTACGGCACCGGTTGCCGTCCGGGCTGCACGACGAGCAACGTGCCGGGATCGGCGTAGCAGGCGCTCTCGACCGCGGCGGCCACGTCCTCGGCGGTGAGCAGCGGGAAGCCGGCGTTCAGGAAGGTCTCCCGCTCCTCGGCCACCAGAGGGGTGTCGGTGAAGCCGGGGCACACGGCGCTGATGCGGACGCCGTCGGCGGCGAGGGGCGTCGCGAGCGCCCGGACGAGGCCGATCACGGCGTGCTTGGTCATCGTGTAGATCGGGTCGCCGTCGTAGCCGACGAGCCCCGCGAGCGAGGAGGTCACCACGACCGCGCCGCCCCCCGAGCGCCTGAGCAGCGGCAGGGCGGCCACGACGCCGAAGACGACGCCATCCACGTTGACGCCGAGCGCCGTGCGGTAGCGCGCCGCGTCGAACGCCCCGAGGTCGATCCCGGTGGCGATGCCCGCGTTGAGGTGGACGACGTCCAGCCTGCCGTAGCGCTGCTCGGCGAGCGCGACGGCGTCGAGGCTCGCCTGCTCGGTGCTGACGTCGGCGGCGAGCGCGACCCCGCCGGTCTCCTTGGCGAGCCGCTCGGCGCCCTCCCCGTCGAGGTCGACGAGGACGCACCTGGCCCCGCCGGCGGACAGCCGCCGCGCGACCGCGGCCCCGATGCCGCTCGCCGCTCCGGTGATCAACGCGACAGTGCTCATGACGGCTCCAGCATGCGGTGGGCGCGGGCGATGAGGACGGGCACCGCGGAGCCGATCTCCTCGAACCCCTCCCCCACGGTCTTACCCTGGCGGAACCGGGCGTGGATACCCTCCACGATGACCGCCAGCTTGAAGTTGCCGAAGGCGACGTAGAAGCCGAGGTCCGGGATGTCCCGGCCGGACGCCTTGGCGTAGTGCGCCGCGAACTCCGCCGCGCTCAGGAAGCCGGGCGCCAGCGTCACGTCACCGGCCACCGGGATGGAGGCGCGCTCCTCGTCGCCCGGGTCCTGCCAGTAGGTCAGCGTCAGCCCGAGGTCGGCCAGCGGGTCACCGAGCGTGGACATCTCCCAGTCGACCACGGCCATGATCTCGGGCTCGGGCGCGAGCCGGACGAGCGTGTTGTCGAGCCGGTAGTCGCCGTGGACGAGCGTGCCCGCCGACACGGGCGGCAGCCGGTCGCGCAGCCGGGTCACCAGCCGGTCGTACTCGGGCAGCTCGGCGGTCTTCGAGCGCTCCCACTGCTGGCACCAGCGGTCGAGCTGCCTGGCCAGGTAGCCGTCGGGACGGCCGAAGCCGTCGAGGCCCACCTCGCGGTGGTCGACGGCGTGGATGGCGGCCAGCACCTCGGCCAGCCGCTCCGACAGCCGCCGCGCGTGCTCCGGCTCGGGCTCGCCCAGCTCCTCCTTGGTGCGCACGGCCGCGCCCTCGACGTGCCCCATCAGGTAGAACGGCGCGCCGATGACGTCCTCGTCGGCGCAGAACGCGACCGGCTCTGGCACGGGGACGGGCGTCGGGGCGAGAGCCGAGATCACCCGCCACTCCCGCCGCATGTCGTGCGCCGTCGGCAGCACGTGGCCCAGCGGCGGGCGGCGCAGCACCACGCGCCGGTCGCGGCCCTCGACGAGGTAGGTCAGATTGGACCTGCCCCCCGAGATCAGCGACACTGAAAGCGGCTCACCCGTGTCAGGCACGTGGTCCGCCATCCATGCGCTCAGGCGGGGCAGGTCGATTCCGGGGACCGTCATGGACACACATTAGAACGCCACTCGGTACTGAATGCCAGCTTAGAGTTGTGTAACGTTCCGGACCTGCGTCGATGACTACTGATAGCAACGGTTAACCTGTCCCTTGCACGGTGTACCCTCCACGCTCGACAGCACACGGCATATCGCCAGTAGGAGCCCATGCGCGTCTCACTTGCCCACCCCCGTGACCTGGGCGCACCGGAGCTGAGCCGGTGGCGAGCGCTCCAGGAGGCGCACGCGGGGTTCGACAACCCCTTCCTGTCGCCGGAGTTCACGATCGCCGTCGGCGAGTCGCGCGACATGGTGCGCGTCGCGGTCATCTACGACGGCGCCGACATCGTGGGGTTCTTCCCGTTCGAGCGACATCCGCTCGGCATCGGCAAACCGGTCGCCGCGGGGCTGACCGACGCGCAGGGCCTGGTCCACGCCAAGGACGTCGAGATCGACCCGCACCGGCTGCTCCGGCTGTGCGGGCTCTCCGTCTACGAGTTCGACCACCTGGTCGCGGATCAGCCCATGCTGGCCGCCCGGCACGAGAGCCACCCGTCGCCCATCATCGACCTGCGCGACGGCCATGAGAAGTACATCGCGTTCCTGCGGGAGCACTCCGGCAAGACGTACAAGTCCACCCTCGCCAAGGAGCGCAAGCTCGAACGCGAGGCCGGAGAGGTCCGCCACGACTACGCGATCGCCGACGTCGAGCCGCTGCACACCCTGATCGGCTGGAAGGCCGAGCAGTACCGCCGCACCGGCCGCACCGACCGGTTCGCGCACCGGTGGATCGTCGAGCTGGTCGAGCGGCTGCACGCCACCCGCACCGACCAGTTCGCGGGGGTGCTGGACATGGTCTACGCCGGCGGCGTGCCGATCGCCGGGCACTTCGGCCTGCGCACCCGCACCACGCTCGTCGGCTGGTTCCCCGCCTACGACACCGCCTACGCCAAGTACTCCCCCGGCCTCATCCACCACCTGGCCATGGCCGAGCAGGCGGCGGCGTCCGGCGTCGAGGTCATCGACATGGGGCGCGGCCAGAAGGAGTACAAGGACAAGCTGAAGAACGGCGAGTTCCGGGTCGCCGAGGGCCGCGTCGCCACGATCGGGCCCGCGGCCGGCGTCCACTGGCTGATGCGCGTGCCCGCGCGCAAGACCCGCGCCACGGTCCTCGCCAACCCCGTCCTGCACCGCACGGCCGACCGGGTCCTCAAGACCTTCGGCCGGCTGCGCACGGCCATCCAGCCGTGAGGCTGCTCGCGGAGCGGACCGGACGCCACTGCCTCCTGCTTCCCTCCAACCGCCTCGGCCTCTACCTCGCGCTGCGCCACTGGTGCGTGCCCGGCCAGCGGCTGCTCATGTCGCCGGTCTCCGCCGACGAGATCCTGTTCCTGGTGATCGCCGCCGGCCTGCGGCCGGTCATGGCGCCGCTGTCGCCGCGCGACGGCAACATCGACACCGCCCGCGTCGACCTGTCCACCGTCGACGCGGTCCTCACCACCAACATGTACGGCCTGCCGGACCGGGTCGGCGCCTTCGCCGGGAAGATCCTCATCGAGGACCTCGCCCACGCGCTGGAGACGTCCGTCGACGGGCGCCCGCTCGGCACCTTCGGCCAGGCCGGCGTCTACAGCCTGTCCAAGCACTGCGGCGCCGGGTCCGGCGGCGTGCTGGTCGTGGCGGGCGAGGACGACTTACACGCCCTCGAACAGGCCCGCGACCTCGTCCTGGAGCCGGGCTCCTGGCGGGCGGAGCTGCTCGCCGTGACCACCTCCGCGGCCCGGCGCGCCGCCCTCCGCCTCGACCTCGTCCGCCCGGCCCTCCGGCTCGCCCGCCTGCTGGGGCTGCAGGAGGAGCGCCTCGGCTACCGCATCGAGCTGCGCGGCGACGAGCTGGCCCGCACCATGAAGCACGTGCCCGAGCTGGCGCCGTTCGACCCGTGGGTGCGTGCCGACCTGCACGACTACCGGGTGCGCAAGGGACGGATCGCCCGGCGCTACCAGGAGGCCCGCCTGGCCGGGGTGGCCGCCGAGCGGGAGCGGCGGGTCTCCGGGGTGCGGATGCTGGCCGAGCTGCCCACGGTCGCCGAGGGCGTGCGCGACCACCTCGACCAGCCGCTGTTCCGGGTGCCGCTGCTGGTGCGCGACCGCGACGCGGCCATCGCCGCGCTCGAACGGCACGGGGTGGCGGTGGGCTACCTGTACGACCCGCCCTACGACGACTACGCGCCCGGCTTCACCGAGCCGTCGCCGTACCCCGAGGTGGCCCGCTGGTGGGCCCGGCACGTGCTGCCGGTGGACCCGGTCCACGCGACCCGGGCACTGCCGGTCGTGCGCCACCTCGCCCCGGCCCCGCCGCCGCCCGTCTGACCCCGACCCCGCCTGCCCGGCCCCTATCAGCTCGTACGGATGAGCTCGGCCAGGACGTGGCAGGCGCGGCGCACATCCGGCAGGGAAGCCGAGCCGTACCCGATCACCAGCCCGAGCGGCGCGCCCGGCGTGTGCCAGTGCCGTTCGGGCACGTCCAGCAGGACACCCCGCTCGGCGGCGCGCTCCGCCACCCGCCCGATGGTGCCGTGGGGCAGCTCGGCCAGCACGTGCAGCCCCGCCGTGTCCCCGCGCAGCCGGCAGACCGGGCCCAGGATCTCGACCACGGCGGCGCGGCGGCGGGCGTACTCCAGGCGCATGCGGCGCAGGTGGCGGTCGAGGTCGCCGCGTTCGAGCAGCGTGGCGACGGCCTGCTGCACCGGGCCGCTGGTGCGGTCGGCCACCGCCAGGCGGAGAGCGGCGATCCGGTCCACCAGCTCCGGCGGGCCCACCAGCCAGCCCACGCCGACGTCCGGCGCCAGCGTCTTCGACAGCGTGCCGAGCAGCACCACGCGCGACGGGTCCAGTCCGTACAGCGCGGGCAGGGGGCCCACGTCGTAGCGGAACTCGGCGTCGTAGTCGTCCTCCACGATCATCGCGCCGCTGCGCCGCGCCCAGGCCAGCAGCCGCTCGCGGCGCGGGATCGGCAGCCGGCCGCCCAGGGGGTACTGGTGGGCGGGCGTGGTGTACAGGAGGCGGAGGTCGCCGGGCAGGCCGTCCACGACCACGCCGTCCTCGTCCACCGGGCAGGGCACGACCTCGGCGCCCCGGGCGGCGAACACGGTGCGCGCCACGTGGTAGCCGGGGTCCTCCACGCCCGCGCGGGTACCGGCGCCGAGCAGGGCGAGCGCGCACAGGTCGAGGCCGTTGCCGGTGCCGCGGGTGACGAGGATGTTCTCCGGCCCGACGGCCACGGCCCTGGCCCGTCTCAGGTGCCCGGCCAGCAGCTCGCGCAGGCGCGGCAGGCCGTACGGGTCGGGCGAGTCGCCGGGCGGAAGGTCGGCGGCCCTGCGCCAGGCGCGCTTCCAGGCGGCGTCGTCGTAGTCGCGTACCCACGGCTTGCCGGGCCTCAGGTCGATCCCCTCGGACGGACGGGAACTCACGGCGGGGACGGGCGTACGGGCGGGGGCCGGAGCCGAGGGCGGGAGGCCGGTCCGGCCGGCGGCCTCCTCCAGGGCGGCCACGAAGGTGCCGGACCCGTGCCTGCCCTCCAGCCAGCCCTCCGCGTACAGCTGCTGGTACGCCTCCGTGACGACCGTGCGGCTCACCGCGAGCTGCGCGGCCAGCCCGCGCGAGGACGGCAGCCGCTCCCCTGCCGCGAGCGTGCCCGCCAGCATGGCCCGGCGCAGCCACCCGGCGAGCTGCGACGAGAGCGGCAGGGGCGAGTGCCGCTCCAGGGAGACGGGCAGGTCGAGCAGGCTGCGCACGGAAGTGGTCTCCAGGAAGGCGGGAATAGTGGCCCTACAGGATAGGTCCACTCGCGGGTTAGCGTCGTGCCCATGCTCTCCACCACGCCCCGCACCACGCTCGGCCGCTCGAAGGAGCGCGGCAGCGCCGACCGGAACGACCTGTACGAGGTGCTGGACGCCGGCCTCATCTGTCACCTCGGCGTCGTGGCCGACGGTCACCCGATGGTGGTGCCGACCGGCTACGGGCGCGACGGCGACACCCTCTACCTGCACGGCTCCACGGGCGCCCGCTCCCTGCGCGCCGCCGAGGGGACCGAGGTGTGCGTCACGGTGACCCATCTGGACGGGATCGTGCTGGCCCGGTCGGTGTTCCACCACTCCGTCAACTACCGCTCGGCCGTCATCTACGGCACCGCCCGCCTGGTCACGGACGACGACGAGCGGCTCACCGGGCTGCGCGTGCTGACCGAGCGGCTCGCCCCCGGCCAGTGGGACTACGCCCGCCGCCCGAACCGCAAGGAGCTGGCCGCGACGGCCGTGCTCGCGCTGCCGCTGGACGAGGCGTCGGTCAAGATCCGGCGCGGCGGCCCGGTCGACGAGGACGAGGACCACGGCCTGCCGGTCTGGGCCGGCGTGCTGCCCCTGGTCACGTCGTGGGGCGCGCCCGTGCCGGACCCGCTGCTCCGAGAAGGTATGGATGTGCCTGTTCACATCGGCGGCCGTCGGTAGTTCCATGAATCCAGAGCCACCTGGCGAACCAGTTCGCTAGATCACGCGTCTCATCAGGTGGGCCGGCTCCTGATGGGAGAGGCAAATGGAGTGGAGCGCTCCCGGTTATACGGAAGTCAAGCAGCTCGGGTCGGGCGGCAGCGGCAGAGTCGTGCTGGCCGTGCACGACGAGACGGGCGTCAGGGTCGCCGTCAAGTACCTCTCCGAGGAGTTACGGCGCGACCCCGAGGCGCTCGCCCGCTTCCAGTCGGAGGCGCGCCTGCTGGTCACGCTGCGCGACCCACACATCGCCACGATGTGGGAGTACGTCCAGGACCATGACGGCGCCGCCATCGTGATGGAGCTGGTCAACGGCGTGTCGCTGCGGGCGCTGCTGCGCGAGAACGGCACGACGGGGCCGGAGGCGGCGCTGACCGTGCTGAAGGGGTCGCTGCTCGGCCTCGCGCGGGCGCACCGGCTGCGCCTGGTCCACAAGGACTACAAGCCGGAGAACGTCATCGTCCGCGACGACGGGGTGAGCAAGCTCGTCGACTTCGGCATCGCCGTGCGGGAGGGCGCGACCGCGCGGCCCGAGGGGACGCCCCCGTACATGGCTCCGGAGCTGTGGGCCGGCGCCCCCGCCTCGCCCGCGACGGACGTGTACGCGGCGACGGCCGTCTTCTTCGAGTGCCTGACCGGTCACCGGCCCTACCGCTCGACCGAGCCGAGCGTGCTCGGCTACCAGCACGTGTACGCCCCGATCCCCGTCCAGGACGCGCCCGAGCCGGTGCGCGAGCTGCTCATGCGCGGCCTGGCCAAGGACCCGGCCGACCGGCCGCGCGGCGCCGAGGCGTTCGTGGCGGAGCTGGAGGAGACGGCGCGGGCCGCGTACGGCGACGACTGGGAGGAGCGCGGCAGGCGGCGGCTGGCCGGGCTCGTCGCGCTGCTCGCCCTGCTGCTGCCCGTGCCCGAGACGCCGCCCGCGCAGGCGAGCACGTCGCTGGCCCGGACGGTCTTCCGCGGCGGGCACGAGCTGGGGCGCACGGTGGCGCGGGCCGCCCGGCACAACGCGGTGCGGCTGGCCATGGGCGGCGGCCTGGCCGTCGTGGTGGCCGTCGCCGCGGTGTTCGTGCTGGCGAGCCGGGACCGGCTGCTGCCCCGGCCCATCGACGTGGCGGCCGCCGCGCCGAGCGACTCCCCCGGGCCCGCCGAGCTGGTGTCGCCGCCCGCCACACCGGTGGGCGCCACGGAGAGCGCGACCCCGGAGCCGGCCGTGTTCCCGCCGGAGAGCACCGGGCCGGCCGTGATCGTCCCGGCGACCAGCGACGGTCCCACACCCACGGCCACACGCGACCGGACGCCCACGCCCACGGCCACGCGCGGCCGGACGCCCACGCCTCTGCCCGCGCGTACCACGCGGCGGCCCACGCCGCGGGTGACGGTCACGCCGCCGACCACGCCTCCCCCCACCACGCTTCCCCCGACGACGCTTCCTCCGAGCACGCCGGCCCCCACGCCGGTGCCTGCGACCTCGGTGGCGGCGCTCGCCCTCGGCGGCCTCACGGTGAACGAGGACGCCGTCGCCGCGGCCACGGTCACGATCCGCGCCACCGGCGTCGCGCCCATCGGCGCGAGCGCCACCTGGGCCGTGGCGGGCGAGAGCGTCCACACCGAGCGGCTGCGGCTCAGCGGCCGCACCACCTACACCCGCGCGCTCAGCCACACGCTGGCCGAGCGTCCCTGCGGCAGGACCGTCACGCTGACCGTCGCCACCACGCCCGCCGCTCCCGGCGGGGCCAGGACCACCACGCTGAGCGTCCCGCCGTGCCCCACGACCGTGACGGGTCTGAGGGTGTCGCTGGACATGTCGCCCTCACCGGGCACCGGCGCCTCGGCGCGCGTCCGGGTGACGACGAGCGGCACCGGGGAGGTGCCGGTGCAGGCGAGGTTCGCGGTCAACGGGGACACCGTCGGCACCGCGACCGCCACGCTGGGCGGCCGCACCTCCTACAGCCGCTCGTTCGGCCAGGGCTTCAGGACCAGGCCGTGCGGGGCGACGTTGTCCGTGACGGTCACGGCCGGCGGTGAGCAGGCGAGCGCTCGCACGCGGGTGACGTGCCCGCCGGGGGTCCGGCGGGTGTCCATCGCCCGGGCCACGGTCAACGGCCGGGGCGCTGCCGTCGCGGTGGTCACGGTCTCGACGGTGAACGACCGCCCGGTGCGGCTGGCCGTCACGTTCTCGGCCGGGGGCAGCCAGCACACCGAGCAGCTCACGCTGTCGGGTGACACGTCGTACACCCGTACGCTGAGCCACGCGTTCGGCGAGCTGCCGTGCGGGGCGCGCTGGGCCGTACGGGCGGCGACGCGGCCGGGCGCGGCCGGGGGCGGCGACGAGGCGAGCGGTTCCACGCCGGAGTGCCCGCCGGAGGAGGAACCGTCCCATGACCCCGACCCGTCCACGGACCCGCCCAGCTCCGGCCCGCCCGTCACGCCCTCACCCCGCCCGGACGAGCCCACGACCGACCAGCCGGCACCCGGCGAGCCCGGCTGACCGGGAACGGCCTCCCGAGCCCCCCGCCATCCGTGCCGGCACCCCGGTCCCAGCCGCGCCAGACATCCGGGACCGGGCCGGGAAATGGGCGCGTGGCGGGGTGGCGAGGTTGCATTTTCCGGCTTATCGGGATAACCGGCCCCAGAAAACGCTTGCCGCTGGTTAAGCTACGGTGCGTTTGTTCAGGGTGGGGGCCCATAAATGTGCAGAGGAGACAGTTATGCACGGTGGTGGGCTATGGGAGGTCCCCGGTTACCGCGCCGTCCGGGAGCTGGGCAGCGGGTCCGCCGGCCGGGTGGTGCTGGCGCGGCGTGACCACGACGGCGCCGAGGTCGCCATCAAGTACCTCTCCGACGAGCTCCGGGCCGACGTGGGCTTCGTCGCCCGCTTCCGGCACGAGGCGCGCCTCCTCGGCACACTGCGCGGCCCGTACAACGCCCGCCTGATCGACTACGTCGAGGCCGGCGCCGGCGCGGCCATCGTGATGGAGCTAGTGAACGGCGTCTCGCTGCGCCAGCTGCTCCGCTCCGAGGGCCCGACCGGGGCCGAGGCCGCGCTGGCCGTGCTGAAGGGCTCGCTCAAGGGCCTGGCCGCCGCGCACGCCATCGGCGTGGTCCACCGCGACTTCAAGCCCGAGAACGTCATGGTCCAGGCCGACGGCGCGAGCAAGCTCGTCGACTTCGGCATCGCGGCGCGGGCCGGCGAGCAGGCGAGCGCCGCCGGCACCCCGCCGTACATGGCGCCCGAGCAGTGGTCGGGCGCGCCGGCCGCGCCCTCCACCGACGTGTACGCCGCCACGGTCGTGTTCTTCGAGTGCCTGACCGGCACCCGCCCGTTCCGCGGGTCCACCATGGCGGCGCTCGCCCGGCAGCACCAGAGCGCGCAGCCGCCGGTCGACGAGGTTCCCGCCCCGCTGCAGGGGCTGGTCCGGCGGGGCCTGGCCAAGGACGCCTCCGAGCGGCCGCCGTCCGCCGAGGCGTTCCTGACCGAGCTGGAGGCCGTCGCGGCCGAGGCGTACGGAGCCGGCTGGGAGGAGCGCGGACGCCGGCGCCTGTCGAGCCTGGCTGCGCTGCTGCTCGCGCTGTTCCCGACGCCCCCCGAGGTGCCGGCGGAGGCGCAGACCTCGCTCGCCGAGACGCGCTTCCCCGAGCCGTCGAAGCTGCTGGCCAGGCTGTCGTCGAAGATCCTCATCGGTACGGCCTGCGTCGCCGTGGTGGTCGGCGTGGCGCTGGTGGCGGTCAACGTGTTCGACGGGAACACGACCCTGCGGGCGCAGATCACCCCGGTGACGCCCACCGCGGACTCCCCCGCGGCGGGCGAGCCCGGCATCGGCGACCCGTCGGACGACCCCTCGGAGGAGCCGACGGAGGAGCCCACCGAGGAGCCGTCGGACGACCCGGCGCCCTCCACCGAGCAGACGCCGACGACCGGGCCGACCGCGACCGCCGCGCCCGTGGCGACGAGGACCGCGACGCCCACGCCCCGCGCCCGCCGCACGCCCCGGACGACGCCCACCCCGACCAGGACGCGGGCGACGCGGGCGACCAGGACGCCGACGCCCACCGCGTCGGACGAGCCGCGGGTCCTCGGCACGCTCGACGACCAGGACGGCGCCACGACCGCGCCGCGGCCCTCGTCGCCCCCGGCCACGAGCCCGCAGCCGACGTTCACCACGCCGACCCGTACCCCGCCCACCCAGACGAGCGAGCCCACCGAGACGACCCCCCCGCCTTCCCAGACGACCCAGCCGTCCTCGACCCGAGGCGGCGACGGAGGCAACGGAGGCGGCGAGGGCGACCCCACCCTCGGCGGGCCCACCGGGGGCGACGGGGAGCCGACCGGGGACGGCGACGTCCCGCGCGTGGCTCCGGCCGACGAGCGGGGCAGCGCGGCGGGCGTGCTGCTCGCGACCGGGCTGGTGACGTCGGGGGCGGTTCCGTTCACACTTGCGGTCAGACGCCGCGTGGCGGGGCGGCACCGGAGCAGGCGCTGACAGCGCCGGGGGGCGGCGCGATGGAGAACGCCAGGGACGGCATCGCCGGATTCCGGCTGACCGAGCACACCTGGATCACCGAGGTGGGCAACTGGATCGACGCGATCGCGCCGGACGGCCGACGCGCCGGGGCGCTGCTGTTCGACCCGAGGGTGGCCGGGCTGCCCGGCGTGCGCGACCGGGTCGTGGCGGCCGTCCTGACCGACCAGCGGCTGGTGCTGGGCGGGCTCGGCGGCCTGATCCCGGTGGCGGACGTGGTCGCCGCCGGGGAGCAGGTGTGGCTGCTCACCGCGCAGGCGGTCAGCCCCACGCTGTCCGACCTGCTGAACGCCGATGCCGTGGACGCGGGCGGCGCCGCTTCGGTGCTCGCGGAGACGGCCCAGACGCTGCTCGCGCTGCACGCCGCGGGGGTGGCGCACGGCTCGCTGCACCCGGGGACCGTGGTCATCGCGGCCGACGGCGGGGCCCTGCTGTCGGAGCGTGGGCTGAGCGACGCCATCCGGGGCCAGGCGTCGCCGCCGGCGCGCGACGCCGAGTCGTGGGCGGCGCTGGCCCGCGGGCTGGCCGCCTCGGTGCGGGACGCGCCCGGAGCCGTCGAGCTGTTCGAGCGGGCGGCCGCCACGGCCACCACCCACGGCCTGGCCGCCGCGCGCGACACGGTGCTGTCCGGGCGGGGCGCGCTGCCGGGCGGCATGGTCAGCCGTGACGGGCTGGCCCAGGCGGCCCGCGGACGCTCGGCGTTCGCCCAGCCGCCCGTGCGGGCGCTGCCGTACCCGCCGGAGCCGGTGGACGAGGGCGACATCGTCACGCTCCTGCGTGTGCCCGGCCGCTCCCCGGCCCCCTACGGCGGGCCCGCCGAGAGCTCTGCGGCGATGCGGTTCGGTCCCGGCGTGGAGACGCGGCAGGACAGGGCGGAGACCACCGCGGAGCGGATGTGGCGCGAGGGCAGGGAGGAGCAGACCGTCCGGGGCGGCCGCGCCGTCCGGGCCTCACGGGCGCGGCGCCGCCGCACGGTCCTCGCCGCGGCGCTGTTCGCGGTCGTCATGGCGGGCGCGATCCTGGCCTGGCTCAAGCTGGGCGGCGGCGGACCCGAGCTGGCGGTCGCGTCGGTGGACGTCGCCGGCCCCAGGAAACCACAGGGCTGCGACAGCGCCGTGGTGATCACCGGCACCATCGTGACCAACGGCGGCACGGGCGAGATCCAGTACGAGTGGCGCAAGAATCTCGACAAGGAGGTGGTCAGGCGGACCCTGCGCACCACCGCCGACCAGACCTCCTACCAGGTGCCGCTGAGGTGGGCGCTCAAGGGCAGGAGCACGGTCAAGGCGACGGCCACGCTGCGCGTCCTGTCGCCGGGCCCCGTGCGCACCGACAAGGCGAGCTTCACGTACAAGTGCTGAGGTGCGGTCGGCGACACCGCCGCCGACAATGCATATCAATGCGGTTCTTACTAATCTGGCCAGCATGACCACGCAGACCCCCGCGGGCTGGTACCCGGACCCCTACGGATCGCCCCAACTCCGTTGGTGGGACGGCGCCCAGTGGACCGACGCGACGCATCCTCAGGAGCCCGGGGCGGCGCCACAGCAGCAGCCGCCCTCGGGGTCGCAGCCCGGCCACGACTGGTCGGCCACCCCGGCGAACCCGACGCTCCAGTACGGCCAGCCGGCCTTCGCCCCGCAGCCGTACGCGCAGGGCGACCAGCCCGGCCACGGACAGCAGGGCGGCCCCGGACAGCCGGGCGGTCCCGGACAACCGGGCGGCCCCGGACAGCCTCCCTACGGCTCGCCCCAGCCCACCCGGGTGCTGCCCACGTACGGGCACGAGGGCGGCCCCTACGGACAGCAGCCGGGCGGTCAGGCGCAGTGGGGCGGCGCGCCGCTCCCCGGCCCGGGCTTCGGCCCGCCGCCGAAGCAGCGCAACCCCATGCCGTGGGTGTTCGGCGGGCTGGCGGCGCTGGTCGTGGTGGCGCTCATCGTGGTCGCGGGCATCTTCCTGGTGAACCGGGAGGGCTCGTCGGCCGCCTCCTCCCCGACCTCCGGGCCGACCGGGACCGAGGCGCCGTCCGATCCGCCGTCGGAGTCGCCGACCGGGCCGCCGCCCAGCTCGCAGCCCGCCGAGCTGCCGCAGCCGCAGGACGGCCGCGTCACCGACCCGCTGGCCGGCCTCTCGTACTCCGTGCCCGAGGGCTGGACGGTGCCGGACGTCTCCGAGGTCACCAGCACCGATCCCACGCAGCAGAGCTGGTCGAGCGGCGTGCAGAAGGTCGCCCAGGAGAAGTACCAGGACGAGAGCGACTGGATCGGCAACATCTACTCGGGCCGCCTGAACGACCTCTTCCCCTACGAGGGCAAGCAGAGCCTCGGCCTGACGGCCAAGGCGGTGTACGTCGACTTCGGCAAGTACTACCAGATCCAGCACACGACCAAGATCCTTCAGGACAAGGCGATCAAGGTCGGGGGCAAGGACGCCTGGCTGCTGCAGTTCCAGCTCGACTTCAGCAAGGTCTCGAAGCAGAAGGGCTACAAGTGGAACAAGGAGAACGGCGCCATCGTGCTCATGGACCGCGGTGAGGGGGAGCGCCCGGCCCTGTTCTACGTGTCCGTTCCCGACAATCTCGGGACCAATGTGGTCGCCCAGGTTCTCAGCTCGCTCAAGCCTGCCTGACGCTTGGCACTAGTCTGGTCCTGAGAGCAAGCGGCGGGTGTCTCCGAGCCGCTTGGGCGAGGAGAACGAATGAGTGACGTGCTGGTCTGGATCGACTGCGAGATGACCGGGCTGGACCTTGGCCGTGACGCGCTCGTCGAGGTGGCGTGTGTCATCACCGACAGCGAGCTCAACCAGCTCGACGAGGGCGTCGACGTGGTCATCAAGCCGCCGCCCGAGTCGCTGGAGCAGATGTCGCAGGTGGTCCGGGAGATGCACACCGCCTCGGGGCTGCTGCCGGAGCTCGCGGGCGGGGTGACGCTGGCGGAGGCCGAGTCGCTCGTGCTCGACTACATCCGCCGCCATGTCCCCGAGCCGAAGAGGGCGCCGCTGTGCGGCAACTCCATCGGCACCGACCGCACGTTCATCTCGCGTGACATGCCGGCGGTCGACGCGCACCTGCACTACCGGATGATCGACGTGTCCTCCATCAAGGAGCTGGTGCGCCGCTGGTACCCCCGCGTCTACTTCGCGGCGCCGGAGAAGCAGGGCGGGCACCGGGCGCTGGCCGACATCACGGAGAGCATCAGGGAGCTGCGTTACTACCGCGCGGCGGTGTTCGTGGCCCAGCCCGGCCCCGACTCGGCGACGGCGCGCACACTGGCCGAGCGCGTCAGCGGCTGACCCGGGGGACGACCGGGCGCACCTGCCGCCGACCAGGGAGGCGGGCCCGCGAGTGAGGGAACGAACACGTGTCGGCGCGCCGCTGATGGCGTAAAGACTCCCGAACACCGCTACACTTTTCCTGTGCCGCCTCGCGGGGCGGCTCATGGTGGGTGTAGCTCAGTTGGCAGAGCGCCAGGTTGTGGTCCTGGATGCCGAGGGTTCAAGTCCCTTCACTCACCCGCACGCGAAGGCCGGTCCCACGGGGCCGGCCTTCGCCGTTTTCTCCTTGTCGTCCCCAAAGCAGGACAATGCGAGCTATGCTCACTGTCTACCGCTAACGCCGGAAGCGCGGGGGCATCGGCGATTCTGACCGTCTGCGCGCCCCCGGAGGCCGGATGAGAGTCGACGACGCAGCGTTCGATAGCGTGTTCACGTCCTTGAGCAAGCGCGAGGCGGAGGTCATGGACCTGATCGCCGCGGGTCAGTCCAACGGCCAGATCGCGCGGCGTCTCTTCCTCAGCGAGAAGACGGTCAAGAACCACGTCAACCGCATCTACGCCAAGCTGGGCGTGGACTCGCGCGTCACCGCCATCGGCCTCTGGCTGTCCCGCAACGGCTGACCCCGGGCACGCCCGCCCATCCGGGGATCGCCGCCCACCTTCACGACCCCGCGCGACCCGGTTCCGGCGCCACGCGGGAGTTTTCACATGCCCGCTTTTCCGGCCGTGCCCGTCTTTCCCACCGTTCCCTCTTTTTCCGTTCGTACGGCCTTTCGCGCCTTTTATCGGTAAATAGAACGACCCAAAAGGCGGACGCCCGGGTTAGGGGGATGAAGGGTAAAAGAAGGGCACATGGCCGCCAGCCACGCGCCGGACGACCGCGAACGCGGGACACTCCGGATGAGACGGCGAATACGCGAAACCCCTTGCGGGCCCGGCCATCGCGGCAGCGTCAACGGCCGGCGAACGATGCCTGATCGTTCGGTAAGGCTCGTGTGCCGCGCGGAGCGTCCCCGGACCCGGCACATATAACGGGTTCCGTAGTGAACATGTCGCCGGGCTATTCCCGTCGCCATGTTCTATGGCCCGCACTACCGTCTCGGGGAGTCCGAAATGGCACAAAAAGTCAGGAAATCAATATTCGCGGCCGTGGCGGTAGGGGGTGGGATCGCCTTCGGAACCGCGGGGCTGGCCACAGCCGTCGCGCACACGGCCTCCGCCGCGCAGGCCACCACCGCCGCGCAGGCCGGCACGGCCGTGCGGGTGCCGCTCCTGCAGCCGCCGTACCCGCCGTGCCCTCGCGTGGACGCCGACGTCGACGCCTGCCTCCACAACAACAACGTCAGCGACAACGAGAACGGCGCCAAGGCCGACGCCGTCTCCGTCGGGGTGGGCGAGGACGAGGACGAGCAGGACTCCACCGAGTCCGCGTCGGCCCACCAGTCGTCCGGTGACGTGGACCTCGGCGACTTCAGCCAGCTCGACGTCCTGTCGAACACCCCGGCGCCGCAGCCCATCTCCGGCCTCGTGCCGGGCTCGGCCGCGGAGTGCGACGAGATCTGTGACACCCCGGGTGCCCTGGCGGCCGACGACGGTGAGTCGGGTCTCGTGCCCGGCACCACCACGACCGAGGAGCTGGCGGACACCGACGCGGGCCTGATCCAGGCCCTCGACGACGACGATGACGATGACGGGGACGACGACGGGGACGACGAGGACGACTCCGACGACGAGTCCGATGACGACGAGTCGGACGACGACGACCTCGTCACCCCGACGCCCACGCCGAGCGACTTCGACAAGAACTTCACCGTGGACCTCGGCCCCTGGGACGACGGCCCGTGGGGCGGCCCCCACGGCCACGACGGCGGCTGCTTCGAGGTGGAGTGCTGGAAGAAGGAGGCCGCCGAGCTGCCGATGACCGGCACGGACGTGCGTCCGCTGATGGCCGCGGGCACGGGCCTGCTGCTCATCGGCGCCGCGGGCACCGTCGTCGCCGTGAGGCGCCGCCGCTCCTCCGATGCCAAGTAAGAAGCGGCAGCCACGTAGGACCCGGCGACGACTCCTCGTCGCCGGATTGCTGGGTCCGGCCGCGTGTCTCACGCTGGCCGGCGCCTGGGAGGCGCGTCTCGGCCTGGACGTGCGCGAGCACCTCCAGGCGACCAGGGACGCGCTGGAACGGCTCCCCGCGAGCGCCCCGGAACTCATGGACGGGGCGCTCGCGGACGCCCGCCGGCACGCCGCCGAGGCGCGCCGGCTCACCGCGGGTCCGGACTGGTCGTTGCTCACGCGCTCGCCCCTCGTCGGGGACGGCGCGACGGCCGTCCGCGGCCTGGCCGACACCGCCGCCGACCTCACCGACGTCCTCGCCACCGTGCACCAGAGCGGCGAGCGGCTGGTGCGGCCCGGCGGCTTCTCCATGCGCGACGCCCCCCGGATGCTCGGCGAGCTCGCCGCGGCCGGGCCCGGGCTGGACTCCGCCGTGACCCGGATCGACCAGGCCAGGCAGCGCCTGGCCGCCACCCCCGCGGACACCGGCCTGACCGAGCTGGACGCGGCCCGCGCGACGGCCCTGCGCGAGACGGACCGGCTGCTCGGCTACCTCCACGCCGCGGCGGGCGCCGCCGCGCTGCTCCCCCCGATGCTGGGCCACGACGGCCCGCGCCACTACTTCCTGGCCTTCCAGACCAACGCCGAGTCCCGCGGCACCGGGGGCCTGGTCGGCGCCTTCGGCATCCTCCGCGCCGGACACGGCAAGATCGGCATCGACCGGCTCTCCGCCAACACGGGCCTGGCCGAGAGCCCCGTGCCGGTCGCCGACCACGGCCGCGCCTACCGCGCCCGCTACGGCCGCGAGGCCCTCTCGATGCTGTCCATCTCCAACCTGTCCCCGCACTTCCCGTACGCGGCGGCCACCTGGGCCGGGCTGTGGGAGCGGCAGACCGGGCAGCGCCTGGACGGCGCGATCGCCACCGACCCCGTCGGCCTGTCCCGCCTGCTGGAGCTCATCGGCCCGGTCAAGCTGCCGGACGGCACGGTCGTGACCGCGCGGAACGTCGTGGACCTCACCGAGCGGGAGGCCTACGCCCGCTTCGACGACCCGCAGCGGCGCAAGCGGTTCCTCATCCGGATCGCCGGCGCGGTCAGCGAGGCCATGTTCCAGGCCCGTCCCGACCCGCTGAGGGCGGTGTCCGTCCTGACGCGCATGGTGGAGGAGCGGCGCATCCAGATCTGGAGCCGCCACGACGCCGAGGAGCGCCGCCTGGCCGCCACCCCGCTCGGCGGTGTCCTGCCGCGCGACCCCGGGCCGTTCGCCGGGCTGGTCGTGAACAACTCCGCCGGCAACAAGCTCGACTACTACCTGAACCGCTCGCTGGAGTACCGGCTCGGGCGGTGCAGCCCGAGCGGGTGGCGCGCCTCACGCGTCCGCGTGCGGCTGGACAACGACGTGCCGCGCCGCAGCCTGCCGGAGTACGTGACGACCCGCCTCGACGCGCCGGACCAGCGCCACGCCGAGGGCTCGACGCTGCTCTGGGTGTCGCTGTACGCGGGCGTGGGCGCCAGGGCGGAGGAGGTGCGCGTGGACGGCGAGCGGATCGAGCCCATCCGGGAGGTGGAGCGGTCGCATCCCGTCTACTCCACGGTGCTGGAGTTCGCCCCCGGCCAGGCGCGGACCGTGGACTTCCTGCTGATGGAGCCCGCGTCGGCCGCGGCGCCGGAGGTGCCGGTGCAGCCGCTCGTGCGGCCGCAGACGACGCGGATCCTCCAGGACCAGCGCGGCTGTCTGTCCCCCTCGCCCCAGGGCTGAGCGTGCGCGACACCACGGACGCCTTCCGCATCCTGTTCGTGTGCACGGGCAACCTCTGCCGGTCGCCGCTGGCCGAGCGCCTGGCCCGCGCGGCGCTGGGCCCGGCGTTCGAGGTGGGGAGCGCGGGAACCCGCGCGGTCCCCGGCAGGCCGATGCCCGGGAACGCCGTGCGCGTGCTGCTGCGGCTCGGCGGCGACCCGTCCGGCTTCGTCTCCCGGCCGCTGACGGCCCCGCTGGTGGCCGGAGCCGACCTGGTGCTGGCCGCGACCGCCGCCCACCGGGCCGCGGCCGTTGCCCTGCATCTGCCGGCGGCCCCGCGGACGTTCACGATCGCGGAGTTCGGCGCGCTGGCCGGTGAGGTCCCCGTCGAGGAGGTCGCGCGGGAGCGCGACCCCGCGCGCCGGGCCCGGACGCTCGTGGACCAGGCCGCGTCCCTGCGCGGCCTGGTCCGGGTCGACGCCCCTGACATCCCCGACCCGTACGGCCGGTCCCGGTGGGCCTACCGGGCCGCGGGACGCCGGATCGCCGAGGCGCTGGCGGTCCCGCTGCGGCTGCTCACACACCCACCGGCGTCTTGACCTCGGGCTCCTCCACCCGGGCCTCGTATCCGTAGCCGTAGCCGTAGCCGTCGTATCGGCTGGCTTTGGGCGGGACGAAGTTCAGCACCGTGCCGACGAGGCGGGCGTTGATGGACGTCAGCAGCTCGACGGCCCGGACGACGTGCTCCTGCCGGGTCCGGCCGTACCTGGCCACCAGGATCGTCCCGTCGCACAGCGCGGACAGCGTGGCGGCGTCGGTGACGGGCAGCAGCGGCGGCGCGTCGATGATGACGATGTCGTAGTGGGCCGTGAGCTCGGCCAGGAGCTGCCGCATGCCCTGGGAGCCGAGCAGCTCGCTGGGGTTCGGCGGGATCTGGCCGCAGGGCAGCACGAACAGGCGCGGGTCCCCCCACGTCTGGATGACGCTCTCCAGCCGGACCTTGCCGATCAGCACGTCGGTGAGGCCGACGCCGCCCTCGATGCCGAAGTAGTCGGGCAGCCGGGGGCGGCGCAGGTCGCCGTCCACGAGCAGGACCCGCCAGCCGGCCTGCGCGAGCGTGATGGCCAGGTTGGAGGAGGTGGACGACTTGCCCTCGGCGGGCAGGCAGCTCGTCACCACCAGCGACTTCGGCTGCCGGTCCACGCCGATGAACTGCAGGTTCGTGCGCAGCGACCGGAACGCCTCGGCCCGGAACGAGCGTCCCTTGTGCCGCACGATCAGCGGGTGGCGCCGCGCGTCCCGCTCGTAGCTGATGACGCCGAGCGTCGAGCTGCCGGCCGCCTGCTGCAGCGCCCCCGTGGTCTTGACGGTGGTGTCGAGACGGTCGCGCAGGATGAGGGAGCTGACGGCGACGATCAGCCCGATCAGCACGCCGACCAGGACGTTCACCACCGGCACGGGGCTGACCGGCTGCTTGGGGACCTCGGCCTGGTCGATGATGGTGACCTTGACGGTCGGCCGGCTGTTGGGCGTCGGCCGTTCGATCTGCTCCACCAGCGACGCGAACCGGGCGCCCAGCCCGTTGGCGAGCGCGGCGGCCCGGGCGGGGTCCCCGTCGGTGACCATCGCGCGCAGCAGGACGGTCCCGGGCACGATCTCCGCGGTGACGTTGTCCCGCAGGCGCGCCACGTCCTCGGGCCTGGTCACCTGGCTCAGGGTCCGCCGGCTCGTCAGCAGGGCGGCGTACGACTGCGCGCCCTGCGCCAGGCTGCTGATCTGGTACGCGGGCGAGAACGCGCCCTTCTTGTCGTGGCTGGAGAACAGCATGGTGACCGTCGCGGCGTACTTCGGCGGCATGTTCGCGGTCACGACCAGCGCGGCGCTGACCGAGAGGATCAAGGACAGGACGAGGAGCATCCAGTTCTTGCGGGCGAGCCGGATGAAGTAGAGCAGGTCCAACGGATCATCGCCGCCTTTCGCGGATTCGTGGAGGGTTCTCGAAGGAGCGGCGTGGCGCGTACACGTGCACGCCCTGGAAGAGGCCGATGGCGGCGAGAGCCGTCACGGCGGCGACGATCGCCGCGGCGAGCGGCGGGACCAGGCCGAGGACCATCGCCGTGCACAGCGCGCCGGCGAGCCCGGCGGTCAGCCCGAGCACCACGGCGACCAGCCGGGTGTCGAAGCCCAGCCGGCGCAGCCGGTGCGAGACGTGGTCGGTGCCGCCCGACAGCGGCGACCGGCCCGCCCGGACCCGCGAGAAGACCACCACCCCCGTGTCGACGATCGCGACGAAGGCCGGCAGGAGCAGCCCCGCGACCGTCGTGTCCGGGCCGCGCCCGGTGACCAGGACGATCGCCGAGCAGGTGAGGCCGAAGCCGATGAACAGCGACCCGGTGTCGCCCATGAACATCCTCGCCGGCGCCCAGTTGTGCGGCAGGAACCCCAGCGCGGCGCCGGCCAGCACCACCAGGAAGAGCCCGAACGCGGCCTCCCCCCGGAGGAACGCGACCACGGCCAGGAACGCGGCGCTGACCGCGGTGACCGCGCCCAGCGCGCCGTCCATGTTGTCGAGCAGGTTGTAGGAGTTGGTCACCACGACGATCCACACCACCGTCAGCGGCCCGTCCGCCCACCCTCCGGTCACGGTGAGCTCCACCCCGGCCAGCACGACGCCGACGGCGCCCACCGCCTCCACGGTGAGCCGCGTGACGGCCGGGAGCGCGGCGATGTCGTCGATGAGGCCGAGGGCGGCCACCGCGGTGGCCGCCAGCAGGATCGCGGTGAGCCGCAGGTCGGCGAGCCCGCCTCCGGCCACCGTGGTGAGGACGGTGACCAGCGCGATCCCGACGCCCCCCAGGTACGGGGTGGCCCGCTTGTGCGCCTTGTGCCCGCCCGGCCGGTCGGTCATGCCCCAGCGCAGGGCCAGGCGTTTCAGCGGGACGGCGGTCACCGCCGTCATCAGGAAGGCGGCCGCGCAGGCGGCGGACGTGAGTGCTCCGCTCACCGCGACGCCGCCGCGAGCTCCTCGCGGGCCTCCTTGACGACCTCGCTGAGGATCACGTCCAGTGTGCGGCGCGGAACCCACCCGGTGAGCTCGCGGAGCTTGGTGGTGTCGGGCACCCGGCGGGTCATGTCCTCGAAGCCCTTCTGGTAGGCCTCGTGGTACGGGACGAGGTCCACCCCGGAGGTGGAGCCGGTGTGCTCGACGACGAGCTTGGCCAGCTCCAGGATGCTGACCTCGTGCCCCGAGCCGATGTTGAACGTCTGCCCGATCGCCGCCTCCGAGGCGAGCAGCCGCAGCAGGGCGTCGACGACGTCGGCCACGTGCGCGAAGCAGCGGGTCTGGGTCCCGTCCCCGTGGACGGTCAGCGGCACGCCGGTGAGCGCCTGCTGGACGAGGCGCGGGATGACCATGCCGTAGGCCGGGCTCTGCCGCGGCCCCACGGTGTTGAACAGCCGCACGACGATCGTCTGCAGGCCGCGCTCGTGGTGGTAGGCGTTGGCGAGGATCTCGTCCACGGCTTTGGCGGTGCTGTAGGCCCACCGGACGACGCCGGTGTTGCCGAGGATGCGGTCGGCGTCCTCGCGCAGCGGCCCGGAGGAGTTCTTGCCGTAGATCTCGCTCGTGCTGGTGACCAGGATCTTCTTCCGGTACCGGTGCGCGGCCTCGATGACGATCTCGGACCCGCGGATGTTGGTCATCAGGGAGCGCAGCGGCTGCTCCACGATGAGCTTGACGCCCACGGCCGCGGCCAGGTGGACGACGATGTCGCACTGGCGGACCAGCTCGTCCACGATCAGCTCGTCGAGGATGGAGCCCTGCACGAAGCGCAGGCTCGGGTGCGGGCGCAGGTTGGCCAGCCGGCCGGTGGACAGGTTGTCGAGGACCACGACCTCGTCCCCGCGGGCCAGCAGGGCGTCGGTCAGGTGCGACCCGACGAAGCCGCTGCCGCCCGTTATCAGGTACCTGAGGCTGCTTGCGTTGCTCATGCTTTCCCCTAGTGACGAGTTCGTTTGCTGGAGACCGCGGCCGTTCACGCGGGCACGCCCGGGCTCGCGGTCGCGGTCGTCTCCCTCTGGAACCAGGCGACCGTCATGCGGAGCCCGTCCTCCAGCGAGGTCGGGCGGACCCTGGGGAAGAGCTCGCGGAGCAGGTCCGGGGAGGCCTGCGACTGGCGGATGTCGCCCGTGCGCGGCGGCAGGAACACCGCCTCGATCGGCCGGCCCAGCACCGAGCCGAGCACCTCCTTGAGCGTCAGCAGCGGCACGCGGGTGCCGAAGGCCAGGTTGACCGGCCTCGCGCTCGTCACCCGGCGCAGCGCCGCCTCGCCCAGCACCTCCGTCACCGATCCGACGTAGGTGAAGTCCCTGGCCTGGTGGCCGTCGCCGTGAACGGGCACCGGAGCGCCCTCCAGTGCCCGCGACACGAACGCCGGGATGACCGCGGCGTAGGCGTGGTCGGCCGGCTGCAACGGGCCGTAGACGTTGAAGAAGCGGAACGGCAGCACCGGCAGGCCGAAGCTGGAGGCGTACGCCAGGGCGTACGCCTCGGTCGCCAGCTTGCTCACGCCGTACGGGCTGAGCGGCCTGGCCGGCAGGTCCTCGTGGTTGAACGGCCCGGCCGTGTCGCCGTACACGGACGAGGAGGAGGCGAGGATCACGTGCGGCCTCGTCGCCCGGCACGCCTCCAGCAGTCGGAGCGTCCCGGTCGCGTTGACCTCGTGCGTGGCCAGGGGGTCGGCCAGCGACCGGGGCACCGATGGGCGCGCCGCCAGATGGACGACCGTCGTGACGTCCGCGACCAGGCGGCCCACGAGGTCCGCGTCGAGGATGCTGCCCAGCACGAACCGCACGGCCACGCCGTCGAGGTTGGCCAGGTCGCCGGTGCTGAGGTCGTCCAGGACCGTGACGCCCTCGATCTCGGGCAGCGCGGCGAGCGTCCGGCACAGGTTCGCGCCGATGAAACCGGCGCCGCCGGTTACCAGGACTTTCACCCGTTGATCCCTTCTGTGGTGACACGACGGTCCCGGCGGGACTCGCCCAGCGATCGGTAGAGGGTCTCGGTGTCGGCGACCAGGCGGTCGACGTCGAAGGAGGCCGTTGACCAGCGGCGGGCGGCCTCGCCCAGCCGGCTCGCGAGCGGGGGGTCGGAGAGCAGGTGGAGGACGTGCGTGGCCAGCTCCGCGGAGTCGGCGGCGCCGAGCAGCCCGGTGCGCCCGTCCTGGACGACCTCGGCGACGCTGCCGACGCGGGAGGCGACGACCGGAGTGCCGGCCATCTGCGCCTCGATGAGGGTGAGCGGGGTCCCCTCGTTGTCGGAGGTCAGCAGGACCACGTCGGCGGCGGCGTAGACGGTCTCCACGTCCTTGCGCCAGCCCGTCAGGTGGAAGGACGCGCGGACGGGCTCGATGTCCCTTTCCAGCTGCTCCAGCAGCTCGCCGCCGCCGCAGACGACGAAGTGGCAGTCCGGCTTGGCCCGCAGGATCTCGCGGGCCGCCGCGACGAACCTGTCGGGCCGTTTGACCTGGGTGAGGCGGCCGACGTACGCCACCACGGGCGCCTCCGGCGGCAGGCCGAGGGCCAGCCGGGCGGCCCCGCGGCCGGGCACCGCTCCCAGCCGGACGCCGGGCGGGATGACGACGTACTGCTCCGGGCGTCCGATGCCGGCCTGGAGCAGCTCGTCGCGCACCCGCGCGCCCACGGTGACCAGGCGGTCGGACATGGACGCCAGGAACCGCTCGGTCCCCACGTAGAGCGCGCGTTTCGGGCCCGAGAAGTAGCCGTGGAGCAGGTGGCCGTGGAAGCCGTGGACCCGCGCGGCGGGGATCCCGGCGAGCCTGACCGCGACCCGCCCGAGCGCGCCCGCCTTCGCCGTCTGGGTGTGCACGATGTGCGGTCTGTAGGAGCGCATCGCCGACACGAGCCCGGACAGCGCGCGGACGTCGTCCGTCGGCCTGATGGTGCGGCCGAGTCCCGGGATGCGGTGCACCGGCATGCCGGAGGAGCGCAGCTCGAGGTGGTCGCCCTCGCCGCCGTCGACGTGGCCGGTGTAGAGGCGGTGCGCGAATTCTTCCGGGTTCAGCCGTGCGGAGAGCCCGCACACCAGCGTGGCGGGACCGCCCACGTTCATGCGGGCGATGATCTCCATGACGCGAATCCGACTGTCCGGCTTCATACGGCTCCCCAGTGACAGGCTTGGCTCACCTCCGCGAAGCTAGCTGCGATATCGGCGCGTTCCGCTCATGCCGTCGCGGAGAGTGGTGAAATGTTTTCTCCCTCCCTACCTGAGCATGATCGTCCGGGAGTCGCCGCTTACTCTCTTGAGGATTTGTCGCCATTCCCGGAACAAGGTGCGCAGCAGAAAATCCGCCTTACCGGAAAGAGTCCGCAAAGCGGAGTAATCAGCGGGCCATTCACCTCCCGCGAAAAGTGAGCCGCCCAGTCGTCGGCGCTAGCGTCGTCGTCGCCGACCTGCCTGCCGGCGGTTCGGATCGGCTGCTGGGCGTCGCCGCACGGTGCTCAGGTGGACTGAAAGTCGTCATCCATGGAATACGTCATCGTCGCGGCCGCCGCCGTGACACTCGTCATGCTGGTCAACGCGCACCTGGACGCGCCGGTGGCCCGGCGGGCCCTGCCCGTCCTGCTCGCCGCGTTCGGGGTGCGTCTGGTCGTCCACGTCCTGGTGATGCGCGCGGGCGTCATCGACTACGGCGGCGACAACCTGGCCTACGAGGCGCGCGCGATGCTGATCGTCAACTCCTGGAAGCTGGACGGCCTGCAGTTCGTCACGGAGGAGAACCTGAACTTCCTCGGGACCGCCGCGCTGCCGTGCAACGTCTTCGCACTGATCATGTACGTGTGCGGCGGCCCGGCGCCGCTGGCCTGCACGGCCGTCGTGGCCCTGCTGGCCTGCGCGCTCTGCGTCGTCATCTACCGCGTCGCCCGGCTGATCGGGGCCGACGAGCGGGCGGCGTTCCTGCTGCTGGCGGTGACCGCGTTCATGCCCGCGTTCCTGCTGCACACGTCGGACACCTACAAGGACGGGTTCAACGCGTTCCTCGTGGTGGCGTGCGTGGGCATCGGGGTGTCCGTCGCGCACCGGTTCCGGCTCGGCATGCTGCTGGCGGCCGCGCCGCTGCTGTGGTGCCTGTGGTACGTCCGCCCGTACATGGTCTTCGTCGCCGGGCTGCCGCTCGTCTGCGGCGTGGTGGCCTCGAAGTCGAGACTGTCGCTGCGCAAGCTCTTCGCGTTCGGCGCGATCCTGGTGGTCGCCATGCTGTTCGCGGGCGGCGTGTACGAGAACACGCCGCTGGAGCAGGCGGAGCGGCAGCTCGACCGGGGGCAGTCGGAGGTCGTCATCCGCGCCAACGCCGACAGCGACTCCGGAGTGCTCTTCGACGACGGCGGCGACCGGTGGGACGCTCTGGGGCCGAAGCTGCTCTACACGGTCATGTCGCCCTTCCCGTGGGCCAGCGGCAGCCTCACCATGCACCTGGGCAAGATCGACGTGCTCACCTGGTACGTCCTGCTGTACGCCGCCGTGCGGGGAGGCCGCCGGATGTGGCGCGAGGACCGCAGGACGCTGCTGCTGCTCCTGCTGTTCATCGTGCCCTGCACGATCGCCTACGCGACCACCATGTCCAACATCGGGCTGATCTTCCGGCAGCGCATCCCCATCGTCATGGTCACCAGCCTGCTGGCCGCGGTGGCCTGGACCAGGACGTCCCGCGAGGAGCCCTCGTCCCTTCCGCCGGAGGCGCGTGCGCCCGGCGCGCCCGATCCGGTCCCACCGGCTCCGGTCCCACCCGCGCCCGTGCGGCGCTGAGGTGGCGCCGCACGGGTCCCCGGGCCGTCAGCCCGCGGGTGCCTCGGTCCGGTAGACGGCGAAGTCGCCGCTGCGGAAGCCGAGCCGCGCGAAGTCCCCGATGGCGGGGCTCACTCCCGGGCTCCGCTCGTCCACCAGGAGCCAGTGGACGCCGCGCCCTTCCCGCAGCTCCCGGATCGCGGCCGTGGACGGCGACCGGAACGCCGCGTCGTTCGCCTCCAGCCGCTCCTGATCCCAGAACGGCTGGTGCTCCTCCAGACGTCCGGGCTGCCAGCTGTCGGCGTTGTGCACCGTGAACGCCCATCCTTCGACCAGCATGCGCCGCTCGGTCAGCGCGGACAGCCAGAACTGGCGCGAGTCGCAGGGGTCCTCCTCGCCCCAGCGGCAGTGCACGTTCGTGGCCACGAGCTCTTCCGGCGAGGAATGGTCGCGCAGCCAGCGCGCCGCGGACAGCGCGCCGAGCGGGGCCGTCGGCGCCGGCTCGGCCGCGGCGGCGGCGGGCTGCCCGGCGAGCCCGGACAGGAAGGAGACGACCCGCGCGTGGTGCGCCGCGGGCAGGCCGATGACGGCCAGCGCCGTGACGAGGAGGGCCCAGCCGCGCGTCCGGGCCCGCGTGACGACGATGACGACGACCGCGAGCGCGACGGCGACGAGCAGCGTCAGGTACGGGAGGTAGAGGGCGGTGTCCGGCTGCCCCGGCCCGAGCGGCGCCGTGACGCCCCACAGGAAGGGGATCGCGTAGGCCGCGGTCAGCCCGGCACCGATCGCGCCCACGACGAGCCCGCGCGGCACCCGTGCCCGCCGCAGGACGGCGAGGACGCCGAACACCGCGATGATCACCGGGTAGGGGTGCGACCCCCACAGGAAGTAGACCTGGCTCTGGCCGGGATGGTCGAACACGATCATGGCGCCGAGCCCGGCGGCGCCGATGCCGGTCAGGAGGACCACGTCGGGCCGGACGAGCAGCCTCGGCCTGCTCAGCAGCCCCAGCATCGGGCTCCAGGTGACGGCCCAGGCCAGCAGGTACATCACCGCGACGCCGGCCAGCGACGCGAGGGCCGGAGCGGTGCCCACCGGCATGCCGGTCAGCTCCTGCCACACGGTGCGCAGGTAGGAGAAGGGCGCGACCATCAGCCCCTGCCGCCGCCCGCCGAACAGGACGAACTGCGCGAAGGCCAGGCACGCACCGGTCATCAGGAGCGCCGTGAGCACGGGCCACGGCACCCGGCGCCGCCGTACCGCCTCGACCAGGGCCACGGCCACCAGCCCCACGAGGAGCATCGGCAGGTACGTGGCCTTGGCCCCCATGACGGCCAGGAGGAACACCCCCAGCAGGAGCCATCCGCGCAGGTCGTACCGGCGTCGCTGGATGAGGTCGGTCACCAGCAGGACCACGGGGACGAACAGCACCGCCCCGAAGGCGAACGTGGGACTCAACCACGCCGCGTCGTGGATGCCGCCCCAGGTGAACGTCCCGGCCGAGCCGAGGAACAGCCGCGGGGCTCCCACGAGGAGCGTGGCCCCGGCGGCGAGCGCGCCGCCCGCCCACGAGTCCGTCACCCGGCGCCCGAGCATCGCGACCAGGACGACGAACGCGGCCAGCACCGGCAGCATGCCCAGGCGCAGCAGCAGCACCAGCGGCTCCACGCCGGTGATCCAGCTCGCCGACGCCCAGTGCGCGTAGACGAACCAGTGGTAGAACAGCGGCTCACCGGCGACGATGGGGCTCATCGGCGGCATGTGGTGCTTCAGCTCGCCGATCAGGCCGAGGTGGAACGGCGCGTCGTCCGCGTACCTCACCAGGTCCGGCCAGGTCAGCGGGGCGATGCCGTAGAGACTGTGGGAGGTCTTGGCAACCAGGTAGCAGATGAGCAGCGCCGGCACCCACGGCCACCAGACCGGCGCGGCGGGACCGGCTCCCTTGCCCCGCCAGTGCCCGCGCAGGCCGGGCACCGCGAGGAACGCGGCGTAGGTGGCGATCGGCCACGCCAGGACGAGGAGCGGGAGCCCCACCGCGCGGGCCGGGATGTAGACGCCCACCTCCACGGCGAACCCGAGCGCCGTGCCCAGCGCCAGCTCCTCGGCCGGCGTGCGGTTGTCGCCGTAGAGGGCGCGCACCAGCAGCAGGCCGGGAAGCGCGAGACACAGCACCAGGTACGCGCCGTAGCAGGCGATGTCCCGGACGGAGACACCGTGCAGGTTCAGGACGGCGGCGACGAAGACGATCGTGAGTGCCGCGGGCGCCCAGGCGAGGAGCCGCCGCCCCCAGGTCCGGCGAGCCGGGTGCCGTCCCTGCCCGGCCGGCGGGCCCGGTCGTACGTCCCCCGGTGGTCCGGGCGCGTGATCTTGACGAGATGTGGCCATGAGGGGAGTGTGGCCGCGCCCATGATCACGTCGAGGTCAGGCGCTCGGCGCGAGGCAGACTCCTTGCCGTTCCCTGATGTGGCCATGAGTGTACGCGGCCGCCGCCTGGAGAGGGCTCACCGCGGCACCGGCTGCCTGCTCGACCGCCGCATCCGGTTCATCTCCCGCCTGAAGGCCAGGTACTGCCGAGGCGTCGGCGAATACCACTGGCGGCTCTCCAGATCCGTCCGCCGATAGGGCCGCGCCCGGTCGTCCAGCACCGCCCGGACGGCGTCCGCCATCGCGTCGAGGGCGCCCAGGTACTGCTTGACGGGAAGCGTCCGGTACGTGTCGGTGAAGGGGTCGACTGCGACGGCCCGCTGCTCGATGATCTCGCCGGTGTCCACCCCCGGATCGAGCAGGTGAATGGTCGTTCCGACCAGTTCGGGGCGGCCCTCGTACACGGCCCAGAAACCGCCGTGCACGCCCCTGTACCGGGGCGTGACCCCGACGTGGATGTTGACGAACGCGGGCGCGCGGTCGAGGATCCGCTTGGCGATGATGCCCGTGCCCGAGACCACGACCGCCGCGGGCGGGCGGGCCGCCAGCAGGCGGGCGACCTCCTCGCTGTTCACCGAGTCCACGTCCAGGACGTCGAGGCGGCCGTCGGGCGGGCGGACGTCGTGCCCCTCGAGCAGTGCCGCGATGCGGGCCCGGGACCTGGGCGCGATCACCAGGCGGTCGTAGCCGAGGAAGGCGAGCTGGCCCGCGACGGCGCCCGCGCCCAGCCTGCGCAGGCGGTGCCGCAGCATCTTCGCCTGGTGCGCCGCCTCGAACACCACCACGGACACGTCGAACCGCTCCGCCAGGTGGTTGATCAGGAGGTACGACGTCTCGCCACGGGACGCCATGATCATGATTTCGCTCATGCGCGCGTCGCCGTCCCGGGGCCGGTGACCGTCGCGGTCCGCAGGACGTGCTCGGCGGCCTGCTCCATGGTCAGGACCCGCAGCTCGCCCCGGTCGCGGCGGGCGGCGACCTCGCGCAGGATCCGCTCCAGCGCGCCGAACATCAGGTCGCCGTCGAGGTTGAAGGGGTGGAACCACAGGTGGTAGAGCTCGCCCCGGCGGGCGGCGCGGTCGAGCCCGAGCCGGGCCTGCCTGACCCGGGAGGAGACCGGGATCATCCTGCGCGGCCCGTTGCTCCCGACGAGGAACTGCGAGGCGGGCAGGTTCACCAGCCGCTCGCCCTTCCTCAGCGTGCTCAGGTCGTACGTCGTGGCCGGCGTCCCGAGGGCGCGGTCCAGGAAGTGCAGGGCTCCGAGGCGGTTGCCGTACCAGTTCCGCTCGACGCCGCGGTAGGCGATGATGCCGAAGTCCGGGAGCGTGTCGACGTACGCGATCTGGTTGCGCGGATGGACGATGGAGCGCATGGGCAGCCCGAGCCGTTCGCTGACCCGGGCGGCCGCTTCGAGCTCACGCAGCCAGACCTCCCGGGTGGTGGACGCGTGGTGCGCGTACACGTGGGTGAAGGTGTGCGTGCCGATCTCGTGCTCGACGCGGGCGCCCTTGATCCAGTCGAGCAGATAGGGCGCGTAGTACCACTCCTGCGGCGTCCGCGTGGGCTCCCGGCCGTCCGGTGGCAGGAGGAGGCGGCCCACCACGGCCCAGGTCGCCGGGATCCGGTAGTCGTCCAGCAGGCCGATCAACCGCCTGATGATCCGCGGTTCCTCGTCGAAGACCTTCGCGAGTTTCGGCAGGTCGGCGGTGTCCGTGCCCCATGCGAGCTCGGTGTCGACGGACAGGATGCATGTTCCCGGCATGCGGCCGACCTTAGTCATCGGGCTTTCACCGCCGAATGACCGAAAGTCTGACTTGATCTAATTTTTGGCCGCCATGTCAACGGGTTTGCCGCAGTGACTCCCTCTTCGGGGATTCCCGGTTCCTCATCACGGGACGCAGCACCACCCGCACGTCGGCGACGCGCGGGACCAGCGCGCTCAGCGGAACCCCGGTCGCCCGGGTGAACCGGAACAGCTCGACGGCGGCCATGGCGCTGTAGGTGAACGTGGACGTCAGCGCGGCGCCCACCGCGCCCCATCGGGGGATCATCACCAGGTTGAGCAGGACGTTGGCGCAGAGGGCGCCGATCGAGACGTACGTCATCGTCATCGGGCGCGCCAGCCGTACCAGATGCTGCTCCAGCGGCCGGATGAGCATCAGGGCGACGGTCCCGGGAGCCAGCGCGAGCAGCGGCGCCACGGCTCCGGCGAAGGACCGGCCATAGACCAGGGGGATCAGCCAGGGCGCGCAGACGGCGAGCCCGGCCACCAGGACGAAGGACAGCAGGAAGACGAGCCTGAACGCGCGGGCCGTGATGTGCTTGGCCTCCTCCACCTCGCTGGCGGCCTGCTGGGGCAGCACGACCTGCGCGACGGTCTCGCAGGGGATGCGGGTCAGGGTCATGACCGTGACGGCGACGGTGTAGACGCCGACCGTGGCCGGCGAGTCCAGCGCGCCGAGCAGCGGGACGTCGACGACGACGAGGAGGTAGAGGGCCACCCATCCGACGTGGTACCTGCCCGAGAGGCCGAGCTGGCGTCTCGCCAGGGCGCGGTCCACCCGCAGGGAGGCGGGCCGGACCCCGCCCACCACGAGAAGGAAGGGCAGGGCGATGGCGATCGCCCAGCAGACGATCACGCCGCCGATGGTCAGGCGGCCCGTGGCCGCGAGCGCCACGACGGGCAGGCACCAGACCAGCGCGGTCAGGAGCGACCAGCGGTTCACCACGTCCATCCGCGAGCGCAGGGTCAGGATGCCGTTGAGGTTGACCGTGGCCGCGCCGAGCGGCACCACCGACAGGGCCGTCGCCCACAGGGCGAACCCGCCGGGCGAGCCGTTCACCGCGACGAGCCCGAGGGCGCCCAGCGCCGCCAGGGAGCCCAGCACGAGGCCGAGGATCAGGCCGTTCGTGGCCAGCGGTTGCTGCCGCGAGCGGTCCGACCAGAGGGTGATCTGCGACTTCTCCAGCGAGAGGTGGCCCACGACGATCGCGGCGTACGCGGCGGTGGTGATCACCGCGTAGACGCCCCTGCCCTCCGGCTGGAGGGTGCGCGCGATGAGCACCCCCGTCGCCGTCTCCAGGGCCAGGCGGACCCCGCGGGTGGCCAGCGCGCGGAAGGCGACGGCCGCCGAGGACGTCGTGTCCTGCGGGGACCTGTCGGGCATGTCACTTCTCCAGGAGCCGGCGGTACAGGGTGACGTGCTCGTCGACCATGACGTGTGTGTCGAAGTGCTTGCGCGCCCACGCGCGCCCCGCGGACGCCAGCCGCCCGGCCAGTTCCGGGTCGTCCAGCAGCCGGCCGATCCCGTCGGCGAGCGCCACCGGTTCCGACGGCGGGACGAGGACCCCCCGGCCCTCCAGCAGCTCGGGATTGCCGCCGACCGAGGTGGCGACGACCGGCCGGCCGGCCGCCATCGCCTCCATGACGGAGTTGCTCAGGCCCTCGGTGAGCGAGGGCAGCAGCACCACGTCGGCACGGGCGAGCAGGCCCGCGCTGTCCGTCCTGGACCCGAGGAAGCGCACGTCGATGCCGAGAACGGCAGCCTGCCGCTCCAGGCGGTCACGCTCCGGGCCGTCGCCCGCGAGCACGAGCGTGCACGGCCGGCCCCGCCGGGCCAGCAGCGCCAGCGCGTCCAGCAGGAAGCGGTGCCCCTTCTCCTCGCTGAGCCGGGCCACGCAGGCGAGCACCGGCAGGCTCGTGCCGACCGGCTCCGGCTCGGCCGGATCGAACGCCGCGCCGGGCAGGCCGTTGTAGATCACCGAAAGCCGGTCGGGGTGCGCGCCGGCCGAGACGGCGTCCCGGGCGAGCGCCACCGCGTTGACGACCACGTGATCCGTCATCCGGGTCACCGCCCTGTCCAGCACCGCGCTCCACGGATGCCGCAGGTCGAGCCGGCTCTCGTTGCGCCGTCCCGCGACCACGACCGGGACGCCGGCCAGCCGGGCGGCCGGGACCCCGATGAGGTAGCCGTGGTAGAGGAAGGCGTGCAGCACATCCGGCCGCAGCCGCCGCAGCGTACCGACCATGCGGGCGAAGGTCCGCGCGTTCCCCGCGCCGGCTCCCCTGGCGAACCCGAGGTGGTGCACGCCGACGCCACCGTCGCGAAGCGGCGCTTCGAAGGGGCCGCCCTTCGACAGGGTCAGGACGTCCACCTCGACGCCCGCGCGGCGCAGCTCCAGCGCGATCAGGGCCAGCTGCTTCTGGGTGCCGCCGACCTCCAGGTGCCCGATGAGCAGCGCGACCCGCCGCAGACGTGGGCCGGGCCGGGAGTTCTGTGCCGTCATGACGCCAGGACCTCGTCGTAGAGCCGCTCGAACCATTCGGCCGTCCGGCTGATGTCCACCAGGTCCGCGCTCTCCCGCGCGCCTTCGCGCAGCCGCGCGTGCTCGTCGGGGCGCATCGCCCGCAGGATCGCCTCGGTGAGGTCGCCGGCGTGTCCGGGCCTGGTCAGGTAGCCGTTCCGGCCGTGCTCGATGAGCTCGGGAACGCCTCCGACGGAGGTGGACACCACGGGCACGCCCGCGGCGAGCGCCTCCATGATCACAACGGGCAGGCCCTCGTACGCGGAGCTGAGGACGAGGAGGTCGGCCGCGGCGATCAGGTGGGCGGCGTCCGGCACACAGCCGACGAACCGCACGCCGTCCGAACCGAGGTCCGCCACCTGGCGGGCTATCTGCTCCTCCAGCGGCCCCTGTCCGGCCAGGAGGAACACGGCCCGCGGGTCCCGCTCCACCACCCTGGCCGCGACCCGGATGAGAAGGTCGTGCTGCTTCTGCGGCCGGAAGTTGGCCACGTGCGCGATCAGGAAGGCCGATTCTGGAACGTTCCACTCACGACGGATGCGCGCGGCCTCCCCGGCCAGGCGGCGCTGCCCGGCGACGTCCACCCCGTGGATCCTGGTGGACAACCGGCGCGCGCCCCGGCTGGCGACGGCGCGGGCGACCTGCGCGGAGACGGCCACCGTGTGGGTGTCCAGCCATCCGGTGGCGCGGTCGAGCAGCATCGTCGGCAGGCGGTAGCGGACGTTGTGCACGGTCGAGATCAGCGCGGGGCGCCGCCGCCAGAGCCGGGTCGTCACGCGCAGCAGCGACGCGGGCAGCGGCGAGTGCAGGTGGACGACGTCGGGCCGCAGCCGCCTGACCGCGGCCGCCAGGCGCAGCAGGCGCAGCGGGAGTGGGCCGGACACCATCTGGACGACCTCGATGCCCGCGGCGCCGAGCCGCTCGACGCGCTCGTCGGAGGCCCACAGGCACACCACCGTGTAGCGCATATCCGCCCGGGGCGCGGCGAGCAGGCGCTCCACCAGCAGCGTCTCGGCGCCGCCGACGTGGAGAACTTTGATCACTTCGCAGACGTGCGTCATGGTCTTCACCAGCGCATCATCGCCATCGGCAGGCCCATGGCGGCGGCGACGCTCCGGCGACCGCAAACATTGCCCGCCCGTGCCCCGGGCCATACCGTCGGCCCCTGTCGCCGGCCCCTGTCGCCGTCCCCTGCCGTCGGCGCGACTCCGGCCCCGCGCCGGTACGGCTACGTGTCGTCGGTCAGCTCGTAGACGCTGTGGTCGCCGGAGCGGAAGCGGCGCTTGGCATGGACCCACAGCTGGGTGCCGGGCCGCATCAGGGTCTCGTCCACGAACAGCCACCGCACGCCGTAGCGCTCGCGCAGCAGCCGCACCGTGTCCGGCGACGGCTGCTGAAAGACGGCGTCGTTGGCGCGCAGCCGCTCCTGGTCCCCGTACGGGCGGTACCGGGGCGCCTCGCCCGGACGCAGGCCCGCCAGCGAGGTCGCCGTGTACGCCCACCCCTCGACCAGCACCCGCCGCTCGCTCAGCGCGCTCGCCCAGAACCGGCGGCTGTCGCACGGGTCCTCGCCATGCCAGCGGCAGTGCGCGTTGGTGGCGACCAGGTCGTCCGGGTCCGAGTTGGCGCGCAGCCACCGGCCGGCCGCCAGGGCGCCGCGGGGCGCCTCCTCCCCCACGTGCCGGTGCCGGCCGAGCACCAGCGGGCCGGGCGGGGCGCCGGGCAGGAGCTGGGCCGCCCACGCGGCGGGCGTGCCGGCCGCCGTGACCAGGCAGAGCACGAGGGCGAACGTGCGCGCCCGGCTCTGGCGCAGCGCGCGCAGCGCCACCACGGCCACCAGAACCATGCCGAGCAGCGCGGCGTACGGCAGGTACAGCGCGGCGGCGTCCTCGCCGTCCCGGACCGGGACCCCCACGCCGAGCAGCACCCGGATCGCCAGGACGGCCGCCACCCCGGCGCAGCCCGCGCCCACCGCCGCGGCCGGGCGCACCCCGGTCCTGCGGACCACCGTGGCCAGGCCGTGGCAGGCGAGGATCGCCAGGTACGGGAAGGGCGCCTGAAGGAAGTACCCCTGCGACAGGTTCGGGTGGCCGAGCAGCAGCGCGGCGCCCAGCCCGGCCGCGCTCATGCCGAGGATCAGCGGCACGGGGTGACGGGCGAGCAGCCGAGGCCGGCACAGCAGCCCGAGCACACCGCACCAGGCGATCGCCGCGCCCAGCAGGCACAGCAGTGACGCGCCGGCCAGCGCCTGCCACGGGACCTCCGCCCGCGCTCCGGCGCCCGTCAGGTTGCGCCAGGTCACCCGGACCATCGACAGCGGATCGACGACGATGCCCTGCCGTGCGCCCCCGAACAGGACCGTCTGCGCGAACACGAGGCATGCCACGGTCAGGCCGAGCACCGCGGCCGCCTGCCTGGGCGGCCGGAACCACGTGACCGTCTCCACCACCACGACCACCAGCAGGCCGGCCGCGAGCAGGGGCAGGTAGGTGGCCTTGGCCCCGGTGAGGACCATGAGCATGACCGTCAGCACGGCCCACCAGCCCCGGCTCCGCCGCCGCCCGGGCAGGTCGAGGAGCAGGAGCATCACGGGCGCGAACAGCAGGGCCGCGAAGGTCTGGGTGGGGCTGGCCCACGAGTACGGCGGCGCCCAGGTCAGCAGGCCGGAGACCGAGCCCGCGTACAGGCCGGGCGCGGCCACGAACACCGTGGCCACCACACCGGCCAGCGCCACCTTCCGCGAGCCCGTCATGCGGTGGCCGACCATCGCGATCAGCACGACGAACGCGGCCAGCATGGGCAGCATGGCGAGCCGGAAGAGCAGGATCACCGACTCGATCCCGGTGACCCAGCTCGCCGCCGCCAGGTGCGCGTACACGAACCAGTGGTACGCGAGCGGCTCCCCCACGACCGACGGCACCATGGGCGGCACGTGGTGCCTCAGCTCGCCGGTCAGCGCCAGGTGGAAGGGCATGTCCACGGGCGACCTCAGGAGCGACGGCCAGGTGAGCGGCTGGCCGGCGAAGAAGCCGGCGGCGACCAGCGCGATCACCGCGATCACGACCAGGGCGAGGCTCCACGACCACCACAGCGGGGCGTGGCCCGCCTCCGGCCGCCGCCTCCAGTGCGCGCGCAGCCGGGGAACGGCGGCGAACAGCGCGTACGTGCCGAGCGGCCACACCACGACGAGCACCGGCTGCCCGAGGGCGCGGGCGGGCAGGTAGGTGAGCACCTCCAGCGCGTAGCCCAGCGCCACGCCGAACGCGACCTGCTCCGGCAGCACGTGCGCGCGACGGTACAGCGCCCGCACCCAGAGCGTGCCGGGCAGCGCCAGGCCGAAGGCGACGTACAGGCCGAACACCACCATGTCGCGGGCCGCGACGCCGTTCAGTCTCAGCGCGAGCGCGGCGCACGCGAGCACGGCCACCGCCGGCAGCAGGCGCGAGAGGCGGGTCAGCGGGCGGGACGGAAGGTGCGCGGGCGCGGGCGCATCGACGGATGCCGGGGACTGCGGGAGGGGCGGGGCGTCGGCCATGCGCGCAAGCTTGGCGACGCCGCCCCGCTCGCGGGCCGCGTATGCCCTAGTGGTGCGATGTTCTTGCATCTGCTTTGCCGGGCTTCACGGCCCCCGCACAAGGCTCATCGCAAAGACGGACGCATCATTACAACCCCCTTTTTGTCTCCCGACACGCCCAACCCCTATCGAGTGCTGTCATTGTCCGCCCCACGCGATCACCGCCCGAATTCATCCCTACTCTGCGTCGAGATGCATTCACATCGCCTTTGCTCCCTTTTTACCTAGCAACCGCGTTCTTGGGGGTTTCGCATGCCGGACAGCGAGGAGAAGATCGGCCGGAGACGTCGCCGGGCTCGTGTGGTGCCGGCGGTTCTCGGAGGGACGGCCTGCGCGGCCGCCCTGCTCTGGACCGCCTGGACCCTGACGCCTCTGCCCGGCGGCGAGCAACCGGTCGATCCGCTGGCCGTGCCCGTGTCCGTGGAGTCGAGCACGACGGCGCGGCCCCCCACCTCCACCGTCCAGCTCAACCAGGTGCCGGACCACGTGGTCAGAGCCGTCCTCGCCGCCGAGGCCGCGGCCCCCGCGCCGGAGACGGGCGTGAGCGTGGAAGGACTGGCCCGGGGGCTGTGGTTCGGGCTCACCGGACAGAGCACCGGCGACTTCGCGATCACCCAGCGGATGGTGCGCAACCAGCACGCCGAGGACTCCTCGTTCCTGCGCCGGCTCGCCGACCTCGCGATCACCGCGAAGGTCGAGCTGTCACGCTCGCGCGCGTGGGTGCTGGAGAGGTACCTCAACGTGCTCGACCTCGGTCAGGGGCCCCAGGGGATCCAGGCGGGGGCGCGGGCGTTCTTCGGCAAGGACGCCCAGGAACTCACCGTGTCCGAGGGCGCCTACCTGGCCGCGGCCATCCGGCGGCCCGACCCGGCCGGCGGCGCCTCGCCCGAGCCGGTCGCGGGCATGCGCGCCCGCTGGCGCGAGGTGATCCGCGCCATGCGCCAGGAGGGCGCCCTCAGCCCGGCCCAGGCCGCCGTGCAGCGCTTCCCCGCCACGGCGGACGGCGTCCGTCCCGTGAGCAACGCGGCGGACGGCGTCCGTCCCGTGAGCATCGCGGCCGACGGCCCCGGGGCGGCGCGCGCGGCCGTGGTCTCGGCACTGGGAGCCGGGGCCGCGCGGGCCATGCCCGCGGCGGCGCTCGGCCCGCAGCGCCCGCGCGCCCGGCAGGCGCGGCAGCAGTGCCCGCCCGGCTCGATCATCTGCGCGGAGAACGAGCTGCCCGGGAGCCCGGAAAGCGAGTGGGACGTGGGCGGGTCCGGCAGCCCTGACATGCAGGGCTTTCCCGCCCAGATCAGCGTCGGCCAGGGCGAGACCATCGACTTCAAGGTCAACACCCCGGCGACCGACTACCGCCTGGACCTCTACCGCATCGGCTACTACGGCGGCATGGGCGCCAGGCACGTCGCCACCGTGCAGCCGTCGGCCGCGCTCCCGCAGACCCAGCCGGCCTGCCTGAGCGACGCCACGACCGGCCTGATCGACTGCGGCAACTGGGCGGTGTCCGTCTCCTGGACGGTGCCGGCCACCGCCGTCTCGGGCGTCTACGTGGGCAAGCTGGTGCGCGAGGACGGCCCGGACGCCGCCGGCCAGGTCATCTTCGTGGTCCGGGACGGCCGCGCGTCGGACCTGCTGTTCAAGACCTCCGACACGACCTGGCAGGCGTACAACAGCTACGGCGGCAACAGCCTGTACCAGGGCTCGCCCGCGAACCGCGCCTACAAGGTGAGCTACAACCGCCCGATCATCACCCGCGGGATCACCAACGGGTCGGCGAACTACTTCTTCAACGCCGAGTACCCCATGATCCGCTGGCTGGAGGCCAACGCCTACGACGTCGGCTACATCTCCAGCGTCGACGCCTCGGCCCGGCCCGCCGACCTGCTCGACCACAAGGCGCTGCTGTCCGTCGGTCACGACGAGTACTGGGCCAAGGAGATGCGGGACAACTTCGCCGCGGCCCGCGACGACGGCGTGGACATCGCCTTCTTCTCGGCGAACGAGGTCTTCTGGAAGATCCGCTGGCAGAACAGCATCGACGGGTCGGACACCCCGTTCCGCACCATCACCTGCTACAAGGAGACGATCGCCAACGCGAAGATCGATCCCAGCCCGCAGTGGACCGGGAGCTGGCGAGATCCGCGCTTCTCACCGCCCTCCGACGGAGGCATGCCGGAGAACCAGCTCACCGGCACCCTGTTCATCATCAACGGCATCGTCAACGACGCGATCCAGGTGCCCTCGCAGTACGCGCCCATGCGGCTGTGGCGCAACACCTCGATCGCCAACCTGCAGCCGGGCCAGGTCGCCACCTTCCCCGCCGGCACGCTCGGCTTCGAATGGGACAACACGCCCGACAACGCCGTCGCGCCCGCCGGTCAAGCCGGCTTCTCCAGCACCACCCTCAGCTACACCAACAAGTACCTGCTCAACTTCGGCAGCGCCTACGGCGCCGGCACCGCGACGCACCACCTGACCCTCTACCGGAAGTCGGGCGGCGGGATGGTGTTCGGCGCGGGGACCATCCAGTGGGCCTGGGGGCTGGACGCCGACCACGACCGGGCCGGCAGCCCCACCGACGTCCGCATGCAGCAGGCGACCGTCAACCTCTTCGCGGACATGGGCGCCCAGCCGGCGCTCCTCCAGCCGGGCCTGGTCCCGGCGACTCCGTCCACCGACACGGCGCCCCCCACCTCGGCGATCACCGCACCGGCCGTGGACGCCACCGTGCGGACCGGCGTGCCCGTCACGATCAGCGGGACGACGGCCGACACCGGCGGCGGCGTGGTCGCGGGGGTGGAGGTCTCCGTCGACGGCGGCACCACGTGGGCCAAGGCCACCGGATTCGGCCCCTGGCAGTTCACCTGGGTGCCCACGGGCAACGGACCGACGACGATCATGTCGCGGGCGGTGGACGACATCGGGAACCTCCAGACCACCCCGGCCTCGCGCTCGGTCACGGTCGTCACGAGCTGCCCGTGCTCGCTGTGGAACTCGACGATCATCCCCTCCGTCCTGTCGATCAACGACACGAGGTCCGTCGAGCTCGGCGTGAAGTTCCAGGCGTCGCAGGAGGGCGCCGTGTCCGGCATCAGGTTCTACAAGGGCGCCGGCAACACCGGCACCCACATCGGCAGCCTGTGGAGCAGCACGGGCCAGCTCCTGGCGCAGGCCACCTTCACCAACGAGACGTCCACCGGCTGGCAGCAGGTGAAGTTCGCCACGCCCGTGCAGCTGACGCCGGGCACCACGTACGTCGCCTCCTACTTCGCGCCGAACGGCGGGTTCGCCTACAACTACGACTACTTCGCGGCGCTCTACACCAACGGACCGCTGTCCGCGCCCGCGAGCACCGCGACGAGCGGCAACGGCGTCTACCGGTACGGGGCCACGAGCGGCTTCCCCACCTCCACCTTCCGGATGACCAACTACTGGGTGGACGTGGTGTTCGCGCCGACGAGCCTGTGGCCGAGCACCGCGGTGCCCTCGGTGGTGACGGGCACCGACGGGAGGTCCGTCGTGCTCGGGGTGCGGTTTCGCTCGATCGTGGCCGGCACCATCAGGGGCATCCGCTTCTACAAGGGCCCGCAGAACACCGGAACGCATGTCGGCAGCCTCTGGACGACCGGCGGCCAGCTGCTCGGGAGCGCGACCTTCACCAACGAGACGGCGTCCGGATGGCAACAGGTGCTGTTCAACACGCCGATCCGGATAACACCGGGGACCAACTACATCGCGTCCTACATGGCGCCGGCCGGGCATTTCTCCTACGACCAGAACTACTTCACCACGACGTACCAGAACCCGCCGCTCATCGCTCCGGCGAGCACCGCGACGAGCGGCAACGGACTGTACCGGTACAGCGTCGACAACAAATGGCCGACCGAGACCTACAAGGCCAGCAACTACTGGGTCGACGTGGTGTTCGACGCCGACTGAGACACCGGCCGGGACGGACGGCTGAGTCGGGTCGCTGAAACGGGTGGCCGGCGCCTCGCGGCGCGGGCCACCCGTCCGCGTGAACGCGTCTCTAGACGGCCGGTAATACCGCGCCAAGGAGAACGCAATGCGGCGCCGCCCGTCATGGCCGCCGCACCGGGCGTGTGATGCGATGACCGCCAGGAGCCATGGCGAAAGGACCGTTCCGCGAACGCGCGTCCGCCAAGGGCGCCTTCGCCGAGATATCGGAGGATCCATGTCGGAGTCAGTGTCGGTGGTCATCCCGTGTTACCGCTCAGCGCTGACCCTCCCGGTGCTGGTGCCCAGGCTCGTCTCCGTCCTGCGCGAGCTGAACGTCCGGTACGAGGTGATCCTCGTGGTCGACGGCAGCCCGGACGACACGTGGCCGACCGCCGCGGACCTGGCCGAGCGGGTGGAGGGCGTCCGGGCCATCCACCTGTCGCGCAACTACGGCCAGCACAACGCCCTGGTGGCGGGCATCAGGGAGGCGGGTTCGCAGGTCGTCGTCACGATGGACGACGACCTGCAGCACCCGCCCGAGCAGATCCCGAACCTGCTGGCCGCGCTGGAGGGCGACCGGCTCGACCTGGTCTACGGCGTCCCGCACGTGGAGGAGCACGGGTTCCTGCGCAGCTTCGCCTCCCGCTCGGTGAAGGCGTGCATGTCCGCCACGCTGGGGATCCGCACCGCCCGTAAGATCAGCGCGTTCCGCGCCTTCCGCACCCACCTGCGCGACGGCTTCGCGCAGCTGTCGGGCCCGCACGCCTCCATCGACGTGGCCCTGTCCTGGGCCACCACCCGCGTCGGCTCGGCGCACGTGCACATGAACCACCGCCGGCACGGCCGGTCCAACTACTCGCTGCCCCTGCTGGTCCGGCACACGGCGAACATGGTGCTCGGCTACAGCGCGGCGCCCCTCCGCCTGGCCAGCTACCTCGGCTTCCTCGTCGGCCTGGTCGGCCTGCTGCTGGGCGTGGCCGTCCTGTGGCACTTCGCGACGGGCAGCACGACGGTCGCCGGGTTCACCACGATCGCCTCGATGGTCGCGCTGTTCTCGGCCGCGCAGCTCATCGCCATCGGCGTGCTCGGCGAATACGTTGGCCGCATTCACGGCAGCGGAATGGGACATCCCACCTACGTGATCCGGGAGCGGGTCGGCTCGGCCGCCCCCGTCGGACTGCCCCGGCAGAGCAGCGGCGCGGGCGCGCCCGCGCGCAACGCGCCTTAGCCGTACGCGGCCGGCGCCATTGCGTCATCGGTTCTCCACCGACGGGCCAAGCTATAGCCCGCGAATCCGCGGGACGCGCGCCGACACGGTCCGCGTCAAATGGGACGGGTTAGAAACAGGAGCAGGAATTTCGGCCGGGGTCGTTTCGTGCTGAGGAAATGTCACCGGCTCGATGAAACACCCGTCGAATGGAGTGAGTGTGCGTTTCTTGCCCGCTCAGGAGAACATCACGGCCGGAGTCATCGGCCTGGGATATGTCGGATCGTGTATAGCCGCGACCCTGGCCGACAGGGGCGTCGACGTGATCGGCGTGGACACCGACGCCTCGCTCGTCGAGGAGCTGAGCGGCGGCCACTGCCGGTTCAGCGAATCGGGGCTGCCCGAGATCGTCTCCCGCCTGGCCGGCACCACGAGCTTCACGGCCACCACGGAGTGCGCGGCGGTCGCCTCCGCCGATGTGGTCATCGTCACGGTCGGCACCCCCGTCCGGGACCAGGGCGTGCTGATGGACCTCCAGCTCAGGAGCGCCTGTGAGGAGCTGAGCAAGCACCTGCGCCCCGGCCAGCTCCTGATCTTCAAGAGCACCGTCCCGCCGGGCATGACGCGGGAGCTGGTCGTACCGCTGCTGGAGCGTTCCGGTCTCACCTGCGGAGCCGACTTCGGCCTGGCCTTCTGCCCGGAGCGGCTCTCCGAGGGCAACGCCCTCAACGAGCTGCGCACGTTCCCCATCGTCGTGGGCGGCTGGTGCGCCGACAGCACCGAGGCCGCGGCGGCGTTCTGGCAGCGCGCCCTCGGCGTCGAGGTCATCCGCTGCGCGTCGCTGGAGACGGCCGAGATGGTCAAGCTGGCCGACAACTGGTGGATCGACCACAACATCGCGATGGCCAACGAGCTGGCCCAGGTGTGCGCCACGGTCGACGTCGACGTGCTCGACGTGATCAGCGCCGCCAACTCCATCAAGAAGGGCAGCGGGAGCGTCAACATCCTCCTGCCGAGTGTCGGCGTCGGCGGCTCGTGCCTGACGAAGGACCCGTGGATGCTGTGGCGCTCGGCCGGTGAGCGCGGCCTCGACCTGCTGACCATCCCCGCGGCGCGGCAGGTGAACGACGGCATGCCGCGCTACACCTTCCGCCTCATCGTGGAGGAGCTGGCCAAGGTCGGCCGGGCGCCGGAGGAGGCCAAGGTCGCGGTGCTGGGGCTGGCGTTCAAGAACAACACGGGCGACCTGCGGGCGACGCCCACCCAGCCCGTCGTCGCGGCGCTGCGGGAGGCGGGCGCGCAGGTCGCGCTCTTCGATCCGCTGGTGGACGACGACGAGGCCGAGAAGACGTTCGGGCTGCGGCCGTGCGCCTCCGTCGAGGAGGCCGTGCGCGACGCCGACTGCCTGGCGGTGCTGGCCTGGCACCGGCCGTTCCAGAGCCTGGACTTCGCGCGGATCCGCGGGCAGGTCGCCGCGTCGTGCGCGGTGATCGACGGGCGGGCCTACTACCCGCGCGAGACGATCGCCCGCCTGCGTGAGCTGGGCTTCGCCTACCGCGGGATCGGACGGTAGACGCCATGGCACGCGTGGTCGTCACGGGCGGCAGCGGGTTCGTCGGGACCCATCTCGTCGAGCGGCTCGCCGCGGAGGGCAACGAGACGACGGTGTTCGACTTCGGCGGGCCGCCGCCCGGCCTGCCCGAGCGCGGCGGCGCCGTCCGGTACGTCAGGGGCGACATCCGGGACCGCGACCAGGTGGCCGCGGCCATCGAGCCCGGGGTCGAGGTCGTCTACCACCTCGCCGCCGTGGTGGGGGTCGACCGCTACCTCGACCAGCCGCTGGACGTCATCGACATCAACCTCATGGGCACGAGGAACGTGCTGGAGCTGGCCGAGCGGACCGGCGCGAAGGTCGTGCTGGCCAGTACCAGTGAGGTCTTCGGCAAGAACCCGGCGGTGCCCTGGGCGGAGAACGACGACCGGGTGCTGGGCAGCACCGCCGTCGACCGGTGGAGCTACTCCTCCAGCAAGGCGCTGGCCGAGCACCTGACGTTCGGGTTCATCCGGCAGCGCGGGCTGCGGGCGACGATCGTGCGCTACTTCAACGTCTACGGCCCGCGCCAGCGGCCCGCCTTCGTCGTCAGCCGGACGATCCACCGGGCGCTGAACGGCCTGCCGCCGGTCGTCTACGACGACGGGGGCCAGACCCGGTGCTTCACGTTCGTCGACGACGCCATCACGGCCACGCTGACGGCCGGGGCGAGCGAGAAGGCCGACGGCGAGTGCTTCAACGTCGGCAGCTCGGAGGAGACGACCGTGGGCGAGGTGATCCGGCTCGCCCTCGAACTCGCCGGCGACGGCCGGTCGACGGTCCCGGTCGACACCGGGGCGCGGCTCGGCGGGCGGTACCAGGACCTGCGCCGCCGTATCCCCGACGCCCGCAAGGCGTACGAGGTGCTCGGCTGGCGCAGCACGACCGGCCTGCGCGAGGGGCTGGCCCGCACCATCGAGTGGGCCCGGGCGAACCCCTGGTGGCTGGAGCTGCCGGACAGCGGCCAGTCCTAGCCCCGGACGGCACACGGGGACGGCACCGGATGGTGCCGTCCCCGTTCTGCTGTCAGCGGCCTGCCGTCAGCGCCTCGCGCGGGCCGGGACGAGCTCGACGAACATCTGCGACGGCCGGCCGCCGAGGAGCCCCCTGGCGAGGTCGAAGGCGGCGAAGCCGGCGGCCAGGATGGGGAAGAGCGGATGGCGGGTCATCGGGCGGTCCGCGGAGACCTTCACCCACCCGCGGCGGACCAGCCCCGCCAGGATGCTGGTGCCCCAGAACGGGGCGCCCTGCGTGTAGGCGAAGCGGTGGACCGTGAACCCGCACGCCAGAGCCAGCCTGGTGAAGTTGCGCCGGTCGAACAGCACCCAGTGCCGCGGGCAGTGGTAGCCGCCCCAGTCGCGGTGCCGGAAGATCCGGGCGTCCATGCTGTCGGTGTTGGGCGTCTTGATGAGGATCACCCCCTGCGGCGTCAGGTGGCGGCCGAGCGTCCTCAGCACGTCACCCGGGTCGCTCACGTGCTCGATCAGGTTGATCAGCAGGATGAGGTCGAACCGCTGCTCGGTGGAGAAGTCCTCGACGCGGCCGCAGAAGAACTCGTGCCCCCGCGCCACGGCCCGCGACTGGGCGGCCTCGTCCAGGTCGACGACCTGGGTGAAGGACACGCGGGAGTCCAGGCCGCGGATGACGTCGAGCTGCCAGCCGTCTCCCCCGCCGACGTCGAGCACCTTCAGCTCGTCACCGGACAGCCGCGACAGGATGCGCCGCAGCCGTACCGCGTCGAGCCGGTCCTTGACCCGGTGGGCGAAGGACTGCTCGTCCGACGCGTAGGCGTAGTAGTTGGCCGGGTAGATCTCGGCCAGCCGGTCGACCGGCATGGGGTCGAGGAAGAGGGCGCCGCAGCGCGCGCAGCGGTAGTACTGGAACTCCTGCTCGCTGGTGCGGTACTCGACGTCGCGGGCCGTCGCCCAGTGCTCGGCTCCGGCCTCCTGGCACGCGGGGCACCTCGTGCTCGTGCCGGCGTCGGCCGCCCGCGGCGCCCGGCCGCGCATCGTCTCGGTGTGCTCGTTCATGTCCTGTCCAGCTGACGCCAGGTGCGGTAATAGGTGGTCCGGCGCCGCTGGAGCAGCGGCGCGACGTCGGTGTTCATCAGGAAGAGCTCCACGTCCTTGAGCCGGGTGAAGGACACGCTGGGGTCCCAGTGGTGCAGCAGGTGGCGGTTGAATCCGGCCGCGCCGAACACGGCGGCGAACAGCCCGTCGCCGAACAGCCGGTTGACGGGCCCGTGCGGCACGACGCTGTAGTCGGTCAGGTCGTCGGCGAACTCGCTGCGGTGTTCGAGCACCTGCCGGACGGTGTTGAGCAGCGGCAGGAACAGCAACTGGCCCATGGCCCAGGCGACGGCGAGGACGACGGCGCCGCTCCACAATGCGCAGACGATGACCAGGGCGTTGAAGAGGCCGGAGACGAGGAACACCACGTCCACGGAGCCGCCCTTCGCCTGCTCCTCCCCCGGGCGGGACTTGCTCCTGACCACCTCGCGGTAGCCCTTCAGCGCCCGGACGAGCCGGATCCCGGTGAATCCCTCGACCAGGAAGCGCCGGTTGAGGGGGGCGAAGTAGCTGCGCTCCGGGTCGCGGGTGGTGCCGAGGTAACGATGGTGCTCGAAGTGCACCTTGCGGTAGGACTTCACGTTCATGCCGACGAACAGGCCGACGAACGAGTTGGTCAGCGCGTCGCTGGTCTCGCGGCCCGGCGCCAGGTTGTAGTGGGCGCCCTCGTGCAGGTACGTCATGAGGTAGTGCAGCCAGAAGCCCAGCAGCGCTCCCCCGGCGAGGGCGAGCAGTCCCGAGGCCGGCCAGGTCGCGGCGGTGACGTTCCCCAGGTAGACGATCAGCGCCGCCGAGGCGACGAGCGCGAGATGGCCGCAGAGCAGCGTCGCCCAGACCACCTTCCAGCGGGGCGTCAGAGTGCGCCGGAAATCGACGTACCGGGTGCCCGAGGAGTCGACCAACGTGGAATGGCGCACCTTGCCGATGTCCAGGGCTTCGGCGTCTACCTGCACGGCAGTCCCCCTTCTGCTGAGCCTTCCGGAACTCTAACCAAAGGCTTCGCGATATCGGGGACCGCCGTGCGGAGGTGCGAATTAACCGATGTCAAACAATACGTCAACCCAGTAATTCGCGCCCTGGTAGGTGCTGGTGGGGAACGTGTTGGTCGCCCCGTACGTGAACACGCCGTTGGTGCCGGAGGTTCCGTTCTCCAGCGCCGTCAGCGGGTAATGGCTCTGCCTGTTGAAGAATCCCTGCACCGTGTACGAGAAATGCCCCGCGTCCGTGTGATAGGAGGCGATATAGGTGGTGTTAGCGGTTATCGGGATGGGCTCCACGAAGACGGCCTGCTGCCAGCCCGAGGCGGTCTCCCCGCTGAAGTTCACGCTGGCGACCTCCTGGCCGCCCGCCGTCCACAGGGTGCCGACGTGCGTCCCGGTGTTCTGCGAGCCCTTGTAGAACCGGATGCCCCGCACCGACCCCGCCGCGACGCTGCGGAACTTGACCCCCACCGTCACCGGGTCGGTGTCGCTGTGGTTGGCCACGTCGGGCGTGGCCGCGTCGCTGAACACGGTGTCCGACTGCACGAACACCGGCTCCACCCAGTAGTTCGTGGCCTGGAAGGTGCTCGTCGGGAACGCGCTGGAGGCGCCGTAGGTGTAGACGCCGTTGCCGCCCGACGCGCCGCTCGACGGCGCGCTCAGCGGCGGGTTGTTGTACTGGCTGGTGAAGTAGCTGAGCGTGTACGAGAAGTGCCCGGAGGGCGTGAAGTACGAGGCGATGTAGGTGGTGTTGGCGTTGATCGAGACGGGCGAGGAGAAGTTCGCCTGCTGCCAGCCCGACGCGGACTCTCCGGAGAAGGTCACGGTCGCGAGCTGCTGGCCGCCCTGCGTCCACAGGGTGCCGACGTGCGTCCCGGTGTTCTGCGAACCCTTGTAGAACCGGATGCCCCGGACGGCCCCGGTCACGGAGGACCTGAACTTGACCCCCAGCGTGACCGCGTCGGTGCCGGTGTGGTTGGCCACGGCGGGCGTCGCCGAGGGCGCCCACAGGGTGTTGGTGACGACCTGCACCACGCCGGGCGAGGTGCTGGGGGCGAAGTGGATGACCTGCTCACCGGAGAAGGTGTCGCCGCCCAGGTAGACGGCCCTGATCTCGTGGTCGCCGCCGTCCAGGTTGGAGACCTGGAGCTGGGCGTGGCCGCTCGGGTCGACGAAGTCCGTGCCGAGCAGGGTCGTCCCGTCCTTGAAGGCGACCTCGCCCTGCGGGATGACGTCCCCCGACTCCGGGGTCACGGTGGCGGACATCGTGATCTGCTGACCCTCCCGGGAGGGGCTGGGCGTGACGGTCAGCGCCGTGTCCGTCGGCGGGTCGTCCGGCACGGAGACGCGCGTGAACGGGCCCGTCGTGGTGCCCTGGAGGTTCAGGTTGTTGGTGAAGACGAGAACCCTGCCCTTGACCGCGGCGCCGGTGCTGACCGTCGCCGTGTTCGACGCGAGCACGTTGCCCTGGAAGGTGGAGTTGACCCCGAGCGTGGCCGAGCCGCTGAGCTGGAAGAAGACGTTGTCGGCCTGCGCGCCGCGGACGAGGTTGATGTTGCTCACCGTCGCGGTGGTGAGCGTGGACGCCTGGAAGACGAAGATCGCGTTCGGGTCGGTCTGCGCGTCCAGGGTCAGCGTGCCGCTGATCTGGAACGCGGTGCCGGACGACGGCGTGTAGACGCCCGGCCCCTTGGTCGTCCCGCCGAGCTGCGCGGCCACGGAGGCGGTCGGTGTGCGCCCCGCGGCGTCGTTGTAGGCGGCCAGCGCGTCGGACTTGGCCGCCGCCGCGGCGGCGTCGCCCGCGTGGATGGTTCCGGACACCGTGCCGGGAGGGAACCCGGTCACGCTGCCGCTCGGGCTCACGCCCAGGTTGCCGTCGATGGCGGTGTTGTTGCTGTTGATGACCGCGGCGCCCGCCATGACTCCGTACGACGCCGCGTTCCCGAGCACGATCGGCGGCGCGGCGAGGGCCCTTCCAGGCATCACCACGACGACTCCCGTCGCGAGGACGACCGCGAGGATCGTCCCCAGTGCGGAACGGCGGGAGCCCGGCCGGCGCGGGAGAACCGCGCGGCGGGCGCGGGCGCCGGCGGACGGCGCCTCGGGTGATGAGTTGATCGGCCCTGGTGTGCGATGCGACTCAGCGGCTTTCGCGTGGCCGGGCCCTTCGGGGTGTTTCACACCGCAGTTGTACTGCAATCATGGCGCTGTGTAACTGAACCACTCTGCCATGTCATGCTAACCGTGCGCCGGCCGGTGCGCCCGGACGATCAGGGAGACCCCGGGAAGCGACTTCACCGGCAGATACCGCTCCGCCGTGACCACCGCCTTGAGCGCCAGGTTGACCAGCGGCGGTGTCTCCATGACGTCCGAGCCGGAGCTGCTCCTGCGGTGGCGGGCCACCACGGGCCGCAGCAGGACGTTCCAGCTCCACATCCGGTCCAGGACGAGCCCCTGGCCGGCCAGCAGGGCGCGCAGGGTCGGCCGGGTGTACCTGCGGACGTGACCGGAGGCCACGTCGTGCGCCGACCAGAGCCTCATGTCGCACGGCACGGTGATCAGCGCCGTGCCGCCGCGGCGGAGCACCCGCGTGATCTCGGCCGCCGCCCGGTCGTCCTCGTCGATGTGCTCCAGCACGTCGAAGGCGAGCACCAGGTCGTACGACTCGTCGGGCAGCGGCAGTTTCCGCGCGTCGGCCTGGATCGCGCGCAGGCCCCGCTCGCGGGCGAGCTCCACCGCGGTCTCGGAGTAGTCGGCGACCAGCGCGTCCCACCCGTGCCGGACGAGGACCCGCGTGTTGCCGCCGCCGGCCGCCCCGATGTCGAGCGCTTTGCCGGGCCGGCCGGACCGGCGCAGCGCGCGCAGCTCCCGGGCGAGGATGGCGCGCCGCTCGCGGTACCACCAGTGGCGGTCCTCCAGCTCGACCGTGCGGCGAATCTCCGTGGCCTCCATGATCCCCTCCTAGCTCAGGCGCCACCTGTGTGGTGGCCGTGTCGTCACGCCCGCACCTGGACCTTGCTGTGGTCGCCCACCATGAGCTGGTGGGCGTTGGGCATGCCCTGGGCCCGGGTCACCTCGACGTTGCGCCCGATGAGCGAGTACGTGAGCCGGGAGACGCCCGTGATGGAGGAGTCCCGCAGCACGATCGCGTACTCGACCTCGCAGTCCTGGAGCAGGCAGCTCTCACCGATGGAGGTGTAGGGGCCGACGTAGGCGTCGCGGATCACGGTGCCGGCGCCGATGACGGCGGGCCCCCGGATCACGGACCCCTCCACCGACGCGCCCCGCCCGATGACGACGTTCCCGCTGATCTCGGAGCGCCCGTCGACGGTCCCCTGGATGTCGGGGCCGATCGCCTCCAGGACGATCCGGTTGCACTCCAGCATGTCCTGCAGCCGCCCGGTGTCCTTCCAGTAGCCGCTGACGAAGTGCGAGTGGACGCTGTAACCGTGGTCGATGAGCCACTTGATGGCGTCGGTGATCTCCAGCTCGCCGCGCGCGGACGGCTCGATGGCGCGGACCGCCTCGTGGATGGCCGGCGAGAAGGTGTAGACGCCGACGATCGCGAGGTCGCTGCGCGGGTGCTCCGGCTTCTCCTCCAGGCACAGGATCTGCCCGTCGGGGCCCAGCTCGGCGACGCCGTAGAACTGCGGCTCGGCGACCTTGGTGAGCAGGATCTGGGCGTCGTGACCCGCCCTGCCGAAGGCGTCCACCAGGTCCGCGATGCCGCCGATGAGGAAGTTGTCGCCCAGGTACATGACGAACGGCTCGTCGCCCAGGAAGTCGCGGGCGATGAGGACGCAGTGCGCCAGCCCGAGCGGCGCCTCCTGGGGGATGTACGTCACCTCCAGGCCGAACCGCGAGCCGTCGCCGACGGCCTCGCGCACCTCCGCCCCCGTGTCGCCGACGACGATGCCGACGCTGGTGATGCCGGCCGCGCGGATGGCCTCGAGGCCGTAGTAGAGGACCGGTTTGTTGGCGACCGGCACCAGCTGCTTCGCCGACGTGTGGGTCAGCGGGCGCAGCCGCGTGCCCTTTCCCCCTGCCAGGACGAGCGCCTTCATCGCCGTGGAGTCCTTTCGCGACGAGCGCGTGGCCCGTGGTGATCAACCATTTCGGGTCGAAGCTACGAACGGCCCGGTTCAGCGGACCTTCGCCGCGCTGCGGCTTGGCCGAAGGTTGTGCGGCGGGTTGCCGGACCTGGACGATCCCCGGCCGCGGAACGTCCAGGTCCGGTGGAGCGCGTAGCTCAGCAGGAACGTCACGGCGATGATCAGCGCCTGGGCGGGCAGCACGGTGAGCCCGGCGAGCTCCACGAGGATCGGCAGCCCCACGAGGGAGGCCGTCAGGATGCTCAGCCCGGCCGCGTAGAACCGCAGGTAGCCGGCCAGCCAGCCGTCACCCGTTCCGGGGAAGACGACCAGCCGGTACCACGGGTACACGATGATCACGGTGACGAGGTGGCTCGCCACCACCAGCCCGAGGTACGGCACCCGGTCCCCGAGCGCGGGCAGCGCCGCGGCGAGGATGCCGTAGTAGATGACGGCCGTCCCGCCGCCGCCGGCCAGGTAGGCCAGCCGGTGCCCGAGTCGCGGGCGGGCCGCGGGGGGCGCGGCCGGCGGCCGGGTCAGGGCGTTCACGGCCCCGCCGGGTGCAGCAGCGCCGTCCGCACGAGGTGGACGGTGACGTGCGTCTGGACCGGCGCGAACCCGTACCTGGCCCAGGCCCGCTGCACCCGCGTGTTGTGGCTCTGGGTGGAGATGACGACCTCCCCCGCGCCGCGGGCCACGGCGTGGTCCTCGACGGCCTTGAGCAGGTGGGCGTAGAGCCCGCGCCCCCGCGCGGCGGGGACCACGCCCGCCAGCAGGATCTCGGTCCGGGGGCCGCTGTCCTCCAGCGTGGCCAGCCCGAGCACGTGCGCACCGTCGTCGATGGCCAGGCAGCCGCCCTCGGCGGCGGAGCGCACCGCCCACTCCTGGTAGCCCTCCAGCGCCGCGGCGGCGTCGAAGAGCGGATCGGCCAGGTAGTGGTTGCCGTACGCGGCGAAGATGTCGGCGACCAGCGTCCCGACCGCGTCGGGAGCGCCCAGCGGCGCCGTGTGGAGGCCGGGCGCGGGCGCGGGAGGGCGGCCCTGCCCCGCGCGCAGGCTCCAGTACACCAGGCAGTCGGCGAACAGGGCGGTCCGGCCGAGCCCGGTCAGCTCCGCGAACCAGCCGACGTGCTCGGCCGGGTAGCGCAGCACGACCACGTCCGCGTCCGACGCCTGGACGGCCGCGCGGACGGCGTCGATCGTGCTCTCCGATCCGGCGCCGACGGTCAGGCGCTCGACCGGGCGGCCGAACCGGGCCGATTCCAGCGGCGACGGCACCGCCCGCACGGTCCGCGCCTCGATCACGTCGTTCCAGGCCATCAGCGCACCTCGAATTCCCGGACGGCGCCGATGACGTGCGCCACGTCCTCCTCGCCGAGGTCGGCGAACAGCGGCAGGCGGACGAGCGTGTCGGCGACCCGCTCGGTGACGGGGCAGCCGCCCGGCGCCGGCCGCCCGTGCCGGATCCCGGCGGGCGCGTCGTGCAGCGGCTGATAGTGGAAGGCCGCCCCCACGCCGCGGTCGGCGAGGTGGCCGATGAACGCCTGCCGGGTGGCGAGGTCGGGCAGCAGCAGGTAGTAGAGGTGGGCGGGGTGCTCGCACCCGTCGGGAACCGTCGGCCGGTGCACCCCGTTGCTCTCCGCCCAGCCGGCCAGGCCCTCGTCGTAGGCCCGCCACACCGCCAGCCGGCGGCGCTGGATCACCTCGAAGGACTCCAGCTGCGCGGTGAGCTGCGCCGCGAGCAGGTCGGACGGCAGATAGCTGGAGCCGAGGTCGACCCAGCGGTACTTGTCGACCTGGCCGCGGAAGAACCGGCTGCGGTCGGTGCCCTTCTCGCGGATGATCTCGGCCCGTGACGCCAGCTCCTCGTCGTTGACGAGCAGCGCGCCGCCCTCCCCGCACTGGACGTTCTTGGTCTCGTGGAAGCTCTGCGCGGCCAGGTCGCCGAACGACCCGAGCGGCCGGCCCTGGTAGGAGCCGCCCAGACCGTGCGCGTTGTCCTCGACGAGCGCGAGGTCGTACCGGTCGGCGAGCTTGCCGAGCTCCTCCATCGCGCAGCCGACGCCCGCGTAGTGGACGACGGCGATGGCGCGCGTCCGCTCGGTGATGGCGGCCTCGACGAGGCGCTCGTCGATGTTCAGCGTGTCCGGCCGGCAGTCGGCGAACACCGGCACGGCGCCGCGCAGCACGTACGCGTTGGCCGTCGACATGAACGTGAACGAGGGCACGATGACCTCGTCGCCGGGGCGCAGGCCCAGCAGGAGCGCCGACATCTCCAGGGCGTGCGTGCACGAGGTGGTCAGCAGCGCCTGGCGCGCTCCGGTCAGCTCGGCCAGCAGCGCGGTGGCCCGGCGGGTGAACGGCCCGTCGCCGGAGGTCCGTCCGTTGTGGACGGCCTCCGCGACGTAGTCGAGCTCGCGCTCGCTGACGTACGGCCGGTTGAAGGGAACGGTTCTGGACGCGGTGGTGCTCACTGCCGCAGTGAATCCCGGCGGAACCCGTGGGCCGGCGGCGCGCCACCGTGTGTGGCGGAGCCGTTGCGCAAGCCTTACCCGCAGCCGACCGGCTTCGGTCAGGCAGCCGGAGTGGTGGGCGCGGTGACCTGGGTGAAGTCGTCGCACTGGTCGGCCCAGAGCGGCTCGACGGGCGGCTTCCCCGCGGTCAGCCGGCAGGTCGTCTCCCTGATGCCGCCCTCCGCGGTGACCACGGTGACCAGCAGGGCGTTGAGCGGCACGGCCTCCGTCAGCGAGACGCCGACCACCCCGGCCGGGTAGTTCGGCACCGTGTCCAGACTGTGCCAGGGCGCGTCGGAGCGAGGGTCGCGGACCCACGTCGTTCCGCCACGGGTGTACGCCGCGAAGTTCGTGTCGAACGGGAAGAAGGTGAGCGACACGAGCGTCGTGTCGATGTCCGGGACGGCGGTGCCGGCGGGTCCCGCCGGCCCCCTCGGCCCTGCGGGCCCTGCCGGCCCTGCCGGTCCCGCCGGTCCTGTCGAGCCGGGCCGCCCCTGCGGGCCGCTCGCGCCGTCCTTGCCGGCCGGGCCCACCGGGCCGCGCTCGCCCTCGTGGCCGTGCGGCCCCCGGCGTCCGCGCGGGCCCACCGGACCCGGCCACCCCCGCCCGCACCACGCGCGCCGGCACCCGCAGTGGTGCCTGCGGCAGTGCGCGCCCGCCACGGCGCCGCGGCCGTCCGCGCTCCCCGGCCGTACGCCGGCCACGCCTCCGGTCATGGCGCCCGTGCCGGCCGCGGCCGCGTCCATGCCGGACAGCCCCCAGGCGGCACAGGCCATCGTCAGCGCGAGCGCCGGCGTCCTCATCCCACGAAACACTGCATTCCCCCTGTGTCGGTCAGGTCCTATCGGCGATTGAGCACCTGGTGCTGCACTACGGGGGATTCGCTGGGCTCGAAGTAGACCCATCCTTCGTGGACGGCGCTGCCTCCGTCCAGGTAGACGGCCTGGATCAGGTGCACGCCCCTGGTGAGCTCGTCGGTGGTGAACCTGGCGATGCCCATGCCGTTCAGCTGGGCCGAGCCGAGCTCGGTCGACCCGTCCCTGAAGACCACCTTGCCGCCCGCGTGGACGCCGTCGAAGGTGCCCTCGACGACGGCGGTGAAGGTGACCGGCTCGTTCAGGCGCGAGGGGTTGGGCGAGGAGGTGAGCGTGGTCGAGGTGGGCGGGCGGACCGGCAGCGTGATGTGGGTGGTGGGCTCCACGTCCGTGCCCGTGAGGGCGACGGAGGTGTCGAGCGACATCGCCCGCCCGACCATGGCCACGCCCTCGTTCACCACGATCCCGTTACGGGCCAGGATGTTGCCGCGGAAGGTCGAGAGTGTCCCGAGGCCGACGGTGCCCGCGACCGCCCAGAAGACGTTCTTCTCCTGGGCGCCGTTCACGACGTCGATGTTGCTCACCCGGGCGGTGTCCAGGGTGGTGTCCGCCCGGAAGATGAAGACGGCGTCGGGGTCACCCTCGGCGTCCAGCTTGAGGGTGCCGTCGATCTGGAAGGCGCCGCTCCGGCTCGCGTACACGCCGGGGCCCAGGGTCCGGCCGCCGAGCTGCGAGGGGATCGAGCTGTTGGCCGCCCGCCCCCGCGCCTCCTGGTAGGCGCTCACCGCGTCCGCGTGGGCCCGCGCGGCGTACCCGCCGTCTGTCTCGATGTCGCCCAGCACCACTCCCGGCGGGAAGCCGGTGACGATCGTGCCGGGGCTGACGACGATGTCGCCCGCGATCCTGGTCAGGTCCGTGCTGTTGACCGCCAGGCCCGCCATGATCGCGCAGTCCTCGGCCAGACCCAGCTCGATGGGCGACTGGCGGGCGTCCGCGGTCCGGGTGGAGGCGGTGAGCAGCCCCATGGCCAGCAGACCCGTCAGCGCAGCGGACAACCATGAACGCGGCGAAAGATTGGCCATGCCCGCAAGTGTGGCGACCGGATCACTCCCGACAGGCCCGGACATCGCGCCGGAGCCATGTCATTGCCAGTCCTTGCCTGCGCCACGACCTTCGCCGCCCGCCCCCTCGCGGGCGCCGCCGCCGACACGCCGGACCTCCGGCCGAATCGGCGGCACGAGATCACCTGACTCCTACAGTCGGGTGATATCTCATCTCGAAACGACGGGGGTCCAGACATGAGAGAGAAACTGGTGGTCGTCGGCCAGGGATACGTCGGCCTGCCACTGGCGATGCGAGCGGTCGACGCCGGGTTCGACGTCGTGGGGATCGACGTCGACGACTGGCGGGTCAAGCGGCTCAACGCCGGGGAGTCGTTCGTCGAGGACATCGGCGACGACCAGGTGGCCGCCGCGCTGAGCTGCGGACGCTATCTCGCCAGCACCGACTACGCCGACGCCGCGGGCTTCGACGTGTGCGTGATCACCGTGCCGACGCCGCTGTCGGAGGGCGCCCCCGACCTCTGCCACATCGCCTCGGCCGGCCGGTCCATCGCGCCGCTGCTGCGGCCGGGCGCCACGGTGGTCCTGGAGTCGACCACCTATCCCGGCACCACCGAGGAGTACCTGCTGCCGATCCTGGAGGACGGCTCGGGGCTGCGCGCGCCCGAGGACTTCCTGCTGGGCTACAGCCCCGAGCGGATCGACCCGGGCAACGCCGTCTGGCGCCTGGACAACACGCCGAAGGTCGTCTCCGGCCTCGACGAGACCTCGCTGGAGCGCATCCAGGGCTTCTACCGGCGCGTCGTGGACCAGGTCGTGCCGGTGTCGTCGCTGCAGGTGGCGGAGCTGTGCAAGCTGCTGGAGAACACGTTCAGGCACGTCAACATCGCCCTGGTCAACGAGCTGTCGATCTTCGCCGAGCAGCTCGGCATCGACGTCTGGGAGGCCATCGACGCCGCCTCGACCAAGCCGTTCGGCTTCATGCGCTTCACGCCCGGTCCCGGCGTCGGCGGGCACTGCCTGCCGATCGACCCGTCGTACCTGTCGTGGAAGGTCAAGCGGAGCCTCGGGCACAACTTCCGGTTCGTGGAGCTGGCCAACGACATCAACGACCACATGCCCGACCACGTCGTGAACCGGCTGATGCTGGCGCTCAACCAGCGCGGCAAGGCGCTCAACGGCAGCCAGGTGGTCGTGCTGGGACTGGCGTACAAGAAGAACGCCGGCGACTGCCGCGAGTCGCCCGCGATCGAGGTGGTCAGGGCGCTGCACAAGCTGGGCGCCCGCGTGCGGGCCGCCGACCCGCACGCGGCGGACTGCCGGCTGCCGGCGGGCATCGAGATCGTCGAGGCCACGCGCCGGGAGCTGGCCGAGGCGGACGCGGTCCTGGTGCTCACCGACCACGACGACTTCGACTACGAACTGGTGCGGGAGGTCAGCCCGTACGTCTTCGACACCCGCAACCGCTGCCGGGGGCCGAACGTCGAGGTGCTGTAGAACCCCACCCGCGCGCGAGGCCCTCCGGAGTCCTTCCGGAGGGCCTCACTCATGTCCCGGTGCTCACGCCCCGGTGCTCACGTCCCGGCCTGCTCGGCCGGTGCGATCGGGCCGGGGGCCGTCGCGACGGTGTCCGGACCGGGCAGCACCTGGCCGAGCCGGGCGGCCGGCGTGCCCGCCGCCGTCACCAGCACGAGCGCCAGCGCCCAGACGCGCGGGCGCGGCAGACCGGCCGCCCCCAGCAGGGCGGCCACCGCCAGCACCACTCCGGCCAGCGTCAGGTACGGCAGGTACAGGGCGAGCTCCCCGCCGCCCGGCCGCAGCGGGACGTGGACGCCGAAGACCCAGCGGACGGCGCAGGCCGCCGCCACCCCGGCCAGCGCCGCGCACAGCCCGGCCCTGAACGAGACGCCCGCCTTCCTGATCACGCAGCCGAGCCCGTAGACCGCGGCCATCGCCAGGTACGGGCAGGCCGCCTGGAGGTAGTCGCCCTGTGCCTGGTACGGGTCGCCGAGCAGCAGCAGCGCCCCCAGCCCGGCCGCGCCCATGCCGAGCGCCAGCACGACCGGCGGGCGCGCCAGCAGCCGGGGCCGCCGCAGCAGCCCGAGCACGCCGCACCAGGTGATCGCCCCGCACAGCAGGCAGAGCGCGGTGACGCCGGCCAGCGACGACATCGGCGCCTCGGCCGGGTCCCCCGCGCCGGTCAGCCCGGCCCAGGACGCCCGCACGAACGCCAGCGGCTGCACGGCCGTCCCCTGCCAGGCGTCGCCCAGGAGGGCCGCCTGCGCCGCGAGCGCGCACGCCGCCAGCCCGAGGGCCGCGGTGGCGCGGCGGGGCAGCGAGAACCACTTGACCGCCTCGACCGTCACGACCGCCAGCAGCCCGGCCGCCAGCAGCGGCACGTACACCGCTTTGGCCCCGGCCAGGGCGGCGAGCAGCACGGCGAACAGCAGCCACACGCCCCGCCGCGACGCCCGGTCGCCGAACAGGTCGAGCAGCAGCACGACGAGGGGCGCGAACAGCAGCGCGCCGAAGGTCTGCGCGGGCATGGCCCACTCCTGCGCGGGCGTCCAGGTGAGGAGACCGGCGGCCGTCCCCGCGTACAGGCTGGGCGCCGTCACGAACGCGGCGGCCGTCAGGGCGGCCAGCGCCTGACGGCGCGAGCCGGTGAAGCGGCGGCCCGCCATGCCGAGCAGCACGACCAGCGCAGCCAGCATCGGCAGCGGGGCCAGCCGGAAGAGCAGCACGGACGGCTCCACGCCGGTGATCCAGCTCGCGGCGGCGAGATGGGCGTGCACGAACCAGTCGTGGCCGAACGGCCCGCCGCCCGGTCCGTGGCTGATCAGCCGGTTGATCATGTCCAGGTGGGGCAGGGCGGCGACCGGCGCCGTGCCCCGCGGTCCGGCGATCGGGTGGGCCGCGAAGTAGCCCACGGAGATCCACAGGGTCAGGCCGATCACGGCCAGCGCGAGGCACCACGACCACCACAGCGGGGCCTTGGGCCGGCGGGTCACCCTGCAGTGGGCGCGCAGCCGCGGCACCGCGGCGAACAGCGCGTAGGTGCCCATCGGCCAGGCGGCCACCAGCAGCGGCGCGCCCGCCGCGCGGGCGGGCAGGTAGCACAGGACTTCGGCGGCGTAGCCGAGCGCCAGGCCCAGGGCCAGCTCCTCGGGCAGCGTGTGCGGGCGCCGGTAGAGCACTCGGACCCAGAGCAGGCCGGGCAGGGCCAGGCCGAGCGCGGCGTAGAGGGTGAAGACGCCCAGGTCGGAGATGGGGACGCCGTGGAACCCGAGGACCGCCCCGACGCAACCGGCCACGGCCACCGCCGGCAGCCAGGCGGACGGCCGCAGCGAGGGCGGGGCCGTGGGGGGCGCGCCTTCCGTGAGGGGGTCGGGGGCGAGAGGCGCTGAACGCGGAAAGGGTGGAGCTTCGGCCATGCGGGCAAGCCTGACGACGTCCGGGCCCCCGCCGGCGCGGGAAAGCCGACCCACGGCGATGTCCTTGCCAATCCTTGCCGGTTTTCGGGGAAGGCCGGGAACGACGCCTCACGCGGGCGGCGCGTCAGGCGCGGGGTGTCAGACGCGGCGCGTCAGGCGTCCAGTGCCGTGGCGATGGCGCGCAGGCCGTGGTCCAGCTCGCCCTCGGTGATGTTGAGCGCCGGACGCAGCCGCACCGAGCGCGGCCCGCACGACAGCACCAGCACGCCCTGGTCCTCCCGCAGCCGGGAGACGAGGGCGTCCCTGCTCTGCCGGTCCGGCAGGTCGAAGGCGCACATGAGACCGCGCCCCCGCACGCCGGACAGCACGTCGGGCCGCTCGGCCTGCATCTTGGTCAGGCGCTCGACCACCAGCGCGCCGAGCCGCCCGGCGCGCGGCATCAGGCCGTCCCGCTCGACGATCTCCAGCAGGGCGCGGGAGCGGACCATGTCGACCAGGCCGCCGCCCCAGGTCGAGTTGATCCTGCCGCTGACCTGGAAGACGTTGTCCGACACCAGGTCCACCCTGCGGCCCGCCATAATGCCGCCCACCTGCACCTTCTTGGCGAAGGCCACGATGTCCGGCGCGAGGCCGAGCTGCTGGTAGGCCCAGGGCGTGCCGGTGGTCCCGCCGCCGGTCTGCACCTCGTCCAGGACGAACAGCGCGTCGTACTCGTGGCACAGGCGCTGCATGGCCTGCAGGAACTCGGCGCGCATGTGGTTGTCGCCGCCCTCGCCCTGGATGGGCTCGGCGATGAAGCAGGCGATGTCGTGCGGATGCCGCTCGAAGGCGGCTCGCGCCTGCTCCAGCGCGCGGGCCTCCGCCGCCTCCACGTCGCCGAGGTGCGCGGCCGGCACGTCGATGCGCGGCCAGGCGAACTTGGGGAAGCGGTCCGTCTTGCCGGGCTCGGTGTTGGTCAGGCTGAGGGTGTAGCCGCTGCGCCCGTGGAAGGCCCGGGTCAGGTGCAGCACCTGGGTGCCGAGGTCGGCGGATCGCCCGGCGGCCTCGTTGCGGCGGCTCTTCCAGTCGAAGGCCGTCTTCAGGGCGTTCTCGACGGCCAGGGCGCCGCCCTCGACGAAGAACAGGTGGGGCAGCTCGGGATCGCCGAGGACGCGGGTGAAGGTCTCCACGAAGTCGGCGAGCTGCTCGGTGTACATGTCGGGGTTGGCGGGCTTGTTGCGCGCGACCCGGCCGAGCAGCTCGGCTGTCTCGGGGTCGAAGGACGGGTTCACGCCGAGCGGCGCCGAGGCGAAGAAGGTGTAGAAGTCCAGGTAACGGCGGCCGTCGCGGGCGTCGACGAGCCAGGAGCCCCGGCTGCGGTCGAGGTCGAGCACGAGGCGGTAGCCGTCGACGAGTAGGTGGCGGGCGAGGCGGGCGTGTACGTCCATGATTCCTCCACAACGAACCAACAGAACATACTTCCCCGCCCATATCCCCATTCATCCGGAAATTTTCTGGAAATCTACGCCGCAGGCTGAAGTTTCTTCACACGGAACGAGAGCACGATCATCGCTATGCCGTACACGATGGCGAAGACTCCGACCAGCCAGATCAGCGTGAGCAGCCCGGCGCCCGGCCAGATCAGCAGCAGCACGCCGAAGATGACCGAGAGGATGCCGCCGATGATGAGCATCCACTCGTTGTCGACGACCTTGCGCAGCTGAATGCCGGCCACGATCTCGGTGATGCCGGCGAAGATGGCCCAGAAGGCCACGACGTACAGGAGCGCCAGCGACGTGATGCCCGGCCACAGGAACGCCACGATGCCGGCCAGGACGCCGAGGATGCCGGAGATGATGAGCCAGGCCCGGGACTGCGCGTTGTGCCGGGCGCCGGCGAAGATCGCGAAGATGCCCTCCACGATCGCGTAGGCGCCGAAGAAGATCACCACTATGAGCAGCGTCTTGCCCGGCCAGATGAGCGCGAGGATGCCGAAGATGAGGGCGGCTATGCCCCGGATGAGGATCAGCCACCAGATCCGCGCGATTTGCTCCATGTCGGTCTCTTCTCCAGAAAGATCCCGAAAGCAGACCACCGTCCGGTCAAAAGTCGGCGATCCACCGCCCACTGATCTCCACGCTCCGCACCGGCCGGCCGGAGATCACATCTGGGCGTAGACGACGATCGACACCGCGATGTACTGCACCAGGTAGGCGGCGATGGTGCAGGCGTGGAAGACCTCGTGGTAGCCGAACCAGCGGGGCGACGGGTCGGGGCGGCGCAGGCCGTACACGATGGCGCCGGCACTGTAGAGGACGCCGCCGACGGCGACCAGCACCACGGCGGCCGGCCCCGCGCCCTCCAGGAGCTGCGGCATCACGAAGATCGCCGTCCAGCCGAGCACCAGGTAGAGGGCCGTGTAGAGCCAGCGCGGCGCGCCGATCCAGCACACCCGGAACACCACGCCGGCCAGCGCCCCGCCCCAGATGACCGACAGCACGGCCACCCGCGCGGCGCCGGTGAGCGCGAGCAGCGCGAACGGCGTGTAGGTGCCCGCGATGATGAGGTAGATGTTGGCGTGGTCGAAGCGGCGCAGCACCTCGGCCAGGCGTGGCCCCAGCGTGCCGCGATGGTAGGTGGCCGAGATGCCGAACAGCAGACCCGAGGTGATCGCGTAGATCGCCGCGGCCAGGCGGGCCTGGAGGGTGGGGCCCAGCGCCACGAGCACGAACCCGCCGACCAGGGTCACGGGCAGCGCTCCGGTGTGCAACCAGCCACGCAGTCTGGGCTTCATGGTGACCGTCGTCATGAAACCTACGGTACCGTAGGTTACAGCCCGTTCGGCTACAGATCTTTCGGCTACAGCCCGTTGAGGAAGCGGGAGGTGATCGGCAGCGCGGCCGTCCGCCCCGCCCCGCCGTGCCGGACGAAGACGCAGAAGGCCAGGTCGTCGCGGTAGCCGATGAACCAGCCGTGATCGGCGCCGTCGATCGTCTCGGCCGTCCCCGTCTTGCCCGCCACCCCCGCCGGCAGGCCCGCCCCGCTCGCCGTCCCGTGGTCCACGACCGCCGCCATCATGCCGCGCAGCGCGTCCACGATCCCCGCGTCGAGCTCGACCGGCTTGGGCGGTGGCCCCTCCAGGCGCCGCACCTCCTTCTCGGGCAGCAGTCGCGGCGAGCGCCAGGTGCCGCTCTGCACGGCGGCGGCGACCGCCGCCATGCACAGCGGGGTGGCCTGCACCGAGCCCTGGCCGATGGCGTCCGCGCCGAGCCAGTCGGTGTCCTCCGGCTCCTCCATCGTGCCGCAGGTGCCGCCCGCGCCCGTGGGCAGCGACCTGCCGAACCCCCACTGCCCGGCCGTCGCGAGCAGGTCGCCGGCCGCCAGACGGGTGGTGACCTGCTCGACGAACGTGGTGTTGCACGACAGGGCGAAGGCGTCGGTGAAGCTGACCGTGCCGTGGTCCTCGAAGCCCGCGTTGTGGAAGGAGCGGTGCAGGGGGATCTGGTAGTCACCCGGGCAGGACAGCTCGGCCGCCGGGTCGAGGCCGCTCGCCAGCAGGGCCGCAGCGGTGATCGTCTTGAACGAGGAGCCGGGCGGGAACAGGTCGTCGAAGGCGCTGTGGCCGTCGCCCAGGCGGTCGGCCACCGCCAGCACCTCGCCGGTGCTCGGCCGCAGCGCGACGATCGCGGCGTCCTCGACCCCGTCCAGGGCCCGTGCCGCCGCCGCCTGCACCGGCCGCGACAGCGTGGTGCGCTGGACCACCGGGTCGAGGGCGTGCGTCAGCAGCCGCCGCTCCGGCTGTCCGGGCGCGGCGGCGACCAGAGCGCGCCCGCCGGACGCGACGGCGAACTCCGGCGCGAGCCGTTCGAGATAGGCGTCGGCGTAACTGTCGTGCGGAATCCTGTCGCCCTCGCTGGTGAGGAACTCCGCCTTCACGTCCTCCAGCTCGACGATCTTCAGGGTGCCGCCGCCGGCGAGCAGCGGGTGCAGCGTCTCGGGACTCCACAGGACCTTCCATGTCCTGTCCCGCACGGCCAGCCGCAGCGTGCCCGCGAACGGCCACGCCCCGAACTCCCGCAGCGTGCGCGTCCCGGTGAACGGCACCTCGGCCGTCCCCTCCCCCGTGCTCTTCAGCGCCCCCGGCCGCAGCTCGATCTTCTGGACGTGCAGCTCCTCGCTGAAGGTCAGGTGGCGGGAGACGAAGTCGGAGGGCGCCTGGTAGACCAGGCGGGCCATGGCCCGCACGTCCCCCTCCCGCCAGGCCTCGAAGTAGGAGTCGGCCGCCTGCCCGGCCGTGCCCCGCACCCGGGCGGCCGAGGCGACCGCGAAGCCGTACGCGCCCAATATCGCCAGAACCGCGACGGTAAGCACGATCAGCCTTCTTCGTCGCATACGGTGTTCTCCCAGGGAGGCAGCAACGTGGCACGAGCACAGCGCGAACCGATGCCCGGCCTGTATCCGGTCACCTTCGGCGAGATCGAACTGCTCCGGGATCTGGACAGGCCGGACGGCTGGGTACTGTCCAAGGATGGCGTACCGCAGTCTTATGTGGACCTACAAGACCCCACATATCTGGAATTCGAGTACGTGCAGCTCATGGCGGATGTCATCGACGTGCTCCCGGAGGGGCCGCTGAGCTGCGTCCACGTGGGCGGCGGTGCCTGCACGATCCCCCGCTACGTGGCCACCACCCGCCCCGGCTCCCGCCACATCGTCGTCGAGCCCGACGGGCTGCTCGTCAACCTCATCCGCGAGCAGCTCGACCTGCGCTCGGTGCCGCGCCTGAAGGTGCTCGTCATGGACGGCCGCGAAGGGGCCGCCCGGGTCTGGGACGCCTCGGCCGACCTGGTCGTGCTGGACGCGTTCGCCGGGGCGACCATGCCGGTCGAGCTGGCGACGGCCGAGTACATGGACGATCTCGCCCGGGTCCTGCGGCCGTCGGGCACGCTGCTCGTCAACCTCGCCGACGGCAAGGGCCTGGCCTTCGCCCGGCGGCTGGCGGCCACGGTGCAGGGCACGTTCGGCCACGTGGCCCTGCTGTCGGAGCCGGGCGTGCTGCGCGGGCGGCGCTTCGGCAACCTCATCCTGGCCGCCTCACGGACGGCCCTGCCGCTCGATCTCCTCACCCGCCGCGCCGCCGGCGGCCTCACGCAGGCGCGATGCCTGCACGGGGACGCGCTGACCCGGTTCGTCGCCGGGGCGGCGCCCATCAGGGACGGCGACCCGGTCCTCGCCCCGGTCCCGCCTCCGGCCGTCTTCGGCTGACCCACCGCACCGCCGAGCCACGGCTCGTCACGCCCGCGGAATAGTTGAAACTTGTACTGAGTTGAGGGGGGCACAACGCCACGCGAAGGAGCGCGAGATGCCAGCCGTAACCGTCGAGAACCCGCTCGCCCTGCCGCGCCTGCCCCGGCCGGACGGCGCCAGGCCCGAGCGCAAGGTGCTCGCCGTCGAGACCGCGCCCAGCGGGTTCGAGGGCGAGGGCTTCCCCGTCCGCAAGGCGCTCGCCACCATCAAGCCGGAGTACCTCGACCCGTTCGTGATGATGGACCAGATGGGTGAGATCGACTACGCGGCCGGGGAGCCCAAGGGCACCCCGTGGCACCCGCACCGGGGCTTCGAGACCGTCACCTACATGATCGACGGTGTGATCGACCACCTCGACTCCAACGGCGGTGGCGGCACGATCACCAACGGCGACACGCAGTGGATGACGGCCGGAGCCGGCATTCTGCACCAGGAGGCGCCGCCGGAGTGGCTGGTCCAGCAGGGCGGGCTGTTCCACGGCATCCAGCTCTGGGTCAACCTGCCGGGCGCCAAGAAGATGATCGCGCCGAAGTACCAGGACATCGGGGCGTCCAGCGTCGCGCTGCTGAGCAGCGACGACGGCGGCGCGCTGGTGCGGCTGATCGCCGGTGACCTGGCGGGCCACGCCGGCCCCGGCAGCACCCAGACGCCCATCACGATGCTGCACGCCACGATCAGCCCCGGGGCCCGGCTCACGCTGCCGTGGCGCAAGGACTTCAACGCCCTCGTGTACGCCCTGTCGGGCCGCGGCACCGTCGGGGCGGAGCGGCGGCCGCTCGCGAGCGGCCAGCTCGCGGTGTTCGACGGGTTCGGCGACCGGCCCGGGCTCACCACGTCCGGCGAGTCGATCACGATCACGGCCAAGGACGCGCTGGACGTCATCGTCCTGGGCGGGAAGCCGATCGGGGAGCCGGTGGCCCACTACGGGCCGTTCGTCATGAACACGCACGCCGAGCTGGTGCAGGCCTTCGAGGACTTCCAGGCCGGCCGCCTCGGCACCGTCCCGGCCGGACACGCCTGACCGCCGGCCGCCGATCAGCGACCACCGGCCACCGGCCGCCGCCCGCGGATCGGGCGGCGGCCGGTGCGGTGGAGCACGGAGTGGCGCGGCGGCTCAGCCCAGGGTGAGGCAGGCGACGCGCGCGCCCGCCTCGCCGGCCTGGGGCCCGCTGGCGGTCGTCTGCTTGGCGTGGATCACCAGCGAGTGCGGCCGGTGGCCCGGGGAGAACGTCCACGCGTTGCGCGCGGTGGCGCGACCGGCGCCCGTGGAGTCGGTGGTGAAGTCGAGCCAGACCTCGTTGGCGGCGCTGGCCTCGCCCTTCTCGTGCTGGTAGTGCGGGCCCGAGTCGTCGGGCTTGGCGCCGCACGGCTTGGTGTGGAGATGGGCGCCGTAGGCGCGGTCGGGCAGCAGGCCCTCGACGACGAGCGAGGACAGCGTCTGGCCGCTGGACGACTCGACGGTGATGCTGGCCCGTGCCCCCTGGGGGGCCAGCTTGCGGTCGTAGACGATGGCGCGCTTGCCGTCCTGCGTGAAGTCGCCGCTGGAGGACAGCGAGCCCGACTTGTCGGACGCGCCGCGGTGCCCGCCCTCGGGGCTGGGCGCCGGCGACGGCGTGTGCGCCGCCGCCTCCTGGGCCGGAGTGTCCTGGGTCTGGGCGGTGCCGGCCTGACCGGCCGTGGTGGGTGCACAGCCTGCCGCCAGAACGGCGAGCAGCACTATGGGAACGGGCATGCGCATGGAAAACCCCCGGGGTGGTGACAAAGGATCGCGTCACGAGCGGGTACGGCCGGCTCGTGGAGGGCCACCACTCTAGCGGGTGACCGAGCGGCTACGCACAGTGTTCGGAGACGATCCCGTCGATGAGGGCGGCCGGCGCGAAGTCCGTCTCGGTCAGGGCGTTTTTGTCATGCGTGGTGAGGGCCGGATGGGGTTCGGTCATTTGAGGGCGCCGGCGCCGAGGCCCGACTGGATCTGACGCTGGAAGATGACGTAGACCACGAGCACCGGCAGGATCGCCATGCTGACCGCGGCGAACAGGCCGGGCCAGTCGGCCTCGTAGCCGGCCAGCGTGGAGATGTCGGCGATGCCCTGGGTGATCACCCAGTCGTCCCGGTCGCGGGCGAGCAGGACGAGGGGCAGCAGGTACTGGTTCCACTGGCCGAGCACGTTGAAGATCGTGATGCTGACCAGGCCGGGCCGGGCCATGGGCACCATGATCTGGAAGAACGTGCGGGTGTGCGAGGCGCCGTCGATGCGGGCGGCCTCGGCGACGGTCTCGGGCAGCGTGCGGAAGAACGCCGCCAGGAAGAAGATCGTGAACGGCAGCGAGTACGCGATGTAGACCAGGATGATCCCGGTGTGCGTGTACAGCAGCCCGACCCGCTTGACCACGAAGAACAGCGGTCCCAGCGCCAGGAACACCGGGAAGGCCATGCCGGCCGTGAAGTAGTAGTAGATCATCCGGCTGCCCGGGAACCGGTAGCGCGCGAGCACGTACGCCGCCATCGACCCGAAGAGCATCGTCCCGAGCGTGCTGAAGAACACGACGATGACGGTGTTCACCAGGTACTGCCCGATGTGCGCCTTGCTCCAGGCCCGTCCCCACGCGCCGAGCCGCAGCTCGCCGGGGAGCTGGAGCGCGTCGCCGAAGATCTCGGTGTTGCTCTTGAACGACGCCAGGAACGTCCACAGCAGCGGCGCGATGATCAGCACGGCCCAGATGACGAGCGCGAGGTGGGACAGCCCGCCGAGCACGCCCGGCCGCGGCCTGCCGGAGCGAGGGGGTTGCGGTGCCATGGTCAGGGGTCGATCCTCTCCCGGCGGGTGGTGCGCAGCGTCAGCACCGCGAACGTGACGGTCAGGAAGAACAGCGCCACCCCCATGGCGGAGGCGTAGCCCACCTTGGAGTAGGAGAAGGCGGTCTTCCAGATCTCGATGGGCAGCACGGTCGTGGCGCCGTCCGGCTCGCCCTTGTCCCCCGCCAGCACCTGGATGAGCGCGAACCCGTCGAAGGCCGCGATGCCCAGGTACACCCAGCCCACCTGCACGGTGTCGCGCAGCAGCGGCAGGGTGATCGAGAAGAACAGCCGGACCCGCCCGGCCCCGTCGAGGGCCGCCGCCTCGAAGTAGTCCTTCGGGATGGCGGCCATCCCGGCCGAGAACAGCACCACGTAGAAGCCGACCGCCTGCCAGACCATCACCGCCATGATCGACCAGAGCGCGAGGCGCGGCTCGATCAGCCAGCCCACCGGCTCCATCCCGAGCTTGACCAGCGCGCCGTTGATCACCCCGCTCTCGTCCGGCCGGTAGACGGCCTTGAACAGCACCCCGACCACGGCGACGGCGAGCACCTGCGGGATGAAGAACACGACCCGGTAGAACCCCGAGCCGGGCACGCCCGTCATGCCCGCGCCGCGCGACCCGCCGCCCAGGTTGAGCAGGAACGCGAAGAACAGCGCGATCACGATGGTCGCGATCGGCAGCGCCAGCAGCAGGACGCCGTGGTTGCGCAGGGCCCGCCAGAACACCTCGTCCCCGAGCAGGCGGCCGAAGTTGTCCAGTCCGACGTAGTTCAGGCGCGAGGAGATGCCGTTCCAGTCGGTCAGCGAGATCTGGAACGCCTGGACGTACGGGCTGATGACGAAGACCGTGTAGAGGACGATCGGGACGGCGAGGAACCCGGCGACGAAGCCGTATGTGCGCCACCGCTCCATCGGCTACTGGCCCCGCATCTGCTTGGGGACGGAGCCGTCCTTGCGTACCTTGTCCGCCTTGTCCTGCATCCTGGCGCAGAACTCCTCGGGGGTGATCCGGCCGGCCATGACCACGTTGATCTGCTCGGTGCCGTAGTCGAACAGCTCCTTGTACCAGCCCTCGAAGCGCGCGTCGGTGATGATGTTCTGGCCGGCGGCGTCCTGGGCCTTGGCGGCGCTGCGCAGGCCGGGGGTGAGGTCGAGTCCCTCGGCGGCGCCGTTCACCACCGTGAGGTTCTGGGTCTTCTCGGTGAAGCCCCGGGCGCCGTCCTTGGAGAGCATGACCCGCAGGTACTCCAGGCCGCCCTGCGGGTTCTTGCCGCGGGCCGCGACGAAGAAGTTCTCGCCGACGCCGACCTGGATCGCGCCGTACGGCATCTTGTCGGCCGCCGTCACGTCCGGGACGGGGGCGATGGCGTACTCGAAGCCGTCAGGCTTGTCCTTGGCCATCTCGTTCTCGATCCAGGAGCCGACCGGGTAGAAGAGCAGCTTGTCCTGCAGGTGCTTGACCTGGGTCTGGGTGTGGTCGAGGCCGAAGTACGCCTTGTCGCCGTACTTCGCCTGGATGTCCGCCCAGGCGGCGACGGCCTGCTTGACCGGGTCGGCCTTCCAGGCGTTGTCGATCAGGTTGTCGATGTCGATGAGCACCTGGTTGCCGCCGATCTTGGCGGCCGTGTAGAGGACGTTCCAGAGCTGGTAGTACGGCCCCTTCTGCCCCGGATAGGCGAACAGCAGGATGCCCTCGGCCTTGGCCGCCTCGCCCAGGGCCGTGAACTCGGCCCACGTCCTGGGCGGCGTCCACCCCTTGGAGGCGAACAGCTTGGCGTTGTACCACAGGGCGCGGTGGGAGACCGTGTAGTTGAGGACGAGGTCCTTGCCGTCGATCTTGGCGTTGTCGATGACGGCCGGGGTGACGACGTCGCGGATCTTCTTGGCGGGGTCGTCGATCGAGGGGGCGTCGAACAGGGCCGTCAGGTCGGCCAGGTGCCCCTGCTTGGCCAGTGCCACCAGGTCGAGGGCCTCGGGGCCGGAGTTGTTGACCACGTCGGGCACGTCGCCGCTGACGAACAGCGGGCGGAGCTGGGTGCCGATCTGCTGGGTGGCGTTGTGCTCGACCGCCGCGCCGGGGAACTCCTTCTTGTACAGCGCCTCGTGGACGTCCTTGGCGTACGCGTCGCCGTAGCCGCCGCTGAAGATGGTGACCTTCAGCGGCTTCTTGGCGTCCACCCCGAACGGGTTCGCGGGGCTCGTGGAGCCGGTGGCGGAGGTGACGGGCGCGGCCGGCTCCTCGGCGCCGCCGGTGGCGCAGCCGCCCAGCAGGCTCGCTCCGGGCCCCACGATCAGCGCCGTCATGCCGATGCGCCGGATGAGCTGCCGTCGGGTGATCTCTCCGGGGTGGGTCATGGGGGCTCCTGGAGGGCAATTAGGAAAGTTTCCTAAACGTTTGCCCGAACGTACGGACGGCCCCCGAGCTGCGTCAAGGGGTCGCCATCGAGACGTGACCCTGCCGTGACCCCGTGGCGCCCGGATGATCCCAGGACAGCATCGTCCACCACCGGCGAGAAGGGCAAGAGCCGCGAACCGCCCGAGACCGGTCAGCCCAGGTGGGCGCGGGTCTCGGCGAAGGCCAGGTCCGTCCCTTCGAGGGCGCGGGCCACGTCCTCGTCGGTGTGGGCGGCCGACATGAACCAGTTGTGCCACGGATGGAGGTAGACCCCGTGCCGCAGGCAGGCGTCGCTCCAGTACAGGGCCGTGGACAGGTCAGCGTCGCCGTCGAAGCTGAGCCACGGGATCGTCACCGGGCCCGTCTGGTTCACCGTGAAGCCGTGCGCCTTGGCCTGCGCGTACAGCCCCTCGCGCAGCCGCGTGCCGGCGCGCTCCATCGCGGCGATGCCGTCCTCGTCGCGCAGCGTCTCGATCGTCGCCTTGGCCGCGGCCATCGCCACCGCCGAGAACCAGAACGAGCCCGTCGAGTACAGGGTCTGGGCCGCGCCGCGCAGCGCGTCGGTGCCCGTCACGGCGGCGATCGGGTAGCCGTTGGCCATGGCCTTGGACCAGGCCGTCAGGTCGGGGCGCACCCCGTACGGCTCCCACGACCCGCGCAGGTCGACCCGGAACCCGGCCCGCACGTCGTCGATCACCAGCGCGGCCCCGAGCCGGTCGGCCAGCGCCCGCGCGCCCCTGGCGAAGGCGGGCTCCACCAGCTCCTGGTCCTCGAACGAGTCGTGCTTGAACGGCGTCACGATGATCGCCGCCACGTCGCCCTCGACGGTCGCCGCCGCGGCCTCCAGCGACTCCAGCGAGTTGTAGGCGAACTCCACCAGGTCGGCGCGCTCGTTCGGGGTGGTGCCGGCGGTCGACGGCGTGCACCACGGGTCGGCGCCGTGGTAGGCGCCGTGCGCCATGAGCACCTTCGTGCGGCCGGTCGCCGCGCGGGCCACCATGAGCGCCTGCGTGGTGGCGTCGGTGCCGTTCTTGGAGAACATCGCCCAGTCCGCGCTGGGGATCAGGTCCACCAGCAGCTCGGCCAGCTCCACCATGACGGGGCCCGGCCCGTTCAGGCAGTCGCCCTGTGCGAGCTGCCGGGCCGCGGCCTCCTCCACGCGCGGGTGCCGGTGGCCCAGCACGACGGGGCCCCAGCTGCACATGAAGTCGATGTACTCGCGGCCGTCCACGTCCCACTGCCGGCAGCCTTCGCCGCGCTCGAAGAACTGCGGGTAGCCGGGGGCGAAGATGGCGGCGTTGAGGTGGCCGTACATGCCGCCGGGGACGACTTTCAGCGCCCGCGCGCGCAGCTCGGCGTCTTTCATCGGTCAGGCCTTCTCTCGGATCGTCGGGACACGCGTCTGGACGCGCTTCGGGGCACGCCTCGGGGCATGCCTCAGGACAGCAGGGCGAGCGTGGAGTCGAGGTCGGTGATGCCGGCGTCGGAGCCGAGCCCGGTGGCGACGCGGGCGGCGGCGGCCGTCCCCCAGCGGGCGGCGCCCAGCACGTCCTGGCCGTGCAGCAGGCCGGTGACGAAGCCGGCGCAGTACGCGTCACCGCAGCCCGTCGTGTCGGAGACCTCGACCTTCAGGGCCGGCACGTGCTCGACGCCGTCGGCGGTGGCGACGAGGCTGCCGTCGCCGCCGAGCGTGACGATCACCCCGCGCGGTCCGTCGGCCAGCAGCTCCAGCGCCGCCTCGGCCACGTCCCCGCCGTCACCTTCGACGCCGTCGCCGTGCTCCAGCCCGGCCATGAGCAGCGCCTGCGACTCGTTGGGCAGCACGTAGTCCACGTGGGGCAGGAACACCCTGGCCATGCCCAGCAGGTCGGGCAGCTCCGACAGCAGATCCATCGTCACGACGGTCCCGTCCGCGCGGAGCGAGTCGAGCAGCTCGAAGAACCGCGGATCGCCCAGCCCGAACGTCACGTCCATCCCGCCCAGGTGGACGGCCCGCGCCCCGCGCAGCGCCGCCACGTCGAGGTCGGCGAGCGTCACGCCGAGGTTGGCGCCGGGCACGTGGAAGCTGGGCCGGCCGCCGTCCGGCCTGATCGGCAGGATCGACGCGGCCGTCTGCTCCCCCGGCCTGCGCACCAGGCGCGAGGCGTCCACGCCGCGCTTGGCGAGCACCGCCAGCAGGAAGTCACCGAGCTCGTCGTCGCCGACGGCGCCCATGGTGACGACCTGGTTGCCCAGCTTGACCAGGTCCACGGCGGTGCCGGCGGCGGCGCCCGCGGCGGTCAGGCGGATCTGGTCCACCAGCACGGTGTCCTGGCCCTCGGGGATGCGCTCGACGGGCCTGGCGAGGATGTCGACGATGTGGACGCCGACGGTGACGACGGTCATGGTCTAAATAGACAGACGTCCGAATAAAAAGTCAATATGCTGGGAGCGGTACGACGCACGAAGGGGGACGACGCCTTGCCGAAGATCGTTGACCACGACGAGCGCCGGCGCGAGCTGCTCTCGGCGGCCCGCCGGGTGATCGTCCGGGACGGCATCGACGCCGCCACCACGCGTGCCATCGCCAAGGAGGCGGGCTACTCCAACGGCGTGCTCGCCCACTACTTCACCGACAAGGACGAGATCCTGCTGTCGGCGCTGCGCCAGTCCCACCAGCGCATCCGCGACCGCATCACCGGCAGGGTGGACGGCGTGACCGGGCTCGCGGCGCTGCGCGAGGTGCTGCTGGACAACCTGCCGCTGGACGCCGAGCGCACCCAGGAGACGCGCCTGGAGGTCAGCTTCTGGAGCCGCAGCCTGGCCTCCGAGCGGCTGGCGGAGGTCCAGCGCGCCGAGGGCGGCGAGCTGCGCGCGGCGGTGCGGACCCTGCTCGCGCAGGCGCGCGAGGCGGGCGAGCTGACCACCGAGGACAACCTGGACGATGTCACGGAGCACCTGCTCGCCCTGGTGGACGGCCTGAGCCTGCACCTGCTCCTCTACCCCGGCCGCCTGACGCGGGTGGACCTCGAACGCCTCATGCTCACCCACCTCGACCGCCTCTGACCTCTTCCTCGCGGCCTCCGTTTAGCGTTGATGTATTTCGGACGACCGACTACATTGCCGCTCATGAGCCCCCGTGAGCAGCTGTGCGCGTACGGCAGGCGCGCCGTCGAGCTTGGCCTGGTGATCGGCACCTCGGGCAACCTGAGCGTCCGCCAGGGAGATCTGGTCGCCGTCACCCCGTCGGGCGTGGCGCTGGACCGGCTCACTCCCGAGATGTGCCCGGTCGTGGACGTCGAGGGGCACCTGGTGGAGGGCGACCTCCAGCCGTCGTCGGAGACCCCGATGCACCTGGCCGTCTACGCGAGCACGCAGGCCCAGGCGGTGGTCCACACGCATTCGGTGTTCGGCACGGTGGTGGCGGCCACGATGACGGAGCTGCCGCCGATCCACTACAACGCGCTGCTGCTCGGCGGCACGGTCCGCGTCGCCCCCTACGCCACGTACGGCACGCCCGAGCTGGCCGGGCACGTGCGTGATGCGCTCGACGGCCGGCAGGCGGCGCTGATGGCCAACCACGGCGGGGTGACCATCGGCGCCACGCTGGAGCAGGCGTTCGAGGCGACCCGGCTGCTGGAGTGGCTGTGCGAGGTGTACGTGCGGGCGCTCGGGGTGGGACGGCCGGCCGTCCTCACGCCCGAGCAGCTCGACGCGGTGGTGGAGCGGGCGTTCGACCCGCCCGTGTTCCCGCGCCGGCCCGCCTGAGGCCGGCGCCGGAACAGGACATGGGCTCAGCTGCGCGGGGCCCCGGTGACGGCCTTCTCCGCCAGGCCGAGCGGCAGGCCGCCCGAGCCGGCGATCAGGTCGTGGAACGCCTTCGGGGAGCCCTCGTACGACTGCCTGATGCGGTCGATCTCGATGGCGCCCGTCAGGTACGACGGCGCCTGCGTGGGCCAGGCGCAGTAGCGGCTGACCTCGCCCTGGGCCGTCCCCGGCGTGAGTGACGCCTTCGTGGACATGAACTCCTCGGCCTGCTCGATCGTCATGTCGTCGCAGTGCAGCGCGGTGTCCACGACCATCCGGGCGGCCCGGAAGATGCGGCAGTCCAGGTGGGCCAGCTCGGTGGCGGGGGTGTCGAAGTAGCCCTCCTCGTGCAGGACCTTCTCCACGTACAGGGCCCAGCCCTCGGTGAAGTACGGCGTGCGGAACACCTTGCGCGCCGTCCGGGGGTTGCCGGCCATGTGCGACAGATGCCAGTGGTGGCCCGGGTACGCCTCGTGGACGGCGATCGAGGGCATCTGGGCCCGCGAGTTCGTGCGCAGCCGCTGCCGCACCTGCTCCTCGGTGAAACCGTCCGGGGTGTACGGCACGAAGAACACGCCGGTGCGCGAGCTGGTCAGCGGCGGCGGGGCCAGGTAGTGGGCCACGGCCAGGATGGGCCGGGTGTACTCGGCCGACGGCAGGACCAGGCACTCCTCCCCCTCGGGGAAGGTGACCAGGTCGCGCTCGCGGACGAACTCCCGCGCGCGCAGCGTCTCGGCCTCGTACTCGGCGCGCATGTCCGCCAGCGTCGGCGGGTGGTCGTCCATGAGCGACTCCATGGCGGCCCGCCAGTCGGTGGTGCCGTTGACGCCGCGCGCCACCTCGCGCATGCGCTCGTCGAGCGCCGCCCAGGCGGCCTTGCCCTTCTCGTGCAGTTCGGGCGCGCCGTACCCGAGCATCTCGCGCTCGCGCAGCAGCGTGGAGTACAGGCGCTCGCCCATCCGCCACGTGCCGCCGCACTCGAAGCCCTCCAGGAACGTGACCAGCTCGTCGAAGGCGCGGCCGGCGGGCTTGGCGGCCTCGGCGAGCCGGGCCCGCGCGTCGGCGTCGGCGACCATGGCGGGCACGGTCTCGGTGAGGAACCTGCGGCCGGTGCGGGCCTGCCCGAGCGCCCGCTGCACCAGGAGGGGGGCGGCGAGGTCCGGGTCGAGGTTGGCGCGGCAGGCGGCCAGCACGCCGGGCACCTCGGCCAGCCGCGAGACGGCGGCGGCGACCAGCTCCGGCTCCGGCTTGAGGCGCTGCTGGAACGGGGTGTAGAGGGCGTTGAAGATCGGAGCGAGGTACGCGGCCGGGTCGCGGCGCCACTCCGGCCAGGCGGCGAGCGCCACCGAGCCTCTCAGCTGGGAGACGACGAGATCTCTGTCGATCTCGTCGTCCAGGGTCGGGGTCTCCGTCGCGGACAGCCGTGCCAGCCAGGCTTCTTCCTCGCGGGCGCGGGCGGTCCAGGCCTCGGCGGAGAAGTCGCCGAGTGTGTGGTCGTAGCCGTCGGCCCCCAGGTTGCTGGCGATGACCGGACGACCGGAAAAGTACCATTTGAGAAACTCGTCCACTGCCGCACAATATCCTGTAGAAATGCCCCTGCAGATCACCGGCGCGCTTGATGATCCTGACCTCATCGGCCTTCCCTGGGACCGCCCTCTGGCGGAGTGGCCCCAGCACCACCTCGTCGACCTCCCCCGGGGCATCTCCCGGCACATCGTCCGCTTCGCCCGGCTCTCCGGCAAGGTGTACGCGATCAAGGAGATCAGCGAGCGGTACGCCCGCCGCGAGTACCAGCTCCTCTGGGACCTGGCCCGGCTGGACGCCCCCTCGGTGGAGCCGGTCGCCTACGTCACCGGCCGGGACGAGGGCCTGGACGCGGCGCTGATCACCCGGCACCTCCAGTTCTCGCTGCCCTACCGGGCCGTCATGTCCGGCACGCTGCGGCCCGACACGCTGACCCGGCTGCTCGACGCGCTGGCCGTGCTGCTCGTCCGACTGCACCTCAACGGGTTCTACTGGGGCGACTGCTCGCTGTCCAACACGCTGTTCCGCCGGGACGCCGGGGCGTTCGCCGCGTACCTGGTGGACGCCGAGACCGGCGAGATGCACCCGATGCTCAGCCAGGGGCAGCGGCTGGCCGACATCGACGTCGCCCACACCAACATCTTCGGCGAGATGCTCGACCTGGAGGCCGGCGGCCTGCTGCACCCGTCGGTGGACCCGATGGAGACGGCCGAGGACATCGTCACCCGCTACCACCGGCTGTGGGAGGAGATCACCCAGGACGAGATCATCGAGGAGGTCGACTGGCACCGGGTGGAGCAGCGGATCCGGCGGCTGAACCTGCTCGGCTTCGACGTGGCCGAGATGATGGTGCGGCGCAAGGTCGGCACCGGCCGGCTCATCGTGCGGCCCAAGGTGGTCGACGCGGGCCACCACCAGCGGCGCCTGCTCCGCCTGACCGGCCTCGACGTGGAGGAGAACCAGGCGCGGCGGCTGCTCAACGACCTCGACGGCTTCCGCGTGGCCAAGGGGCTGCGGCACGAGGACGAGGCCATCGTGGCGCACCGGTGGCTGGCCGAGGTGTTCCAGCCGACGATCGACTCGCTGCCGGCCGGCCTGCGGGCCAAGCTCGACCCGGCGCAGCTCTTCCACGAGGTCCTCGACCACCGGTGGTACCTGTCGGAGGAGGCGGGCGCGGACGTGGGGCTGGCGACCGCCGTGAAGTCGTACATCGAGAACGTCCTCGTCCACAAGCCGGACGAGGCTGCCGTCCTCCCGGACGAGCCCGCCTGAGCCTCCGGCCGCGGCCCTGACCTGCGAAAAGGCGAAGAATATTCGTCTAAGTCATCCTCAATACGGATAACTCGGAGAAAGCTGCGCCGCGGTGGGGTTTTTCTCCTTCCGCGCCGTATAGCTTTCGTACCGCTGCCGACCGGCTCCGCTGCGTGACACCGGCGCGCTCCTACGCTGTCCCAGTCCTCAAGGAGTCTTCGGGACGGCGAGGGGAGGATCCGTGCTCGGGCTGGACGACTGCCTGGCCGAGGTCATGGCCATACCGGGCGCGCTGGACGCCATGCTGCTGGACCAGACCAGCGGCATGGCGGTGGCGGCCAGCGGCGCGCCCCGGGGCGTCGACACCGAGCACTCCGCCGCGGCCCTGACCGAGACGCTCCGCGCCACCATGGACGGCCTGGCACGCTCCTGCCCCGGCGACACGGTCCGCATCGACGACATACTCGTCACCACCGACCGCGGGCACCACCTGCTCAGGCTGATGGAGACCGCGTTCGAGGGGCCGCTGGTCATCTACGTCCGCCTCGACCTGGAGCGCTCGAACCTCGCGCTCGCGCGCCACCGCCTGCGGGACATCTCCGGCCGGCTGCTGGCGTGACCCATGGGGACCCTCGACACGCTGCTGGCGAGCCTCGCCAACGACCGTCCCACCGGCGCGCTGCGCGTCGGCCGGACCGGCACCGTCTTCCTCGACGAGGGACGGATCACGTACATGGAGTGCGCCCAGACGCCCGGCGTCGAGCGGCTGCTGGCCGCGCGCGGCCGGATCCCCGAGGCCGAGCTGCGCCGCCTCCAGGCGGACGGCGGCTGCGAGCGGCTGCTCGCCGAGGGCCCGGTCACGCTCGGGGAGCTCCAGTACTGCGTGCTGGGCGCCGTCCTGGACGCCGCGTTCTTCCTGCTGCCGGCCACGGGGACGCGGCCGAAGTTCCGGCCCGGCGAGCGGCACTGGCTGGGCGGCCGGTGGTACTTCGAGGTGTCCGGGCTCGTGCGGGAGTGCGCCCGCCGCCGGGCGCACCTGGCCCGGATCTGGCCGTCCGCCGACGTGGACACCGCTCCGGTACGGCCCGCGCCCCGGCTTCCCGGGCAGGGGGTGACGCTCAGCGCCGTCCAGTGGGAGGTCGTCACCCGCGCCGACGACGAGGCCACCCCGCTGGACCTGGCCCGGCGGCTGGGCCGCTCCGGGTACTCGGTGCTGCTGGCCGTACGACGGCTGGCGGCGGCCGGGCTGCTCGCGCCCGCCGGCCCCACCCCGCCCCCGCCCGCGGAGCCGGCGCCCGTACGGCCCACATCTCCGCAGGCGCCCGCGCACCCGCGGTCGCCGTCGGAGCCCGGGCATCCGGAGCCCGCGACGGGCGGGGAGCACGACGCCCCGTTGCCCAGGCGGCCACGCGGCGGCCGGCGCTCCCGCCCCTCCCCCCAGACCCCGGATCCGGCGGATGCGCCGCCTCAGCCGCCGGATCCGGCCGGCCCTCCCACCGCCCCGTTCCCCGGCGTCTCCAGCGGGCCGCCCGGCATGCCGCTCGCGGCGCCGGCCGGTCCGCCGCCTCTCCTCCCCCACGCGGCCGGCGCGGCCGGCGCGCAGCCGCACGCGGCCCGCCCCCTCGGCCCCGCCGTGACGGCGGACCCGAGGGATCTGGCCCTGCTCATGCGGCTGAAGAAGGCGCTGGAGGAGCTGGCATGAGGTTCCCCCCACTCACCGTCGTGAGACTGCCCTCGTTCAGAAGGAGGCCACCGGTGGAGCTGCACGACGAGGTGCTCAAGGAGATGGTGCTCCTGCGGGAGCGCACCCCGGACGTCAGCGGCAGCGTCGCCTGCACGGTCGACGGACTGGCCGTCGCCTGCGACCCCGCCGTGGACAACGGCGAGCGGACGGCCGCGCTCACCGCCGCCCTGCTCGCCATGAGCAGGCGCATGCTCGCGATCTCCGGGAGGGGCGACCTGGAGGAGACGCTCATCTCGGGCACGGCCGGGTACGCCGCGTTCTACGCCGCGGGCCCCACCATCGTCCTCACAGTCCTGGCCCAGCCCGGCACGAACCTCGGGCTGCTCCGGCTGGAGGGCCGCAGGACCGCGGCCGCCCTGGCCGCCATCGCGGCACGGACGCGATGACCGTCCACCAGAGAAATCAGCAGAGAACGGAGAAATGACATGGCCAGCATGGACGTCTCTCTCAAGGAGATGATGACGATCGACGGCTCCATCGGGGCGGCGGTCGTCGACCACGGCAGCGGCATGACGCTGGGCTCGCTCGGCGGCTCCAAGGAGCTTGACCTCCAGGTCGCGGGCGCCGGCAACACCGAGGTGGTCAAGGCCAAGCTCCGCACGATGGACTCGCTCGGGCTCAAGGACACGATCGAGGACATCCTGATCACGCTCGGCTCGCAGTACCACATCATCCGGCCCATCAGCGGGCGCGGCGGCAAGGGCCTGTTCCTCTACCTGGCCCTGGACCGGGCCCGGGCCAACCTGGCGATGGCCAGGCACCAGCTCCGCTCCATCGAGGAGAAGCTGGACGTCTAGCCGGGCGGCGCCGGCGGGGTCATCCGGCGGTCAGCTTGGCGATGGCGGCGACGAGGTCCGGCCAGAGCGGACGCGGCAGGTCGTGGCCCATGCCGGGGAAGGTCAGCAGCCTGGCCCCGGGGATGGCCTCGGCGGTGGCCCGGCCGCCCGCGAGGGGGACGAGCTGGTCGGCCTCGCCGTGGACCACGAGCGCCGGCACGTCGAGCCGGCGCAGCCGTTCGGTGCGGTCGCCGGAGGCCATGATGGCCGCGAGCTGGCGCGCGGTGCCCGGCGGGTCGAAGCAGCGGTCGAACGCGCGGGCGGCCACGTCCGCGATGCGCGCGCGGTCCGGCTCGAAGCCGGGTGAGCCGATCAACGCCCAGGCGTCCTGGGCCCGCGCGACCACCTCCTCGCGCCCGGCGGGCGGCGTGGCCAGCAGCACCGCGCTCGCCGCCGGCGTGGGAGGGGCGACCCGCGAGCCGGGCGTGGACATGATGGAGGTGAGCGTGAGCACCCGGCCGGGATGCCGGATGGCCAGCGTCTGGGCGATCATGCCGCCCATCGAGGCGCCCACCACGTGGGCGGCGCTCCAGCCGAGCGCGTCCATCAGCCCGGCGGCGTCGTCGGCCATGTCGTCCAGCAGGTACGGCGCCGGGCCCCCGAACACGGGCTGGCCGAGGTCGTGCAGGTGCGTCGACAGGCCCGCGTCGCGGTTGTCGAAGCGGACGACGTGGTGCCCCTGCTCGGCGAGGAGGTGGCACAGGTCGTCGTCCCAGTGGATGAGCTGGGCGCCGAGGCCCATGACGAGGAGGAGGGGACGAGCCCCGGCCGCGCCGAAGCTCTCGTAGGCGATCTCGATGCCGTTGGCCTTCGCTCGCATGGTCACGAGAAACAGAATGACATTCTGATCGCGGGCCGGTAAAGCCCCCACGCGGGGACCCGTGTGCGCGGAAATGCGCGCACCCCGTCCCGGAACCGCCGGGGCGGCGGCGGTTCCGGAACGGGGTGGCGGGGTGGGGGCCTGGATGGAGAGGCAGGCAGGCCCCCGGGGGAGGCCGGACCGGACGGGGTGGCGTCCGGACCCGGCCGATGGTCGGGTGCCGGCCCGTGTGCCGCCTGAGGGGGCGGCATGCGGGCCGGGCGGTCAGCGCTGGACGAGCTTGCGCAGGCGGTCGCGGCCGAGGTACAGGCCGCCGCCGACCGCGGCCACGCCCACCAGGGCGAGGCTGGCCGAGGTGCTCAGACCCTCGTCGCCGGAGGCGGCGTCGCGGGCCTCGGTGCGGGTGGTGGTCTCGGAGGCGTTCACCACGCCGGCGTCGTCCTTGTCACGGGACGAGACGGAGGTGCCCTTGCCCGCGGATCCGGCGCCGGACTCCTCCGGAGTGGTGGACTTGTCCTCGGCCAGCACCGGCGGCTTGGCCGGGTTGTGGTCGACGCGACGCCAGGCGCCGGTGGAGAAGGCGACCGGGTGGTTCTTCTTGCCCGCGCCGTTGCCCCACTTGGTGATGACGTAGCTCACCTTGATGTGGCCCTGGCCGCCGACACCGTCCACACCGAGGGTGCTGGAGTTGAAGCGGCCGCCGGTGAGCTGGGCGAAGGTCTTGGCGTCGAGGTCGAGCATGACGCCGCTGCTGGAGGGCACGCCCGGGCCGCGGTCCCCGACGAAGAAGGGGGCCTTCTTGCCCTTGTACATGACGTAGCCCTCGGTCATGAGCGGCCAGCTGGGGCTGGCTGCCAGACCCTTCTGCATGGGCTTGCCGCTGGCCGGCAGGCCGGTGTCACCGGCGCGGCCGGAGGAGTCGTCCCAGAAGTAGGAGGCGGTGGTCGAGCCCTTGAGGAGAACCTGCCGGCCTTCGTCGCTGTCGGCGTGCGCGGCCGTGGTGCCGGCGCCGATGGTGAGCGCGCCGAGTACGGCCGCCGTGAAGAGGCTGAAGGAACGCATGCCAAGTCGTTCGGACATGTGTTGAAAAAGTCCTTTACGTGGGGGTACAGAGGGGCGCGCTCCGAAGAGATGGGGACGCGTAGCCGGGCAGAACGCCGAACGGGCGCTACGCGAGAGCGCGAGAGAAGGTCAGGGGGAACGGGTGCCGCTCAGGAGGCGGCGGGTGGCACTGCCCCGTCCGGGGGTACGCGGTAGCGCATGAAAGTCTTGTCCTCTCCATCTCGCCTACCGGGTTAGCTGACGGGTTCGGACGTGGAGATGCCCTACCGGCCAGGTGCGGCCGGATTCACCCCAGAAGTGGGTCCCCGGTTCCCGCGCGGTGCGGGATTCGGCGCCGGCCAGTCGCCGCTTCCTCTCGAAGGGCTAGGTCACTGACCGGAATGCGCTTGACTCTAGCCAGCGAACCGGACAAAAGCAAAGGTAAGCCCATAAATCGGGCGAAGATCTACCTTTCAGGCAAAGAAAAAGAGGGGTACGGCATGCCGTACCCCTCCAGGAAACCAGGTCTCAGCCCGTGCTCCGGACGCCTCAGCCTCCGCTCTTGCGCCGGAAGGAACGCTTGCTGGCGGCCGGTCCGTGAGCGCCGTGAATCTTGGAAGCGTCGCCGCCCCTGCCACCAGCGCCCGAGTCGGCCTGCCGGGCACGCTTGCGCTCCAGCGCCTCACGGAACTTGCGCTTCAACTCGTCCTCGGGAGTTGCTTCGCTGGCTTCCGGCTCCGGTGTTTCCGTCATGAGGACCTCCTGGTGTTGGGGACATTCAAAGCTTCGCACGCCCGAACCCGCCGCGCGAAACCGGCGGGCCTCCTCAGCCGCCGAGAGCGGCGAGCTCCTCGGAGGTCAGGACCAAATCCGCCGCCGCCACCGAGTCGAGGATGCTCTCCGGCCGGCTCGCCCCCGGGATCGGGACTACGACCGGGCTGCGCGCCAGCTCCCAGGCCAGGCATACCCGCTGCGGAGACACCCCGCGCTGCTCGGCCACCCTGGCGAACCCCTCGTGCGCGCCGCCGAGCCGCCCCGCCGCGCTGATCCCGCCCAGCGGCGACCACGGCAGGAACGCCACGCCCAGCTCCTCGCACAGGTCCACCTCGGGCTCGCTGGAGCGGAACGCGGGCGAGTACTGGTTCTGCACACTCGCCAGCCGGCCGCCGAGGATGTCGTAGGCGATCCTGATCTGGCGCGGGTTCGCGTTGGAGATGCCCGCCATCCGGATCTTGCCGGCGTCGAGCAGGTCGCGCAGCGCGCCGATCGTCTCCTCGTACGGCACGGCCGGGTCGGGCCGGTGGTGCTGGTAGAGGCCGATCGCCTCGACGCCCAGGGCCTTCAGGGATCGCTCGCACGCCTCGACCAGGTACGACGGCCGTCCGTCCACGGCCCAGCCGCCGTCCGGGGGCCGCGTGTGACCGCCCTTGGTCGCCACCAGCACCGCGTCGCCGTCACCGCCCCAGCTCGCGAGCGCCTTGGCGACCAGCCGCTCGTTGTGACCCACCTCGTCGGGTGCGGGCGTGTAGGCGTCGGCCGTGTCGATCAGCGTCACGCCGGCGTCGAGCGCCGCGTGGATCGTCCGGATCGACTGGGCCTCGTCGGGCATGTGCCCGGCCACCGACATGGGCATCGCGCCGAGACCGATGGAGCTGACGGCGGTTTGTCCGAGTGGTCGCGTGTTCATGCGGACCATCCTCCCCCTGGGGCGACCGAAAGAGGAAGGCGACCCTACCGGTTTCGCCAGCCGGGGGTGACGCTTGTGGTCCGGCGCCCGGGGCGCGGGTGCCACGCACGGGCGGGCACGTGGACGCGGTGGCGGACGGTCGCGGGCCGGGCACGTGGACCCGTCGGGTGTGCGGACGGTCGCGGGGCGGACATGTGGACCCGTCGGGTGTGCGGACGGTCGCGGGGCGGACATGTGGACCCGTCGGGTGTGCGGACGGGGGCGGGCGTGCCGGGGAGTCGCCGTACAGTGATGTGAGGTCGTGCGGAGGCCGGGCGGTGATCGCCACGGCTCGGAAGAGGGCGGAACGTCGTGCGTGGCTGGTTGATCGGGCTGGCGGTCACCGTCGTGTGCGTGGCGGCCACGTGGGGTGTGCTCGTCCTGCTGGCGCGCCGCCTGCCGCCCGGGCTCGCGCGGGACCTCGCCGCGTTCATCCCCGACTGCCTGACCACCGTCCGCAGGCTCCGGAGCGACCCCGCGGTGCCGCGCCGGGCGAAGATCGCGATCGTGATCGCGGGTGTGTGGGTGGCCAGCCCGATCGACCTGATCCCGGAGTTCCTGCCGGTCATCGGCCCGCTGGACGACATCGTGGTGGTCGCCCTGGCCCTGCGGTACGCCGCCCGGCAGGTGCCCCGCGAGGTGCTGCTGGACGCCTGGCCGGGCGAGCCCCGACTGCTCCTCCGCCTCCTCGGCGACCGCGGCTGACCACCAGCCGCCGCCCACTCGCGCGCACCGGCGAGCGGCGGCGCGCTCAGTCGTCCAGCCTCATGCGGAGGAGGCAGAACTCGTTGCCCTCCGGGTCGGCCAGCACGTGCCACGTCTCCTCGCCGGTCTGCCCCACGTCCGCCGGCCGGGCCCCCGCCGCGAGCAGCCTCTCCAGCTCGGCGGCCTGGTCGCGATCGGTCGGGTTCACGTCGATGTGCAGCGGGAGCTTCCCGGGCCTCGGATCGTCGGACGGATTGAACACGAGGGTCGGCTGCAGCCCCCCGAACCCGGTCTCCCCCGGCCCGATCTCCACGCTCCCCTCATCCCGGTCTATCACCACGAACCCAAGCACTTCACACCAGAACGCCGCCAGCCGCTCGGGGTCGCGACAATCCAGCACCAACTCACTGATCCGACAAGCCATGAACACTTCACTACCCCGCTCCACCGGAGATTCATGCCGCATGCCCCGATACCCGGAGGAGTCGCCGATCGCCTGAGGGACCGCGGGCTCGCCTGGCATCCTTGGCCGCGTCATGGCGGATCACAGCGCGGCGGCGCTCGCGGCGTACGAGCGGGCGGCGGCGGCACTGGCCGCGTACGGGCGGGCGGCGGCACTCGCGGCGGGCCATCACGCCGGCCTCGACCCGGCGGCCCGGCTCGCGCACGCCCACGCCTGGGTCGGCGGCGGTGCCCCCGCCTTCGCGGAGGACCTGGCCCGCCACCGGGCCCGCCTCCAGTCCTCGCTCACGGACGCGCTACACGGGCTCGCCCTCCTCGTCGTACGGCACGGCGGACCGGCACCGGCCGTTCCCGCGCTGACCACGTCCGTCGCGGCTCTGGCCCCCGCCCCGGGCCGCTTCCAGGGCGTCGAGCAGAACGCCATGACCACCCTGGTGGCGTCCCTGGGCCACGCCGCACAGACGCTGCCGGTCGCCGGGGCGTGCCTCGCCGCCGAGCTGTCCGCCCACGGCCTGCCCGCCGAGCCCGGCCACGAACTCCGCCGCATCGCCACCTGGGCCGCCGCCCACAGCGACGACCTGCGGCGCCGCCTCAACCTGATCCGCCAGACAGTGCCCGGCCCGACGCTGCCGGCGGGGCTGGCGGCGTACGGGCTGTTCGGCGGCCACGCCCCCGACCCGGGCGGCGCGGAGCGCCTGCTGGCGCGCATCGCGGCGGGCGAGGAGCACGCGGTGACGCGGCTGCTGACCGTCCAGGAGAACGGGACCGACGCGGGCCTGGCGGCGCGGGTCGCCGCGTGGTGGCACACGCTGCCGCGCGAAGCGCGGGAACGCCTGGTGACGCTCCGCTGGTCCGGACTGCTGAACGGCCTGCCGGCGACGGTCCGGGACCGGGCCAACCGCCGCGGGCTGGCCGAGGAGCGGACCCGGCTGGAGCGGGAGCTGGAGACGGCCACGGCCGACCTCGGCCGGCTCGCCGACCCGGGCCTGCTGGGCGGCTGGGAACGCATCGCCGCCCGGCTGCGGCGCATCGACCTCATCGAGTCGCAGCTCCGCCCGGTGGCGGGACATCCGGCGCCGCTGCTGCTGGCGTTCGACGCGACGGGTCAGGGGCGGCTCGTCGTCTCCTGGGGCGATCCAGACACGGCGGACATCACGGTCACGTCTGTGTCGGGGCTCACGTCGGGACTGGACGCCGCACGGGGGGATCTGGAGCGGTCCCGGGCGTTGTGGCAGCAGGCGCGCGCGACCAGCGGAGAACGCTCGATAGCGTCGATCACCTGGCTCGGCTATGACGCCCCGCAGATCGACCCGGGCCTGTTCGACATCACCAGGTCCGTCGCCGCCGACAACGCGGCGGCCAAGGGCGGCAGGGCGCTCGCCGCGTTCGCCGACGGCCTGCACGCCGCCCACGCGCCCTCGGGGACGGCACGCAGCGTCGTCATCGGGCACAGCTACGGCTCGCTCACCACGGGCCACGCCGCCGCCCTCCGCCCGGGCAGGCTCGCGGACGACCTCATCCTCATCGGCAGCCCGGGGACCGGCGTCGACCACGCCTCACGGCTGGGCGTCGACCCGGCGCACGTGTGGGTGGGCGAGGCCGGCAACGACCCGGTGGCGGCACTGGGCAGGTTCGGCAGGGATCCGGGGGACGAGTCGTTCGGGGCCAGGCGTTTTCCGGTGGGACGAGAGGTGTTCACGGAGGCGCACAGCAGCTACTGGAAGCCTCATTCGCCTTCGCTGCGCAACATGGGGCGACTTATCAACGGTCAATACGACATGCTCACCGCTCCAGTGCCGCTGAACTGCACGCCCCAACTCCTCATGCCAGAGCTAGGACCAGAGTCGCCCAGTTCGAAGAGGTGAACGACGTGTTGCGACTTTTCGCCGCTCTTGTCCTCGTCATTTCGGGATGCTCCATGAACCAAGCCACAGCCACCTCCACCCAAGCACTCGCACGTGTAGAGGAGCTCATTCACGACACTGCCAACGCTCTCACTCCCCGACCGCGGCTGGAACCGATCCACTCCTTCGAGGCACCCAGCCCGTGCCTGGACGAGGACAAATCTCAAGACCAAGTCATCGTGAGCCGTGCCTACTGGCTTCGTGATGTCCCGAAGACCGACAACATGTCGATCTCACGGCAGGTTCACACCTTCTGGGAGGCCCAGGGCCATCACATCATCGCGGGGGGAAAGACCAACAATCCGGACCTGAGCGGCACATCCCGCCCTGAGGGCTACACCCTTACGCTCACCTGGGCGGAAGGCGGCGATCTCTACCTTGGGGCGGCCTCCACCTGCGTCTGGCCGGATGGGCACGCGCCCGAGTGACCCAGTCTCCTCAACACAAAGACCCCAGATCGCCGGAGCGCCCTGGGGTCTTGTCGCGGTGCGCCGCCAGGGACTCGAACCCCGGACCCGCTGATTAAGAGTCAGCTGCTCTAACCAACTGAGCTAGCGGCGCGTTGCTGAGAGGAATATACCGGCACTCGGCATCCTGGTCGAATCGGTCGGAGTCCGGCGTCAGATGGGGCGGGACCGCCGGACCCGGGCAGACTAGAATAAGGTTCGGCTGTGACGACAGGAGCCTTCATGTTCGACTCCCCCGCCGAGGTCGGTGAGCGGCTCGCCGCCGCGGGATACCTCTCCGACGACGCCATCTCCACCTCCGTCTTCCTGGCCGCCGCGCTCGGCAGGCCGTTGCTGGTCGAAGGGCCCGCCGGGGTGGGCAAGACGCAGCTGGCCAAGGCCGTGGCGCGGGCGAGCGGGTCCGAGCTGATACGGCTCCAGTGTTACGAGGGGCTGGACGAGGCGCGGGCCCTGTACGAGTGGAACTACAAGAAGCAGCTGCTCCGCATCCAGGCGACCAGCACCGACGAGGACATCTTCGGCGAGGAGTTCCTGCTCGAACGGCCGCTGCTGAAGGCCATCCGGGCCGGCGTGCCGACCGTGCTGCTGGTGGACGAGACCGACAAGGCGGATGTCGAGGTCGAGGGGCTGCTGCTGGAGCTGCTGTCGGACTTCCAGGTGACGATCCCCGAGCTGGGCACCATCTCGGCGGTCCGCAGGCCGTTCGTGGTGCTGACCTCCAACGCCACCCGCGAGCTGTCCGAGGCGCTCAAGCGCCGCTGCCTGTACCTGTACATCGGCTACCCGACGCCCGAGCGGGAGCGGGACATCGTGCTGGCGCAGGTTCCGACGATCCGGGCCGACCTGGCGGAGCAGCTCGCCCGTACGGTGGCGACGCTGCGGGGGCTGGAGCTGAAGAAGGCGCCGTCCGTGGCGGAGACCGTCGACTGGGCCAACACGCTGCTGGCCCTGGGACGCGAGGAGCTGGACGAGGCGACCGTCGCCGGGACGCTGGGCGTGGTGCTCAAGCACGCCTCCGACCACCGGCGGGTGTTGAAGGAACTGGGCCTGTCCGGTGGGTGAGTCGCTGGTCGGCAGGCATGTCGGGTTCGTGCGGGCCCTGCGGGAGGCGGGACTGCCCGTGTCCGTGGCCGAGGGGCTGGACGCGGTACGGGCCCTGCGGGTGATCGACCTGGCCGAGCGCGAGTCGCTGCGCGCCGCCTACGCGGCGACGCTGGTCAAGCGGCCCGCGCATCGGCCGGGGTTCGACGTGCTGTTCGACCTGTGGTTCCCGCCCGTCATGTCGGGGGGACCGGACGAACGTCTCCGGAGGGATCTGGAGGAGGCGTCGGTCGCCGAGTTGCGGGAGCGGCTGGCCGGGCTGGTGACCGGGGGCGGCGACGCGGAGATGCGGGAGTTCGCCCGGGCCATGGTGGAGCGGTTCGGGCGGCAGCAGGCCGGGCCGGGTCGCCAGAACTGGTTCTCCTACAGTGTCATGCGGGCCCTGTCGCCCGAGACGCTGATGGCCGGGATCCTTCGTGAGGTCCTCGCGGGACGCGAGCGCGGCGGCCTGGCGGAGCGGACGGTCCGGCAGCAGGTGACGGCCGGGGTCCGGCGCTTCGAGGAGGCGGTGGCCGCCGACGTGCGCCGCCGCATCGCCGAGGACTCGGGCATTGAGCGCATCGCCCGCTCGGCCGTGCGCCCGCCGCTCGACCAGGTCGACTTCCTGCGGGCGACCAGGGAGGACCTGGCCCGGCTGCGTCGCGAGGTGTATCCGCTGGCCAGGCGGCTGGCGACCCGGCTGGCGATCCGCCGGCGGCGGGGCAGGCGGGGCCGGCTCGACTTCCGCCGGACCGTGCGCGCGTCCCTGCAGAGCGGCGGCGTGCCGCTGACGCCGTCGTTCCGGCCGCCCCGCCCGCACCGGCCCGAGCTGGTCGTGCTGTGCGACGCCAGCGACTCGGTCTCGTCCTTCGCGCATTTCACGCTGCTGCTCACGTACGCGCTGAGAGAGCAGTTCGCCAAGGTACGGGCGTTCGGGTTCGTGGACACGGTGGACGAGATCACCCGGTTCTTCCGGCCCGGTACGGACGTGGTCGACGCCATGACCAGGCTGGCGGACGAGGCCGACATGGTGCGGTTCGGCCGTACCAACTACGGTTACGCGCTGGAGCGCTTCGCCGAGCGCCACGGCGATGCCGTGGGGCCGAGGACGTCGCTGCTGATCCTCGGCGACGCCCGCTCCAACTACCAGCCGCCCGCCCTGGACACCCTCAGGGCCCTGGCCGGCCGGGCCCGCCACGCCTACTGGCTGAACCCCGAGCCGAAGGCGCAGTGGGACACCGGCGACTCCGTCGCGAGCGCGTACGCGGGCGTCGTGCCCATGTACGAGTGCCGCAACGTCTCCCAGCTCACAGCCTTCATCGAGAGCCTCGACTGACCCTCCGGCCACGTTACCGTCCAGTAGAAACAAGGGGACGTGGGCTAGAGTGGGCGGAAAGTCCGTAAAGGGCGATATGACATCGAGGAGGCAGGGCCCGCCTGGGGCTCGCGATTTTGACGGGTGCAACGAGCGAAGCGGAACACAGCCGGGCCGGAACCGTGTGGCAGGACGCGCCGTATCCGGTGCTGCTGATCGACGGTGACGGCGTCATAGGGCTCGTCAACGACGCGGCCCGGGCTCTGCTGCCCGCGGCCGCCCCGGGGGTGCCGCTGGCCGACGCCGTCCCCGCCTGGCTGTCCCGGGCCCACGACACCCTGACCGGCCGGTCCTCCCCCGTGCCACCGCCGCCCCTCTCGGGGCCGCGCGCCGCGTCCGAGGGCGCCGTACGCGGGCCGGTGGGTGATCGGATGTTCGAGGCGCACCCGTCGCCCGGCGACGGCTCCTCCGTGGTCTGGTGGCTGGTGGACGCCACCGACCACCACCGGGTGTCCGAGGCACTGCGGATCGAGCGCCGGCGGACCGCCTTCCTCGCCGAGGCGTCCAACGAGCTGCTCTCCTCCCTGAACCTCGACCGCTGCATGGAGGTCACGGCCCGCCTGGCCGCCCGGCACCTGGCCGACGCCGCCCTGGTCATCCTGCCGAAGTCCGGGCACAGGCATCCGGTGGCCTACTGCGGGCCGGACGGCCGCGTGGTCCGCGAGAGCCTGTCCGTGGACCCGACGCAGGTACCGGGGCTGACCGAGGCGCTGCGGGGGTTCCCGCCGACGCCGTCGCGCTGGATCGACCCCGCCTCGGCCCCCGGCTGGATGGCCCGCGGCGAGCTGGGCGAGCCGGGGTCCATGGTCGTCACGGCCCTGCCCGGCCACGGGGTTCCGGCGGGCGCGCTCGTGCTGCTGCGGCGCTCCGGCCAGGCGGGCTTCTCGGAGGGCGAGGAGGTGTTCGCGCGGCTGTTCGCCGCTCGTGCCGGTGCCGCCATGTCCGCCGCGCGCCTGTACGCCGAGCAGACGGCCATCACCGAGACCCTGATGCGCGAGCTCCTGCCGCCTTCGACCAGCCACCTGGACGGGGTGGAGCTGTCGGCCCGCTACCGGCCCGCGGGCGCGACCGAGCTGGTCGGCGGCGACTTCTTCGACCTGCACCCCGCCACGGAGCCGGGCGGGGAGTCGCTGGTGGTGCTGGGCGACGTGTGCGGCAAGGGCCTGGAGGCGGCCGTGCTCACCGGCCGGATCCGTACCACGCTGCACGCGCTGCTGCCCATGGCCGACGATCACCGCCGGCTGCTCGGGCTGCTCAACGACGTGCTGCTGCGGGGTGACCGCAGCAGGTTCGTCACGCTGGTGCTGGCGTCCGTACGGCGGGACGGCCCCAGGGTGACGGTACGGCTGACCAGTGCGGGCCACGAGCCTCCCCTGATCCTGCGGGCCGACGGCCGGGTGGAGGAGTCCCGCACCCGGGGCACCCTGATCGGCATGCTGGAGCGGATCACCAGCACCACCGAGTCCGTGGTGCTGGAGCCGGGCGACACCTGCCTGCTGTACACCGACGGCGTGACCGAGGCGCGCGGCGGCCCGCTGGGCGACGAGCTGTTCGGCGAGCAGCGGCTGCGCGAGGAGCTGGAGCAGTGCGCCGGGATGCCGCCCGAGGCGGTCACCGAGCGCGTCCAGATGCTGGCCGCGCAGTGGGCGGGCGGCGGCGACCACGACGACGTGGCGGTGATCGCCATCACCGCACCCCGCGCGGGCCGGGGCGGGGAGCGGTGATGGCGGGCAACGCTCCGAACGGCCCTGAGGCGGACCGGGCGGGGCTGCTGTGGGAGGCCGCGGCGGCCGGTGACGAGTACGCGGCGGTGGACGTGGTGCTGGCCGCCCTCGACGACGGCGTCGACATGGAGAGCCTGCTGATGGACGTCGTGGCGCCGGTGCAGGCGCGGGTGGGCCGCGAGTGGGCCGCCAACCTGATCACGGTCGCGCAGGAGCACACGATCACGGCGGTCAACGAGCGCGTACTGGCCGCCCTGGCCCACCACCCCGCCGCCCGCGATGCCGCCCGTACGAGCCGGCAGGCCCGCGAGTCCGCCGCCGGAGCCGCGCGGACGAGGGGTCGTGTCACGGTGGCGTGCATCGACGGGGAGTGGCACGCCTTCCCCGCGCGGATCCTCACCGAGGTGCTGCGCCTGCGCGGCTGGACGGTGGACTACCTGGGCGCGCAGGTGCCCACGCAGCACCTGATCGCGCACCTGCACCGCACCGGCCCGGACGTCGTGGCGCTGTCCAGCTCGATCGCCACGCGGCTGCCGGCCGCGCACGCCGCCATCACGGCCTGCCAGGCGACCGGCACTCCGGTGCTGGCCGGTGGCGCCGCGTTCGGACCCGACGGCCGCTACGCCCGCCTGCTCGGCGCGGACGCCTGGGCCCCCGACGCCCGCTCGGCCGCCGACCGGCTGGCGGGCGGCCCTCCGTCCCGCCCCGCCCCGAGCCGCCAGGCCGTCGACGACCTGCCGCACCTGGACGACCAGGAGTACACACTGGTCACCCAGTCCGCCCCGCGGCTGGTCAGGCACGTCATGGACGGGCTGCGCGAGCGCGTCCCCGCGATGGCCTCCTACACCCCCCAGCAGCTCCGCCACACCGCCGAGGACGTGGCGCACGTCGTGGACTTCCTCGCGACCGCCCTCTACCTGGACGATCCTGGTCTGTTCGGCGCCTTCCTGACGTGGACGGCGGAGATCCTCACGGCGCGGGGCGTCCCCGCGCGCACGCTGCTGCCCGCGCTGGACCTGCTCGCCGCGCGGCTCACCGACTTCCCCCGGACGACGGGCCTTCTCGCGTACGGGCGCGAGGCGCTGCGTACCGCCGGCGTCCCCGTCGAGGCCGGTCCCGCGGTGGACGTCACCGCTGTGCCCTCGCCCGCCGTCGACGCTCCTGGAGGCAGCGCGTGACCGACTTCGTTCCCGAGCCGCTGGAACTCACCCAGGAGACGCCCGCACCGCACATCGTCCGCATCTGCCTGCACGGTGATCTCGACCACACCACCGCGCAGGAGTTCCTCGAAGCCGTCACCGCCGCGCTGACCGGGCCCGGCGCGCCGCGCGAGCTGCGGATCGGCTGCGCCGGGCTGCGGTTGTGCGACTCCAGCGGCCTGTCCGCGCTGCTGGTGGCCCGCCGCCGGGCGGGCGAGGCGGGCGCGCTGCTGCTCCTGGACGACCGTGGCCCCGCACTGGAGCGGCTGCTGGACATGACCGGCACCCTCGCCCACCTCACCGGCGAGAGCGCCCCACGCCACGACGACCACCTCGACGACCGCGTCTGACCTGGCTCCGGGGTCGGGTCAGGAGCGCTGGAGCTCGCGGGCCGCCGTGCGAGTCAGCAGCTCGATCTGGTCGTCGTCCAGCACGACCTCCCGCGACGCCTTGATGCGGCGGGCCACCAGGCGGGGCTTGAGCAGCGTGATGCCCTCCGCCGTGACACTGCCGCCGCGCGGCAGCGAGCCGGAGTGCGCGGCCAGCATGACCGTGATCGTCACCGGCACGCCGGTCTCGCGCGTCAGTATCTCGGCGAACGCGCGGGCGGTCTCGGCCAGCGGTCTGGCGACGTTGGTGCCGTACTTCTCGCCGAAGAAGAGCCTGCCGCCGTACGCGGCGATCTCCGTGTCGGGGCTCCACGACTCGTTGTCCACGATCCACAGCCCGCCAGGGCCGATCACGAGGTGGTCGATGGACGCCTGGCCGCGGATGGCGCGGCCGTCGAGGACCTTGTAACCGCGCCTGCGCAGCGAGCGCCGCAGGAGGCGGCCGGTGATGGCCTCGCCGCGCCGCTGGCCCCGCCAGACCGCCGTGGCCCGGAACGAGCTCCACGCCAGCCACCAGTCGGCGGCGGCGACGACGCCGGCGAGCGCGAGGCCGTAGAGGGGAACGAGGTCGAGACCGAAGCGGATGGCGAGCCCGATGCCGGCCACGAAGCCGACCGCCGCCTTGACCATCCGGGACCGCTGGCGGCCCTTGGCCGCCTCACGCCAGAACTTCTCGTAGTACCACTGCGGCGACGAGCCGGCGTACTTCGCGTCCTGCTGCACGTAGATAGAGCCACCGGGCACGGCAAACTCCCCGAATGATGAGATCGAACCGAACCAAACGGGATCTGCCACGCCGAAGATCCCTCGCCAAGTCAAGTAATACCCCACTCCAAGCAAGGGCACCCTAAGGTGACGGAAATAGCACCGGGAAGACCGCTCGACCGACCAGTCGGTATCCTGTCGGAGGTGACCAAGGGGGACACGTGAAGGAAGAACCGGTACGCGGCCGGCTGCTGAGCGCGGCGACGCGGTTGTTCGCCGCGAGAGGCTTCGAGGGCACCTCGGTGCAGGAGATCGTGCTGGCGGCGGGCGTCACCAAGGGCGCCATGTACCACTATTTCAGCTCCAAGGATGACCTGCTGCACGAGATCTACGCTCGCGTGCTGCGCATGCAGATGGACAGGCTCACCCTGATCGCCGACGGCTCCGGCACGGTCGCCGAGCGGCTGCACGCCGCCGCGGCCGACGTCGTCGAGACCACCACCGCCAACCTCGACGACTCCAAGATCTTCTTCCGGTCGATGCACCTGCTGGCGCCCGAGACGCAGAAGAGCGTGCGGGCCGAGCGCCGACGCTACCACGAGCGATTCCGCGATCTCGTGGCCGAGGGGCAGCGCGAGGGCACCTTCAGCGACCACGTCCCGGCCGACCTGGTCGTCGACTACTTCTTCGGCTCGGTCCACCACCTGGGCACCTGGTACCACGCGGACGGGCCGCTGACCGGCGCCCAGGTGGGAAGGCACTTCGCCGACCTGCTGCTCACCTCACTCCGCGCCGGGGCCGGGCACACCGGCGAGTGAGGCCAGCGCCTCCCGGTGGTCGCCGGGGGTGCCGAGAGCGATCTCTCCGGCCTTGGCGCGCTTGAGGAAGAGATGCACGGGATGCTCCCAGGTCATCCCGATCCCGCCGTGGAGCTGGAGAGCCTCCTCGGCCGCGTGCACGGCCACGCCGCCGTTCCACGCCTGGGCCACGGCGACGGCCACCGGGTCGAGCCCGGCCCCGCCCGGCGCTCCCTCCTCGGAAGCGGACACCGCGCCTCGGGCGGCGGCCCTGGCCCTGACCACATCGAGCCACAGGTCCGCCAGCCGGTGCTTGACCGCCTGGAACGACCCCACCGGCCGGGCGAACTGATGGCGCTCCTTGACGTACGCGAGCGTGGTCTCCAGGCACCACTCGGCCACGCCGAGCTGCTCCGAGGCCAGCAGCCCCGCGCCGAACCGCAGCACCTCGGCCAGGTCCACCACGCCGAGCCGCGTGCCGGGCGCGCCGTCGAGGGTCACGGTCGCCACCGGGCGCGTCAGGTCCAGCGACGGCACCGCCTGGACGGCCGCGGCGTCGCGTTCGACGGCGTAGAGGGTCGCCGAGCCGCCCGCCGAGGCCCCGGGGACCGGGACGAGGAGGACGTCGGCCACGTCGGCCCCCGCCACGCTCCGCACGCTCCCTGACAGCAGCGCCTCGCCGCCGCCTCCGGGCTCTCCGGAGCTCACCGGGGAGCCGTGCCAGGGCCGGTACGGCGAGGCGGCGAACGGGACCGCCAGCGCGGCCGTCACCCGGCCCTCCGCGAGTCCCCGCAGCAGCCCGACGCCCGCGGCCGTCTCACCGGCGGCCGTCTCACCGGCGCCCGTCCCCGTGGCGCGGACCAGCGCGTACGTGGCCAGGACCGAGCTGGTGAAGAACGGCACCGGCGCCACCCCGCGGCCCAGCTCCTCCAGCACCACGGCCGCCTCGCTCGCCGTGGCCCCGGCTCCCCCGTGCGCCTCCGGGACCAGCAGCCCCGCCACGCCGATCTCGCCGGCGAGGGTCTTCCACAGGCCCGGGTCGTACGGCTCGGACTCGACGCGCGCCAGGACGGCGGCGGGCGGGCAGCGGTCCGCGAGCACGGCCCGGACGGCGGCCCGCAGCTCCTCCTCGACCTCCGAGTACAGCAGGGTCATCGCGGCAGGTCCTTCCAGGGGACGTCCTTGTCGACGCGGGGTTCGGCGGGCAGGCCGAGCACGCGCTCGGCGATGATGTTCCGGAGGATCTCCGAGGTGCCGCCCTCGATGGAGTTGCCCTTGGCGCGCAGGTAGCGGTAGCCGGCGCCGCGGCCGTAGAAGTCGACGGTGTCGGAGCGGCGGAAGGCCCAGTCGTCGTAGCCGAGGTCGCGGCGGAGCTCCACGTCGAGGCCCGACAGCGCCTGGTTGAGCCTGGCGAACGACAGTTTCATGCCCGACCCCTCGGGGCCGGGCTGGCCGGCGGCGAGCTGCTCGCGCAGCCGCGCGCCCGACAGGCGGGTGACCTCGGCCTCCACCCACAGGGCCAGCAGCCGCTGGTGCAGGTCGTGGGTGCGCAGCTCGGGGTGCTCGCTCCAGGTCTCCAGCACCGGCGCGAGCATGCCGCCGCCGCGCCGCACGCGCGCGCCGCCGATGGCGACGCGCTCGTTCATGAGCGTGGTCTGCGCGACGCGCCAGCCGTCGCCGACCTGGCCGAGCCGCAGGTCGTCGGGGAGCCGCACACCGGTCAGGAAGACCTCGTTGAACTCCGCCTCGCCGGTGATCTGCCGCAGCGGCCGGACCTCGACGCCGGGGGCGTGCATGTCGCAGACGAAGTACGTCAGGCCGCGGTGCTTGGGCACGCCCGGGTCGGTGCGGGCGACGAGGATCGCCCACCGGGCGTGGTGGGCGCCGGACGTCCACACCTTCTGCCCGTCCACGATCCACTCGTCGCCGTCGCGGACGGCCCGGGTGGCGAGCGTGGCGAGGTCGGACCCGGCGCCGGGCTCGCTGAAGAGCTGGCACCAGATCTCCTCGCCGGTCCACAGCGGGCGCAGGAACCGCCGCCGCTGCTCCTCGGTGCCGAACGTCAGGATCGTGGGCGCCGCCATGCCGAGGCCGATGCCCTGGACGCCGGTGTCGATCTGCGGCGTGCCGGCGAGCCCCTCCTCCACGACCCGTTGCAGCTCGGGTGAGAGCCCGAGGCCGCCGAGCCCCTCCGGATACCACACCCAGGCCAGCCCGGCGTCGAACCTGGCACGCAGGAACTCCAGCCGGTCGCCTCCGGGGTCGTGGCGGGCGAGGAAGTCCGCCACCAGCTCCCTGAGCCGCGCTTCGTCCACTCGGGGTCCTCCGATCGGTGTCACATGTACTTCTTGAGCTCGCGGTAGGCCAGGGACCGCTTGTGGACCTCGTCCGGGCCGTCGGCCAGGCGCAGGGAGCGGGCCCCGGCCCACAGACCGGCCAGCGGGAAGTCCTGCGAGACCCCGCCCGCCCCGTGGACCTGGATGGCCTTGTCGAGGATCCACTCCACGGTCACCGGAGTCGCGATCTTGATGGCCTGGATCTCGGTGTGCGCGCCCTGGTTGCCGACGGTGTCCATGAGCCAGGCCGTCTTGAGGACGAGCAGCCGCAGCTGCTCGATGCGGACGCGGGACTCGGCGATCCAGTCCTGGACCACGCCCTGCTGGGCGACGGGCTTGCCGAACGTGGTCCGGCTCAGCGCACGGCGGCACATCAGCTCGACGGCCCGCTCGGCCATGCCGATGAGCCGCATGCAGTGGTGGATGCGGCCCGGCCCGAGCCTGGCCTGGGCGATCGCGAAGCCGCCGCCCTGCTCGCCGATGAGGTTGTCCACCGGGACGCGGACGTCCTCGAACACGATCTCGGCGTGGCCGCCGTGGTCGGCGTCGTCGTAGCCGAACACGCTCATGCCGCGCCTGATGTGCATGCCGGGCGTGTCACGCGGCACCAGCACCATGCTCTGCTGCCGGTGCGACGGCGCCTCCGGGTCGGTCTTGCCCATGACGATGAAGATCTTGCACTCGGGGTTCATGGCGCCTGAGATGAACCACTTGCGGCCGTTGATGACGTACTCGTCGCCGTCCCGGACGATCGAGGTGGCGATGTTGGTGGCGTCCGAGGAGGCCACGTCGGGCTCCGTCATGGCGAACGCGGACCGGATCTCCCCGTCCAGCAACGGCCGCAGCCACTCCTCGCGCTGCCAGTCGTCGCCGAACATGGACAGCACCTCCATGTTGCCCGTGTCCGGCGCGGCGCAGTTGGTGGCGACGGGTGCGAGGTGCGGGCTGCGGCCCATGATCTCCGCCAGCGGCGCGTACTGGAGGTTCGTCAGCCCGGCCCCGTCGGCGCCGGGCAGGAACAGGTTCCACAGGCCGCGCTTGCGCGCCTCGTCCTTGAGGTCGGCCAGCAGCGGCGGGGCGCTCCAGCCGCTGGTGGCGGCCTGCTCGGCGAAGGCGGCCTCGGCCGGGTGGACGCACTCGTCCATGAAGCGCAGCAGCCGCTCGCGCAACTCCTGGGTGACGCTGTCGTAGGCGAAGTCCATACCGCCGAGCCTACCGACCGGCCGGTATGCGTGTCGACAGTGGTCTTCGTCGAAGACAGTGGTCGTCGCCAAAAGGCGCCATGTGGCCATGACCCGGTTTCCGGTCATCTCCTAGGCTGGCCGCCATGACCGCCAGGCTCCCCTCTCCCGTGGTGCTCGAGAACGACGTCGTCCGGCTCGAACCGCTCACCCTCTCCCACGTGCCCGACCTGTTCGCGGCCGGCGGGGACGACACGGAGGTGTGGCGCTGGATGCCGGCGCGTCCCCGGACCGAGGAGGAGCTGAGGGAGGTGGCCGCCGGGCTGATGGCGGACGACAAGCACGTCCCGCTCGCGGTCGTCCCCCGCGAGAGCGGCCGGGCGGTGGGCTGGACCACCTACGGCGACGTGCCGGGCTTCGACGAGAGCGTGGAGATCGGCTGGACCTGGTACGGCAGGGCGGTCTGGCGCACGGCCGTGAACACGAACTGCAAGGTGCTGCTCATCGACCACGCCTTCGGCGAGCTGGGGTACAACCGCGTGCTGCTCAAGACGGACGTGCTGAACACCCGCTCGCAGAACGCGATCCGGCGGATCGGCGGCGTCCACGAGGGCACGCTGCGGCGTCACCGCAGGCGGCCGGACGGCACCTGGCGCGACACCGTCTTCTTCGGCATCCTCCAGGAGGAGTGGCCGCCCCACCGGGCCCGCCTCACCGCCTGACGAACCCGCCCGACCAGCCCGCCTGACGAGCCCCCGTCGGACCCGCCCGACGGGGCCGCCCGGCCGGGACGGGCTCAGCCGGCTCCCAGCATGCCGGTCAGCAGCTCGCGCATCGCCGCCCGGACGTCGTCCTTGGACGGGCGCTCCCCCGCCCCGGCGATCGCGTCGAACATGACGCCCTCGGTGAACGCCACGAGCTGGTGCGCGTGCCGTACCGGATCAGGGGAGCCCAGGGCGGCCAGCAACGCCACGGCGGGGTCGCGGAAGCGGCGGCCGGCCCGGTCGTAGACGCGGCGCAGCTCGGGCCGGCGGGTGGCCTCCAGGGCCAGCTCGTAGCGGGCCAGCGTGCGCCGGGCGTCGGAGAGCTGCACGTCCAGCGCCTCCACGAGCAGCTCCACCAGGTCCTCGCGCGACGGGCGCCGGTCGCGCGCCGGCAGCCCGGCTTCCAGGGCCGGGGCCAGGGCGCGCTCCTCCAGCCCGACGAGGTGGGCCAGGGTGAGTTCGAGCAGCGCGGCGCGGGTGCGGGCGAGGTTGGAGGCCGAGCCGGGCGGCAGGCCGGCGGTCTCGTCCACGGCCCGATGGGTCAGGCCGCGCATCCCCCGCTCGGCCAGCAGCGTGATCGCCGCCTCCGCCACCGCCTCTGAACGCTTCACAGCACCCGATCCTACGGGCAACTCACTACCCCTGTAGTTATCGCACTACAGGAGTAGTATCTTGGAACTACAGACGTAGTTGAGGAGGCGAAGATGCCGGCTGCTGTGGTGATCGGTGCGGGGATCGGCGGGCTGACCGCGGGGATCGCCCTGCGCCAGGCGGGGTGGGACGTGACGGTGCTGGAGCGGGCCGAGCGGTTGAAGCCGGTCGGCTCGGGCCTGGCCGTCGCGGTGAACGCGCTGCGAGCCCTCGACACCCTCGGGCTCGGCGACCCCGTGCGCGCGCTGTCCCGGGTCCAGGGAACGCTGGGCATCCGCAGGCCGGACGGCCGGTGGCTGGCGCGCAGCACGGAGGAGAGCGTCAGGAAGGAGTTCAGCGACTCCGTCGTGGTGCTGCCGCGGGCGGCGCTCGTGGAGCTGCTGGCGGAGGCGCTGGGCGCGGACGCCCTTCACCTGGGCGTCCAGGTGACGGAGGTGGATCCGGACACGGGCACCGTCCGCACGAGCGAGGGCGAGCGCGTGGGCGAGCTGGTCGTGGCCGCCGACGGCATCCACTCGGCGACCCGCCGCGCCCTCTTCCCCCTCCACCCGGGCCCGGTGTACTCCGGGGTGACGGCCTGGCGGGGGCTGGTGCCGTGGACGGGCGGCCCGCTGCCCAGCACCGAGACGTGGGGCAGGGGCAGGGTGTTCGGCGCCCACCTCCTCGCGGGCGGCCTGGTCTACTTCTACGCGACCGACGTGTCCCCGGCCGGGGAGTCGGGCCGCGACGAGCGCGAGGAGCTGCTGCGCAGGTTCGGCGGGTGGCACGAGCCGATCCCGTCACTGCTGCGCGACGTCCCGGCGGAGCGGATCCTGCGCAACGACATCCACGCGTTCGCCACGCCGCTGCCGGCCTTCCACCGGGGACGGGTGGCGCTGGTGGGCGACGCGGCCCACCCGATGACGCCGAACCTGGGGCAGGGCGCCTGCCAGGCGATCGAGGACGGGGTCGTGCTCGCGTACGTGGCCGGCGGCGACCTGGCCGCCTACTCGGCGGCCCGCGTGGAGCGGACGGCCACGCTCGTGCGGCGCTCGACGGCGGTGTGCCGGGCGACGAAGGTGCGCAACCCCGTCGCGGTGTCGCTGCGCGACGCGGGGATGGCCCTGGCGGCCCGGCTCAGCTCCGATCTGATGCCGAAGTCAATGCGGGAGGTACTGGAATGGACTCCACCGCGACGGGCCGCGAGTGGTCGGGGGCCAGGCGCCCCAGCGTGATCGTGCCGGCGATGGTCAGCGCGCCGGCCAGCAGCGCCGGGACGGCCGTGGACGGGCTGGCCGGCAGCGGCTCGCCCAGCAGGATGGCCCCGGCCAGCACCGAGGTGACCGGGTCGACGACCTGGACGCCCGCGTAGGCGATGCCGAAGTAGCCGATGGCGTACGAGCGCTGGAGCAGCACCACCGCGCAGACCAGCAGCACCGGCACGACCAGCGTGAACCAGTGCAGCAGCCTGCCCCAGTCGCCCTGCATGCCGCCGCCCACCACGCGCACGAACGTGGACACGCTGGCCGTGACGACTCCCGCCCCCACCGACATCAGCAGCGCCTTGCCGGGGCCGCGCAGCCGGCGGGCGACGAGCTCGGAGACGAGCGCGATCGCCGCGATCACCCCGATGAACGCGAGCGCGGCCCCGTCGGTGAGGTGCGGGACGACGTTGTGGGCGGGCACGAGCAGCATGAGCCACACCAGGCCCACGGCGACCGCGAGCGAGCCGAGGATCTCCGCGCGGTACGGCCGCCGCCCGTACATGAGCGCGGCCAGCGGCACGGCGAACACCAGCGTGGCCACGCTGATGGGCTGCACCGCGACCAGCGGCGCGAAGCTGAGCGCGACGGCGTGCAGGCTCGCCCCCGTCAACCCGATGACCCCGCCGATCACCCAGCGGGGACGTCTCACCAGCTTGAGCGAGGCGCCGCCCGCCACGGCCTCGTACTGTTGCAGGGCCGCCCCGAGCGCGTATCCCAGGGCGCCGAGCAGGGCGATGAGGAGTCCGGCCCAGGTCATCGGCGCCCACGCAGGGGCAGGGACGTGTGGAGGCGCATTGCTCCAGCTTAAGAGGGAAGCGGAGCACACGAATCATCCTTTTGGACAACATCACCCCGCCAAGTCCCCGGACGGCCCCATTGACCAGCGCCGAGGCCGGCGTCAGGAACGCTCGGGGCAGACGCAGAACAGGTGCCCCTCGGGGTCGCGCAGCACGATCCAGCCCACGCCCTCGTCCGTGACGCCCGGCTGGAAGTCGGGCCTGGTCGCGCCGAGCGCGATGTACTCCTCGACCGCCTTCTCCACGTCGGGCACCCGGAAGTCGAGGTGGAACTGCTTGGCCGCGCCCGGCCAGGGGGCCGGCTCGCGCTCGGGGACGCGGCCGAAGTAGATCGCGGTGGTGCCGTCGCCCACCGCGGCGTACTCGTCCTCGGCGTACTGCAGGTCGAGGCCGGTGATCTCGTGGTAGAACTCGGCCAGCTTCTTGGGCTCCGCGCAGTCGATGGTGACGGCCAGGAGCTTCGCCTTCGTTGTCATGGCCCAAGCCTCGCAGGCATACCTGCCATCTTCTGTCAGGTACGTCGGCCGGTTTCTAACGGCGCCGGCCGCCCGACCCCACCCGCTTGAGTATCCGGTCCCACTCGGTGCCGAACGGGTTGTCCTGCACCATGTACGTCCAGGTCGCCGTGGGCCGCTTGAGGTCGGGCTCGGGCGCCTCGAACGCCTCCAGCGACCGCCGCTCCACCTCGGCCAGCATCGCCTTGTACTCGGCGACCGCCTCCCGGTGGAACTCGTCGATCGGGCTCATCCGGCCGAGGGCCCGCAGGTGGATGCCCTCGCGCAGGTCGGTGAGGAAGGCCAGGTGCTCGGTCCAGCAGCTGTCGATGGCGTGCAGCACGATCTGCCGGGCCGTCTCCTCGCGGGTCTCCTCGGGCATGGAGGCCCACCGCTCGGGGTCGCCCTCGGCCAGCGCCCGCGCGGCGGAGTCGCCGTGCAGCACCTTGTCGCGCCACTCCAGGATGAGCTCGCGCTGCTGCTCCAGCAGCCGGGTGTAGCGCCAGGTGTTGCGGTGGATCTGCAGGTTGACGCCCTCGGCCACCCGCTGGGCGTGGGCCACGATGTAGGCGCCGCGGCGGTGCCTGACCACGCCGTCGGCGTCGGCCGCGGGCGGCCGCTCGTCGGCCGCGAACTGGGTGACCAGCTCGTCGCGCATGCTGACGAAGAAGACCGAGCCACCGGGGTCGCCCTGCCGCCCGGCCCGGCCGCGGAGCTGGTCGTCCAGGCGGCTGCTGGCGTGGCGGCCGGAGCCGATCACGTACAGGCCGCCCAGCTCGGCCACGCCCTCGCCGAGGCGGATGTCGGTGCCGCGACCGGCCATCTGCGTGGAGACGGTGATCGCGTCGCGCTCGCCGGCCCGCGCGATGATCGAGGCCTCCTCGGCGTCGTTCTTGGCGTTGAGGACGACGGGGTCCAGGCCGCGCCGGCGTAGCAGCCCGGCGAGGTTCTCCGACTCGGCGACGTCGAGGGTGCCGATGAGGATGGGCCGGCCGGTGGCGTGGACCTCCTCGATCTCCTCGACGAGCGCGGCGTCCTTCTCGGGCACGTCCGGGTAGACGCGGTCGGGCTCGTCCTTCCTGACGCAGGGCCGGTTGGACGGGATGACGGCGACCTTGAGCCCGTAGAACTCGCCGAGCTGCTCGCTGACCGCGACGGCCGTGCCCGTCATGCCGCAGATCTGCGGGTAGCGGCGGACGAGGCCCTGCACGGTGATGGAGTCGAGGATCTCGCCCTTCTCGCTGGGCGCCAGCGCCTCCTTGGCCTCCACGGCCGCCTGGAGGCCGTCGGGCCAGCGCTGGAGCAGCGCGACCCGGCCGCGGGAGGCGTTGATGAGCTGCACCCGGCCGTCGCGGACGATGTAGTCGACGTCGCGGGCCAGCAGGATGTGGGCGTGCAGGGCGAGGTTGAGCTCGATGAGGGTGCCGGGCTCGTTCTCGTCGTAGAGGTCGACGCCGAGGAGGTTCTCGACCGTGTCGGCGCCCTTGGGGGTCAGGTAGACGTTGCGCGCCTGGTCGTCCACCTCGTAGTGGTAGCCGCGGACGAGCTGCCTGACCAGCGCGGCCATCTCGGGGACGGCGCTGCCCGCGTCGGAGGCCCCGGCCATGACGAGCGGCACGCGGGCCTCGTCCACCAGCACGGAGTCGGCCTCGTCGACCAGCGCGACCTCGGGGGCGGGCACGATGAGCTCGGCGGCGTCGGTGCGCAGGCGCTCGCGCAGCACGTCGAAGCCGATCTCGCTGACCGCGCCGTAGGTGACGTCCCTGGAGTACGCCTCGCGCCGCTCCTCGTGCGTGGAGGACTGCCCGACCCAGCCGACGGTGACGCCGATGGCCTCGTAGAACGGCGCCATCCATTCGGCGTCGCGCCGGGCCAGGTAGTCGTTGACGGACATGACGTGGACGCGCTTGCCCTGCAGCGCGTAGCCGGCGGCGGCCATCGCGCCGGACAGCGTCTTGCCCTCGCCGGTCGCCATCTCGGCGACCTTCCCGTCGAGCAGCGCCAGCGTGCCGAGGAGCTGCGCGTCGTACGGCCGGAGCCCGAGCGAGCGGTCGGCCGCCTCCCGGGCGACGGCGCAGAACCTCGCCAGGTCGTCCATCGCGGGGCGGGCGAGCTCGTCCAGCTCGCCGACCGGCCCGGCCAGCTCGCGGGCCGCCTTGACGACCTTCTGGTACGGGCCCAGACTCACTCCTCCCGGCCGGTCCAGGAGGTTCTTCAAGATTCCGGAAATAGACGCCACAGTCCCTCCAACGCGCGCTCTGCCCGGCAGCGTTCCTCTCGTGCCCACCTCCACGAGTGTGACCGAAGTGGGGAGCGGAGCGACGGTACGGCATGCGTCGCCGTACCGGACCCTAACCCATATGGGGACGTGCACGGCGTTCCGCGCCGCCGCCCCGCTCCCCGGTCGGCCCTCGATCAACCGTCCGTCACCGTGTCATCGCTGCTCGGGGCGCACGGCCGGCACCACCACGGCGGCGGCCAGCAGCGCGCACCCGGCCCAGCCGGCCACGCTCAGCCGCTCCCCGAACAGCAGCACGCCGAGCACGGCCGCGCCGACGGCCTCGCCGAGGGAGATGACCGACACGGTGGCGGCCCGCAGCGCGGTCAGCGCCCGGAAGAACAGGGCGTAGGCCAGCGCGGTCGGCACCGCGCCGAGGTAGGCCAGCAGCGCCACGGTCGTCACGGTCGGCTCGGGCACCACGCCGCCGGCCAGCGCGAACGGCGCCAGGCACACAGCGCCCACCACGAACCCGCCCACGGCCATGCCGCCGGGGTCCTCCCGGTGCCGCCGCGAGTACAGCGTCACCGCGGCGTACCCGGCGGCCGACACCAGGGCGAACGCGACGCCCCCCAGCCGGCCGCCGCCCGCGAGCAGGCTCTCGCCCGTGAGCAGGAACAGCCCGGCGAGCGCGGCGGCCAGGGCGAGCAGGCCGGTGCGGCCGGACCGCTCGCCGAGCAGGAGCCGCCCGCCCAGCTCGGTGACGACCGGGGTGGCGCCCATCGTCACCACGGTCGCGACGGCCACGCCGGACCGCTCGATGGCCGCGAAGTACGCGGTCTGGTAGACGGCCATCCCGGCGCCCACGACCACCATCCGGACGTCGAGGCGCGGGAGGACGCCGCCGGTCAGCCGGGTGAGGACGAGCAGGAAGACGGCGCCGAGGGCGTAGCGCCAGAGGGACACGCCGGCCGGGCCGAGCCCGCCGGACTGGAAGAGCAGGGATCCCGCGGCGCCGCCGGTGCCCCAGGCGGCCGCCGCCACGGACACGTAGAGGGCTCCCCGGCGCGCGGAGACGGGTGAGGGGACATGCGTCATGACAGATCTCTCCGGATGGAGTGGTCGGAAGGGGGCCCGTACGCGGGCAGCGACCACCCCCGGATCGGTCAGATCCGGCGAGATGTCAGAAGAGGCCGCCCGCTACCGGGCGGGCGGCGGGGAGCAGATCAGGAAGCGCGGCACGTCCCCCACCCTAGCGGCTCCGGGGTCGGCGGGGCCTCACGGTCTGCGGTGCCTCACGGTCTGCGGGGCCTCACGGTCTGCGGGGCCTCACGGTCTGCGGGGCCTCACGGTCTGCGGGGCCTCACGGTCTGCGGGGCCTCATGGTTTGCGGGCGACTCCCCCGAGGAGGAGCTCCTCCCAGGCGGCCGGCGGGTCGGGCAGCCGGTCGTCGGGCCGCCACTCGGGGAAGCGCACCAGGCCGGGCTCCACCAGCTCCAGCCCGTCGAAGAAGCGGCCGATCTCCTCGCGGGAGCGGAAGTGGCCGGTGCCCATCGTGACCCGGAGCATCGCCTCCAGCGCCTGGGCCTTCGGGTTGGCCGAGGCCAGCATGTTGGAGGCCGCCAGGTGGCTGCCGGACGGCAGCGCGTCCATGTAGCGCCGGACGATCCCGTGCGGGTCGTCCTGGTCGGGGAACAGGTGCAGCAGCCCGATCGCCAGCACCGCGACGGGCCGGGACAGGTCGATGAGCCGCCGCAGCTCGGGGTTGCCCAGCACGGCCGCGACGTCGCGGGCGTCCTCGGTGATGGCGACCACGTGCGGGTTGCCCTTGAGGATGGCGCGCGCGTGCGGCTCCACCGACGGATCGACGTCCACGTACACGACGCGCGTCGAGGGGTCGGCGAACTGGGCGACCTCGTGGGTGTTCTCGATGGTGGGCAGGCCGGCGCCGAGGTCCACGAACTGCCGGACGCCGGCCTCGCGGACGAGGTGGTCGACGACGCGGCCGACGAACGCCCGGTCGCACCAGACCAGGTCCACGATCTCGGGCACGGCCTCCCTCAGCCGCCGCGCGACGGACCGGTCGGCGGCGAAGTTCTCCATGCCGCCGAGCAGGGCGTCGTGGACGCGGGCGACGCTGGGCGTGGACGGGTCGACCCCGGGCGGGGCCCCCTCCTCATGGGACCACTCACCGCTCGCCCACGCGCTGGAGGAACCGAGGCTCATCCGGACTCCCCTTTGGTCGGTGACGCGGATCGTACCGAAATCGGGGGCTCCATGTCTGCGCCGACCTGTGGCTTCGCACCGGCCGCTTGGCCGTCCGTTGACGAAATTCCGGGACGCGGTTTACGCGCCGTCTCCCGGGTAGCTGGAGCGGGCCCGAGTACGAGACGGAAGCAGAGAGGACGTGAGCTTCATGGAGCTCTGGGACTATCGATCTGACGTCTACGACCGCGGCCAGGCGCTGGACATCAACGGTTACCACGTCCACGCCACCGACGGAAAGATCGGTTCCGTCGACGAGGCCACGTACGAGGTCGGCGAGAGTTACCTGGTCGTCGACACCGGTCCGTGGATCTTCGGTAAGAAGGTCATGCTGCCGGCGAGTGTCATCACCCGGATCGACCCCCAGGCACGCGAGGTGTACGTCTCGCGTACCAAGGCGGAGATCAAGGACGCTCCGGAGTTCGACGAGGGCCGCTTCAAGGAGCCCGAGTACCGGACGCGGGTGGGCGACTACTACGGCCGGTTCCCGCACTGACCTTCGGTCAAGGTGAAGGGCCGCACCCCTCGGGGTGCGGCCCTTCGTCCGTTCTGAGGGCCCGTCCTGAGGGTCCGTCCTCAGGGTCCGTCCCCCGGGGTCCGTCCTCAGGGCCAGGACGGGTCGCCCTTGGGCTCGGCCGGCCCCTCCAGCACACCCAGGCGTTCCAGCAACGTGAGGAAGGTCGCCGCGTACGGCGAGGCGGCCGTCACCGTGGCCACCCGCTGCCAGTCCACCTGCTCCCGCAGCGCCCGCACCTGCGGCAGCAGCGCGCCGTAGTCGCAGGCGTGCTCCGACAGCGGCATCAACCAGGAGATCACCAGGTCCGTGGCCTCCAGCACGGGCACGATCACCGCCGACGCCTTCATAGGCTCGGCCCGCTCGATCAGCTCGTCGGTCACCGGCCGGTCGGAGATACGGAAGATCAGGTCCACCAGCCGTCCATCGTCGTACGCCTTGACCAGCCAGTCCTCCGGCGGTTTGGCCGTCTCGAAGCCGAGGGCGCGCAGCGCTTCCAGGGCGGCCGGAACGTCATGCTCGGTGATGACGAAGTCCACGTCGTGCAGCGAGGGCGCCGCGCCCCTGGCGTAGGCGGCGCACCCCCCGGCCAGGGCGAACTGCACTCCCGCGTCCTTCAGCCCCGAGCTCGCGCGTTTGAGCGTGTCGAGGATCGCGTCGGTGACTTCATGACTGTGGCTGCTCATGTGATCCGGCTACCCTCCCGGTCCCCCGCTAGACGTCGGATCGCGCGCAGGAGCGGTGCCAGCACGGGATTGTCGTTGCCGGCCCGCCAGGCGAGATCGAGCCGCACCGTGTCGGGCCCGAGCCCGGTCACCGGCCGCAGCACGACGCCGTCCATGCGCAGCGCGGAGGCCGCCGCGGGCACCAGTGCCAGGCCGAGCCCGGCCTTGACCATGGCCAGGACCGTGTGGACCTGGCTCAGGTACTGCCGGTGGACCGGCTGCACGCCGGCCGTGCGGAAGACGGCGACCAGCACCTCGTGGAAGTAGCGGGCCTCGGACGGCGAGTACATGATGAACGGCTCGCCGTCGAAGTCCGCCACGCTCGGGTACGGCGCCCGCACCGCCAGCGGGTGGCCGTCGGGCAGCGCCGCGAGCAGCGGCTCGCTGGTCAGGGGCGCGGTGCGTATGTCGGCCGTGCGCACCGGGGGGCGGACCATGCCGACGTCCACGGCGCCGGACAGCAGCGCCTCCACCTGCGCGGCGGTGACCATCTCGCGCAGCACCAGCTCCACGCCGGGCAGCCGGGCGCCCGCCTCGGTGACGACGCGCTCCAGGAAGGAGTAGGCCGTCGTGGCGGTGAAGGCGAGGGTGACCACCCCGGCGTCGCCGCGCGGCGTGCGGCGTGCGGTCAGCACCGCCTCCTGCGAGACCTGCAGCACCTTGCGGGCCTCGGCGAGGAAGGCCCGCCCGGCGGGGGTGAGCCGGACCGCCCGGCGGGTCCGGTCGAACAGCTCGACGCCCAGCTCGCGCTCCAGCGCCTGGATGCGCCGGCTCAGCGGCGGCTGTGTCATGCGCAGGCGCGCGGCGGCCCGGCCGTAGTGCAGCTCCTCGGCGACCGCGACGAACCCGACGAGCTGCTCCATCGACACCATGCTCGGCAATGATACGCGGCACGCATCGGAGGATGCGAAAAGAGTGTTGGACCGGCATGAGTCGCGCTGCCTATGGTCATGACGGGACACCGACCCCAAAGGGGACGGATCCCCCGACGAAGGAGACCCGATGACCCCCGACGAGCTGAGCGCCCGGCTGGCCTCAGGGCTGCTGTCGTTCCCCGTGACCCACTTCAAGGACGACCTGTCCTTCGACGAGGCCGCCTACCGCGAGCACCTCGCCTGGCTCGGCCGGCACGAGGTGGGCGGGCTGTTCGCGGCCGGCGGCACGGGCGAGTTCTTCTCGCTGACCCAGGCCGAGGTGGAGCGGGTGGTGGCCGTCGCCGTGGACGCGGCGCCCGCCGGGGTCCCGGTGCTGGCCCCGTCCGGGCACGGCACCGCGACCGCCGTCCAGCTCGTCCGCTCCGCCGAGCTCGCCGGGGCGGCCGGGATCCTGCTGTTCCCGCCGTACCTGACCGAGGCCGACGAGGAGGGGCTGGCCGCGCACGTCGCGGCCGTGTGCCGGGCGACCGCCCTGGGCGTGATCGTTTACAACCGGGCCAACGCCCGCTACTCCACCGCGACGCTGGAGCGGCTGGCCGCCGAGCATCCGAACTTCGTCGGCTTCAAGGACGGCGTGGGCGACCTGGAGCAGATGACGCGCGTCCGTGCCCGCCTGGGCGGCCGGCTGCTCTGCATCGGCGGTCTGCCCACGGCGGAGCTGTACGCGCTGCCGTACCACGCGCTGGGTGTCGAGACCTACTCCTCGGCGATCTTCAACTTCCTGCCGGAGTTCGCGCTCGCCTTCCACCGGGCGGTACGCGGCGGCGACACCGCCGCGGTGACCGGGATGCTGAACGACTTCGTCCTGCCCTACGTGGAGCTGCGCGACCGGCGGCGGGGATACGCGGTGAGCATCGTCAAGGCGGGCCTGCGCGCCGCCGGCCGCCCGGCCGGACCGGTGCGGCCCCCGCTGGTGGACCTCACCGGCGAGGAGCAGGACCGGCTGTCGGCCCTGATCGGGCGGGTGAGCGCCTGACCCGCGTCCCCGCTCCGGCGCGCGAGTAGAGCGCCGGAGCGGGGGTAGCGCGAGGCCCTATGACCGACTTCCTGGAGAAGACCGAACGCGAGTACCAGGGCGAGCACGACCGGCCGCTGCGCGGCTACCTGCGCATCATGACCGTGTACGGCGGGGCGATCGCCGCGGCGGTGGGCGCGGCCGCGCTGATGGGGCGCAAGGCACCGGAGCGGGTGGGGCTGATGGACGTGGCGCTGATGGCGGCCTGCACCCACAAGGTGTCGCGGCTGATCGCCAAGGACCCGGTGACCAGCCCGCTGCGGGCGCCGTTCACCCGGTACGAGGGGACCAGCGGCCCGGCCGAGCTGAAGGAGGAGCCGCGCAACTCGGTCGGCGAGCTGGTGTCGTGCCCGTTCTGCCTGGCGCAGTGGACGGCCACCGCCTACGCCGCCGGCCTGGTCTTCGCGCCCCGGTTCACGCGGCTGGCGGGGGCGACGATGACCGCGGTGGCCGCCTCCGACTGGCTCCAGCTCGCCTACGCGAAGATGATGCGCTCCGCGTCCTGACCCGCACGGCATGGGGGGAAGGGCCTCGGCGAGGCCCTTCCCCCCCATGCCGTGCGGGCGGTCCCTGTGCCGTCAGCGCAGCCGGGGCAGGACCTCGCGCGCGTAGAAGTCGAAGAACGCGTCCTGCTCGGCCCCGATCTGGTTGACGTACACCTCGTCGAAGCCGGCGTCCACGTACTCGCGGATCGCCTGGACGTGTGCCTCGGGGTCGGGGCCGCACGGGCTGCCGCCGACGGCCTGCTCCTCGGTGACCGACTCGGCGAGCTGCTCGAAGTGCCGGGGCAGGGGCAGCAGCTGCGACGCCTCGCCCTGGATGCCCTGGTTGGGCCACAGCCGGTGGACGGTCCTGCGCGCCTCGGCCTCGTCCGGCGCGTAGCAGACCTTGAGGCCGCCCATCGCCGGCTTGCCCGCGCCGCCCGCCTTGTGGAACTGCTCCACCATCTCGGCGCTGGGGCCGGTGGAGATGTAGCCGTCGGCGATGCGGCCGGCCAGCTCGATGGCCTTGGGCCCGAAGCCGGACATGTAGATGGGCGGCGGCTCGTCCGGCAGCGTGTAGAGGCGGGCGGTGTCCACCCGGTAGTGGGCGCCGCGGTGCGTCACCAGCTCGCCGGTGAACAGCTCCCGCATCAGGCCGACGGCCTCCTCCAGCATCTCCAGCCGCTCCTCGGCCGGCGGCCAGCGCGACTCGATGACGTGCTCGTTGAGCGCCTCGCCGGTGCCGACGCCGAGCCGGAAGCGCCCGCCGGACAGCGCCGCCGTGGTGGCCGCGGCCTGGGCGGTGATCACCGGGTGGATCCGCATCAGGGGGCAGGTGACGGCCGTGGTGATGGGCAGCGACGTGGCCTCGGCCAGCGCGCCGATCACGGACCAGACGAACGGGCTCTGCCCCTGCGCGTCCAGCCAGGGATGGAAGTGGTCGGAGATCCACAGCGCCTCGAACCCCGCGCGCTCGGCCGCCTTGGCCTGCCGGACCAGTTCCCGGGGGCCGTGCTCCTCGCAGGAAAGGAAGTATCCGAATGTGGTCATGAAGGTCCACTTCCCGGCGCACTCAGGGAAAACATGGCGTGCGCCAGGAATGGATGTTAAATGCCTTTCGGCACGGGCAGTAGCGGGCCATGGCTACTTTGCTGTGGATCATCGCGGTCGTTCTCGTCATCGCCGGCATCTATGTGATTCTGGCCCGTCGCGATCTCCTCTGGGGGATCGTCCTCATCGTCCTCGGCTTCCTGGTGGGCCCCGGCGGTGTCAGCATCTTCAATGTCTAGGGGCGCCATCGACGCGCCACCCGTTCTCCGCCCGGCCGGTGAACGCCGGCCCGGCGGACCTACCCGACAGGCTGTGCCATCCCGTGTTACCCGTCTCACGCCTTTATCCGGCGACGAGATGAAAATGTAATCAAATTCCCGAAAATCAGCCAAAAGATCAGCTATCGAAAGGGAAGGGCGGCCGCGCCGGGGGGGGGCGGGCGGGGCGCCCCCCCCCGCCCCACCGGCATGACGGGGATCAGGACAGGGTCAGGGACCGGCCGGCCGGGTCAGGAAACAGCCGGCCGAGTCAGGAGCAGCCGGGGAAGGTCAGCGCTGGTCGGCGGCCTGCGGGGCGCCGCCGTTGTCGCGGCGGTCCAGCGCGGTCTGCACGGCCTCGGCCGCCTCGTCGTCGCGCTCCTCGGCGCCGTTCCAGGAGTACATCTCATACATGTGAGTCATCTCGTTTCGCGGGGCGTCATACAGACGGGAGTCGAATCCCGGCCGAGCATGAGCTCGCGGCACGGGAACACGGACCAGGCGATGGGACTGACGGCCGACGCGACGCCACACCGCGGCGGGTCGCCGGCCTGCCCTAACAGGCCCCGCCGCGGCAGGTAATGAGTACGAGAACCTGGCGCATTGCTAGCAATGTACCTTCCGGTCTCCCGGCTGTCTCCTAGGACGTCCTAATATCTCGCATCGTGAGACAAAAACGACCGCCGCCGGACAGGTGCTGTCCGGCGGCGGTCTGCGGGAAGGGGACGGCCCGTCAGCCGTCGAGGTCGACCGAGCGGCCGCTGTCCGCGCCGATCTCGCCGACGATCTGCTCGACCACGTCGGCCGGGATGGCCGTGTCGACGGTCAGCGCGATGAGCGCCTTGCCGCCCTTGACGTCACGGGCCACCTGCATCGAGGCGATGTTGACGCCGTGCTCGCCGAGGAGGCGGCCCACGACGCCGACCACGCCGGGCCGGTCGGTGTAGGTGAAGAACGACAGGTGCTCGGTCGGCTCGATCTCCATCTCGTAGCCGTTGACCTCGACGATCTTCGTGATCTGCCGCGGGCCGGACAGCGTGCCGGACACGGAGACCTGCCGGCCGTCGGCCAGCACGCCGCGCACGGTGACGACGTTGCGCCAGTCGGGGCTCTCGGAGCTGGTCACCAGCTCCACCGTGACGCCGCGGTCCTTGGCCAGCAGCGGCGCGTTGACGTACGTCACGGAGTCCTCGACCACGTCGGTGAAGACGCCCTTGAGCGCGGCCAGCTCCAGCACCCGCACGTCCTGCGAGGCGATCTCGCCGCGCACCTCGACGTCGAGCTTGGTGGCCACCTCGCCGGCCAGGGCGGTGAAGACGCGACCGAGCTTCTCGGCGAGCGGCAGGCCCGGCTTGACGTCCTCGGCGACGGCGCCGCCCTGGACGTTGACCGCGTCGGGCACGAACTCGCCCGCCAGCGCCAGCTTCACGCTGCGCGCCACCTGGGTGCCGGCCTTCTCCTGGGCCTCGTGCGTGGAGGCGCCGAGGTGCGGCGTCACGACGACCTGGTCGAGCTCGAACAGGGGGCTGTCGGTGCAGGGCTCCTTGGCGAAGACGTCGATGCCGGCGCCCGCCACGCGACCCTCCTTGATCGCGGTGTAGAGCGCCGCCTCGTCGACGATGCCGCCGCGGGCCACGTTGACGATCCGCACCGAGGGCTTGACCTCGTGCAGCTCCTTGTCGCCGATGAGGCCGACGGTCTCCTTGGACTTGGGCAGGTGGACGGTGATGAAGTCGGCCTGCTTGAGCACCTCTTCGAGGCTGAGCAGCTTGACGCCCATCTGCGCGGCGCGGGCCGGCGGCAGGTAGGGGTCGTAGGCGATCAGCTCGACGCCGAACGGCTGGAGCCGCTGCGCCACGAGCTGACCGATCTTGCCGAGGCCGAGGATGCCGACGACCTTCTCGTCGAGCTCGACGCCGGTGTACTTGGACCGCTTCCACTCGCCGTTCTTCAGCGCGGCGTGGGCCTGGGCCGTGTTGCGGGCGCTGGCCAGGATGAGGGCGATGGTCTGCTCGGCGGCGCTGGTGATGTTGGAGGTGGGCGCGTTGACGACCATCACTCCGGCCTTGGTGGCCGCCTCGACGTCGACGTTGTCGAGGCCCACCCCGGCGCGGGCGACGACGCGCAGCTTGGGCGCGGCGGCGATCGCCTCGGCGTCCACCTGCGTGGCGGAGCGGACGATCAGCGCGTCCACGTCGGCGAGCGCGGGCAGCAGCTGCGAGCGGTCGGCGCCGTCGGTGTGGCGGACCTCGAAATCGGCGCCGAGCACGGCGAGGCCGGCCTCGGACAGCTCCTCTGCGACCAGGACGACGGGCTTTGTCACGGATGGATCCTTAAGGCGAGCGGCGGGCTAGGGGCACGTCGGCGAGCCCCTCGGAGTCCCACAGAGTGTATCCGCGCTTGTGAACGCGTTCACGAGGGACCCGGCATGTGAGACGGACGCCGCCCTACCCGTGGACGGCCAAAGTCATCCACGTCGCACCCATCTTTGTCTTGATAGGGGGATTTCTTCGCCATTAGCCTGATAAGCCGTGGCCCACTACCTATGGTTCGTCATATGAGCATCGGGAATCCTGCGCTCGCCGACGTGCTCGTCCAGCATGGTGCCCCGCACCGCCTGCTCGCGGCCCTGGCCGAGGGCGGAGTCCTGGTGGCCGTGCGACCCGACCGGTCCGTCGTCCTGGGCACCACGCAGGCCGGCGACCGGGTCCTGCTCGGATACACCGGCCCTGGGACCTACGCCAGGCACCGCGGTTGCCATGTCCTGTCGGCCTGCGACGCCGACACCATTCTCGACATCCAGCGCGTCACGGGTGTGCGGGAGATCGTCATCGACGCCGCCGGGCCGGCCGCGGCCGCCGTGCCGATCGACGACCTCCAGCGGTTCCTGACCTCGACGCGCACCGGGCCGACGCCCGTCCTGTCGGGCGCCGCCCCCGCCGCCTACGCGACCGGCGCCATGGCCATGGTGTCGCGCGGTGCCCCTGCGCTCGCCCAGGTGGCGCCGCCGGCTCCCGAGGCGCCGCAGATGCCGTGGATCCCCGCGCCGCGCCCGCACCTGTCGGGCCCGATGCAGCAGGTCGATCCCGGCTACCGGCGCTGCACGCACCCCATCCTGCCCGCGCTGCGGCGCGCCATCGCGCACCTGCTGATGGACTACCCGCTGGTCCACCACGTCTGGATCTCCGAGGCCCGCACCGCCTCGGGCGTCCCCGGCATCATGCTGCACGTGAAGGTGCACATGTCGGCGGCCGAGGACGTCGTGCGGGACCTGCACCGCGGGGTGCGCGCCCGGCTGCCGCAGTTCGCGGCCAGCGGGGCGCCGATCCTCATGGCCCGCGTGGCCGACGCGCGCAGCGAGCGCCGCATGATCGAGATCGGCGCGCACGTGGTGTGCGCGAGCGTCACCGACTAGCCGTACGGGCGCCGCCTCCGGGTCGGCGGGCACGGTGGAAGTGGGCCCTACCGAACAAGGGCTCGCTCGGTTTAGATGAGGGCATGATCGCGAAGCCCTCGGGCGTGCCCACGGTGTCCGGGGGCGTGCGCCTCGGCTACGGCGTCGGTTCGTTCTGCACGGCCACGTTCAACGCGGTGCCCGGTCTGCTGCTGCTGTACTACATGACGAACTTCCTGGCCGTGCCCGCGTGGCTGGCCGGGACCGTGGTCGCCGCCCCAAAGGTCTGGGACCTGGTGATCAATCCGCTCGTCGGCCGCTGGTCGGACCGCACCACGTCGCGGCTGGGCCCCCGGCGCCCGTGGCTGCTGGCCGGCGCCTGCACGCTGCCGGTGGCGTTCTTCCTGGTCTTCGCCGGGCCGCCGCTGACCGGGCTGCGGGCCGCCCTGTACGTCGGGGCCTGCTTCATGGGCGCCGCGACGGCGTACGCGCTGTTCGAGGTGCCGTACAAGGCGATGCCCGCCGAGATGACCGGCGACTACCACGAGCGGACCTCGCTGCTGCAGTGGCGGATGGTCTTCATCGGCGCCGCCACCGTGATCAGCGGCATCGTCGCCCCGGCGATCGTCAACAGCGACGGCCCCAGGGGCACCCTGGACAGCTACCGGCTGATGGCGGTGACCATCGCGGTGGTCCTGCTCGCCTCGATGCTCGGCTCGTTCTTCGGCACGGCCCGCGCCCCCATGACCGGGGCGCCGGAGCCGGACGCGGGCAGCCTGCGCGAGCAGTTCGCCGCGGCCCGGGGCGACTCGGCGTTCGTCTGGCTGCTGGGGCTGAGCTGCGCGCAGATGACCGCGGTGAGCATGCTGCTGGCCGGCGCGCCGTACTTCGCCTCGTACATCCTGGGCGATCCCAAGGCGACGAGCACGCTGTTCGCGGTCATCGTGGGCCCCATGCTGCTGGCCATGCCCGCCTGGGTGTGGCTCGCCAAGCGGTACGACAAGCGGGGGGCGATGATCCTGGCCGGGCTGCTGTTCGGCGGCGGCACGCTGGCCGCCGCGGCCACGCCGGTCTTCGGGTCCTGGTACGCGCACGCGGCCATGCTGGTCGTGGGCATGGGGTACGCGGGCGTCCAGCTCCTGGAGTTCTCGATGCTGGCGGACGTGATCGCGGCCGACGCCGAGCGGACGGGCAAGCGGCGGGCGGGGGTGTTCACCGGGCTGTGGACGGCGATCGAGAGCGGGGTCAGCTCGTTCGGGGCGTTGATCTTCGGCGGCGTCCTCTCGCTGGGCGGCTTCCTGGAGTCCGACGCCAGCCGGCCGGTCCGGCAGCCGGACGGCGCCGTGACCGCGATCCTCATCGGGGAGACCGCGGTCCCGGCGCTGGTGCTCTTCCTGGCGGTGCTGATGACGCTGAAGTACCGGCTCAGGCCAGGCGGCGTGCCGGCGTCCAGCGCGTCCGGGTGAACAGGCCCGCCACCAGGGCGGCCAGCAACGGCAGCCCGAGCACGATCGCGGCGACGTAGAGCCACGGGACCGCGACGAGGGTGGGCTCCGCGATCAGCCTGCTGCCCGGTATGCCGAACGGGTGGAGCATGGGGAAGATCAGTGCGACCCCGGTGACCAGGCCGGCCACCAACCCCACGAGTGTCCCGGTGCCCGCGATGAACCCGGCCTGGGCCGCCACGACGAGCCGGCGTGTCCGTCGCGTGGCCCCGACGGCCGACAGCGTGTCGAGGTCGCGCCGCATGTCGGCCGCCGCCAGCCCGGTGGCCGCGAAGGTGCCGCCGAGCACCAGGAGCACGGCCAGCCCGAGGGCGGCCACGAGCATCGTCGTGTCGCGGCCGACGTAACCGTACTCGATGGAGGCGGTCACTCTCGTGTCCACCGCCCGCAGATCCCGCTCGAACCGGTCATAGTCGGCGGGACGGTAACGGAGGAACAGCTCCCCCTCGACCGTCTTGAAGCCCGCCCGAGTGAACACTTCCGGCGGGATGACCGCACCGGACTGCCGCGGATCGGCGCCCCGGGCGACCACGGCGGGGATCCGCAGCGGGGTGGCTTTCGCGCCCTCGCCGCTCACCCGGACTACGAGTGCGTCCCCACGGAGGAGCGTCCGGTCGAAGACCACGGCCTTGCCCGCCGCCAGGGCCGCCGCGGCGCGGTCGTCCCGCCGTCCCTGCTGGAAGGCGAGCAGCCGCCCGTCCCCGATCATCGCCCGTTCGAAGCCACACCCGTCCCCGCACTCCCGCGGGCCGATGACCAGGGGCACCGCCTCGCGACCCCTGGCATCGCGCAACTGCTGCCCGGCGACCAGGTCCACGCCCGGCAGCCTCCGCTGGAGGGAGTCCCGGATCTTGGCCCATGCGGCGGCGTCGTTCAGCCCCAGCCCGCTCACCCACGTGGTACCGATGGGCATGGACGGCTGGTACTGCCGTTCCGCGGCCGCATTCGCACTCGTGGAGGCGACGCCCAGCGCGACCGCCGCCATGGTGGCGGCCATGACCGCCGCCGCCGCCGAGGCCGTTCGCATGCGGTGGCGGACGGCGTCGCGCACGGACAGCCGCGCCGGAAGGGGCAGCCTCGGGGCGAGCCGCCCCAGGAACCGGACCACCCACGGCATCAGCGCGACCAGCCCGAGCACGACCGGCACCGAGGCCGTCACGATGGGTTGCTGGCCACGGCGCATGGCCAGCATCGCCGCTGTCGCCGCCAGGCCCAGCAGCACCAGGACGAGACCCAGGACGGGCCGGCCGGCACGCCCGCGGATCTCCCCCATCTCGCCCTCCCGGCCCGCCAGCACCTGGACCGGGCTCTGCCGGGCGGCCTGCACCGCCGGCACCACGGCCGCCACCAGGCCACTGACCAGGCCCAGCGCGGCGACCCCGAGCACCTGCGCCCAGGGCACGTCCAGCGGCCCCAGCGACGCTCCCCACCGTGCGATGACGGGCGCGGCCAGCCAGGCGCCGCCGATCCCGACCGGGACGCCGAGGAGGGTGGCCGCGCCGCCCAGCACCAGGCCGTCGGCCAGCACGATCACCTTGAGATGGGCGGCCGACGCGCCTTGAGCCGCGATCACGGCCAGCTCGCGCCTGCGCCGCCGCAGGCCCACGGCGAAGGCCGGCCCGGCCAGCAGGACGGTCTCCATGACGACGAGGATCACGACGGTGGCGATCCAGAGCAGAGTGTCCCTGCTCGGCCGGTTTTCCCGGGTGAGGGCTCCGCTGGGCGCTTCGGATGCCTCGACGACAGCGCGGGACGTCACCCGCAGCCCCACGGCGTTCAGCTTCTGCACGTCGCGCCACTGGAGCGGCGCGGGCGTGTCGGCGAGCCAGATGGGCCTGAGGTCCGGCGACTTCAGGATCGAGCCCGGCATGGCGATGACCTCCATGGCGCCGGGCCGGTTCGGGTTCTCGGCGATGCCGACCACCCGCCGGGGCCGATCCCACCGGGTGACCTTGAGTACCTCGCCTATCCGCATCGGCGCGTCCGCCACCGGCGGTGCGACGACGATCTCGTCCTGCGCGGCGGCGAACCTGCCCTGCACAAGTCGGCGGACCCCTCGGGCGATCGGGTCGCGCAGGTCCGCCTCAAGCAGGTCCACGCGCTGGTAGCCGTCGGCCAGCCGCACCTCCACCTGGCTGGTCTGGAGCGGGAGCAGCCGGCCGCCGCCGAGCAAGGCGCCGAGCGTGTCCGTGGTCCACCGGCGCGGCTCGCGGTTCTCCTCTCCCCGCCCCTCGACCCGCCAGGCGTCGCCCGAGAAGTCCTGGGTGATGGGGCCGCCGGACGCCGGCATCTCGATCCGCGCGTCGGCCGCGCCGAGCTGCGTGGTCAGCCCTTCGAGTGGGCTCACATCCAGCGTGCGCAAGCCGGTGAACAGGGCGGTGAAGACGAGCACCGGTAAGCCGATCATCACCATGACCAGGGCGCTGCGCCCCTTGAAGCGCAGGGCGTCCCTGCGGGAGATGCGCAGCGCGGCGGTGAAGGAGCTCATCGGGCGCTCTCCAGCCCTACGGCGGCGGCGTCCGCGATCGCGCCGTCACGCAGGTAGACGACCCGGTCGGCCCAGCCCGCGTACCTGGGCTCGTGGGTGACCAGCAGGACCGCCGCGCCCCCGTCGCAGCGCTCCCGCAGCAGCCGCATGATCTCGTCGCCGGTCGCCGTGTCGAGCGCCCCGGTCGGCTCGTCGGCCAGCAGCAGGCTCCGCTCCCCCGCCAGCGCCCGCGCGATGGCGACCCGCTGCCGCTGGCCGCCCGACAGCTCCTCGGGGAAGCGGTCGGCGACGTCCCCCACGCCCACCTCCTCCAGGACGGCCAGCGCCTCGGCCCGCGCCCGGCCCGTCCGTACCCCGTCGAGCTCCCGGGGCAGCATCACGTTCTCGGCCGCCGTGAGCGACGGGATGAGGTTGAGGTCCTGGAAGACGTAGCCGACCTCGCGGCGGCGCAGCGCGGCCAGGTCCTTCACGGCGGCGAGATCGGTGCCGCCGATGGTCACGGTGCCGGAGGTGGGACGGTCGAGGCCGCCCGCCACGTTGAGCAGCGTGGACTTGCCCGAGCCGGACGGCCCCATCACGGCGACCAGCTCGCCGCGCGAGACGTCCAGGCTCACCCCCGTCAGGGCGTGCACGTCGCCGTGGACGCGTGTCACGTCCCGCAGCTTCACCACAGTCATGCCTTCTTCTCCCTCAGAACGGCCTCGCAGTGGTCCAGCCAGCGCTGTTCCGCCTCGGCCTTGAAGATCAACGAATCGAGGACGAGCCGTTCGGCGAGCCCGCCTGACGCGGCCCGCTTGGCCCGCGTGAGTTTCTGCAGCGCCCCCATGGCGGCCATGCGCTGGGCCTGGACGACCGCGTGGACGTCCACGCTGCCCGTGGCGACGGCCATGGCGAGCTTGATGGCGAGCTCGTCCCGAGGCCGGTCGGCCTGGTCGACGGGGGTGCCGAACCATCGCTCCAGCTCCTCCCGACCGGCCTCGGTGATCGTGTAGACGGCCCGGCCCTGGTCGTCGGTGCCGCCCGGGGCGACCAGGCCGTCGCGTTCCATCCGGGAGAGCGTCGTGTAGACCTGGCCGATGTTGAGCGGCCAGGTCGCCCCTGTCGACGCCTCGAATTCCACCCGGAGCTGGTAGCCGTATCGCGGCCCCTTGCTCAGCAGTGCCAACAGTCCGTGCCTGATCGACATGAATACTGAGTATGCATACCGAGTATGCTCACCGCAAGGCGAACGCCGGAACTGCCGCGGAATCCGGGGTTTCTGGACACGGAACGCGGAGTAGGCCGATACTCGGGGCATGAGCTCGACGCATCCACCGTTTCGCGCGTCCGACGGGGAACGCGATCGCGCGATCGGCGAGCTTCGCGACCGGGCCGTGGAGGGACGCATCTCCCACGACACCTTCGTCGGCCGGGTGGACGAGGCCCTGCGCGCCCGCAGTCGCGACGAGCTCGACCGCCTGGTGGCCGACCTGCCCCGGCGCCGGTCGCTCCGAGAGCGCGTGACCGACATGGTGTCCTCGGCCTCCGACTTCACCACCGGCCTGCGCGCCGCCTGGCGCAAGCCGCGCCTGCCCCGGCTGGCGCTGCCCGACGACGACCGCGCCCGCTACGTGGTGGGCCGGGGCGCGGCGTGCGATCTCGTCCTGTCCGACCTCACCGTCTCGCGCGTGCACGCCGAGCTGCGGCGCGAGGAGGGCGGCGGGTGGATGCTGGTGGACCTCGGCTCGCTCAACGGCACGCGGCTGAACGGCTGGCGGCTCGTCGGGCCGGCCCGGGTCACGTCGGGCGACGAGATCTCCTTCGGCGACTGCGGCTTCCTGGTCACCTCCGGCCCCCCGGCCGCCTGACCCGCTCTCCGCCGCTCCGCCGCTCCGCCGCTTCCGGTACGGCGGCGAAAGATACGGATATTTGCGGATTACACGGCGTCTGGGCTGCTCGATGATCCAGGGCGAGACCCCCAGCCCTTTGGAGACTCCATGCGGCGCACCTCAGCCTCCCTCGTCGCGGGCGCGCTCGTCGCGGCCCTCGCGTGGGCGTCCAGCCCCAGCACGTCCGCGATCGCGCTCGAACCGTCGCCCGGCGTGGCCGACCTGGCCCAGGACATCAACCAGATCCTCGCCGACTCGCGGCTGACCATCGCCCGGGCCGGCGTGGTGGTCAAGAGCGCCACCACCGGCGAGGAGCTCTACTCCACCGACGCCGGCAAGCAGATGATCCCCGCCTCCAACACCAAGCTGTTCACCTCGGCCGCCGCCGCCGAGACGCTCGGCCTCGACTACCGCTTCCCCACCACGGTCCTGTCCGCCGGGCACAAGATCGGCTCCGCGCTGACCGGCGACCTGGTGCTGCGCGGCACCGGTGACCCGACCATGCTGGCCGAGGACTACGACGCGCTGGCCGCCAAGGTCGCCGCCGCGGGCATCAAGGTCGTCACGGGCAAGCTGGTCGCGGACGACACCTGGTTCGACTCCACGCGGCTCGGCAGCGACTGGGCGTGGGACGACGAGACGGCGTACTACGCGGCGCCGATCTCGGCGCTGACCGCCTCGCCCGACCGCGACTACGACGCCGGCTCGGTGATCGTCTCGGTGGCCGCCGACGGCGACAAGGTCAAGGTGTCGACCACCCCCGAGACCGACTACCTGAAGATCGTCAACAAGGCGACGGTCGGCTCGTCCACCGATGTCCTCATCGAGCGGGAGCACGCCGGCCGCACCGTCGTCATCACCGGCACCGTGGCGGACCCGTACCAGGAGTGGGTGGCCGTCGACGACCCGACGAGCTACGTCTCCTCGCTGTTCCGCAAGGCGCTGACCAAGCACGGCGTGCGCGTGCTCGGCCCCACCGTGACCGGCGCCGCCCCGTCCGGCGCGGCCGAGCTGGGCAAGCACGAGTCGATGCCGCTCGGCGAGCTGCTCGTGCCGTTCCTGAAGCTGAGCAACAACATGCACGCCGAGATCCTGACCAAGGCGATGGGCCGCAAGGTCTCCGGCAAGGGCACCTGGGCGGCCGGCCTCAAGGTGTCCACGGACTTCGCCAAGGCGAACGGCGTCCAGGTGATCAACATGCGTGACGGCTCCGGCCTGTCGCGGCGTGACGGCTTCTCGCCCGGCTCGATCGCGCAGCTCCTGACCGCCGTACGCGGCAAGCCGTGGTTCAAGACCTGGTACGAGGCCCTGCCCATCGCCGGCAACGCCGAGCGCTTCGTCGGCGGCACCCTGCGCAGCCGGATGCGCAACACCCCGGCCGCCGGCAACGTCCACGCCAAGACGGGCTCGCTGACCGGCGTCACGTCGCTGTCGGGTTACGTGACCAGTGCCGAGGGCGAGCCGCTGGTCTTCTCGATCATGCTCAACCAGTTCCTGTCCGGCTCGCCGAAGGACATCGAGGACAAGATCGCCATCCGCCTCGCCCAGTTCTCCCGCACCGCCACGGTGGACGCCACCGCGCAGCTCCGCCAGGCCGCGGTGGACGCCCCGGACCTCGAGTGCTCCTGGCTCAAGCCCGCCGAGTGCTGACCCGGCCCGGAACGTAGTCACCCACCCCGGCCCGAGCCTCCGTCCGCGTGACGGGGCTCGGGCCGAGGCGTTCGGGAGCGCCTCGGACGCTTTCACCGAGACCGCAGACAATCGCTATCTGGTGATCAGTGTTTTGACGGCGAGTTGCTCCTCCCCCGCGGGGCCGTCGAGGCGGATCGCCAGCTCCCAGACGCCGCTCATCGGGAACAGCTCGCCCACGGCCACGAAGCGGCCGGGCTCCCGCTCGGTGGCGGAGATCTCGGGTGTGGAGTGTCCCATCTCGGCCATCACCGCCGACACGGCCACGGTGTCGGGGTCGCCCTTGCTCACCTTGATCTCCACGGTGACCCGGCCGGGAGCCGGGTCCGCGATGAGGATGGTGGCGGCGTAGCGGGTGCCCGTGGTGGTCACGTCGACCGGCTCGGCGGCCGTGCTCCTGCCCGCGACGAACAGCGCCACCGCCGCGACCACGAGCGTGGCCGCGGCCACCACGTGCCACCTCCTGATCACTGGGTCTCCGATGCGGTCACGTTCACGGTCAGAGGTACGGTCACGATGCGGTCGGCGGTGGCGTACTGGATCCAGGCGAGGTAGCGGCCCGGCTCGGGGAAGCTGAAGGTGAAGCGCACCTGGGACCCCGGGGTGCCCATCTCGTGCACGTGGCCGAAGAAGTCGCCGTCCTGGCTGCGTATGAGCAGGTGGCCGGTCATGCCGAGCCAGGTCCGCACGCCGGCCGGGGTGTCCACCTCGATCGTCGTGGGCCGGCCCGCGACGGGCGCGCCGGGTTGCAGCCGCGGCGTGGCGGTCGTACCGGCCCGCGCGTCGGGTGCGCCGGCACCGCCGGGCTCCGTGGCTGTGCCGGACTTCTCCGGCGCCTGGGCCGTCCCTCCGACGGTGAAATCCGCGGCGACGAGCTGCCCGCCCGAGCCCTCCCGTTCGAGCTCGGCGTGCGCCAGGTACCGGCCGGGGCGGTCGGCGCTCAGTCTGACCTCCAGGTGTCCGGGTGCCGTGCGCAGGGGGTGCACGTGGCGGAAGTAGCGTCCGTCCTCGCTGGTGACGATCACATGGGCGAGCGCCTCGTGGTGCGCGGTGAGGTCGTCGACGGGCCGCCCGGTGGAGCCGTCGATGAGATCGGCTCGCAGGGTGAACTCCTCCCCCGCCGCCGGCCGGGCCGGGACCGTCTCCATGCGGACCTGCGCGTACGGCCGCCCCTGCGCGGTCGTGGAGGTGGGCGCGGCGCCGGCGGGCGCGGGCGGCGGCACCTGCGAGCCGAACACGACGACCATGGCGGCGACCGTCACCCCGGCCGCGGCGCCCGCGGCCAGCGCCATCGCCGGTCCGGGGCGGGCCAGCGCCCCGGTGAGCAGGCCGCCCACCAGCAGGATCGCGGCCACGAACAGGCCGCCGTAGATGAGGAGGTCGCCCGCCGACTGGCGTTCGACGAGGACGCGGAACGGGATGACGGCGACCTCGTCCCCGGCGCTCAGTCTCAGCTCGTGCGGCCCGGCCCGCTCCACCTGGAGCTGCGTGAACTGCGGGTTCGCCGTCGCCTGGGCGGTGCCGGTCACCGTGTGGCCGTCGTCGACGGAGCGGACTTCGAGACCGACGCGCAGGCCGGACACCGGCTGGTAGGCGACGACGCCGATCCGCAGCGGCCCCGGCACCCGGGTCGTTCCTTTGACCACCACGGTGACCTCGGCGCCGGCGATCGTCTGGGCGATCCGCAGGTCCGCCCCCGCCGTGACGTTGTGCGCCGCGGCGGGGGCGGCCATCGCCAGCACGAAGGCGGCGGCGAGGCACAGAACTCGGATCATGCCCGCTCGGCGTCGGCCGCGCCGGGCGGAACCGGCTCGGCGCTGACCGCGCTCGGCGGTACCGGCGCGGCGGTGACCGCGTTGGGCAGGAACAGCGCCCCGAGCGCCAGCCCGATCAGCCCGGCGATGATCGGCGCGCCGGTCCACAGCTCGGGCACGGCGGGCAGGCCGCCCCCGGTGGCCGAGGCGACCCCGATGTACAGCGACCAGGTGGCGAAGGCCGACAGCCCGGCGAAGGCCCAGTACGCGGCGCGCCGCTCACCCGACGGCCGCAGCCGGCGGATCAGCAGGTCGCTCACGAACCCGGCGGCCACGAACGACAACAGGATCGGCACGTTGCGGAACGCCGTCTGGGCCCCCGGCATGAGCACCATGATCGCGTACATGACGGTCACCGAGCCGAACGGCAACATCCAGCGGCGCACCAGGAACAGCACAGGGCTGAGCATGATGACGTTGGTGACGACCATCGCGACGGCCACCCGTTCGGCGCCCGAGTCCTCCAGCACGGAGAACGCCTGGACGATCCGCTCGGGACGGTACTGCAGGGCGTCGCCGTACGACAGGAACAGCGACACCAGCGTGGTGGCGAACGCGAGCCCGATCAGCGCGGGCAGCAGACGGCCGAGCGAGGGCCGGGCGCCGAGGCCGGGGGCGTTCCACGCCGAGCGCAGCGGTGTCGTGATGATGAGCATCATCGTCACGATGAGGCCGAGATGTGACGGGCTGAAAAGAATGTTGATGGTCGTCTCGATGCCGAGGATGGTGTGCCACATCATGTCGGCGAATCCGAAGGCGGCGAACGCGGGAATCGCCACCAGCCCGGCGAGATAACCGGTGGGAACGGCCGCCAGCCCCTGACGGCCGGCGCGCATGTTGCGCCACACCTGCCAGATTATCCAGCCGGAGACCACGGCGAACCCGGAATAGAACACCGCGTGCCATGGCGTGAAGAAGGTCTCCAGGCCCGCCAGGTTGGTGTGCGCCCAGGCGTCGATCATCAGTCCGACCCCGAACCAGATCCCGAGCAGCGCCATCACCAGGTCTGTCCTGGGGGACACCCATCCGCGGGGTTCCCCCGTATCCACCATGAATCGCCGAATGCCGGCGGCTAATGCCACGTCATGAATCCTTTCCGTCACATCACATCTCTTTTTCGAGACATCGGGGTGGCGGTGATAACCGCGTCATGAGCCCCAAACGGCGTTGATCCTAATGGCTGCCGGCCGCTGTGTGCCGACATGGCTTTCATGAATCTGCGGCAGTCGTAATTCCGGCCGGACGCAGAGTTTCGCCGGCCGATGAACCCTGGCGGCCGGCCTCGCGTACCTCTCACTACCGACTCCACGTCCCGGGCCCGGGGTCGCCGAGCCAGGGAGCGCCTGGCCCCCGCCGAGCGCGTCACCGCGCCGGTTCCCACCGCCCGCCACGGCGCTCCCTTCCCGGCGGGCCCGGCCGCGCCTCCCCCGCACACGGACCGCGGCCGGGCCCCGCCCTTCTCTCCTCCGCTATGCTGCTGATCCGTAAGGTGCGGCGAGGCACGCCTGGGCGTGGTCTCGTGCCGGGACTTCCGGCCGGCACGACGTCCCCACAGCGGGTGAACGTCTGAGTCTCTCGAGAACAGAGAGTGCTTCGCCATGCCGCAAACCGGCACCGACGTCCGCGTCTCCGCCCGCTGGCGGATCTTCGCCGTCATCCTCGTCGCCGACGTCCTCGACCTGCTGAGCACGACGGTCACCAACATCGCCGCCCCGTCCGTCGTGCGCGACCTGCACGCCCCGCCCTCGCTGACGCCCTGGCTCGGCTCCACCTACGCGCTGGCGCTCGGCTCGATCCTGGTGATCGGCGGCCGGATCGGCGACCGGTACGGACAGCGACGGGCCTTCCTGACCGGCACGGCCGGGTTCGCGGTCGCGTCCCTGCTGTGCGCCCTCGCCTGGAGCCCCGAGTCGATCATCGGCGCGCGCCTGACCCAGGGCGTGTTCGGCGCCCTGCTCATCCCGCAGGGCTTCGGCATCCTGCTGCGCGTCTTCCCGCGCGCGGAGCTGGGCCGCGTCTTCGGGCTGTTCGCGCCGCTCATGGCCGTCGGCTCGATCAGCGGCCCGGTCGTGGCCGGGCTGGTCATCCAGGCCAACCCGTTCGGGCTCGGCTGGCGCGGGATCTTCGCCGGGAACGTGCTGCTCGGCCTCGCCGTGCTGCTCGCCGGCGCGAAGGAGCTGCCGCCCGACCGGGAGCGCCGCGCCGTGGTGATCGACCCGCTCGCCGCGGTCCTGCTGATGCTGGGCGTCCTCGGCGTGCTGGGCGGCCTCGTCCAGAGCGGCGACGGCGGCTGGAGCCCGGCGACGCTGCTCGCCGTCGCCGGGGGCGCGGCCTGCCTGGCCCTGTTGGCCGTCCACCAGGTACGCGGCGGCAACCCGCTGCTGGAGCCGTCGCTGTTGCGCAACCGCGGGTTCGTCGCCGGAGTCCTGGTCGGCGCGCTGTTCTTCGCGGCCGTCTCGGGCCTGCTGTACGTCTCGTCCCTGTACCTGCAGGACGGGCAGCGGCTCGAACCGCTGACGACCGCGGGGACGATGGCGCCGCTGTCCGTCGGCATCATCGTGGCCTCGTTCACGGCGCGCGGCCTCATCACCCGGCTCGGCCGCCGGCTGGTGGCGATCGGGCTCGCGCTGACCGGCGTGGGGGTGCTCTGCTACCTGGCTGTCGTGGCGGCTCCGGGGCTGTCCACGTGGGCGCTGACGGCGCCGCTGTTCGTGTGCGGGCTGGGGATGGGCTGCTGCTTCGGCTCGATCTTCGCGGTGGCGCTCGGCGACGTCGGCGTCGACGAGTCCGGCAGCGCCGGCGGGGCGGTCAACGCCGTGCAGCAGCTCGCCAACGCGTTCGGCGCGGCCGGCGTCTCGACGGTCTTCCTGACCGTCAGCACCGGCCACGACGCGCGGTCGGGTGCGCTGCTCACGCTGTGCGGCGTCCTCGGGGTGATCGTGCTCTGCGCGCTGTGCCTGCCGCTGCTGCCGAGAGCCGCAACGGCCGGCCACCACTGACCCGCCCCGGGTCACGGGTCGCCCCCCGACAGGAGGGGAGCGACCCGGACCCGGGCGGGGAAGGAACTCTGGTGGGAGTTCCATGACCGTTGGGGGTGACCGGTGCACTGGCATGCCTACGCCTGGGTCGGCGACGGCGCGGAGCGCGAGCGGGAGGAGGAGCGGCGGCCCGGCTCGCCGGAGTTCGGCGCCTCGGACCTGCCGCCCATGCTGACCGGCGACTGGCTGGCCCGCCCGGCCTCCCGGATCGCCGCGACCTTCGACGAGCCCGGCCCGGCGCTGGAGTGGCTGGCCGCCCGGTACCGCCGGGCTGCGAGGTCCTTCCCCCGCCCGGACCGGGTGGGGCTGCGGGCCCGGCTCGACGGCGCCGCCGACGCGCTGCCGCGCGGGGTGGACGTGGTGTGGGGCGAGTGGCTGACAGGCGGGCGGTTCGCGAGCATCGCGATGATCTGCTGCCCGAACCGCCACACCGCGCATCCGTGCCCGATCCGCCGCCCACCGCGGCTGACCGCGGGCCGGTAGACCCGGTGACCCGACTCAGGGGCGCTGGTCGGAGAAGCGGGCCAGGACCAGCGACTCCACCACGCCCACCACCGCGTACGCCAGGATCGACACCGCCGTGACCACCACGATGTCCGCCCACACCTCGTCGTACCGGAACCCGCCGATGGCGCGCAGGATGCCGGCCCCGATGCCCTCGCCCGTGGCCAGCCACTCGGCGATGAGGGCGCCGATGATCGAGGCGGGCACCGAGATCCGGGCCGAGGCGAAGACGGAGGGCATGGCCGTCGGCACCGCGACCTTGCGCAGCACCGTGAGCCGCCCGCCCCCGTACGCCAGGACGAGGTCCGTGGCCTGAGGTGAGGCGGAGCGGAGCCCGAAGGCGATGTTGACCAGGGCGGGGAAGAACACCACGATCCCGCCGATGACGGCCACGCCGGCCAGGTCCCGGCCGAAGACGAGAGTGATCAGCGGTGTCATGACGACCAGCGGCACCGACCGGAGCAGCATGGCGACCGGCATGAACGTCTGCTCGACGGTCCTGAACAGCACGAACGCGACCGCCACCGCCATGGCGGCGACCATCCCGGCGGTGAAGCCGATGGCCGCGTCCCGGACCGTGACGCCGAGCGCCCCGAACACGGCGTCGCGGTGCGCGGCGGCGTCCGGGGCGAACAGGTAGTCCCAGACCTGCGGTGGCCGCTTGCCGACGAGCGGGCTGATGCCGAACGCCTCCAGGAACAGCCACCACCCGGCGACCACGATCAGCACGGCGGGCGCCAGCGGCCCGACGACCCGCAGCCCGGTCCGCAGCCCGGTTCTCAGCCCGGTACGTCCCGTCACAGCGCCGACCCCGATTCCGTACGGCCGGACGACCACGGGGTGACCACCCGCGCGACCAGCGCGACCACGGCGTACCCGAGCCCGGCGACCAGCCCGGCCACCAGCGCCAGCCCCCACGTGCGTGGCACCTGGAACTGCTGCTGGGAGATCATGAGCGACACCCCGAGCCCCTGGTCGTTGCTGCCCAGGTACTCCCCGATGATCGCGCCCAGCAGCGCCGACGGGGCCGAGATCCGCAGCCCGGCGAACGTGCTCGGCAGCGCCGCGATGACCTGCACGTACCGGAGCCTGGCCAGGCGCCCGCCCCCGTACACGGTGACGAGGTCGAGGCTGGCCCGGTCGGCCGAGCGGAGCCCGAGCAGGGCGCCGATGAGCGTGGTGAAGAACACCGAGACGGCGGCGAGGAACACCACGGTGGCGGGCCCGCCGAAGACGACCAGGATGATCGGCCCGATGGCGAGCAGCGGGATGCAGTAGCTGATCACGGCGAGCTGGGTGGCCACGGCTTCCAGCCGGGGGACGAGCAGGACGAGCACGGCCACGACGACGGCCAGGCCGTTGCCCCACAGGAACCCCTGGAGGGCGGCGCCGACGGTGGCGGTGACGTTGGGGCCGTAGAAGGCCCAGCCGTCGCGGGCCATGCCGGCGAGGACCTGCCACGGGGTGGGCACCGCGCCGCCGTCCGCGAAGAGGGTCGCGGCGAGCAGCCACCAGAGGCCGATGAGAGCGACGACGCCGGCCGGCCCGTGGACCCGCCTCACGTGCCGCGCCCGAGGGGCTCGGTCCGGCCGCCGCCGAACAGCAGGGCGCTGAGGTGGTCGTGGATGGCGTGGAACTCCGGCGTGCGCATCATCTCGGGCGTGCGCGGCCGGGGCAGGTCGATCTCCACCAGCTCCACGACGCGGCCGGGGCGCGGGCTCATGACGGCCACGACGTCCGACAGGAAGATCGCCTCGCCGATGCCGTGGGTGACCATGAGCGTGGTGGCGGGCTTCTCGGTCCAGATGCGCAGCAGCTCCAGGTTGAGCCGCTGCCGGGTCATGTCGTCCAGCGCGCCGAACGGCTCGTCGAGCAGCAGCACGCTGGGCTTGACCACGAGGGCGCGGGCGATGGACACGCGCTGGCGCATGCCGCCGGACAGCTCGGCCGGCCGGGCCTTCTCGAAGCCTTCGAGCCCGACCAGCTTGACCAGGTCCTCGACGGCCCCGGGCTCGGGCCGGATCCCGGCGACCTCCAGGGGCAGCCGGATGTTGGCGGTGACGCTGCGCCACGGCAGCAGCGCCGAGTCCTGGAAGGCGATGCCGAGGTGGTGGCCGCGGCGCAGCTCCTCGGGCGTCTCGCCGTTCACGCGGATCTCCCCGGTCGTGGGCCTCTCCAGACCGGCCAGGATGCGCAGCACCGTGGACTTGCCGCACCCGGACGGGCCGAGCAGCGACAGGAACGAGCCCCTGGGCGTGCTCAGGTCGACGTCGTCGACGGCGGTCAGGCCCTTGGCGAACGTCTTGCTCAGCCCCGAGATCGCGATTCCGGTCATGAGAGCTTCAGGCTCGGGTCGGCCTTGTAGACCTCGTCCAGGATCGTCAGGTCGAACAGCTGCTCGGCCTTGACGGCGAGCCCGGCCTTGCCGAGCGAGGCGATGTTCTGCTCGATCAGCTCGGGGGTCATCGTGAACAGCCCGTTGGCCTTGGCGTCGGGGGTGACGACCAGCTCGTTCTGCATCTTGGCCTCCTCGGTCTGCTCGGCGACGTCGAGGTTGAGGTCCTTGCCGTAGGTCTTGGCGGCCATCTCGGCGGACTTGGCGGGGTCGGCGACGGCGTCCTTCCAGCCCTTGATCTCCGCGGTGAGGAACGCCTTGAGCTTGTCGCGCTCAGTGTCGATGGTCTGCTGGGTGACGGTGAACGTCTCGGCGACGAGCGGCAGGCCGTGGTCGGCGAACAGCAGGTGGGCGGCGTCCACGCCCTGCATCTTCAGCCGTACGGGGCCGCTGGTGACGAAGCCGACGTAGCCGTCGAGCTGGCCGGAGGTGAGCATCGAGGGGTCGGACTGGAACGGCACGCGGGTCACACTCGCCGGGTCGATGCCGTTGGCCTTGAGCAGCGCGTTCCAGACCAGCTCGTTGGAGTCCTGGACGCCGATCCTCTTGCCGACCAGCGCCTTGGGGTCCTCGATGGGGTTCTTGGACAGGGAGACGACCGCGAACGGGTTCTTCTGGAACGTCGCGCCGACGATCTTCAGGGGGGCGCCCTGGAGGACGGCGGGCGCGGTGATGGTGGGGGCCGAGAGCCCGATCCAGCACCGGCCGGTGGTCAGGCCCGACTCGACCGAGGTGCCGGAGCCGCCACCGGACAGCAGCTCGACCTGGGAGAACCCGGCCGCCTTGAAGTAGCCCTTGCTGTCGGCGAAGTACTCGCCGGCGAACTCGACGTTCTTCTTCCACGAGAGCTGGAGCTTCACCGAGCCGAGACCACCCTCGCCGCCACCGCCGCCGGTGGAGGCGGAGTTGTCGCCACAGGCGGCCAGACCGAGCGCCAACCCGGCCAGACCGGTCGTCCGCAGGAACGCGCGACGGTCGAGGGGAGCCATGATTCTCCTTGGAGCGAGGGAGGTGCGGCGGGTGAATCCGCAGGTCAGGACGGTATACATCGATTATTACCATCATGTGACGGAATTTCGGTCATCCGGTGGTGCGTCGGGCCCTCATTGACCGCTGCAGACCGCCCCGGCCGTGCACGCAGGGGAAACCGCTCCGCGCCCGGTGCCGTGCCCTGTAGGTCCCTACGAGAGCGTCCGGGCAGGTCCGTAGATCCCTCCAGCCGCTGAAGGGCTCCGGTAGCGTCGGCGAGGAGACGAGGCTGGGACGAGAATGAGACTTGACGGAATCCTGCTCTGGGACGGCACCGAGGCGCGCGGCCCGGTGGACATCGACTGGGAGCCCGACCGCATCGGCGAGATACGGCCCGCCGCTCAGCGGCACGACGACCTGTGCGTCATCCCGGGCCTGGTCGACACGCACGTCCACCTCGTCGGGTACGCGGGCCCGCACCGGCCGCCGCCCGACTTCGCGACCTGGCCGCTCGTCACCACCCGCGACGAGCAGGTGCTGCACGGCGCCGCCCACGCCCAGCGAGCCATGCGCAACGGCGTCACGACGCTGCGCGACCTGGCCGGCGACGAGGCGCAGATCGCGCTGCGCCGCGCGTTCGACACCGGCGTGCTGCCCGGCCCGCGCGTCCAGGTCCACGGCGTCGTCGGCATGACGGCCGGCCACAACGACCTGTTCGTGCCCCCGGCGTTCCCGCAGCGCAAGCCCACGGCCGACGGCCCCGACGAGTGCCGCAAGCTCGTACGCACCTGGGCACGGGCCGGGATGGACGGCATCAAGCTCACCACCAGCGGCGGCGTGCTGTCGATCGGCGACAAGAACGCCTGGCGCAACTACACGCGCGAGGAGATCCGGGCCGTCGTCGACGAGGCGCACGCGCTCGGCATGCTCGTCGCCTCGCACGCGCACTCCGAGGACGGCATCCGCGTCGCCGCCGAGGAGGGCGTCGACTCGATCGAGCACGGCACGCTGATGAGCCGCGACCTGGCCGAGACACTGGCCGCGCGCCGCACCCCGGTCGCGCCCACGCTGCTGATCAACGAGGCCATCGCCGCCGGCCGCGTCCCGGTGACGCCCGAGGCCATGGCCAAGGCCGCCGAGCTGGTGGCCAGACGGGACGTGCTGCTCGCCGAGGCCGCCCGGCTCGGCGTGCGGTTCGTGCTCGGCACCGACGCCAACGGGCACCACGTGCAGTTCGGCGACCAGCTCGCCGAGGTCGTGCGGATGACCGAGGTGCTCGGCATGGACGCCGAGTCGGCGCTGCGCGCGGCCACCTCCGACGCGGCCGACGCGATCGGCGCGCCGGTCGGCCGGATCGCGCCGGGGCTGGGGGCCGACCTGGTCGTGCTGCGCGGCCGCCCGTGGGAGCGCATCGAGGACCTGGCCACCGAGAACATCGTGGCCGTGGTGTCACGGGGCCGGCTCGTCGCGGGCGCCCTCCCCGGCCCTCGGCCGTGACGTCACGGACCTGAGCGCCAGGTACAGGTCCGTGCGGTCACGCATCGACGACATGCGTCGCCCGGTCAGCTCCTCGATCCGCTGCATCCGGTAGCGCAACGTGTTGACGTGCACGTACAGCTCGTCCGCGGCCCGCTGCCACGACCCGCACGTCTCCAGGAACACGTCCAGCGTGCGCATCAGCTCCGAGCCGTGCCGCGCGTCGTACTCCTCCACCGGCCCGAGCACGTGCTCGCGGAACGTGCGCCGCACCCCGCCGGGCAGTCCCGCGAGCAGCAGGTCGAAGCTCGCGACGTCGGCCACGGACATCACCGAGACAGGTCCCTCGCCGTCGAGCGCCGACTCCATGCCGCGCCGCGCCGTCTCCAGCGCCTCACCGAGCTGGGACACGCTGGTGGCCGCCTCGCTGATCCCGGCCGCGATCCGCAGTCCGGGCCGCGCGGCGGCTAGGGCACGCAGCTCCTCGGTCAGGCTCTTGCGCGTCGCGCGGCCGTTGACCAGCACCACCGCCTCGTCCGGCCGCCCGCCGACGACCAGGTGCCGCCCCTTCCTGGCCAGGCCCTCGTGCAGCATGGCCGGCAGGTCGTGTCCGGCGACCCGTGCGCTCACCACCATGGCGGTGGTCGGCAGCCCGGGGTCGGCGCCCAGCAGCCGCAGGTGGGCCGAGACCTCACCGGGCGCGAGCTGCTGCGTCCCCAGCACGTCGAGCAGCGTCTGCGCGCGGGCCCGCTCGGCCCTGTGCTGCTCGGCGGCGAACCCCTCCGCGCTGACCGCCTCGGTGATCGCCCCGAACGACTGGTCCGGCGCGGCCAGCAGCAGCGGCAGCCCGCGCCGCTCGCAGGCCCGTACCAGTGCCTCGGGCAGCTCGCCGAGCACGATGAGCCCCACGACCAGCCCCGCCACGTCGCAGGCCCACAGCGCGTCGGCGAAGGTGTCGCAGTCGGACGGCTCGCCGTACCAGACGCCGCTGGTGAGCACGAGGTCGCCGGAGCGCAGGTAGCGTCGCGGGTCGGGGAGGTCGGTCGGGTAGGCCCGCCGCACCTCCCGGTCGAGCGCGTCGTGGCCGGTCACGACGGTGAGGCTCATGTCGTCACGCGCCGGCAGGTCCGCCAGCCTCATGCAACACCCCCGATTTCCCGAAATTTGATGTTATGCCAGGTCAGGGGGCAACAGTTCAGAGGTTCGCACGATACCGCGACGGCCCCCGGTCCGGTTTACTCGGTCCCATGCGCCCCAAAGCGGAACTCCACCTGCACATCGAAGGCACTCTGGAGCCGGAGCTCGTCGTCGAGCTCGCCCGGCGCAACGGCGTCGAGCTGCCCACCTTCGACACCGAGGAGATCCGCTCCCGGTACGACTTCGCCGACCTCCAGTCGTTCCTGGACGTCTACTACGACAACCTCGCGGTGCTCCGCACCGACCAGGACTTCCACGACCTCGCCGCCGCCTACCTGCGCCGCGCCGAGCAGCAGGGCGTACGGCACGCGGAGATCTTCTTCGACCCGCAGGCGCACCTGACGCGCGGCGTCCCGCTGGAGGCGGTCTTCTCCGGGCTGTCCGCGGCGTTCGACGAAAGCCCCGTGTCCACCGCCCTCATCCTGTGCTTCCTGCGCGACCGGGGCGCCGAGGAGGCCGAGACCGTGCTGCGCGCGGCGCTGCCGTACCGGGAGCGGTTCATCGGCGTGGGGCTGGACTCGGCGGAGGTGGGCCATCCGCCGTCGCTGTTCCGGCGCGTGTTCGACATCGCCGCCGGCGAGGGGCTGCGGCGCGTCGCGCACGCCGGGGAGGAGGGTGGCCCCGACTACGTGTGGGAGGCGCTGGACGTCCTCAAGGTCGAGCGCGTCGACCACGGCATCCGCGCGATGGAGGACCCGAAGCTGGTGGCGCGGCTGCGTGAGGAGCGGATCCCGCTCACGGTGTGCCCGCTGTCGAACGTGCGGCTGCGGGTCGTGCCCACGCTGCGCGACCACATCCTGCCCGCGATGCTGGACGAGGGACTGCTGGTGACGGTCAACTCCGACGACCCGGCCTACTTCGGCGGGTACGTGGAGGACAACTACCGGGCGCTGCGTGACGAGCTGGGCATGACGGACGACCAGCTCGACCGGATCGCCCGCAACTCCTTCGAGGCGTCGTTCGTCCCCGTGGACGTCCCCGCCTCCTGAGAGCCCGCCGGCGCGGGGTGCGTCCCGCGCCGGCGTCCCTGATGTCAGGCCTTGAGCCAGCTCATCATCGGGCGCAGCTTGGCGCCCGTCTTCTCGATCGGGTTGTCCGCCAGCTCCTCGCGGTAGCGCGAGAAGTCCTTCTGGCCGCCGTCGAACTCCTCGACGAGCTGCCGGGCGAACGTGCCGTCCTGGATCTCACCGAGGATGCGGCGCATCTCCTGACGGGTCTCGTCGGTGATGACGCGCGGGCCGCGGGTGTAGCCGCCGTACTCGGCGGTGTCGGACACCGACCAGTACATCTTCGAGATGCCGCCCTCGTACATGAGGTCGACGATGAGCTTCATCTCGTGCAGGCACTCGAAGTAGGCGACCTCCGGCTGGTAGCCGGCCTCGATCAACGTCTCGAAGCCCGCCTTGATCAGCTCGGACACGCCGCCGCACAGCACGGCCTGCTCGCCGAACAGGTCGGTCTCGGTCTCCTCGGTGAAGGTCGTCTTCAGCGCGCCGGCGCGGGTGCCGCCGATGCCCTTGGCGTACGACAGGGCGAGGTCGAGCGCCTTGCCGGAGGCGTCCTTCTCGACGGCGACGAGACACGGCACGCCGCGCCCCGCCTCGAACTGGCGGCGCACGAGGTGGCCGGGGCCCTTGGGGGCCACCATGCACACGTCGACGCCCTCGGGGGCCTCGATGAGGCCGTAGCGGATGTTCAGGCCGTGGCCGAAGAACAGCGCGTCACCCTCGACGAGGTTGGGCGCGACGTGCTCGGCGTACAGGTGGCGCTGGATGTGGTCCGGCGCCAGGATCATCGTCAGGTTGGCCTCTTCGACGGCCTCGGACGGGGTGAGGACGCGCAGGCCGTCGTTCTCCGCCTTCTCGCGGCTCTTGGAGCCCTCGGGAAGGCCGACGCGCACGTCGACGCCCGAGTCACGCAGGGAGAGCGCGTGGGCGTGGCCCTGGCTGCCGTACCCCAGCACGGCCACGTGACGCCCCTGGATGATCGAGAGGTCGGCCTGGTCGTCGTAGAAGATCTCGGTCACTTGCATAAAACCTTTCAGGCGGTACGGTCCAGTGCCCTGAGGGACCGGTCGGTGATGGAACGGGCTCCGCGGCCGATGGCCACCATGCCCGACTGGACGAGCTCCTTGATGCCGAACGGCTCAAGCACCCTGACGAAGGCCTCGAGCTTGTCGGTGGTGCCGGTGACCTCGATGGTCACGGCGTCGGCCGACACGTCGACGCAGCGGGCGCGGAAGAGCTGGACGAGCTCCAGCACGGAGGAGCGGTTGTCGGCGTCGGCCTTGACCTTGATCAGCATCAGCTCGCGCTGGACGCACTGGGCCGGGTCGAGCTCGACGATCTTGAGCACGTTCACCAGCTTGTTGAGCTGCTTGGTGACCTGCTCCAGCGGGAGCTCCTCCACGTTGACCACGATGGTCATGCGGGAGATGTCGTCGTGCTCCGTCTGGCCGACGGCCAGCGAGTCGATGTTGAACCCCCGTCGGCTGAACAGCGCCGACACCCTGGCCAGGACGCCGGGCTTGTTCTCCACAAGCACGGACAACGTGTGCCTGCTCATTGGTCGCTCACCGCTCCTCCTTCGCTCCGCGGGCGCTCCTGCGTCGCGACCACTCCGCTCAGTGCGTCGGGTTCGCTCCTACTCATCCTCGTTCTCCCACGTCGGCGCCATGTCACGGGCGATCTTGATGTCGTCGTTGCTGGTGCCGGCCGCCACCATCGGCCACACCATCGCGTCCGCGTGGACGACGAAGTCGATCACGACGGGCACGTCGTTGATCTCCATGGCCTTCTCGATGATGGCATCGACGTCCTCGGGCCGCTCACACCGCAGCCCCACACAACCATAGGCCTCCGCCAGCTTGACGAAGTCCGGGATGCGGCGGACGGACTGCAGGTCGGTGTTGGAGTAGCGCTTGTCGTAGAACAGGGTCTGCCACTGGCGGACCATGCCCAGGTTGCCGTTGTTGATGACGGCGATCTTGATCGGGACGCCTTCCAGGGCGCAGGTGGCGAGCTCCTGGTTGGTCATCTGGAAGCAGCCGTCGCCGTCGATGGCCCACACCGTGGCGTCGGGCCGGCCCATCTTGGCGCCCATCGCCGCCGGGACGGCGAAGCCCATCGTGCCGGCGCCGCCCGAGTTGATGAACGTCCCCGGGTTCTCGTACTGGACGAACTGCGAGGCCCACATCTGGTGCTGGCCGACACCCGCCACGTAGAAGGCGTCGGGCCCGACGATCGCGCTCAGCCGCTCGATGACGTACTGCGGCGCCAGCGAGCCGTCCTCGTACTCGTCGTAGCCCAGCGGGTAGGTCTTCTTGTAGCCGTTGAGCAGCGCCCACCAGGCGGCGTAGTCGCCCTGCTGGCCGGACGCCTCGATGGCGGCGACGAGGTCGCCGATGACCTCCTTGCAGTCGCCGACGATCGGGACGTCGGCGTGGCGGTTCTTGGAGATCTCGGCCGGGTCGATGTCGGCGTGGACCACCTTGGCGTCGGGTGCGAACGACGCCAGGTCACCGGTCACCCGGTCGTCGAAGCGCACACCGAGGCCGATGATCAGGTCCGACTTCTGCAGCGCGCCCACCGCGGCCACGGTGCCGTGCATGCCGGGCATGCCCATGTGCTGCGGGTGGCTGTCGGGGAACGTGCCGCGCGCCATCAGCGTGGTCACCACGGGGATCTCGGTCAGCTCGGCCAGCCGGCGCAGCTCGGCAGCGGCCCCCGCCTTGTGGACGCCGCCGCCCACGTACAGCACCGGACGCCGGGCCTCGGCGATCAGCTTGGCGGCCTCGCGGATCTGCTTGGAGTGGGGACGGGTGACGGGACGGTAGCCGGGCAGCTGCATGACCGGCGGCCACGAGAAGGTGGTCTCGGCCTGCAGGGCGTCCTTGGAGATGTCCACCAGCACGGGTCCGGGACGGCCGGTGGAGGCGATGTGGAACGCCTCCATGATCGTGCGGCCGATCTCGGCCGGGTCGGTCACCAGGAAGTTGTGCTTGGTGATCGGCATCGTGATGCCGGAGATGTCGGCCTCCTGGAAGGCGTCGGTCCCGATCGCCTTGCTGGCCACCTGCCCGGTGATCGCCACGATCGGCACGGAGTCCATGTAGGCGTCGGCCAGCGGGGTCACCAGGTTGGTGGCGCCGGGGCCGCTGGTCGCCATGCAGACGCCGACGCGGCCGGTCGCCTGGGCGTAGCCCTCGGCGGCGTGACCGGCGCCCTGCTCGTGCCGTACGAGCACGTGCCGGACCTTGGTCGAGTCGTAGAGGGGATCGTAGGCCGGGAGGATGGCGCCGCCCGGGATCCCGAACACGGTGTCGACTCCGACGTGCTCCAGAGCCCTGACGAGGGCCTGTGCACCTGTCATCCGTTCGGTCATCGGCTCGTTCCTTGCGTGGCTGTCTCTTGAGGACATAAAAAATGCCCCTGCCCCACCGTCAGGCGGGACCAAGGGGCGGCGCGCAGGTCGTCGTGCTTCGCTAACGGCCTGCGCGCCGGCGAAGTACTACGAGGATCTGCATGCGAAGCATGGCCTCACCATAGCCGCCCATCGCGGGTTCATGTCAACTTGATGGGACGCGTGTCTCAAACAGTGAGACTGGTCCTCATCAGCGAGTCCACTCCGCGGGCGGCCATCGGCCTGGCCACGAGGAAGCCCTGGCCACGGGTGCAGCCCATCTCACGCAGCAGTTCGAGCTGCTCCGGCCGCTCGATGCCCTCGGCCACCACGATGAGGCCGAGGTCGTGGCCGAGCCGGACGATGGTCCGGGTGAGCAGGGTGAGCGTGTCGTCGCGGCCCAGGCCGGACACGAAGGACGGGTCGATCTTGATCATGTCCACCGGGAGCTGCCGGAGGAACGCCAGCGACGCGTACCCGGTGCCGAAGTCGTCGATCGCCAGGCGCACGCCGAGGGCGCGCAGCTCCGACAGGCGCCGGATGGTCTCGTCGGCGTCCTCGACGAGCATCTCCTCGATGACTTCGAGGGTGAGCGCCGAGGCGGGCAGCCCGCTCTCGGTCAGCGCCTCCTCGACGGTCTCCACGAAGCGCGGCGCGGTGATCTGCCGGGCCGACAGGTTGACCGACAGGCCGATGTCCCAGGAGGAGGCCCGCCAGGCGGCCACCTCGCGGCACGCCTCGCGCAGGATCCACTCGCTCAGCGGCACGATCAGCCCGGTGTCCTCGGCGGGGCCGAGGAACTGCTCGGGCGGCACGAACACCGAGCCGCGCCACCAGCGCACCAGCGCCTCGACGGCGGTCACGCGGGAGGTGGCGAGGTCGACGACCGGCTGGTACTCGATCGCGAACTGCTGCTCGATGAGCGCCCGCTGGAGGTCGGCGGCCAGCTCCAGCCGGCGCACCACGTCGGTGTGCATCTGCGCGGCGAACACCTCGACCCGGCGCCCGCCCAGCTCCTTGGCCCGCGCCATCGCCACGTCGGCGTTGCGGATCAGGTCGCCGGAGGGCATCTCGTCCTCGGCGAAGGCGACGCCCACGCTGGCGGTCAGCGCCACGTCGCGGTCGGCCACCCGGAACGGCTCCTGGGAGACCTCCCGCAGCAGCCGCTCGGCCAGGTCGACGGCGAGCTGCGCCTCTCCCCCGGTCTCCACGAGCACCGCGAACTCGTCGCCACCCCACCGGGCGAGCGTGTCGTCGGCCCGTACGGCGCCGCGCAGCCGCCGGGCGGCCTGACCGAGCAGGTAGTCGCCGCTGGCGTGGCCCACGGAGTCGTTGACCGAGGTGAACCCGTCGAGGTCGAGGAAGATGACCGCGACCTGGCCGGCGCGCCCGGAGAGCACCTCCCGGGTGCGCTCCTCGAAGTAGGCGCGGTTGGGCAGCCCGGTGACGCCGTCGTGGAAGGTCAGGTGGGCGACCCGGTTGCGCAGGGCCTCCTCGTCGCTCACGTCGCGGGTGGTGACGAGCAGCAGGTCCTCGCCGCCCACGTGGCGGGTGGCGACCGACTCGGTGGGCCGCCAGGTGCCGTCGGCGGCCCGTACCCGGCAGGCGATGAGGCAGGCGCCGGGGCTCGCGCCGTCGTCGTCGAGGCCCATCGCGCGCAGCGCCGCCTGGATGCCGGGGACGTCCTCGGGGTGGATGTACTCGAAGATCGTGCCGCCCACCAGCTCGTCGGGGCGGTAACCGTAGGTGACCTCGACGCCGGCGCCGATCTCCCGCACGATGCCCTCGTAGTCGCAGACCAGCACCACGTCGCCGGTGCTCTCGGCCAGCTCGCGCAGCTGGCGGTCGCCCAGGGCGGCCAGGCGGCGCAGCCGGCCGTTGGCGCCCGACAGCACGAACACGCGGAAGAGCAGCAGCAGGACGGCGGAGCCGGCGAGCACCACGACGCCGGTCACGGGCGCGAGCTGGCGCGCGCCCGCCAGGTGGGCGAGCAGCGTGCAGGTGGCCACGCCGACGAGCACGAGCGGCACGAGCGCGATCACGTTGCCGAAGGACGCGCCGGCGGGCGGCGGGTCCTGCTCGCGCGCGGCCCAGGGCACGGCGGCCAGCAGCAGGAACGCCATGGGCGCCGGCATGACGCTCCACAGGGGCGGCGCGGCGTCGGTCAGCCGGGCGACGGCCTCGGCGATCCCGGCGACCGTGGTCGTGGCCAGCACCCCCACCCCGGCCGCCGCCAGCGGCGCCGACCGGCCCCTGAACGCCGACGGCACCGCGGCGCAGGTCACGAGCAGCGCCAGCATCGGGGGGAGCATGGTGAAGGTGAACGTCGCGGGATCGGCCTGCTCGTACACCCTGCGCAGGGCGACCACCCAGCCGATCAGGAACAGCGAGACGGCGCACAGGTAGGAGTCCGTGACGAGCCGTAACACGACGGTCCCCGGCAGGGAGCGGCCGCTCGCGATGAGCGCGCCGCCGGCCAGCAGGACGGTGCCGAGCAGGACCAGCAGGTCCGCGAAGCTCACCATGAGGCCGGTGTTCTCGGCGACCGGACGCAGGGCCACGCCCCCGGCCCAGACGACGGCGCCGCCGCCCATCCAGCGGGTGCCCGTCGCCGCGAGGCGGTGGTCGTTCAGCCGTGCCGAGGTGGTGAGCAGGGAGACGGCGGCGAGCAGCGCCGCGAGGACACCGGCGACCGCGCCGGTCACCGAGGCCGGACCGCCCGCAAGGAGCGCAGCCGCGAACCCAGCGGCACCGGTCGCCGCGGCGGCGGTCAGCGGTGCACGTGGATCACGCCAGCGGATCACAGTCGTCGCCCATCCCGTCTCGAACTCGCTCAGTGACCGCCGAAGGCCGCCGGCCACATCGCCAGTGTGTGCGCTCGCGCGGGCCCGGGTGGTGACAACGCCGATGTCGTCACCGATCTGATAACCGCGCGGACCAATCTGCTCCGAGAACTTACTTGACAGTGAGTCAGGAATCTTAGGTAGAAGCAACCGTACGCACCGAAGGTCACGGTGCAGCCACTTTCCGGATTCCTCTCAGTACGCGTCGGTGATGACGTTGTTGAGGGGCTCACCTGCGAGATGACGCAGGAGCTGGGAGCGGAGCAGGCGCAGCAGCCGCCGCCCGGAGGCGGGGGTGCTGCCCGCGACGTGCGGGGTGATCAGCACGCCGGGAGCGCTCCACAGGGGATGGCCGGCGGGCAGCGGCTCCGGCGCGGTCACGTCGAGCGCGGCGCGCAGCCGCCCGGTCTTCAGCTCGGCCACCAGCGCGTCGGTGTCGACGACCCCGCCGCGGGCCGCGTTGACCAGCACGGCGCCGTCCTTCATCCGGGCCAGGAACGCCGGGTCGACCATGCCCGCCGTATCGGGGGTGGCGGGCACGAGCAGGACGACCACGTCCGCCTCGGGGAGCAGGGCGGGCAGCTCGTCCATGCCGTGGACCCTGCCCCGGGCGCCGTCGCGGGCGGTGCGGGCCACGCGGACGACGTCCACCTCGAAGCCGTCGAGGCGCCGCTCCAGGGCGGCGCCGATGGAGCCGTAGCCGACGATCAGCACGGTCGCGTCGGCCAGCACGCCCGTGTGGTGGTAGGTCCACTCGCCGCGTCGCTGCGCGTCCACGAACCCGGGGAACTCGCGCAGCACCGCGATCATCGCGCCGACCGCCCACTCGGCCGTGCCCGCGTCGTGGACGCCGCGCGCGTTGCACAGCACCGCGCCCTCCGGCACGTGCGGCCGGTACGGCTCCACGCCGGCGGTCACCGTCTGCAGCAGGCGCAGGGACGTCATCCGCGCCAGGATCCCCGGCACGTCGGCCACCGTGACGAGCGGCGGGATCCAGACCTCGACCTCCTCGACGCCCTCCGGCAGCGGTCCCGAGCCGTCGAACACGGCGCACTCCACGCCGGGCAGGTCGGACAGGACATCGGCCACCGCGTCGGAAGGAACCCAGATCCTCATGCCGAGAACCTTACGACCCGGGGGGAAGTATGAACCACATGAGGAAGCTCAGGAAGATCCTTCTGGTGGCGGGCCTGGCGGCGGCCGTAGGAGCGTGCTCGGGCACGGGCGGGGCGGCGGGCGTGGCGGCGGAGTCCGGCGTGGCAGCGCCGTCGGGGGCCGCCTCCCCGCCGGGCGACGCGGCCGTGCCGGGCGGGCCGCGCACGGTCGCCCGCGACCTGGCGGTGCCGTGGGGGATGGCGTTCCTGCCGGGCGGCGACGCCCTGGTCACCGAGCGGGACTCGGCGCGGCTGGTGCGGGTCACGCCGCAGGGCCGCGTCACCGAGGTGGCCACCGTGCAGGGCGTGGAGCCCGACGGCGAGGGCGGGCTGATGGGTGTGGCGGTGAAGGGCGAGCAGGTGTTCCTGTACTACACCGCGGCCCAGGACAACCGGATCGTCCGCTACCGCTTCGCCGGCGGCCGGCTGAGCGAGCCGAAGGTGATCGTCCAGGGCATCCCGAAGGGCGTCATCCACAACGGCGGCCGGCTCGCGTTCGGCCCCGACGGCTACCTGTACGCCACCACGGGCGAGACCGGCGACCGCGGCCTCGCCCAGCGGCGCGACTCCCTCGGCGGCAAGATCCTGCGCATGACCACGGACGGCGCGCCCGCGCCGGGCAACCCGTTCGGCACGCTCGTGTACAGCCTCGGCCACCGCAACGTGCAGGGGCTCGCCTGGGACCCCTCGGGCCGTCTGTACGCCTCGGAGTTCGGGCAGAACACCTGGGACGAGCTCAACCTCGTCAAGCCGGGCGCCAACTACGGCTGGCCGGAGGTGGAGGGCCGCGGCGACGACCCGCGCTTCACCAATCCGGTGCTGGTCTGGCCCACCTCCGACGCCTCGCCGTCGGGCCTGGCCTACGCCGGCGGGTCGCTGTGGATGGGCGCGCTGCGCGGGCAGCGGCTCTGGCAGGTGCCGCTGGGCGCCGACGGCTCGGTGGGGCGGCCGGTGGCCCGCTTCACGGACAGGTACGGCCGGCTGCGCGGGGTGGCGGCGGCCCCCGGTGGAGCGCTGTGGGTGTCGACCAGCAACAAGGACGGGCGCGGCTCGCCCCGGCGGGGCGACGACCGCATCCTGTCGGTGCCGCTCCGCATCCCGTAGAGCCGGGCGGGTCCCGTCACTCGGCGGCGCAGATCACCTGGGCCTGGGGGCGGTACTTGGTGGTCTGCTTGCGGTCGCGCTTGACCTCTTTGCCGTCCTTGAAGAACACCCGCGTGACGTCGACCGTGAAGCCCTGCACGCCGGCGGTCGGCACGCACGCCGGGTCGCTGCTGGTCTGGGTGCGGAACGGGGTGAAGTCCCGCTTCTCCGACTCGATCGCCTGGATCTTGTCGTAGCGCCGGGTGCTCCACAGCGTGACCGTGACGGACGTGCCCGTCGTGGCGGTCTTGATGAGCACCCCGTGGTCGGAGTCGTTGCGCCACTTCAGGTCCCGGTCCGGGTAGAGCAGCGCCGCGTCGCGGCCGGCGGGGTACCGCACGGCGTAGTAGTCCATCGGCGTGCGCTCGACGTCCTCGAACCCGGCGAAGTACGCCGCGTTGTAGAGGGTCGTGGCGAACTGGGAGACGCCGCCGCCGACGATGTTGACGAGCCGGCCGCCGACGATCTGTCCCGCCTCCACGTAGCCGCCCTCGCGGGTGCGCTCCCCCGTGGCGTCGTTCAGCGAGAACGTCTGGCCCGGCCGGACCACGCGGCCGTCGAGCTGGGCGGCCATCCGCTGGATGTTGGTGGCCCGGGGCTGGCAGCACTCGAACGTGGTGGTGAACTCGCCGACGTTCTCCTTGATGCCGAGGCCGCTCACCTGGCTCGTCGCCACCTCGGGCTTGACCGTGGCGAGCTTCACCGGGACGACGCGGCTGCCCTGTCCGGCGACGACCCGGGCCACGTCGGCGGCGAGGCGGTCGGGGTCCACTCCCCTGCCGGTGCGGGCCGGGACGAGGACGGGCTTGCCGTTCACGATGTCGTAGGTGGCGTCGCGGGGCGCCTGCGCCTCGTCGATGAGGCCGCTCTCCACGGTGGCGAGGGCCTTCTCGGCGTCGAAGCGGGGGGTCAGCTCGCCGTCCTCGGAGTCCTCGCCGACGGCGAAGGTGAGGTTGGCGGCGATCATCGCGGGCGGGATCTGGGCCTGCCTGCCGTTCAGGGCGAGGGTGATGGGGGCCGCGACGGCCTGCTCGGCCAGGGCCTTGGCCTTGGCGACGGTCTCGGGGGTGCTCTCGGGCTTGGCGGGCCGCAGGGTGAGGGGGGCCAGCTCGCGGCCGGCGCGGAAGGCGGCGTCGATGGCGCGGACCGCGTCGTCCCGGTCGAGGAGCACGCCGTCGCGCGGCTCCGTCGCGACCGGCCGCAGCCCGTCGAAGGTGACCCGGCCCTCGCGCGGCACCTTGTCGTGGCTCTCGGCGAGCCCCTCGACGGTCCGGGTGAGCTGGGCGACGTCGATGGTGACCTTCGGCTCCAGGTCGACGGTCCCGGTCAGGCCCCGCCACACGTCGACGGGGCTGGGGAAGCCGCTGCGCGCCTGGCCGATCGTGCCGACCACGTCGAGCTCCAGCCCGGCCTCGTCGGCCTGGATGATCTCCTTCTGGCCGCCGATGTCCACGGTGACGGGCTTGTTGAGCTTGACGGCCAGCCGGTCGCGGAGCCTGTCGGCCGCCTGGGTGACGGTCAGGCCGCCGATGTCCACGCCGCCGACCCGGGTGCCGCGTAAGACGGAGCCCGACATCAGCACGGCGGGCACCAGGTACGCGAGCACGGCCAGCGCCACGACGACCAGCAGGAGGGCGGGCAGCAGGCGGCCGCGGCGGGGCGGCTCGGGGTCGAGGAGGGAGGGTGGGCGCTCGGGCTGTTCCGGCAGCTCGGGCATGCCGAAGACGGGGCCGCGCGGCGGGTCCACCCGGGTACGGCTCACCGGCCACGGCTGCACGGGGGCCGCCATCGGTGGCAGCGCGCTCTTGCCGCCGGGGGTGCCGTCGCCGTTGGGGGCGCCGTCCGGCGAGCCGTTCGCGGGGCCGCCAGGTCCGGGGGCCGGCGCGGTGCGGGGCTCCGGCGGCACGGGCGGTCCGGTGGGGCCGAAGATGTCCCGGGACACTCCGGGGGGCAGGCCCTCGATCCGCGGTTTCCTGCTCGTGGTGCCCGAACTGGGCAGGGGCACCGACGAGAAGGGATCGGTCGGCGAGTCGATCGGCCCGGCGTTACGCACGCCTCAATCTCCTCCCGCTCCGCAGCCACATCTTCAGGCAACAGTAAGGCACGAGCATGGGGATATGTCGCGGAATACGGCTACGGAAGGGTGTCATCCTCTCCACTGGTAGCGATGTTCGGGGCGACCGGCGCTGCCGTACCGGGGTCTCAGCTCGGCCCGGCCCTCCGCGCACAGGAACTCCAGGTAACGACGGGCGCTGACCCGCGACAGGCCCGCCAGCTCGGCGGCCTCGGCCGCCGACAGGTCGCCGCCCGCCTCGCGCAATGTCTCGGCGACCAGGGCGCAGGTGGCCGGCGACAGGCCCTTGGGCAGGGACGCGGCCGAGGTCGGCGTGCCGAAGAGCCGGTCCACGTCGTCCTGCCGCGCCTCGGGGCCGATGGAGGTGAGCCGCCTGCGGGTCTCGGCGTACTGCCGGAGCCGCTCGGCCAGGGCGTCCGCGGTGAACGGCTTGATCAGGTAGTTGACCGCGCCGCGGCGCATGGACTCCTTGACGGTCGGCACGTCGCGGGCGGCGCTGATCACCAGCGCGTCGGTGTCGCGCAGGTCCTTGAGCACGTCCAGGCCGGACATGTCGGGCAGGTAGATGTCGAGCAGGACGAGGTCGGGCCGGTGCCGGGCGGCCTCGGCCAGCGCGTCCGCGCCGGTGTGCGCGGTCGCGACCACCCGGAAGCCGGGGATCCGCGCCACGTAGCCGCTGTGGATGCGCGCCACCATGAAGTCGTCGTCCACGACCAGCACGCGCAGCTCCGCCCCGTCGTCGCCGGTCCCGGCCGTGCCGGCGTCCCGCCGGTCATCGCCGCCGCGTGTCATCGCGCCACCGCCTCCACCTGGGACGGCAGCAGGGCCGTGAAGACCGCGCCCCGCTCGTTGCGCACCTTGACCCAGCCGCCCCTGCGCAGGCATGCCTGCCGGGTCAGCGCCAGGCCCAGCCCGCGCGGCCCCGAGTGGGCGGCCTTGGTGGTGAATCCCTCCCGGAACACCTCCTCCACCAGGTCCGGCGCGATGCCGGGGCCGGAGTCGCCCACCCGCACCCGCAGACCGTCCGCGTCGGCCCGTACCGACACCTCGATCGTGCCGGGCGCTCCGTCGAGCGCGTCGATCGCGTTGCCCACCAGGTTGCCGACCACCAGGACGGCGTCCCGCGGGTCGCCGAGCGACCCCTCGGGCACCGCCGAGTCGTCGGACAGCACCAGCCGCGCTCCGCGCTCGCCCGCCTCGGCCGACTTGGCCAGCAGCAGCGCCGCGAGCGTCGGCTCCTGGACCCGCTCGCGCAGGTCGGCGGCGTAGGCGGCGCCGGTGCCTCGGGTGATGAAGCCGATCGCGGCGTCGTGCTCTCCCAGCTCCAGCAGCCCGACGACCGTGTGCATGCGGTTGGCGAACTCGTGCGCCTGGGCCCGCAGCGCCTCGGTGGCGCTGCTGGTGTCGTCCAGCTCGCGGGCCAGGCGTACCAGCTCGGTGCGGTCGCGCAGGGTCACCACCCAGCCCCGGTGCTGGCCGCGTACGGACACGGGGGTGCGGTTGAGCACGAGCACGCGGTCGCCGTGCAGCACGATCCGGTCCTCACCGGGGTCGGCGCCGCCGAGCACGTCGCGCATGCGGTCGGAGACCGGCATGCTCCCCAGGTCCTGCCCCACGTCGCCGAGCAGCTCGCGGGCGGCGTCGTTGACCAGCGTCACCCTGCCGGTGAGGTCGAGGGCGAGCACGCCCTCCTTCACGCCGTGCAGGACGCCCTCGCGCTGCTCCAGCAGCGCGGCGATCTCGGCGGGCTCCAGCCCGAACGTCTGCCTGCGCACCCGCGCGGTGATCAGCCCCGCCAGGGCGAGCCCCGCCACCAGGACGGCCAGCGCGGTCCACAGCAACGGCGGCAGCGCGCCGGCGAGCTGGCCGGTGACCGTGGTCTCCAGCACCCCCACCGACACCAGGCCGATGACCTCGCCGTACTCGTCGAAGACCGGCGCCTTGCCGCGCACCGTGGTGCCGATGGTGCCCGTCTCGGTGCCGACCCAGCTTCGGCCCGTGGTGAGCACGGCGGTGCCGTCGGTGGACAGCTTGCGGCCGATGAGCGCGGTGTTGGGGTGGGCGTAGCGGGTCTGCTCGCGGTTGGCGATCACCACGTAGTCGGCGCCGGTGGAGTGCTGGACGCTGGCCGCGAGCGGCTGGAGCACCGTCTCGGGGTTCTTGAGGTCGAAGGCGTCGCGCACCTGCGGGAGCGCGGCCACGGACTGGGCGATGGCCAGCGCCCGCTGCTGGTGCAGCGCGTCGAGCTGGTCGCGCGTGTGCTCGGCCCACACGCCGGCGGTGCCCCCGACGGCGAGCAGCACGATCACCATCTGGAGCACGAAGAGCTGCGTCCCCAGGGACGCGTCACGTACCCGTCTCACCCGACTCATGGAAACACCCGCAGGTCACAGGCGGGTAGCGACCAAAAAGACCTAAACGACGACTATCGGATAAAGCTCGACTCTGCCTGGGACGGACTTCACCATCCAGATTTCATACCGTGAAATCCCCCCTTGGAGTTCTCATGCGTCTGCGTATACTCGCCGCCCTGGCGGCGATCTCCGTCACGGCCCTGACCGGCTGCGGAGAGAACGCCGGTGGCGGCAGCGCCTCCGGCGGCACCAGCGCCCTTCGGATCATGGCGCCCGCCTCCCCCGGAGGCGGCTGGGACCAGACGTCCCGCGTCGCCGAGCAGGCGATCAAGTCCGCCGACCCCAAGCGCAGGGTCGAGGTCTACAACGTCCCCGGCGCCGGCGGCACCATCGGGCTGTCCCAGCTCGCCGGCGAGAAGGGCAACGGCAACCTGCTGATGACCATGGGCCTGGTCATGCTCGGCGCGATCGAGCAGAACAAGTCCAAGGTCACGCTGGCCGAGACGACGCCCGTCGCCAAGCTGACCGAGGAGTACGAGATCGTCGTGGTCCCGGCCGACTCCCCGCTCAAGCAGCTCTCCGACCTGGTCGCGACCTGGAAGGCGGACCCGGCCAAGGTCTCCGTGGCCGGCGGCTCGGCCGGCGGCACCGACCACATCGTGGCCGGCCTCATGGCCAAGGCCGCGGGCGTGGACCCCAAGCAGGTCAACTACATCGCCCACTCCGGCGGCGGTGAGGCGCTCAACGCGCTGCTCGGCGGCAAGGTCACGATCGGCGTCTCGGGCATCGGCGAGTTCGCCGAGCACGTGAAGTCCGGCAAGCTGCGCGCCCTCGGCATCACCTCCGGACAGCGGATCTCCGGCCTCGACGCGCCCACCCTCAAGGAGGGCGGCCTGGACGTCGAGCTGGCCAACTGGCGCGGCTTCGTGGCGCCCGGCGGGATCAGCGACGGCGACAAGCAGGCCCTGACCGACCTGGTGACCAAGATGCACGACTCGCAGGCGTGGAAGGACGCGGTCGCCAAGAACGGCTGGATCGACTCGTTCCAGACGGGCCAGGAGTTCGCCGGCTACCTCAACGCCGAGCAGGCCCGGGTCAAGGGCATCATCGCCGAGATGGGGCTCGTGTCCTGATGTCCTCCCCAGACACACCCGTGCGCGCCCCCTCCGGTGAGCCCTCGTCCGGGGAGGCGCCGCGCCGGTGGTGGCGGCCCGAGCTGGTGCTGGCCCTCGTGGTGCTGGGGCTGGGCGTGTTCGTCATCGTCGGCACGCTCGGCGTGTCGGCGGCGGCCTCGCAGCTCGGTCTCGGCCCGCGGTTCTTCCCGGCCCTGGTCGGCGGCGCGATGATCGTCGTGGGCGTCTTCTACGTGGCCGACGTGCTGCGCGGCGGCCAGGGTGACCCCGAGGAGAGCGAGGACGTCGACGCCGGGGCGCCCGCGGACTGGCGCAGCGTCGTGCTGGTGAGCGGGATCTTCCTGGCGTTCGTCACCGTGCTCAACGTCGTCGGGTGGGTCATCGGCTCGGCCCTGCTGTTCTTCGGGCTGTCCGTGGCGCTCGGCGCCGAGCACAAGGTGCGCGCGGCGGTCGTCGGTGTGGTCATCGGGCTCGTCACGTACCTGCTGTTCGTCAGAGGGCTCGGCGTCACGCTGCCGGGCGGCTGGCTGAAGGGGGTGCTGTAGGTGGACTCGCTCCAGCTCCTGCTCGACGGGTTCGGCGCCGCGCTGACCCCGGTCAACCTCATGTACGCGCTGGTCGGCGTCACGCTCGGCACGCTCGTCGGCGTGCTGCCCGGCATCGGCCCGGCCATGACCGTGGCGCTGCTGCTGCCGATCACGTTCACGGTGCCGCCCGCCAGCGCGTTCATCATGTTCGCCGGCATCTACTACGGCGGCATGTACGGCGGCTCGACCACGTCGATCCTGCTCAACACGCCCGGCGAGTCGTCGTCTATGATCACCGCGCTGGAGGGCAACAAGATGGCCCGGCGCGGGCGGGCCGCCCAGGCCCTTGCCACGGCCGCCATCGGCTCGTTCGTGGCCGGGACGATCGCGACCGCGCTGCTCGTCGTCGCCGCCCCCGCGGTGGTGGCCTTCGCCATCTCGTTCGGGCCGGAGGACTACTTCGCGCTGGCGATCCTCGCGTTCACCGCCGTGTCGGCCGTGCTGTCGCGCTCGCTCGTGCGCGGCCTCGCCTCGCTCGGGCTCGGCCTGGTGATCGGGCTCATCGGCATCGACCAGCAGACCGGGCAGGCGCGGCTCACGCTCGGCATCCCGCAACTGCTCGACGGCATCGACGTGGTGATCGTCGCGGTCGGGCTGTTCGCGCTCGGCGAGGCGCTGTACGTGGCCTCGCGGCTGCGTCACTCCACGCCCGAGGTGGTGCCCGTGGGCCGGGCCTGGATGGGCCGCGCCGACTGGGCCCGCTCCTGGGCGCCGTGGCTGCGCGGCACCGCGCTGGGCTTCCCGTTCGGCGCGCTGCCGGGCGGCGGCGCGGAGATCCCCACCTTCCTGTCGTACGCCGCCGAGAAGCGCCTGGCCCGAGGCGTCGCCCGCGAGGAGTACGGCAAGGGCGCGATCGAGGGCGTGGCCGGGCCGGAGGCGGCCAACAACGCCTCCGCGGCGGGCACGCTCGTGCCGCTGCTGACGCTCGGCCTGCCGACCTCGGCGACGGCCGCGATCCTGCTGGCCGCCTTCCAGCAGTACGGCCTGCAGCCCGGTCCGCAGCTGTTCGACCACAACCCCGCGCTGGTGTGGGGCATGATCGCGTCGCTGTTCATCGGCAACACCATGCTGCTGGTGCTGAACCTGCCGCTCGCCCCGCTGTGGGCGCGGGTGCTGCGGATCCCCCGGCCCTACCTGTACGCCGGGATCGTGGTGTTCGCCGCCCTCGGCGTCTACGCCCTGAACGGGACCGTGGTGGACCTGGTCGTGCTGTTCGTGCTGGGACTGCTCGGGTTCGCGATGCGCCGCTTCGGGCTGCCCGTCGCGCCGGCCGTCATCGGCATGATCCTCGGCCCGATGGCGGAGATCCAGCTCCGCCGGGCCCTGGCCATCGGCGCGGGCGACGTCACCGTGCTGGTCAAGAGCCCGGTCGCCGTGGTGCTGCTGGTGCTCGCGCTGGCGGCGCTGCTCACGCCGGTGGTGCGCAGGCTGGCCATGCGGAAGGACCTGGCGCCGGTCGTCATCCACGAAGAGGATTAGCCGCCGTCCTGGGGGGCACTGGCGTCAGTGCTTCTTCAGGGGAGGCGTCAAGGGGATGTGCGAAAGGTCCCGCCGTTCAGGTGCCGGCGGGACCTTTCGCGCGTCCTGAGCGCACTTACTTCGGTGCGCGCCTACGTCGGTGCGCGCCTACTCGGAGACGCCCAGCTTCTCCAGGATCAGCACCCGTGCCCGGGCCGCGTCGGCCTTGCCGCGGCTGGCCTTCATCACGCCGCCGACCAGCGCGCCCACCGCCGCGATCTTGCCGGAGCGGACCTTCTCGACCGCGTCGGCGTTGCCGGCGAGGACCTCGTCGATGATCGCCGACAGCTCGCCCTCATCGTTGACGATCTTGAGGCCGCGCTTGTCGACCACCTCGTCCGGCGTGCCCTCGCCGTTCAGCACGCCTTCGAGCACCTCGCGGGCGAGCTTGTCGTTGAGCGCGCCGGAGGCCACCAGCTCGGTGACGCGGGCGATCTGGGCCGGCGTGATCGGCAGCTCGGCGAGCGCGACGCCGGTCTCGTTGGCGCGGCGGGCCAGCTCGCCCATCCACCACTTGCGCGCGTCGGCCGCCGGAGCGCCCGCCGCCACCGTCGCCTCGACCAGGTCGATCGCGTCGGCGTTGTGCATGGCCTGCATGTCCAGGTCGGACAGCCCCCACTCGGCCTGCAGCCGCTGGCGCTTGACCGACGGCAGCTCCGGCAGGGCCGCCTTCAGCTCGGCCACCCACGCCGGGTCGGGCGCGATCGGCACCAGGTCGGGCTCGGGGAAGTAGCGGTAGTCCTGCGCCTCCTCCTTGGACCGGCCGGACGTGGTCGTGCCGGTGTCCTCGTGGAAGTGGCGGGTCTCCTGCACGATCCGGCCGCCGCCGGCCAGGACCGCGGCCTGCCGCTCGATCTCGCTGCGCACCGCCCGCTCGACGCTGCGCAGGGAGTTGACGTTCTTGGTCTCGGTGCGGGTGCCCCACTCCGACGAGCCGCGCGGCATGAGCGAGACGTTGACGTCGCAGCGCAGCGACCCCTCCTCCATGCGCACGTCGGAGACGCCGAGGGAGCGCATGATCTCGCGCAGCTCGGTGACGTACGCCTTGGCCACCTCCGGCGCCAGCCGGTCGGTGCCCGGGATGGGCTTGGTGACGATCTCGACCAGCGGGATGCCGGCCCGGTTGTAGTCGACGATCGAGTAGTCGGCGCCGTGGATGCGACCGGTCGCGCCGCCCATGTGGGTGGACTTGCCGGTGTCCTCCTCCAGGTGGACCCGCTCGATCTCGATGCGCACCGTCTTGCCGTCGACCTCGATGTCGACGTAGCCGTCGAAGCAGAGCGGCTCGTCGTACTGGGAGATCTGGTAATTCTTCGGCATGTCCGGATAGAAGTAGTTCTTCCGGGCGAAGCGGCACCACTCGGCGATCGAGCAGTTGAGCGCCAGGCCGATGCGGATCGTCGACTCGATCGCCTTCGCGTTGGCCACCGGCAGCGAGCCGGGCAGCGCCAGGCAGGTCGGGCACACGTGCGTGTTGGGCGGCGCGCCGAACGTGGTCGGGCAGCTGCAGAACATCTTCGACGCGGTGCCCATCTCGACGTGCGTCTCCAGGCCGAGCACCGGCTCGTACCGGTCGAGCGCCTCGTCGTAGGGCATCTTCGTGGTCGTACCGGTGTCCGTCACAGTGCCGGAGCCTCCTTCAGCAGCGGGCCGCCCCAGCGGCTCTCCAGGGCCTTCTCGACCGCGGCGCCGACCCGGTAGCAGCGGTCGTCACCCAGCACCGGGGCCATGATCTGCAGGCCGACCGGCAGGCCGTCCTCGTCGGCCAGGCCGCACGGCACCGAGATCGCCGCGTTGCCGGCCAGGTTGGTCGGGATCGTGCACAGGTCGGCGAGGTACATCGCCATCGGGTCGTCGGCGCGCTCGCCGATCGGGAACGCCGTCGTGGGCGTCGTCGGCGAGACCAGCACGTCCACCTGGTGGTAGGCGGCCTCGAACTCGCGCGAGATGACCGTGCGCACCTTCTGCGCCTGGCCGTAGTAGGCGTCGTAGTAACCGCTCGACAGGGCGTAGGTGCCCAGCATGATGCGCCGCTTGACCTCGGGGCCGAAGCCGGCGGCCCGGGTCAGCGCCATGACCTCCTCGGCGCTGCGGGTGCCGTCGTCGCCGACGCGCAGGCCGTACCGCATGGCGTCGAAGCGCGCCAGGTTGGAGGAGCACTCCGACGGCGCGATCAGGTAGTACGCGGGCAGCGCGGTCGCGAACGACGGGCAGGACACCTCGACGACCTTGGCGCCGAGCGACTCCAGCACCGCCACGGCCTCGTGGAAGCGCGCCAGCACGCCGGGCTGGTAGCCGTCGCCGCCGAACTCCTTGACCACGCCGACCCGCAGGCCGGCCACGTCGCCCTGCCGGGCCGCCTCCACCACGGAGGGCACCGGCGCGTCGATCGAGGTCGAGTCCATCGGGTCGTGCCCGGAGAACGCCTCGTGCAGCAGCGCCGCATCCAGCACGTTGCGGGCGAACGGGCCCGGCGTGTCGAGCGAGCTGGCGAACGCGATCAGGCCATAGCGGGACGAACCACCGTAGGTCGGCTTCATGCCGACGATGCCGGTGACCGCGGCGGGCTGCCGGATGGAGCCGCCCGTGTCGGTACCGGTCGACAGCGGCGCCTCGTACGCGGCGACGGCCGCGCTCGAACCACCCGACGAGCCACCCGGGATCCTGTCCAGGTCCCACGGGTTGCGGGTCGGGCCGTAGGCGGAGTTCTCGGTGGAGGAGCCCATCGCGAACTCGTCCAGGTTGGTCTTGCCCAGGATGACCAGCCCGGCCTCACGCAGGCGGCGCGTGACGGTCGCGTCGTACGGCGGGTGCCAGCCTTCGAGGATCTTGGACGCGGCCGTGGTCGGCATGTCCTCGGTTGCGAAGATGTCCTTGTGCGCGATGGGCACGCCGGCCAGCGGGCCGAGCCGCTCACCGGCGCGCAGCCGCTCGTCGACGGCGCGCGCCTGGCCGAGCGTCACCTCCCGGTCGACGTGCAGGAACGCGTTGACCTTCGGCTCGACCTCGGCGATGCGGTCGAGGTGCGCCTCGGCCACCTCGACGGCCGACACCTCGCCGGCCGCGATCATCGCGCCGAGCTCGGCGGCGGTCTTACGAATCAAGCTCATGCCTCCTCCCCGAGGATGCGCGGCACCCGGAAGCGGTCGTCCTCGACGGCGGGAGCGCCGGAGAGCGCCTGCTCGGGCGTCAGGGACGGTCGCACCTCGTCGGCACGGAAGACATTGGTCAGCGGGAGCGCGTGCGACGACGGCGGCACGTCCTCGGCGGCGACCTCGGCTACCTTCGCGACCGACTCGATGATGGCATCGAGCTGCGTGGCGTAGTGGTCGAGCTCGTCGTCGGTGAGCGCCAGCCTGGACAACCGAGCCAGGTGTGCGACCTCGTCGCGGGTTATGGCGGACATGAGTCGTTGAACCCGTTTCGTGGATGGAGTTTGGACACTCACATCCTAGGGGCCTTGACGGATCGCCTCCGAACCATTAACCACCTGGAAACACGCGCCCTGCCCGCACTCACCCGTACAGCTCCGCGGGGCCGACGGTCCTGACGTCCCGCTCCCCCTGCAGCGCGCCGTCGAACCCCAGGCCGCTGTAACAGGCCAGCACGGTGTCGCGTACGTCGTAGCCCTTGGCTCCCAGCAGATCCCTGGCCCGCCGGAGGCGACCGCTGTGCCCGGCCCCCATCGTCCTGCCCCACTTCGCCTCCCCCAGGGACAGGATCCGGCGGGGCTCGCCCGGAATGGCGGGGGCGAAGACGACCACGTCCACCTCGATCTGGCGGCGCTCCGCCGTGTCGGTGACCACTCCGGCGCCCACCTCACCGGGCAGCTCGCCGACAACGTCCTCCACACGCGCGAACGCCCGGCACATCTCCTCGAAGTGCGGGCCGAGGACCTGGTCGCTGAACCGGCCACGCGAGTCCTTCCAGACCGCCGCCGCCCGGCCGCTCTCCAGCAGCCCCCAGCGCGGCCTCATCACCACCTGGTAGAAGGTGATCAGCGGCTCGCACACGTGATAGACCGAGCGGGAGGGGCGGAAGACGTCGGGTTCCCGGCGCAGCAGGGAGCTGTCCTCCAGCACGTTGAGGTGATGGCCGATGTCGGCGGCCTTGCGCCCGATGTAGGCGGCGATCCCGCCCCGAGTGCCGTTGCCCGTCGCCACCGCGGCCAGCACCGAGTGGTAGAGCGCCGAGTCACGCACGTCCGCCTCCTCCTCCAGGAGGTAGCGCGCCTCGCGGAACAGCGGGGTGCCCGGGTCGAGCACGGTCCGCTGCACCCAGTCGTCGAAGTCGCCGGGCCCTGCGGGCGTGTCGCCACCCACGAAACGCAAGTGGGCCGGCGTGCCGCCGACGACAGCATGCACCTGTACGGCGAGCCGCGGATCATCGATCCGCCAGTACCGGGCGGCCAGGTCGTAGTCGAAGGGGCGGACGACCAGCTCCACGGACGCCCGGCCGCGCAGCGGCGCGCCGCCCGCCAGCAGGCGGCCCATGACGGACATCGCGGACCCGCACAGCAGCAACGACGCGGGCCTGTCATCGGCGATGGCCCGGTCGATCTCCCGCTGGATGATCGACGGGAGTGCGGGCGAGACCTTGCTCAGATAGGGGAACTCGTCGATGACCATGAGCTCCCGCCGCTCGGCGCTGATCGCGAACAGCCGGCGCATGGCCTCGTCCCAGTCACCGAACCGGTACGGCGTCGGCTCCTGGACATGCTCGGTGAGCGCGGTGGAGAACAGGCGCAGCGACTCGGTCTCGGTTGCCTCGGTCGCCCCGAAGTAGAACCCGCCGGTCTCTCTCGCCAGCGCCTCCACCAGGAAGGTCTTGCCCTGGCGGCGGCGCCCGCTGACGACGCCGAGCTGGGGTCGGCGGCCGACGCCGGCGGCGAAGCGAGCCAGGTGCCGCCATTCGAAGTCACGGGCGAAGACACGCTCGGGCTTGGGGATCACACAACCGCCCAAGGATGTAGGAGTGTACTTCGACGAAGTGTGCTCCCATCTCCTACGCCGTCTGGGTGACCTCCGGGCGGTAGCCGTACTCGATGTCCGAGGTGGAGGGGTCGAAGCGGTCGCGGAGCCAGGCCGTGGCGTCGGCCGGGGGCATCGGCTTGCCGAACAGCCAGCCCTGGCCGAGGTCGCAGCCCATCTCCGCCAGGCGCAGGGCGACCGCGTCCGTCTCGACGCCCTCGGCGACCGAGCGCAGCCCGATCGAGCGGACCAGGTCGACGATCGAGCGCACGATCCGCGCGTCGTCCTCGGACTCGGCGATCCGCCGCACGAACGACGCGTCGATCTTGACCTCGGAGATGGCCAGCCGCTGGAGCCGGATGAGCGAGGAGTAGCCGGTGCCGAAGTCGTCCAGCGCGAGCGGCACCCCGAGCGCGGCCAGCGCCTTGATCGCCTCGTGCTGGTAGACCTGGTCGCCCATGAGGATGCGCTCGGTGACCTCCAGCTGGATGGCGGCCGGCGGGAGCTGGTACTTGGCCAGCCCCATCTCCAGCTGCTCCGGCAGCGCCGAGTCGAGCAGGTCGCGGGCCGAGATGTTGACCGAGATCCGCACCCGCAGGCCCGTGTGCCACCAGCGGGCCGCCTGCTCCAGCGCGCTGTCGATGACGTACGCGGTGAGCTGGCGCATCAGGTAGGACTGCTCGGCCAGCGGGATGAACTCCGACGGCGCGATCGGCCCGTGCACCGGGTGGCGCCAGCGCAGCAGCGCCTCCATCCCGTGGACGGCCGCGTCGGTGAGACCCACCTTGGGCTGGTAGTGCAGCCGCAGCTCGCCGTTGTCGACGGCGCGGCGCAGGTCGCCGAGGAGGTTGAGACGCTCGGGCGAGTTGCGGTCCTTGTTCGGCTGGTAGAGCTCCACGCCCGTGCGGCTCTCCTTGGCGAGGTACATGGCCACGTCGGCGCGTTGCAGCAGCAGCTCGAAGTCGGGGGCGTGGTCGGGGTAGAGGGCGATGCCGACCGAGCCGTCGAGATCGAACGTCATGCCCTCCAGGCGCACGGGCTCGGTCAGGGCCGCCCGCAACCGGGCCGCCACCTCGCGTGCCGCGTGGGTGTCGCGGATGGAGGGCAGGAGCACGGCGAACTCGTCGCCGCCCAGCCGGGCCACGACGTCGCCGGGACGCACGGAGTGGGTGAGCCGGTGGGCGACCATCTGCAGCAGCCGGTCGCCCACCGGGTGCCCCATCGTGTCGTTGACCTCCTTGAACCGGTCGAGGTCCAGCAGGAACAGGCCGACCCGCTCGTCCTGGCGGGCCTCGGCCAGCGCCTCCTCGGTGCTGACGATGAGCATCTTGCGGTTGGGCAGGCCGGTCAGCTCGTCGTGCATGGCCTGGTGGTCGCGGCGCATCGACAGCGTGGCGGTGAAGTAGACGGCGGCCAGCGGCGCCACGAACAGCGGCACCATCTCCGGCGCCTGGCTCATGACGACCACGACCAGCGGCGCGAGACCGAGCAGGCCCGCGTACACAAGGCTCTGCGGCCCGGCCGAGGCCCTGAGCACCCGCACGATCGAGCGGCGCTCGTGCAGGGCGACGGCGCCGCTGACCAGCGCGGCCCGGATGGCGAAGTAGGCGACGCCGGCGATGCCGAGCGCGGCCAGGTCGCTCCCGTCGGGCACCCACGGCCGCGCCGGGCTCGGCATGATGCCGAACACGCCCAGCACCACGGCGGCGGCGGTCAGCGCCAGCGTCGACTGCGCGGTGTTGAACATCACCCGGTGCCACGCCCGGCGCGTCACCACACCGTTGATCACGACGGCCACGCACTGCATGAGCACCGCCACGGGCAGGCCGAAGTGCAGCAGCACGGCGAAGGTGAACATCGTGGAGGGGTAGGTGCCGCCCACCACGGCCGCGGAGGACACCATCACGGGCCGCAGCTCTCCCAGGATGACCAGCACGGCCAGCACCCAGAACAGGGGCGTGCGGGCGAGCTCCACCAGGGGCGCGGGATCCAGCCTCAGCAGGGCCACGACCAGGGCGGTGAAGCCGATCACGGTGATGCCCGCGAGGTACGCCCACAGGGGCGTGCCGACGCGTGGTCCTGTGTCGCGGGTGTCGGTTGGGTCAGTCATCGGTAAACAGAACCCCCATCAGGTCACTATGGGAGGGTACGACCTTTACCCCACTTCGCGAAACCAAGCGCGTACGTTCCGTCACTTCTCCTTTCGGACATATGCCCGGAAAGCACACTGTGTAGACAGCATATCGACGCTCTGTACCTGCGCGGCGCCTTTCGGCCCTTTGCTCCCCGCCGATGTGATCCGTTCGCTCCCCCGGGCGTGTCGCCCGGCGCCCCGCCCCGCTCCCCGCGCCGCGTCACACAAGAAACCGGCCTGCTCCCCGCGTCGTGTCACGCAGGACCTCGCCCCGCCCCTGCCTCCTGGCGCCCGGCCGGGCGGGGCGGCGATCGGGCCCGGTCACCCCTCCGGCGTCACCGCCGCCTTGGCCGCCGCCTCCGGCCCGTCCTTGAGCAGGACCTCGAAGCCCGCCTCGTCCAGGATCGGCACCCCCAGGCTGACCGCCTTGTCGTACTTGGACCCGGCGTTCTCCCCGACGACCACGAACGAGGTCTTCTTCGACACCGATCCCGACACCTTGCCGCCCCGGCTGGTGAGCGCCTCGGCCGCGGAGTCGCGCGTGTAGCCCTCCAGCGTGCCCGTCACCACGAACGTGAGCCCGTCGAGGATCTGCGGCCCCTTCTCCGGCGCCGGCTCGTCCTCCATGCGCACCCCGGCCGCGCGCCAGCGCTCGACGATCTCGCGGTGCCAGTCGACCTGGAACCACTCGCGGATCGTGGCCGCCGTACGGGGCCCGATGTCCTTGACCGCGGCCAGCTCCTCCTCCGAGGCGTTCATGATGGCGTCCATCGAGCGCAGCTCGCCGGCGAGCAGCCTGGCCGTGGGCGGGCCGATGTGACGGATCGACAGCGCCACCAGGACGCGCCAGAGCGGCACCTGCTTGGCCTGCTCCAGCGACTCCATGAGCTTGAGCGCGTTCTGGCTGGCCTCGCCGTTGAGGTTGGAGAAGAACGAGACGACCTTCTCCTCGCCCGTCTTCGAGTCGATCTTGGGTAGGCCACTGTCCATGTCGCGCACCACGGACCGGATCGGGATGAGCTGGTCGAGCGTCAGGTCGAACAGGTCGGCCTCGGTGCGCACCACTGGCTCCTGCGGCGGCAGCGGCTGGCTGAGCGCGGTGGCCGCGACGTAACCCAGGCCGTCGATGTCGAGGGCGCTGCGCCCGGCCGCGAAGTAGAGGCGCTCGCGGATCTGCGCGGGGCAGCCGCGGGCGTTGGGGCAGCGCAGGTCGGCGTCGCCCTCACGCTCGTAGGCCAGCTCGGTGCCGCACTCGGGGCAGTGCGTCGGCATGACGAACTCCCGCTCGGAGCCGTCGCGCAGCGCCGTCACCGGCCCGACGACCTCGGGGATGACGTCGCCGGCCTTGCGCAGCACCACGGTGTCGCCGATCAGCACGCCCTTCTTGACCACGATCGCGGCGTTGTGCAGGGTGGCCCGCTCCACCGTGGACCCGGCCACGGTCACCGGCTCCATCACCGCGAACGGCGTGACGCGGCCGGTGCGGCCGACGCCCACCTGGATGTCGAGGAGCTTGGTGTTGACCTCCTCCGGCGGGTACTTGTAGGCGATCGCCCAGCGCGGCGCCCGCGAGGTGGAGCCCAGCTCCCTCTGGAGGCGGAAGTCGTCCACCTTGACCACCACGCCGTCGATCTCGTACGCGGGGTCGTGCCGGTGGACGTGGTAGTGCTCGATGAACTCGTCGACCTCGGCCGCGCTGCCCACGACCTGGTACAGGTCGCTCACCGGCAGCCCGAAGGCGCGCAGCCGCTCGTACATCTCGGACTGGGTGCGCGGCGGGGTGGCGCCCTCCCAGACGCCGACCCCGTGGACGATCATGCGGAGCGGCCGCTGCGCGGTGATGCGCGGGTCCTTCTGCCGCAGGGTGCCGGCCGCGGAGTTGCGCGGGTTGGCGAAGGGGGGCTTGCCCTGCTCGACGAGCTGCTCGTTGAGCGTCTTGAAGTCGGCGACCGGGATGTAGACCTCGCCGCGCACCTCGACCAGGCTGGGCACGTCGTCGCCCGTCAGCCGGTGGGGCACGCCCCTGATGGTGCGGACGTTGGCCGTCACGTCGTCGCCCGTGCGGCCGTCGCCCCGGGTGGCGCCGCGCTCCAGCCTGCCGTCGCGGTAGACGAGCGCGATCGCGAGCCCGTCGATCTTGAGCTCCACGAGGTAGGGGCCGGGGTCGCGCTCGGCGAGCCGCTCGGCGCGCGCCTGCCAGGCGGCCATGTCGGCGGCGTTGAACGCGTTGTCGAGGCTCTCCATGCGGGCGAGATGATCGACCTTGGCGAAGTCGCCCGAGACCGGCGCGCCCACCTTCTGGGTCGGCGAGTCGGGCGTCTGGAGCGAGGGGTGCGCCTCCTCCAGCGCCAGCAGCTCGTTGAACCAGGCGTCGAACTGGGCGTCGCTGACCGTGGGCTGGTCGAGCACGTAGTAGCGCCAGCGGGCCTCCTCCACCAGCTCCGACACCTCGGCATGCCGCTTCAGCGCCTCCACCGGCACGCCCCCGGCCTCGGTGTTCAGCTCGCTCACGCCGGCACCCCTTCCTTCCTCGACCCCTGGGAGAACGCTATCGCCGGGCACCGACAAGATTGGCCAGGTGGGGGCGTCATTCGGCGCCCCCCGCCTCCGGATCATCACGGAGCACCCGGGCCGCCTTCCGGCAGGCCGCCAATGCCGCCCTCGCGTACGCGGGCGAGGCCCCGGCCAGCCCGCACGACGGCGTGAGCACCACCTGCCCGGCCAGCCGCTCCGCCGGGAACCCGAGTCGCCGCCACAGCTCCACGGCGGGCTTGGCGACGACGCCCACGTCCGGCAGCCGCGTGTCGGTGCCGGGCACCACGCCGAGGAACAGCAGCAGCCCGGCCTCCACCGCCTCGCCGACCGCCTCCTCGTCACGCCGCCTGACCAGGGACGCGTCCACGGAGACGCCGCGCACGCCCGCGCGGCGCAGCAGGTCGTACGGGACGGACGGCGCGCAGCAGTGGACGATCGGCGCGGGGAACCCGCGCAGCGACGCCTCCACCCGCCACTCCTCCACGGCGGCCAGCCGGCCGAAGCCCGAGGCGGTCGGCACGGTGCCGGCCAGCACCCCCGGCAGGCCCGGCTCGTCGAGCTGGAGCACCACCTCGGTGACGCCGGGCAGGCGCCGCCGCACCTCCGCGACGTGCTCGGCGACGCCCTGCGCGAGGGAGTCGGCCAGGTCGCGCACGGCCCCGCGGTCGGACAGCACCTTGTCGCCGTGGCGCAGCTCCAGCGCGCCCGCCAGCGTCCACGGGCCGCACACCTGCACCTTCAACGGCCCCTCGTAGGCGTGGCCCACCTCCTCCAGGCCGTCGAGGTCGCGCCGGAGGTGGTCCACGGCCCGCTGGTGGTCGCGCCCCGGCCGGCCGGTCAGCCGCCAGCCCGACGGCTGCACCTCCACCGGCAGCTCCACCAGCAGCCCCGCCGTACGGCCGATCATGTCCGCGCCCACTCCCCGGGCGGGGAGCTCCGGAAGGTAGGGCAGGTCCGGCAGCTCGCCGAACACCAGCCGTGCCGCCTCCAGGTGATCCTGCCCCGGCTGCGACCCGACCCCGGTGGCTTCCCACGTCAACATGGGACAAGCGTAGGCTCTCCAAGATGAGACTCACCAAATATGGCCACGCCTGCGTGCGGCTGGAGAAGGACGGCAAGGTCCTCGTCATCGACCCGGGGATGTTCAGCGAGGCCGAGGCCCTGGACGGCGCCGACGCGGTGCTGATCACCCACCAGCACGCCGACCACGTCGTCCCCGACCGGCTGAGGGCCGCACCGGCGGAGCTGGAGATCTGGACGTGCGAGGCGGTCGCCGAGGAGCTGGCCGCGGCGGAAGGCGTGCCCGCCAAGGTCCGGACGGTGCGCCACGGCGACACGTTCGAGGTGGCGGGGTTCGGGGTGAAGGCGTTCGGCGAGTGGCACGCGGCCAACCACCCCGACATGCCGATCGTGCAGAACGTCGGCTTCATGATCGACGACGAGGTGTTCTACCCGGGCGACGCGCTCACGGTGCCCGAAGCCGACGTGCCGACCCTCCTGGTGCCCACCTCCGCGCCGTGGCTCAGGTTGCCGGACATGGTCGAGTACCTGCGCACGGTACGGCCGGCGCGGGCGTACTCCACGCACGACGCGCTGTACAGCGACGTGGGGCTGGGCCTGCTGGACAGCTGGCTCAAGCTCGAGTCGGACAAGCAGGGCGCCGACATCCGGCGGATCCCCGTCGGCGAGTCGGTCACCCTCGGCTGACAGCGCCACCCCAGGCCTTGCCCGCGCGGGAGCGCGGGCCTCGGGTCAGACGGCGTGGCTGATCGTGGCGCTGCCGATGACGGTCGCGCCGGAGTAGAGCACCGCCGCCTGGCCCGCGGCGACGCCCGTGGCCGGGCGGTCCAGCTCGATGCGCAGCCCGTCGCCGGTCTCCTCGAAGCGGCATTCGTACACCTCGCCGTGCGCGCGGAGCTGGACGGTGAGGTCGCGGAGCCGGCCGGGCGGGTCGTCGTGGGCGGACGGCCCGTTCCAGACCGGGCGGCCGCACGTGATCGTCGTGACCTCCAGCGCCGACCGCGGCCCCACGGTGACCGTGTTGGACACCGGCTCGATCGACAGCACGTAGCGCGGCCTGCCGTCGGAGGCCGGCCGGTCGATGCGCAGGCCCTTGCGCTGCCCCACCGTGAACCCGTGGGCCCCCTGGTGGCTGCCCACCACCTCGCCCGACTCGTCGACGATCGGCCCCTCGGCCTCGCCCAGCCGCTTCGCCAGGAAGCCCCGCGTGTCGCCGTCGGCGATGAAGCAGATGTCGTGGCTGTCGGGCTTGTCGGCGACGGTCAGGCCGCGCCGGGCGGCCTCCTCGCGCACCTCGGCCTTGGTGGAGTCGCCCAGCGGGAAGATCGCGTGGCTGAGCTGCTCGCGGGTGAGCACGCCCAGCACGTACGACTGGTCCTTGCCCTGGTCGACGCTGCGGGACAGCACGCCGTCCACGAGCCTGGCGTGATGGCCGGTCGCCACGGCGTCGAACCCGAGCGCCAGCGCCCGGTCGAGCACGGCCGCGAACTTGATCTTCTCGTTGCAGCGCAGGCACGGGTTGGGCGTGCGGCCCGCCGCGTACTCGGCCACGAAGTCCTCGACCACGTCACGCTGGAAGCGCTCGGCCATGTCCCAGATGTAGAACGGGATGCCGATCACGTCGGCGGCGCGGCGCGCGTCCCGCGAGTCCTCGATCGTGCAGCAGCCCCTGGCTCCCGTACGGTGGGATTGAGGGTTGGCCGACAGGGCGAGATGGACACCGGTCACCTCGTGGCCGGCCTCGGCGATCCGGGCCGCGGCCACGGCTGAGTCGACGCCGCCCGACATGGCGGCAAGCACACGCAATCCCATGACGTTCCAAGCGTACTGTCCCGTGGAGAGTGCGCCTCGCGCCGATGGCGGGCCGCCGCGAGCCGGTGACGCCTGATGACGCCCCCGGGGTGAGGAGGCGAGGACGCGCGGGGTCTGAAAGGATGCACGACTATGCGACTGTTCGGGCGCAAGGACGGCGAGGACGGCACCGGCGGGCACGGGACGGGCGGGCCGGGCGCCGGCGTGCCCGTGTTCTGGGCGTGGTGGCAGGAGGCGCGGCCCCGCGTCGAAGCCGTGGTGGCGGCCGGTGACGCGGACGGCCTGGCGGAGCTGCTCGACCCCGCCGTGAGCGCGCTGCATCCCGGCCTGGTCTGGGAGCTGGCCCCGGGCAAGGAGGCGGCGCACGCCCTGGTGGTGACCGCCGCGGGCGACGCCGAGCTGCGGCCGCTGGCCCACCGCTGGGCCAGGGCGGCGCCGGAGGGCGACCTGCTGTGGGAGTTCCACCCGTCGCGGCAGGCCGACCCGCGCGCCTCGGAGCGGACCTTCGACATGGACGGGCGCACGGTCGAGCTGGACAAGCTGACGCTGGGGCTGCGCGTGCCGCGCGACGGCTCGCGCGTGGACGTGTCGGCCTACCACCCGATCTTCGGCGAGCTCGACGAGGACATCCGGATGGAGGCGACGCTGCTCGCCCTCGACTGGCTGCTGGGCGAGGACGACGTGGCCCGGTGGGTGGGCGAGATCACGCCGGTGACGTTCGAGCCGATCGACGCGGTGGCCGCCGCGCACCTGCCGGCCGTGGTGGCCGACCTGGCCTCGGACCTCGCCCCCGGCCCCGGCGAGGAGCAGTGGGCGCTGCTGGAGGGGCAGACGGTCAGCGGTGCGCCGCTGCACGCGAGCGCCCGCCATCCGCTGCGGCCGGTGGACCATCCACTGCTCGACCGGCACATCGAGATCACGCTGCCGTACCGGCACCGCGACGAGGGCGGCCTGCCCGCCGTCGGCTCGCTGAGCTCGCTGCAGTCCTTCGAGGACCGGCTCACCGCCGGGCTGCTCGACCGCCGGGAGACGGCCCTGCTGGCCGTCCGGCTGAGCGCCGAGGGGCTGCGGATCTTCCACCTGTACGCCGACCGGGACGGCGACGCCCACACCTGGGCCGAGGAGCTGGTCAAGGGGTGGAACGAGGGCAAGGCGCGGGTGCAGGTGTCGGACGACCCCGCCTGGACGGCGGTCGCCCCCTTCCTCACCTGACATCTCCGTCCTGACTTCTCCGTCCTGGGCGGCGGATCGGCCGGGTCAGCCGGGTCAGCCGGGTCAGCCGAGGCCGGCGCGGCGGGCGCGCTCGACGGCCGCCGGGAGCACCTCGATGAGCCGGTCCACGTCCTCCCGCGTCGAGGTGTGACCCAGCGAGAACCTGAGCGACCCGCGCGCCGCCACCGTGTCGGCCCCCATGGCCAGCAGCACGTGGGACGGCTGGGCCACCCCCGCCGAGCAGGCCGAGCCGGTCGAGCACTCCACGCCCTTGGCGTCGAGCAGCATGAGCAGCGCGTCGCCCTCGCAGCCGGGGAAGGAGAAGTGGGCGTTGCCCGGCAGCCGCCCCTCCGGGTCGCCGTTGAGCACGACGTCGGGCACCGCCTGCCGTACGCGCCGGATGAGGTCGTCGCGCAGCTCCGTCAGCCGTAGCCGCTGGCTCTCCTGCTCCTTGACCGCGACCCGCACCGCGGCGGCGAAGCCCGCGACGGCGGGCACGTCCAGCGTGCCCGAGCGCACGTCGCGCTCCTGCCCGCCGCCGTGCTGCACGGGGACGGGCGTCAGGCCGCGCGCCAGCAGCAGCGCGCCGACGCCGACCGGGCCGCCTGTCTTGTGGCCGCTGACGGTGATCGCGTCCGCGCCCGACCCGGCGAACGACACGGGGAGCTGGCCGACCGCCTGCACCGCGTCGGTGTGGAACGGGATGCCGTGCTCGTGCGCCACCGCCGCCAGCGCCTGGACCGGCTGGACGGTGCCGACCTCGTTGTTGGCCCACATCACACTGACCAGGGCGACGCCGCCGGGGTCGCGGGCGATGGCGGCGCGCAGCGTGTCGGGGTGGACGCGGCCGACCTCGTCGACGGGCAGCGGCTCCACCTGGGCGCCCTGCGTCTCGGCCAGCCAGTGGACGGGGTCGAGGCCGGCGTGGTGCTCGATCGAGCTGATCAGGATGCGGCGGCGCGGGGCGCGCGCCCAGTAGAGGCCCTTGAGGGCGAGGTTGTCGGCCTCGGTGCCGCCGGAGGTGAACACCACCTCGCTCGGCCGGGCGCCGAGCGCGTCGGCGATGGTCTCGCGCGCCTCCTCGACGACCCTGCGCGCCCGCCGTCCGGCCGCGTGCAGCGACGAGGCGTTGCCGACCTGGCCGAGCTGCTCCGTCATGGCCTCGATCGCCTCGGGGAGCATGGGCGTGGTCGCGGCGTGATCGAGGTAGACCGAGGGTCTGTTCACCCGGCAAGGGTATCTCGTTTGCCACTGTACCGTCCGGACGGTACAGTGGAGGCATGAGACGGGATGAGCTGCTGGACGCCGCGGAGGATCTGCTGTGCGATCAGGGCTCGGCCGCGCTCACGCTCTCCGCCGTCGCCGACCGCGCGGGAGTGAGCAAGGGCGGTCTCCTCTACCACTTCAGTAGCAAGGAGACCCTGATCAAAGCCATGGTCGAGCGCCTCATCGACGACTTCGACCAGCTCATGGCCGCCCAGCCGGGCGACACCTACACCGAGCGCTACCTCACGGCCACGCTGGCCGCCGTACGCTCGGGCCGACTGCGAAGATGGGCCGTCGTGACCGGCGCCTCGGGCAACCTGTTCCTGCTGGCGCCGCTGCGCGAGGCCATGACCCGCTGGCACCGCGACGAGCTGCGCGGGGAGCCCGACCCGCTGGCGTCGCAGATCGTACGGCTCGCGTGTGAGGGGCTCTGGGACGTGGCCAGCCACGACCCGGAGCTCAACACGGAGAGCGACCTGCAGGCCCTGGAGGCCCGCCTCCGCTCCCTGCTGAAACCTCCTCCCATGTCCTAGCGCGCTGGGGTTCCCCTCCGCCGCGGTCCGTCCGCGTGTGAGACGGCCGCTCCGGGTCCCGGGTGCGGGGTTTCCGCACGGGTTTCGGGCACCGTTTACGGGCTGGTTTCGGGCGCGGTTTCCGGGCGGGCCGTGAACGCGGCGCGCGGCGGAAATAAGGCGGCGCGGGGCGGTGTTGGAGGCTCTGGCCCGGGAATCGTGCCTGGTCACGGCGGCCCGCGCGGGGCTCGGAGGTCGCGGCGTTACCCGCCGTCCGGGCCGGAACACTGGGCCCGCCCGGAACGTTCCCCGCCGAGCGGAACGCCCCCGTCCGAGGGCTTCGGCAGGATCTCCGGCCGAGTCGGAGGCGCCGTGCCCGGCTCGGCGGGCCCGAGAGTAAACGCGCGAAGGCGCGGACCTCGCCCCAGCCCCCCACGGCCCAGGCGCACGCCGCCCCGCCTCCTGCCCGCAGGACGGCGGCCGCGTGCCCCGAGGCGCCCGACTGCCCCAAGGGACGCGGAATTCCCGCCGCCCCACCCCAGCCCCCGAAGGGCGCCGGCCCCGGCCGGCACCCGCCCCGAACGGGCGCCGGCACCCCACGGCGCCCGTTCCCCCCCTGGGTGCCGACCCCGTCGGCGCTCGCCCCCGAAGGGGCGCCGGTCCCCCGCCGGCGCCCGTTCCCCCGACATTCCGACTGACTGACCTTGCGTGACGCTCTGAGAGGTGTGCTGATGGCGAAGGACCTGCGGATGGCCCGATACGGGGCAATCCTGACATTTGTGATGGCCGGCTTGATGGTGGGCACGATGACCGTGCGCATCCCGGCGCTGACCGACAAGCTGGGCCTGTCGGAGTCCGTCGTGGGCACGATCCTGCTCGTCTGGGGCCTCGGCGCCCTCGTCACCATGCAGTCGATGCGCCGCGCCATGGCCCGGTTCGGCAGCAGGTCGGTCCTGCGCGTCGGCGGGCCGCTGACGGCGGTCGGCCTGGCCGCCGTGGCGTACGCGCCCAACCTGCCCGTCCTCCTGGCCGCCGCCGCGTTCTTCGGCATGGCGTTCGGCATGGTGGACATCGCCATGAACGCCCAGGGCTCCACGGTCGAGCGCGCCTACGGACGTCCCCTCATGAACGGCATGCACGCGGGCTGGTGCGTCGGCGCCATCTCCGCCGGTGCCCTGGGCAGTGTGGCCATCGCGCTGGGCATGTCGTTCACCGCCAACCTGGCGCTCGTCGGCCTGCTCTCCCTGCCGGTGATGATCCTGGCCGGCCGCGCCTACCTGCCCGAGGCCCCCGCCTCCGAGGCCGGGACGGCCGCGCGGCGCCGCATGCCGCCGATCGTCTACCTGCTGGGCGCGCTGATGTTCTTCGCGTTCATGGTCGAGGGCACGGTCGCCGACTGGAACGGCCTGTTCATGCGCGACACGCTGGGCGCGCCGGAGGCGCTGGCGGCGCTCGGCTATCCCGTGTTCGAGGCGGGCATGCTGCTCGCGCGGCTGACCGGCGACCGGCTGCGGTCCCGGTTCGGGGTGCGTGGCATGCTGACCGTGTCGGGGCTGGCCACGGCCGGGTTCTTCACGGTCGTGCTGGCGTCGCCCGCGCCGCTGATGGCGGTGCTCGCGATGTTCTTCGTCGGGCTGGGCGTGGCGACGATCTCGCCGATGACGCTCTCGCTCGCGGGGACCGCCACGGACAACCCGGGTCCGGCCATCGCGCAGGCAGGGGCCATGGGGTACGCGGGGCTGCTGCTGGGGCCGGTCGTCATCGGCTTCCTGTCGGACGCCACCTCACTGCGTACCGCGCTCGGGATCGCGGTGGTGCTCGGCGTGCTGATCGCGCTGGCGTCCCGCCTGCTGCCGCGCGAGGAGCCCACGGCTGTCCGGGTGCTGCCGGCGCGCGAGCGCGTCGAGGTCGCCGCCTGACAGTTGTCACCGTTCAGCCTCGCACCTGGGCCGCTGCTCCTTCGAGAGCCGCCGTGCGAGGCTGAACGCCATGGTGAAGCCATCACCACAGCCGTGGTCTCCGCGATCCCGGCGGTCCCCAGCCTCCTCCAGTTCTACGAGCTGCTGGTGTCCGCGCTGATGACTATCCGTCGCTCTGGTCGAACAGATCCCGCAGAGTCTGGACGGTCACCGCGCGGGTGGTCCAGCTTTCCAGCCGGGCGAGATCAGCGCAGGTGGAGATCTGGGCGCGTATGTCGTCTGGAACGTCGAAGCCACGGGCGCCCAGCACGAGCAGGAGCATCCTGGCCGCCTCTTCGGCTTTGCCCTCCGCTTTGCCTTCGGCTTTACCCTCGGCTTTACCTTCGTCGAGACCGCGGCCGTAGTGTTCGCGGGCGAAGGGGCTGTAGACGGGCCAGTCCGTGGACGTCATGATCTCCTCTGACTATCCGTCGCTCAGGTGGAACAGATCCTGCAGAGTCTGGACGGTCACCGCGCGGGTGGTCCAGCTTTCCAGCCGGGCAAGATCAGCGCAGGTGGAGATCTGGGCGCGGATGTCGTCTGGAACGTCGAAGCCACGGGCGCCCAGCACGAGCAGGAGCATCCTGGCCGCCTCTTCGGCTTTGCCCTCGGCTTTGCCTTCGTCGAGACCGCGACCGTAGTGTTCGCGGGCGAAGGGGCTGTAGACGGGCCAGTCTGTGGACGTCATGATCTCCTCCAGGAGGTGCCGCACTTCGGGCGCCGACATGCTGTAGGCGTATTCATAGTACTTCGGAGCGTGTTCGTCACGCAGCGCGGTCAACGCCGTGGCGAAAGCCTCCACCACCTTGCGGTCACGGCCGTGAACCATCACCGCCATGGCCGACAACGCCAGGTTGGCCGCAGCCTCCTGAGGATCGATGATGGCCGGTATGCCGTCCGGGCCCAGCACCCGGGCCTGCAAGCGATAACCGGTCAGCCCGGAATCGATCGGCACCGCATAATGGGCGGCAACCCCACGATCGGGACAGACGATCAGGACCGTGACATCACAGCGCAGCATCAACCACAACGCGGCGGCATAGCGCGCCAGTTGCCGGGGGACCTTGGACTTGTCCTGCTGGATCTCCACGATGATGGCGTGTGCGGGCGCCTGTGGAGGCCCCAGGACGAGGACCAGGTCGGCCTCGATGTCGTCGGAAGGTCGAGTGTTGAAGGTGCACTCCTCCAGCCGGATCAGCGGAGTGGCAGGCAGGTGCATTCCCAGAAGATCACGCAGAACCTCGACCGCCAACTGGGGACGATTGCTGAACAGCCGGATGAGAGCGTCATGGCGGGGGGACGGCATGGCACTTATTGTCACACGTCAAGCACATGGAGTTACGGAAATTGGCAGTACGAACTGGCCGTTTCGGGGACCTCCGCCCGCCCCGCGCCACCACCACTGACGTCTTCCGGCACGCAGCCCACGACTAGTGACCCGGAGGTGGCGTCATTCGCTGATCCAGGGCGTTCCCCGCCATATGACGCCGATCCGACGTGATCGGCCGGCGAATCGGCGAAGCGGCTCTTGAGCGGGGGTTTGGGGGGCTGCGCCCCCCAATGTCACAGCCTGAGCTCCCGGCGCGAAGCGCCATTCAGCGAAGACCGTGCCCTCCCCTGCGGCTACTTGCGCTTGGCGACCTCGTCGGCGAGCTGCGGCACGACCTGGTGCAGGTCGCCCACCACGCCGTAGTCGGCGAGCTCGAAGATCGGCGCCTCCGGGTCCTTGTTGATCGCCACGATCGTCTTCGCGGTCTGCATGCCGGCCCGGTGCTGGATGGCGCCGGAGATGCCGGCCGCGATGTAGAGCTGCGGCGACACGGTCTTGCCGGTCTGCCCGACCTGGAACTGGTGCGGGTACCAGCCGGCGTCCGTGGCGGCGCGGGAGGCGCCCACGGCCGCGCCGAGCGCGTCGGCCAGGCCCTCGATGACCGAGAAGTTCTCGGCCGAGCCGACGCCGCGCCCGCCGGAGACCACGATCGCGGCCTCGGTGAGCTCCGGACGCGCGCCCTTCTCCTGCTTGACCCGCTCGACGATGCGGGCCGCCCTGGCGGTGTCGCTCAGGGAGAGCGACACCTCCTCCTCCGTGCCGGCGCCGGCGGCGGGCTCGGGGGCGGTCGAGTTGGGGCGTACGGCGACGATGGGCGTGCCCCTGCGGACCCGGGAGCGGACGTTCACGCCGCCACCGAAGATCGACTGGTCGGCCACGAAGCCCTCGCCGAGACCCACGGCGTCGGTGATGACGCCCGAGTCGGTCTTGACCGCGAGGCGGCCGGCGACCTCCTTGCCCTCGGCCGTGGCCGCCACCAGCACCGCGGCGGGCGACTTCTCGGCCACGAGCTGAGCGAGCAGCTCGGCCTTGGGGGCCACCACGTAGTCGACCACGTCGCCGGAGGAGGCGACGTAGATCTTCTCGGCGCCGTACTCGGCCAGCCTGGCCTTGGCCCCGTCGGTGATGCCGGGGCCGGCCCAGACGGCGGCCGGCGTGCCGAGGGAGCGGGCCAGCGTCAGCAGCTCCAGCGTGACCTTCTTGACCTCGCCGTCGACCTGCTCGACGAGAACGAGAATCTCCGACATATCAGCAAAACCCCCGTTCTCAGATGAACTTCTTGGAGGCGAGGAACTCGGCGGCCTTCACGCCGCCGTCGCCCTCGTCCTTGACGATGGTGCCGGCCGCGCGCGGCGGGGCCGCGGCGAAGTCGACGACCTCGGACCAGGCGGCGCCGAGACCCACCTGGTCCGCGGCGATCTCGGCGTCGGCGATGCCGAGCGTCTCGACCGGCTTCTTCTTGGCCGCCATGATGCCCTTGAAGGACGGGTAGCGCGGCTCGTTGATCTTCTCCACCACGGAGACGACGGCGGGCAGGGTGGCCTCGACCCGGTCGAACCCGTAGTCGGTCAGCCGCTGGATCGTGATGGACGACCCGTCGACCTCGACCTTGTTGGCGAGGGTGAGCTGCGGGGTGCCGAGCCGCTCGGCCAGCATCGCGGCGAGCACGCCGGTGCGGGCGTCGGTGGACTCGGAGCCGAGGATGACCAGGTCGAAGCCGATCCGCCTCAGCGCCTGCGCCATCGCGTAGGAGGTGGACAGCGCGTCGGAGCCACGCAGGGCGTCGTCGCTGAGGTGGACCGCCTTGTCGGCGCCCATGGCCAGGGCCTTGCGGATGGTCTCGGTGGCCTTGCCGGGGCCCATGGTGAGGACGGTGACCTCACCGCCGTGGGCCTCCTTGAGCTTGAGGGCCTCCTCGACCGCGTACTCGTCCAGCTCGTTGACCACGCCGTCTACGGCGTCACGGTCGAGCGTCTTGTCATCGGACCGCAGCTTGCGCTCGGTCGCCGTGTCGGGGACCTGCTTCACGCAGACGACGATGTTCATGGCCGGTGGCCGACCTCCCGTGCTCGCGTGCGCCACCGCGTCGGTGCGGCGGGCGCTGGATGCTGTCCAGACTGCCAGGTGTCGCGTGGGCTCCGTGGCAGCGGGTGGCACGAGTCGTTCCCGGCCCCCGCCGACATGTTACCCATGGGTAGCTTAGTCGCAAACACGACCTTCCGTACCCGCGTCCCGGCTTCACCAGGCCCACTCTACCGAACTTTGTTCGGTACGCGGCGAGGGGCCACCGGTCAGGCGGACAGCAGGAACACGATCCCGACGACCAGCGCGGTGCCCGCGAAGAGCGCGAGCGTGAACGTGCTGAACGCCGCGCTCAGCCCCAGGCACAGCCCCGCCGCGCCCGCGATGCTCGCGAAGTCCACGACGATCCGGCTCGTCCGGTACGGCCTGCGGGAGAACAGCGCCACGCCCGCGTCGGCCACCACCGCCAGCGTGTAGCCGGCCAGCAGGAACAGCGCCACCTCCGGCAGCGGCTCGCGCGCCGCGGCGGCCAGCAGCGCCACGAACAGGGCGGAGCCGATCACCCAGCGCCTGCGCACCTTCTCCCGGTGCCGCGCCATGGACTCCTCGGCGGAGCGGCGCCGCGGGTCGTCGCCGGGCCGCCACTCGCGCGTCTCCAGGTCGTGCAGCCCCTCGCGGCGACGCTCGGCCCGCGATCGGCGGCGCTCACGCGGCAGGTCGGCGGGCCGCGGCCGGACGGCCGGACCGCCGGCCGCCGCGCCACCCAACGGAGGAACGCCCGCCGCGAGAGCGCCCCCGGCTGAACCGCCCGGCACGGACTCTCCCAGCACGGACTTTCCCGGCACGGAGTCGCCCGGCACGGACGCTCCCGGCACGAACGCTCCCGGCGAAGGGGAGAACGCGGCCGAGGCGGCGGTGGAAGTGGCAGCGGGCGAGGTGGCGGGCGGCTGCTGCCCGTCGTGCGCCTCCACCGCCCCGGCTCGCGCGGGACCGGCGAGGGCACCCAGCTGCGTGCACAACTCGGCGGCCGTCGGACGCTCCGCGGGATCCGTGGACAGACAGCGGCGCAGCAGCGGCTCCAGCCACTCCGGCGTCCCCTCCAGGTCCGGCTCGTGGTGGACGACCCGGTAGGCCACCGCCGAAGCCGGGCCCTGCCCGTACGGCTGCCGTCCGGTGGCCGCGTACGCCAGCGTGGCGCCGAAGGAGAACACGTCGGCCGCCATTCCCGCCTCATGCCCTTCGAGCACCTCAGGCGCCAGGTAGCCCGGCGTGCCCACCACCGCCCCCGAGGCCGTCACCGACAGCGAGTCGAGCGCGCTCGCGATGCCGAAGTCGATGACCACGGCCCGCCCTTCGGCCATCATCACGTTGGCCGGCTTGAGGTCGCGATGGATGACCTCGGCCTCGTGCATGGCGAGCAGCGCCGCGGCCAGCCCGGCCGCGAGCCGCGGCAGGTCGGCCACCGGTACGGGCACCGCGCTGAGCGGCCTGCCCTGGACGTACCGGGTCACCAGGTACGGCCGCGCCACGTCCAGCGAGGCGTCGAGCACCTCCGCCACGTACGGACCGCCGACCCGGCGCATCGTCTCGACCTCGCGCGCCAGCCGCGCCAGCGCGACGGTGTCGGCCGCGACGTGCGGATGCAGCACCTTGACCGCGACCGTGCGCCCTTCGGGGTCGAGCGCGAGATGCACCTCGCCGAAACCGCCGGAGCCGAGCCTGGAGAGCAGGTGGTACGGGCCGAGATGCTCGCTCATACCGCTTCCTTCCCCTCAGGGGCGCGTCGGGACACTCACGACCAGGGCGACAGGAAGCCCAGTCCCACCCTTCGCAGGAGGTCGTCGACAAGTCCGGTGAAAAGCCCCATCGCGCTGTCCTGGGCGTTGCGCGTCAGCTCCCTGATCACGGTCTCGGGAGCGCGCCACGGGCTCCACACCGTCTCCTGGCCCAGCGCGAACATCGCGACGACCAGCGTCAGGGTGCCCACCGCCAGCAGCGCGACCGTGGCGGCTCCGGGGCTGCGCAGCATGCCGGTGATCGCGCGGGTGACGGTCCGGCGGGGCGGTCCGCCGCCCGGCAGCACGAACAGGCCGGCCGAGAAGACGCCGGCCGCCCACGCGGCGGCCTCGTTGACGCCCATGCCGCCGCCCCAGCGGAGCACGCCGTACGCGCAGAGGCCGAACAGGATCGACAGCGGCACGTGGACCAGCGACACGAGCGCGGCCTTGACCAGCGCCCACGGGGTGCCGACGAGCACGAGCAGCGGGTCGGCGGCGCTGGAGCCGCGGATCTGGCGGCGCTTGACCATGTCGCCGAACAGGTAGTCGCCCACCCGCAGCACCACCGCGAGCGCGATGGCGACCGCCCCCACGGCGACGGGCATCATGACGGTCAGCGCGACGAGCATGATCAGCAGCAGCCCGCCGATGAGCTGGCTGCCCACGAGGTAGCGCTTGCGCTCGGCGGGCGGCGTGTACGGGGGCGGAGTGGCCGGGCGGCGACCGCCCTGGGTCGCGGGCGCGCTCGCGGGTACCGTGGGCGGCCGGTATCCGGGAGCCGGGTAGCCGGGGGCCCGGCCGGGATGGCCGGCGACCCGCTGGTCCGGCCGCGGCGCGGGCGGGCGGGCCGGCATGGGCGCCGGGACGTAGGGCGGCGGGCGCTCCTCCTGCCGCGGCCTGGGCGGCTCCTGCCGGGGCGGCGGCGTGCCGTACTCGACGGGCGGCAGCAGGTCGGCGTAGGAGTCGGCGTACGAGTCGAGGACCCGGGTGCGGCTGGACAGCTTCTTGGTGCCGCCGGGCCCGGTGTCCGGCGTGGTCTCGTGGAAGGTCGTGACCGACGGGTCGAGCGCTCTGGCCATCCGCAGCAGCTCCTGGGCGCTGGGCCGGGAGGCGGGTTCGACGTCGAGGGCGCGGGTGAGCCAGCCGCGCAGCCACGCGGGCGCCTTGTCGAGCTGGGCCCGCCCCTCCATGATGTTGAAGCAGACCACCTCGAACGTGCCGGTCCCGAACGGCGGCGCGCCCGTCGCGGCGAAGAACACCGTCGAGGCCAGCGCGTGGACGTCGGCCGCCTGGGTGATCTCCGAGTCGCGGATGATCTCCGGGGCGAGGTAGCCCGGCGTGCCGACGAACATGCCCGTCTGGGTCAGCCGGGTGGCGTTGACCAGGTGGGCGATGCCGAAGTCGATGACCAGCGGCTCACCGTCGACCAGCATGACGTTGGACGGCTTGAAGTCGCGGTGGATCACGTCGGCGGCGTGGATGGCCACGAGCGCCTGGCAGAGCCCGCGGGCGAGCTTGATCACCTCGCCCGCCGCCAGCGGACCGTCGTTGAGCACGGTCTCCTCCAGCGTGCGGCCCGGCGCGAAGCGGGTCACCACGTACGGCTGCCCCCCGACGAGCTCGGCGTCGAGCACCTCGGCCACGTGCGGGCTGCGCACGCGGCGCATGGTCTCGACCTCACGGGTGAGCCGGTCGCGGGCCTTGAGGTCGGCGGCCACGTGCGGGTGCAGGACCTTGATGGCGACCTCGCGGCCCTCGGAGTCGACGCCGAGGTGGACAACCCCCATGCCGCCTTCGCCGATCTTCCGTACCACCCGGTAGGGGCCGAGCCGCTCTGGCGCCTGGGTGTTGCCCGTGCTCATCGCCGTCTTCCCCCCGTCATCCCCCCGCGTCCCCCTTCAGTCCGTCGAGCTGCTTCACCACAGGTCCCACGTCCACCGGAGTCCATACGGCCCTCCTCGCGTCGTCCCTGAACGTGCCGTAGGCGAGGACGAGCGACAGCGCCGCGGCCGCCGCCAGGACGCCCGCGACGACCACCGCCGCTGTTCTCGAGGGTACGAGGGAAGCGAGCGTCCTGCGCATCTGGCGCCCCGGACCCTCCACTCCCGGCCCCGCGCACAGGGTCCAGAGGGCGACCGCCGCCCCCCAGGCCAGCGCGTTGTACGGGTCCGTCCCGAGCACCACGGTGAGCAGCAGCGTAACCGGTAGCCCGAGGATGAGCGCGTAAAGCACGAGGGCGAGCGTGATGCCCACGGACTTGGCCAGGGCTCGCGGATGCCCGAACACCCTGACCACGTCCAGCGCCGCCGCGCCGGTCGAGCGGCGGGCGATCAGCTCGGGCTGGGCCAGGTCGGCGGCGCGCAGCAGCACCGCGACGGGTACGACGACCACGGCCACCAGCACGGGCGCCATGACCGCCGAAACGATCATGATGAGGAGCAGCATCGCGCCCGCCACGCCGTACGCCCGGGAGCGCTGGAGCGCCTGGCCGGGCACGGCGCCCGGGATGAACGGCTCCCGCTTGGTCCTCGGGTCCGGGGGGTACTGGGGCTGTGCGGGGATGTAGGGCGGCGGCTGCTGCTGGACGGGGCGCGGCTGCGGCACCGGCGCGGGGCCGGACGGTCCGGCGGGTCCGGCGGGTCCGCCCATGCCGAACCCGTGCCCGGCTGGATGTCCCGCCGGGTGCCCGCCCGGGTGCCCGCCCTGATGGCTCGCCTGGTGGCCGGCGCCGGGCGCGGCGTGCGGCCCGGAGAACGCGGCGGGCCCGGCGTGCGGGCCCGGTCCGGGGTACGGCGCGGGGCCGGCGTTCGGTCCCGTGCCGGGGGCGGGTGAGGCGTTGGGGCGGCCGTAGTCGACGTTCGGACGGCCGTAGTCGGGCGTGTCGGGGCGTACGCGCCGGGTCGGCAGGTCGCCGTCGTGCGACGGCGGCGGGACGTGCTCGCCGGGGCGCGCGGAGAAGGCGTCGTCGCCCGGCCGCGGCGCGTTGCGCCACGGCTGCGAGCCGGCCTCCTGCTGCATGCGGCGCAGCTCCTCGGGCGTCACGCGGCGGGTCGGCCACGGGTCGCCCTCGTCGCTCGCCCACGGGTCGTCCTGGTCACCGCCGGCGGCCGGGCCGCCGACCGCGGGCGCGCCTGCCTGGCCGGGAAGCAGTGACACGAACGGCTGGTCCGTCTGCGCGAGGTCCTGGTGCGACGGCATCTGCCCGGAGACTCCCGAGACGCCGGGAACCCCGGGAACGGGCCCGCCCGGCCGGCCGAAGCGGGCGTCCTGGCCGTCGAGGAGCTGCCGGGGCGTGACCGGCGGCGTGGAGATCTCCCACGACGGCCGCTCCGTGACGGGCCGCGGCGCCGCCAGGTCGAACTGCGACCGGTCGGGCCCCGGCACGGTGGAGATCTCGTCAGGCGCCCGCCCCGGTGTCCGGGGCAGCATGCGCGCGGTCTGCTCGGCCAGCTCGGCCGCCTTCGGCCGCTTGGCCGGGTTGCGCTGGAAGGCCGCCTTGAGCAGCGGCTGGAGCTCGGCCGGGGCGGCGCCGATCTCGGCCTTGCCGGCGGTGATGTTGTAGAAGACCATCTCCAGCGTGCCCTTGCCGAAGGGCGGCTGGCCGGTGCTGGCGTACAGCAGCGTGCCGGCCCACGCGTGGACGTCGACCTCCGGCCCCGCCTCCTGGCCCTCGATGATCTCCGGGGCGAGGTAGCCGGGCGTGCCGATGAACATGCCGGTCTGGGTCAGCCGCGTCGCGTCGACCGCCTGCGCGATGCCGAAGTCGATGAGCACCGGCTCGCCGTCGAGGATGAGCACGTTGCCCGGCTTCAGGTCGCGGTGGATCACGCCGACGGAGTGGACGGCGGCCAGCGCCGTCGCCACGCCGTGCGCGATGCGCACCAGCGCGGGCAGGTCCAGCGGGCCGTCGTCCTTGACGATCTCGTCCAGCGAGCGTCCGGCGACGTAGCGCGTGACGATGTACGGACGATGACCGGTCACGTCGGCGTCGACGACCTCGGCGATGTACTTGCTGCGCGCGCGGCGCATGGTCTCGACCTCGCGCGACAGCCGTCGCCTGGCGACCTCGTCGCCGGCGACCTCGCCCCGCAGGACCTTGACCGCCACCTGCCGGCCCTGGGGGTCGGCAGCGAGGTGGACAACGCCCATTCCGCCTTCACCGAGCCGCCTGAGCAGCCGGTAAGGGCCAAGTCGGTCATCGTTCATGGCATGAAGCACCATACCGGCTTAATCCCCGCCCACGAGATGAACCATGAGGCCACATTCCCACTCGTACAACGTCCGGATCGGGGCCATCGGTTTCCGATCCGTCGGTATCGAATCGGCCACGACATTCGCGGGCCGCGGCGACCGTCTGCTTTGTATTGTTTTGCTGGGTGTTGTTCTGCTTAGTGCGTTTCTGCTGGATGTTGTCCTATGAGGCGTCGGTGGCCAGGGCGAGCACCTCCGCGCCCTTCAGCCCGGCCAGGGTGGAGCCGGCGACGGCCAGCTTGCTGCGGCGCAGGCCGCTGCCGATGACCACCTTCGGATGCTCGGCCACGCGCGCGTCGACCAGGATCGGCCAGTCGGCCGGCAGGCCCAGCGGCGTGATGCCGCCGTACTCCATGCCGGTCAGCTCCACCGCCTGCGCCATCGGCGCGAAGCTCGTCTTGCGGGCGTCGAGGTGCTTGCGCACCACTCCGTTGACGTCGACCCGCATCGTGGCCAGCACCATGCAGGCCGCGTAGCGGGTCTCGCCGCCGCGCTTGGCCGCGACGACGACGCAGTTGGCCGACTCGTCCATGCCGACGCCGTAGCGCTCGCAGAACGCCGCCGTGTCGGCCAGCTCGGGGTCGATCTCGGCCACCTCGGCGGCCTCGGCCAGCTCGCGCACGGCGCGGGCCACCGGGTCGGCCAGCAGGTCGGTCCGCTCGGTCGCGGGCACCCAGTGCAACGTCATCCCATCTCCTCGTTCGCTCTCCCAGGACCCTACGCGGTCCCGGTGACAGCGGCGCCGTCACTGCGCGCGCAGCACCCTCTGGTGCAGCTGCGTGACGGCGGCGCGGGCCGACTCCATGGCCCCCGCCTGCCAGGCGATCAGGTGGGTGAGCCAGTCGCCCGCGAAGTAGACCCTTCCGCTGGGACGTTGCAGAAGAGTGAACGACGAATCAAAGGCCGGCCAGCGGACCCAGCCGCCCTGGATGTGCTCCTGGCGTTCCCAGGCGATGGAGACGCTGGACAGCAGGTCCTTGCCGTACTTGTCGCCGTGGATCTTGCGGCCCTGGGTGAGGGCGCGGCGGCGGCGGTCCTCGGGGGTGAGGGCTCCGTACAGCTCGGCGTCGCGCTCGGTGTTGTAGTAGCCGACGATCAGGCCGCGCTCGGCGTGGTAGCCGTACGACGGGTACCAGATGTGGGCGATGTCGAGGTCGGTCTCGGTGATGCCGCCGTAGACGCGGTCCTCCAGCTCCCACCAGCGCCGGCCGTACTCCATGCCGATCTTGCCGGCGGCGACGGGGACGGGCGTCCTCAGCGCGGCGGTGACCTGGGCGCCCAGGTTGTGCGGGACCCGGGCGAGCAGATGGGGCGGCAGGGTGGCGACGCAGTAGTCGGCCTTGAGGCTGCCGCCGTCCCAGGTGACCTCGACGCCGTCGGCCAGGTTTGTGATCTTCGTGACGCGGGCGCCGGTCCTGATCCGGTCGGCGCCCACGGCCTCCGTCAGCCGCGCGACGATGGCGTCCATGCCGCCGACCGGCTGGAACATCGGGGTGGCCTGGTCGTAGCCGAAGTCGTTGAGTATGGCGCGGCCGGTGCCGGCGGCGAGGACGTCATGGAGCGTGCCGGGGCCGGTGACGGGGGTCCCGCCGTCGAGAGCCGGGTACGTCAGGTAACCGCGGCGCGGCGAGCCCTCGTAGTCCAGCTTGGGGCCGAGGTCGCCGAACCTGCGCAGGAAGTCCAGCAGGCGCTCCTGGTCGTCCTTGGTCATCCGCCGGTCGAGGGCGCCGGCGTTCGTCGCCTTGGCCAGCAGCTCCGCTATATATCCGTACATATCGGCCTTTGCGGTGCGGGCCCGCATGGTGCCGCCGTTCGTGTGGACGTACGCCTGGGCGTTGCTGTTCACGAACGTCTCGATCGGCACGCCCAGCTCGCGGCAGTAGTCGAGCGTGACCATCCACTGCGCGATGCGGCCGGGGCCGGCGTTGAAGTAGACGCCCTCCCCGAACCTCGCCTCCTGCGAGCCGCCGCCCATCTCGGTCAGCCGGTCGCCGCCGCGCAGCGTGAGGTTGCGCCCGCCCGCCCGCCCGCGCGCCTCCAGCAGCGTGCAGTCGTAGCCGGCCTTGCCCAGCTCGTACGCCACGGTGAGCCCGGCGACACCTGCGCCCAGGATCACCACCTTGGCCGCGGCCCTGCCGCTGAGGGAGAAGTCGCCGGGGCGCGGAGCCGCGAACGCCTTGTCCTGACCGGACGGCGCCAGGCCCAGAGCGCCCATGGCGGCGTACATCGCGCCCGCGCCGCCGACCGCCCCGATGCCGACGAGCAGCCCCCGCCGCGTCAGCGCCGCACCCTCCACGCCGTACCTCTCTCCAGGCAGGTCTCCGGACATCCAGAAGGCCGTCCCCCTCGGCGGGGCGACGGCCGATCCGCACCGTACACCCCGCGTCGGTCGCGGCGGGTCCGGCCGGGCCGTGTCAGCCGTAGGGGCCGCTGCCGCAGGCGATCTGGCCGCCGATCGTGGCGAAGATGCCGAACAGCGCCATGATCTGCGTGAAGTCGTCCGTCGTGAACTCGATGTGCCGCGACCCCACCGCCTTCACCCCCGGGATCAGCCCCACCGCGGCGGCGATGGCCGTGGAGTTCCACTCCACCCCCAGCGTGTACGGCGGAGCCGGCTGGTACGGCGTGAAGTCCGTCAACCGGTTGAGGGCCCGCTCCATGGCGTCACGGATGAGGGACTGGGCGACGCCCGGCGGCAGCAACTCGGCCGAGAACTTGTCGATCCCCTTCTTCACCGCGACCGTCTCGACGTCGCCGAGCAGCTCGCGCGCCTCCTCACCGACGGCCTCGTCCCCGGTCACCAGCACGACCGGGACGCCGTGGAACCCGGCGCACGCGGCCACCAGCCGGGTCTCGCCGCACACCTCGCCGTTGAGGTAGACGTTCTGGATCTCCTTGCCCATCCACGTGTGGTTGAGCACGCCGTGCTGGACGCCGGCGCGGGCGTGGTAGCCGACGAAGCCCGCCGCCTGGTACGAGCCGTCCAGGCCCTGCGCCATCCGCTGCGCCTTGCCGGGACCGCGGACGAGGGTGGCGCGCGGGTCGAGCAGGTCGATGCGGAGGTTCTTGGTGGAGCCGTGCGCGTCGTTGACCAGCACCGACGTGGCGCCGGCGGCGCAGGCGCCCGCGACGGCCGCGTTGGCGTCGGCCGTCATCAGCTCGCACCCGCGCTCGTAGCCGCGCTTGCCGGCGTGCATCTCCTCCGGGTCGGTGAGCCCGGTGACGCCCTCCATGTCGACCGACAGGTACACCTTCATCCGCCGCTCCTCCTTCACGAGCCCCAGGTCTCCACCCGGCGCACCTCGTCGTCCGTCATGAACCCGACCTCGGCGGCCATGAACGCCGCCGCCCGCTCGCGCCACGCCCGCGGGATCTCCTCGATCGCCGGCGGGTAGCAGTGGTCGAGCCAGCTCGTCGACTCCTCGGTGACGTCGAAGTACTCCAGAGCCTTGGCGAACACGGTGTTCTCGATGCCGGGCACGCGCGCCAGGCCGTACTGGATCATCTCCTGGCCGCCGTAGGGCGGCGGGCGCATCCACTTGCGGGCCACGGCCCGGTCGGCGGTGATGGGCGTGTCGAGGGGCCGCCGCTCGACGGCGGCCTGGATGAGCTCCTTGTACAGGCACTTGCCGCAGGTGCGGCAGGGGCCGTCGGTGCCGCGCAGGCACCAGCGGACGTGGTCCTTGAGCTCCGAGCCCAGCGCCAGCCGCATGGTGACGGCCTCGCTGACGCCGCCGACCGGCAGCACGATGTGCACGCCCACCGCGGCGAACAGCCGCCCCCACTTGCCGTGCGGCGCCCACAGGTCGTTGTCGGGCGTGTAGCGCAGCAGGTAACGGCCGCCGCCCAGCCACCGGGAGCCCATCTCGTACCCGAAGCCGAGGCCGCCGAGGTCCAGCCGGTCGGCCGACAGCAGCGCGCCGGCCGCGACGGCCTGGTGTTCGGGGTAGCCGGGGCGGGGCTCGGCGAGCGTGTACTCCAGGTCGGACTCGAAGACCGTGAGCTCGCGCCCGGTGCCCTTGGCCAGCTTGGCGAGCACATCCGAGCGGTAGTGGGGCCACCGGTTCGGCACGCGGGAGTGCGGCACCCGCCGGAAGTGGACGAAGGGGGCATCCGGGTAGACGGTGGCCGCGGCCACGGAGTCCGCGCCGCCGCTGTAGGAGATCGCGAGCGTGCTGCCCGCGCGGCGGGGCTCGGCGCCCACGGGCCCGGCCTCGACGCCCCACCCGTCGTGCAGCGCGGCGGCGACCTCGGCCGACACGGCCCGGTCGAAGGTGATCCGCCTGCGCGTCCACGGGGCGGCGACGGTCCACGCGGCCACGGCGAACAGGTCGGGGTGCGCGTCGTCCGGAACGCCCGAGACGGTGCAGGAGTTGATCGCGAGCTTGACGGGGTGGCCGTCGGAGGCGTGGCCGGTGATCTCGTCCTCGGGGTCCAGGCGGAAGGTCAGGTGACCGCCCGACCAGACGACCCTCACGACCGCTCCTGGGCGCCGGCGTGGGACCTGAGGTCGTCGATGGCCTGCCAGACCAGGACCTCGTTCTGCAGCACGCCGTCCATCGCCTTGGCCGTCTCCTGCGCCAGGCGCTGGGCGTCCTGGGCGAGGCGGCGGGTCTCGTCCAGCTTGGCGCGGTCCGCCCCCGCCGTCGCGGGCCTGGCGTTGCGCAGGCGCTCGACCTCGGCCTGGAGCGTCGCCATCTCGCGGCGCAGGGTCTGGACCTCCCAGAGGGCGTCACGGATGTCCTGGCGGTGGTCGGCGATGGAGATGTACCGGGCATCGAACCACGTGCGCACGGCCTGACGGAGCCGCGCGGGGACCAGGACGCGCATCATGAAACGCCACCATAGTGGGAAATCGCCACCCGCCATCGCGCCGTGCCCGAATGGCAACACCATCTCTTACTCGCGCCCTCGCGGACCCGCTCCCCGGAGCGGGAAGGCCGCCCAGCTCAAGCCTCCCGGCACTGACAGGGGTGTTGACGGATGCCCGGCCGGCGCTTACGTTTCCGGGACGCGCGCGAAATATATCGTTGAAGTTCCGAAAGTTTCGGAGGGCGCCATGTGGCGAGGCGTTGTCGCGATCACCCTGCTCGGCCTGCCGGCCGTCCACGTCCCATCCGCCGGTCCATCCACCGGCCCGCCAACTGACCCATTCACTGGGCCGGCCCCCGGCCCGTCCGCGGCCGCGATCACGGTGCGCGAGCACGTCCGCCACCAGGCGATCGACGGCTTCGGCATCTCCCAGGCGTTCCGCCGCAACGAGCTGGTCCGCGCCCTGCCCGAGGCCCAGCAGCGGGAGATCCTCGACCTGTGGTTCGACCGCGGCAAGGGGGCCGGACTGAGCATCCTGCGCCTCGGCATCGGCTCCTCCCCCGCCGGCAGTCCGTACGACCACATGGTGTCGATCCAGCCCGAGGACCCGGGCGGCCCCGACGCGCCGCCCCGCTACGTCTGGGACGGCGACGACAACAGCCAGGTCTGGGTCGCCAAGGCGGCCAAGGAGTACGGGGTGCGCCGCTTCTTCGCCGACGCCTGGAGCGCCCCCGGCTACATGAAGGACAACGGCGACGACAAGAACGGCGGCTCGCTCAAGCCCGAGTGGCGCGCCGCCTACGCCCGCTACCTGGCGCAGTACACCCGCTTCTACGCCCGCGAGGGCATCAGGATCACCGACCTCGGCTTCACCAACGAGCCCGACTGGACCGCCACGTACGCCTCCATGCGGTTCACCCCGGCCGAGGCCGCGGAGTTCGCCAAGGTCCTCGGGCCCATCGCCAAGGGCGTGGACGTGGTGTGCTGCGACTCCTTCGGCTGGAACGAGGCCAAGGCGTACACGGCGGCCATCGAGGCCGACCCGCAGGCCCGCCGCTGGGTGAAGACCCACACCGGCCACACCTACGCCAGCCCCGTGGACGGCCCCCTGCCCACCGCCCGCCGGACGTGGATGTCGGAGTGGAACCCCAACGGCAGCACCTGGGACGAGCGCTGGGACGACGGCGGCGGCTCCGACGGCATGACGATCGCCTCCGCCGTGCACGACGCGCTCACCCTCGGGAACGTCAGCGGCTACGTCTACTGGCTGGGCGCCTCGCGCGGAGCCACCCGGGCGCTGCTCCAGATCGACGAGACGGCCAGGACCTACCACGTGTCCAAGCGACTGTGGGCGCTGGCGGCCTACAGCCGGTTCATCCGGCCGGGCGCGGTGCGGGTGGACGCCTCCGCCGCCGACCCCGCGCTGAAAGTTTCGGCGTTCCGCAACGCGGACGGCTCCCGGGTGGTGGAGGTCCTCAACACGGGGACCGCCCCGGTCACGTGGAGCGACGTACGCGGCCGGGCGACGGCGTACCTCACGGACGAGACGAACAACCTGACCCCGTCCCCGGTCAGGAACCGCACGGTGACCCTGGCCCCACGGGCCCTCACCACGGTGGTGGTCGACGGGTGACCACGGCCCCGGTGACCTGGCGGCCGTGACGGCGCCCGGCCCCGTGCGGGCTCAGCGGCCGTGTCCCTGGAGGCCCTCAGCCGCGTGCGGCGACTGGGGGCTGCCGGGCCGTGCCGTGACGGAAGGAAGTCAGCGCCCGGAGAACTTGGGGCGCGTCTTCTCGGCGAAGGCCGTCATCCCGGCATGCGCGTCGTCGGTGGCGAACAGGCCGGAGAACTGGAGGCGCTCGATCTCCAGCCCCGTGTCCAGGTCGGTCTCCAGGCCCTGGTCGATCGCCTGCTTGGCGGCCCGCAGCGCCACCGTCGGGCCGCCGGCGAACGTGGCCGCCCACTCCAGCGCCGCCGTGTGGACGTCCGCGTCCGGCACCACCCGGTCCACCAGTCCCATCGCGAGGGCCTCGGCGGCCGGGACGTGCCGGCCGCTGAAGATGAGGTCCTTGGCCCGCGCCGGTCCGACCAGGCGCGGCAGCCGCTGCGTGCCGCCCGCGCCGGGGATGATGCCGAGCTGGATCTCCGGCTGGCCGAGCTTGGCCGACTCCCCCGCGACGCGGAAGTCCGCGCACAGCGCCAGCTCGCACCCCCCGCCGAGGGCGTATCCGGTGATCGCGGCGATGACGGGCTTGCCGACGCGCGCGACGGCGGTGAAGCAGTCCTGCAGCGTCCGGGAGTGCAGGGCCATGTCGGCGTAGGACATGCCGGCCATCTCCTTGATGTCGGCGCCGGCGGCGAAGACGCGCTCGCCGCCGTAGAGCACGACCGCGTGGACGTCGGGGTCGGCGTCGACGGCGCGGGCCGCCTCGGCGATCTCCCTCTGCACCTGGCCGTTGAGTGCGTTCATCTTGGGGCGGTCGAGCCTGATGGTGGCGGTCTGCCCGGCGACCTCTACGCGTACGAACTCAGCCATGCCCCGACCCTACAAGAGCGCCCTGCGGAAGATCGGCCGCCGTGAACTGCTGAAAAAAACCTTCGCAAAGCTCTCGCCGAAGAAAGAAAATGTTGAGACGCTGTGCCTGCACCACGCCCCCAGCAGTCTAGGAGCGCCCATGCGCAGAGCGCTGGCGATCGCCGCTGTCGCCTTCCTTCCCTTAGCGAGCATTCCCACGGCGGCCCACGCCGCCGAGCCCGACGACCGGCAGCAGGCGTTCACCGCCGCCGCCGAGGAGTTCAAGGTCCCCGAGAGCGTCCTGCTCGGCGTCTCCTACCTGGAGTCGCGCTGGGACGCCCACGCCGGCCAGCCCAGCAACAACGCCGGGTTCGGCCCGATGCACCTGACCGACGCCGCCTCCTTCGCCGGCTCCAACCACCACGCGGACGGCGAGGAGGACCCCCGCGGCGACGAGGCCCGGCCACTGGCGGCGCCCACCGCGACCCCCGCCCCCGCCGAGATCCCCGCCTCGCTGCGGACCATCGAGAAGGCCGCCGAGCTCACCGGCGAGAGCCGCGAGAAGCTGCGCGCCGACGACGCCGCCAACATCAGGGGCGGCGCCGCCCTGCTCGCCGACTACCAGAAGTCGATCGGCGCGCCGCTGAGCGGCGACCCGGCCGAGTGGTACGGCGCGGTCGCGAAGTACTCCGGCGCCGAGGAGTCGCAGGCCGCCAAGGTCTTCGCCGACGAGGTGTACGCGACCATCAAGGAGGGCGCCGACCGGGTCACCGACGACGGCGACCGCGTCACCCTCAGGCCGATCCCCGGCCTGGAGGCCGTCGAGAAGTGGCTGGAGAAGCTCGGCCTGCGCCCGCCGCGCCGCGACGGCGTCGAGTGCCCGCCCACGATCTCCTGCGAGTGGATCCCGGCCGCCTACGCCCAGCTCCCCGGCGACGACTACGGCCACTACGACCTGGCCGACCGCCCCGCCAGCCAGAAGATCGACTACATCGTCATCCACGACATGGAGGGCTACTGGGGCCCCTCGGTCAAGCTGAACCAGGACCCGACCTGGCCCGGCAGCTGGCACTACTCCGTCCGCTCCAGTGACGGCCACATCGCCCAGCAGATCAAGACCAAGGACGTCGGCTGGCAGGCCGGCAACTGGTACATCAACGCCAAGTCCATCGGCATCGAGCACGAGGGCTTCCTGGCCGAGGGCAGCACCTGGTACACCGAGGCGATGTACCGGTCGTCGGCCAAGCTGGTGCGCTACCTCGCACTGCGCCACGGCGTGCCGCTCGACCGCGCGCACATCCTCGGCCACGACAACGTGCCCGGCACGCTGCCGACCACGGTGAAGGGCATGCACGAGGACCCGGGCCCGTTCTGGGACTGGACGCACTACTTCCAGCTGATCGGCGCCCCGCTGCACCAGTTCGGCGGCCCCAGGGCCGGCTCCATCATGATCAAGCCGGACTTCGCGACGAACAAGCCGTACTTCTACGGCTGCGACCGCAAGAACCCGGAGAACGCCTGCCCGCCGCTGCCCGCTTCCACGGTCTGGCTGCGCACCGAGCCGCGCGCCGACGCGCCGCTGGTCAAGGACATCGGCAAGCACCCCACCGGCGAGTCGCTCTACAGCGTGTACGACCACAGCGCCCGCGCCACCACCGGCCAGCGCTTCGCCGTGGCCGACCGGCAGGGCGACTGGACGGCGATCTGGTACCTCGGCCAGAAGGCGTGGTTCCACAACCCCGCCTCGGCGCCGACCGCCGTGCCCTCCATGGGCCTCGTGGTGACGCCCAAGCCGGGCCTCGCCACGGTCCCGGTGTACGGCAGGGCCTACCCGGAGAAGGAGGCGTACCCGGCGGACATCCCGTACCAGGCGGTCACCCCGCTGCAGTACACCTTCTCGGCCGGCGAGAAGTACACGCTGGCCGGCCCGGCGGCGACCGAGTACTACCGCGCGGTCACCTTCGAGCCGGAGCCGCACAGCGTGGTCAAGGGCAAGACGAAGTACCTGGAGATCCAGTTCGGGCACCGCGTCATGTTCGTCAAGGCTGACGACGTGCGTGTGACGTTCTCCGGGTGAACTCCTGAATGGCGCGCCTGGTGCTGTTCCACGCCTCCTGGGAGGAGTCGAACGTGCGCTGGGCGACGCCGACGAACACGCAGTCGATGACGAGGAGCTGGCTGATGCGGCTGGCCAGCGCGCCGGGACGGAACTCCGTCTCGCGCCCGGCCGAGATGAGCACGTGCTCGGCCAGCTCCGCGATCGTCGAGCGCGGGTTGTTGGTGATCGCCACGGTGGTGGCGCCGGCCTCCTTGGCCCGGCCCAGCGGCTCCAGCACGTCGGGCGTCTCGCCCGACGTGCTGATGCCGATGGCCACGTCGCCGGGCTTGAGCAGGACGGCGCTGGTCAGCGCCAGGTGGGCGTCCTGGAAGGCGTGGCTGGACAGGCCGATGCGCAGCAGCTTCTGCGCGACGTCCGCCGCGACCAGGCCCGAGGCGCCCACGCCGTAGGCGTCGACCCTGCGCGCCCCCACGATGGCGTCGATGACCAGGCCGAGCCGCTCCGAGGTGAGCTGGGCGACCGTGTCGTTGATCGCCTCGGACTCGGCCCTGGCCACCTTGACGATGACCTCCGACAGCGGATCGTCGGGCGCGAGGTCGCCGGGCACCAGCCGGTCGGGCTGGGCGGCCGCGGCGGCCAGGGCCAGGCGGAGCTGCGGGTAGCCCGCGAAGCCCAGCAGCCTGGCCGTGCGCACGATCGTGGCCTCGCTGGTGCCGGAGGCGGCGGACAGCTCGGTGATGGTGCTCCGCGCCACCGTCGCGGGATCCTCCAGGATGAGGCGTGCGACGGTCTGCGCGGCGGGCGTCAACGAGGGAAGCACGCCGCGGACCGTGGCCACCAGAGTGTCGGCTCGCACGCCGTTCCCGCTGTCGTCCACATCCCGATTATCCAGCGCCGTCAAGGCCCTCCGCCCCGGCAGGGCGGAGACCCCGTCGTCACCGGAGGGTGCCGTTGGTCATCCCGACCGGCTCCTCCGGCACGGTGACCAGCCCCAGCTCGGCCGGCGAGGCCGCCAGCGCGTGATGGGGCACCACCCGGACCGTGTAGCCGAACGGCCCCGTGCGGTCCAGCGGCACCACGCCCTTGTAGTGGGCGCGGCCGTCGTCGTCCGTGTCGACGGGCGTGAGCGCCAGGTAGCTCGGGCGGATCAGCTCGTCGTGCGGCCCGACCTTGCCGTAGGCGGCCTGGACGAGCACGTCGTCCGGGGTCAGGTCGCCGAGCGCGATCGTGGCCCGCAGCTCCAGCGCGGCCCCCACCTCCGGGGTGTCGCCGATGCCCGAGCCCTCCACGTGCTCGACCCGGACCCCCGGCCACGCCTTGGCCACGCGCAGCCGCCAGGCGGCGAAGGCGCGGGCCCCGGCGGAGGAGTCGGCCGACAGCGCGCGGCCCGCCTTGGCAGCCGGCGTGTAGAGGCCGACGACGTAGTCGCGCAGCATCCGCCCCGCGAGCACCTTGGGCCCGAGCGAGGTCAGCGTGTGCTTGACCATCTCCATCCAGCGGCGCGGCAGCCCGTCCGCGGCCCGGTCGTAGAACCGGTCGGACACCTCGTGCTCGATCAGGTCGTAGAGGGCGGCGGCCTCCAGCTCGTCACGCCGGTCGGTGTCGGCGACGCCGTCGGCCGTGGGGATCGCCCAGCCGTTGGTGCCGTCGTACCACTCGTCCCACCAGCCGTCGCGGATGGACAGGTTGAGCCCGCCGTTCAGCGCCGACTTCATGCCGGACGTGCCGGACGCCTCCAGCGGGCGCAGCGGGTTGTTCAGCCACACGTCGCAGCCCTGCGTCATGAGCTGGCCGAGCGCCATGTCGTAGTCGGGCAGGAACACGATCCGGTGCCGCACCTCGGGCTGGTCGGCGAACTTGACGATCTGCTGGATCAGCTTCTTGCCACCCTCGTCGGCCGGGTGGGCCTTGCCGGCGATCACGATCTGCACCGGCTTGTCCGGGTCGAGCAGCAGGCTCTTCAGCCGTTCGGGGTCGCGCAGCATGAGCGTGAGCCGCTTGTACGACGGCACCCGCCGGGCGAAGCCGATCGTCAGCACGTCCGGGTCGAGCGCGTCGTCGATCCAGCCGAGCTCGGCGTCGGAGGCACCGCGGTCGCGCCAGGAGCGGCGCAGCCGGACCCGCGCCCCCTCGACCAGGCGGCGCCGCAGGATGCCGCGGATGTCCCAGAGGTCGCCATCGGCGATCTTCTGCACACCCTCCCAGCCGCGCGCCCGCTCGATCAGCGAGGGCAGCTCGCGCCCGGCCAGCTCCATCAGCTCACGGCCGACCCAGGTGGGGGCGTGGACGCCGTTGGTGATCGAGCCGATCGGCACCTCGGCCACGTCGAAGCCCGGCCAGAGGCTCTTGAACATCTCCCGGCTGACCTCGCCGTGCAGCACCGACACGCCGTTGACGCGCTGGGCCAGCCGCATGCCCATGACCGCCATGTTGAACCGGCCGGGGTCGGCCTCGGCGCCCAGGGCGAGGATGCGCTCCACGGGCACGGTCGGCCAGGCGTTGTCGCCGCCGAAGTGCCGCTCGATCATCTCGACGGGGAACCGGTCGATGCCCGCGGGGACGGGCGTGTGCGTGGTGAACACCGTGCCGGCCCGCACGGCCTCCAGCGCCTCGTCGAACGACAACCGCGCCTCGGTGAGCTCGCGGATGCGCTCCAGGCCGAGGAACCCGGCGTGGCCCTCGTTGGTGTGGAACACCTCGGGCTCCGGGTGGCCGGTGATGCGGCAGTAGGCGCGGATGGCGCGCACGCCGCCCACGCCGAGCAGCAGCTCCTGCATGAGCCGGTGGTCGGTGCCGCCGCCGTAGAGGCGGTCGGTGACGTCGCGGGCCGCGTTGTCGTTGTCGGCCACGTCGGAGTCGAGCAGCAGCAGCGGCACCCGGCCGACCTGGGCCACCCAGAGCTGGGCGTGCAGCGCCCGGCCCTCGGGCAGGCCGACGCGGATCTTGACGGGGGTGCCGTCCTCCTCCTTCAGGAGGGTCAGCGGCAGGCCGCCCGCGTCGAGCGACGGGTAGTGCTCAAGCTGCCAGCCCTCGGGCGACAGCGACTGGGTGAAGTAGCCGTGGCGATAGAGCAGGCCCACGGCCAGGATGGGGACGCCGAGGTCGCTGGCGGCCTTGAGGTGGTCTCCGGCCAGGATCCCGAGCCCGCCTGAGTACTGCGGGAGCGCGGCGGCGATGCCGTACTCGGGGGAGAAGTAGGCGATGGCATGCGCGGCGTCGGGCAGCGTCTGGTACCACCGCGGGGCGGTCATGTACTCGCGCAGGTCGTCGGCGGCGTCGGCCAGGCGGCGCAGGAAGCGGCGGTCGGCCGCCAGCTCGGAAAGCCTGGAGGGGTCCACGGCGCCGAGGAGGGCCACCGGGTCGTGGCCCACCTGTTCCCACAGGCGCGGGTCGACCTCGGCGAACAGGTCTGTGGTCTCGGGGTGCCACGACCATCGGAGGTTGTGGACCAGCTCGCCGAGTGCGGCCAGCTCCCGGGGCAGGACTGTGCGTACGGTAAACCGGCGGATAGCTCTCACGTTTGTGCACCCTATGGGCTAGGAGGGACCTCTCAGTCCCTCACCCTCAGCAAGGACGTTCAAACCCCTTCCGGGAAGAAGCATGAAGCGCGACGATTGGGGCAACTTCCACCATTGTCAGTTCTCCCGGGGACACGGGAGGTCTATCCGCTGCTGCCCACAATTTACATGCAAGGATCGTTCTTGCCACGGAAGCCTCCGGCGGTACCGAGTGTGCCGTCGCAACCTCGAAATGCGCGATGATCGGAAGAATTCCCATCACGGACATCCACCCCGTCGTCGACTGCGGGCAGTGGCCCGCCAAGGCGGTCGCCGGCGAGACCTTCCAGGTCTCGGCGACCGTGTTCCGAGAAGGTCACGATGCCGTGGCCGCGGGCGTGGTGTTCACCGCGCCCGACGGGCAGCGTGACCGCCTGAGACCGATGCACGAGCTGGCCCCCGGCACCGACCGGTGGGGGGTCGAGGTGAGTCTGCCCACCGAGGGCGAGTGGCTCTTCCGCCTGGAGGCGTGGAGCGACCCCATCGCGACGTGGCTGCACGACGCGGACATCAAGATCCCGCGCGGCCTGGACGCCGATCTGATGTGCGAGGAGGGCGCCCGGCTGTTCGAACGGGCCGCCCGCGGCGTGCGGCAGGCCGACTGTCCGGTTGCCGGCGGGCGCACGGCGCCGCAGGCCAGGAACGGGCACATCCCGGCCGACCCGGCCAGAGCCGCCGCGCGCGCGGCGGCCAGGCAGGGATCACTCAAGGAGGCGTCCCGGGAGAAGGGGACGGGCGTGAGCGCGTGCGGGCACCGGGCGGCGCTGCTCGCCGTCGCCTCCACGCTGCGCGACGACGAGCTGGACCCGCGGGCCCGGTTGGCGATCGCCCAGCTCCCCGAGACGGCGGCGCTGCTGGAGGCGCACCCGCTGCGCGACATGGTCACCCGGTCACGGCCGAGGAAGATCAGGGTCGATCGGCGCAGAGCCCTGTACGGCTCGTGGTACGAGTTCTTCCCGCGGTCGGAGGGCGCGGTCGCCGACGAGTCCGGCGTCAGCCGGTCCGGGACCTTCCTGACGGCGGCCAAGCGGCTGCCGGCCGTCGCCAAGATGGGCTTCGACGTCGTCTACCTGCCGCCGATCCACCCGATCGGCCGGACGTTCCGCAAGGGGCGCAACAACTCGCTCAGCCCGGAGCCCGACGAGCCGGGCTCGCCGTGGGCGATCGGCTCGGAGGAGGGCGGGCACGACGCGGTCCACCCGGACCTCGGCACGCTGGAGGACTTCGACGCGTTCGTCGCCCGCACCCGCGAGCTCGGCATGGAGGTGGCGCTCGACCTGGCGCTCCAGTGCTCCCCCGACCACCCGTGGGTCAAGGAGCATCCGGAGTGGTTCACGGTCCGCGCCGACGGCACGATCGCGTACGCCGAGAACCCGCCGAAGAAGTACCAGGACATCTACCCGATCAACTTCGACAAGGACCCCGAGGGCATCTTCGCCGAGGTCAATCGGGTGGTCCGGCACTGGATGAACCACGGCGTGCGGATCTTCCGGGTGGACAACCCGCACACCAAGCCGGTGGGCTTCTGGGAGCGGCTGCTGGCCGACATCCACCAGACCGACCCGGACGTGCTGTTCCTGGCCGAGGCGTTCACCCGGCCGGCGATGCTCCAGACGCTGGCCAAGGTGGGCTTCCACCAGTCGTACACGTACTTCACGTGGAAGAACTCCAAGCCGGACGTGGAGTCCTACCTGTCGGAGCTGGCCCAGGACACGTCGTACTTCCTGCGGCCGAACCTGTTCGTCAACACGCCGGACATCCTGCACGAGTACCTCCAGCACGGAGGGCTTCCCGCCTTCAGGATCCGGGCCGTGCTGGCCGCGCTGACCTCGCCGACCTGGGGCGTGTATTCCGGGTACGAGCTCGGAGAAAATAGTCCAGTTCGCCCGGGAAGCGAAGAATATCTCAATAGCGAGAAATATCAGTACAGACCTCGCGATTGGGATGCGGCGGAGCGCGAAGGTCGTACTCTCGCCCCGCTGATCACGCATCTTAATTTGTTCCGAAGAGCCCATCCGGCTCTGCAGGAATTGCGTAACCTACGGTTCCATCGGGTCGACCAGCCGGACACCGTCTGCTTCTCCAAGCGGCTCCCGGGCGCCTACGACCCCGCCACACGAAGGCACGGGCTGGGCGACGTCGTCCTGGCCGTCGTCAACCTCGATCCGCACCACACCCACGAGGCGACGGTCGAGCTCGACATGCCCGCGCTCGGCCTCGACTGGAACGCGGAGTTCGTGGTGGACGACGAACTGTCCGGCGAGTCGTATCGTTGGCGACAGAGGAATTATGTCCGCCTCGATCCCCATATCCGTCCTGCCCACATCTTCACCGTTCGAGCCGCGCCACGGTAGACCAGAATTCAGCGGGGAGTCTTCAACGTGTGTGTCAGCGCCTCCCTCATGAACCCTCCAAGGGAGGGCTCATGAGCTCCACACCCATACCCAACCCCTACGACGAGGAAAAGCCTCGCGACCCGTACTGGTACAAGCGCGCGGTCTTCTACGAGGTCCTGATCCGAGGCTTCTCCGACTCCAACGGAGACGGCACGGGCGACATCAAGGGCCTGATCAGCAAGCTCGACTATCTCCAGTGGCTCGGCGTCGACTGCCTGTGGCTGCTGCCGCTGTACGAGTCGCCGCTGCGTGACGGCGGGTATGACATCGCCGACTTCATGAAGATCCTCCCGGAGTTCGGCGATCTGGGGGACTTCGTGAAGCTGGTCGACGAGGCCCACAAGCGCGGCATGCGTGTCATCGCCGACCTGGTCATGAACCACACCAGCGACGCCCACCCGTGGTTCCAGGCGTCCCGGCACGACCCGGAGGGTCCGTTCGGCGACTTCTACGTCTGGGCCGACGACGACTCCGGCTACTCCGACGCGCGGATCATCTTCATCGACACCGAGACCTCCAACTGGACCTACGACCCGGTGCGCGGCCAGTACTACTGGCACCGGTTCTTCCACCACCAGCCCGACCTGAACTACGAGAACCCGGCCGTGCAGGACGCGATGCTGGAGGTCCTGCGCTTCTGGCTCGACCTCGGCATCGACGGGTTCCGGCTGGACGCGGTCCCCTACCTGTTCGAGGAGGAGGGCACCAACTGCGAGAACCTCCCCCGGACCCACGAGTACCTCAAGCGCGTCCGGGCCGAGGTTGACCGCCTCTACCCCGACAGCGTCCTGCTGGCCGAGGCCAACCAGTGGCCCTCGGACGTCGTGGACTACTTCGGCGATCCGGTCGGCGGCGGCGACGAGTGCCACATGGCGTTCCACTTCCCGCTGATGCCGCGCATCTTCATGGCCGTGCGCCGGGAGTCGCGCTACCCCATCTCCGAGATCCTGGCCCAGACCCCCAAGATCCCCGAGAACTGCCAGTGGGGCATCTTCCTCCGCAACCACGACGAGCTGACGCTCGAGATGGTCACGGACGAGGAGCGCGACTACATGTACTCCGAGTACGCCAAGGACCCGCGCATGCGCGCCAACGTCGGCATCCGCCGGCGCCTGGCGCCGCTGCTGGAGAACGACCGCAACCAGATCGAGCTGTTCACCGCGCTGCTCCTGTCGCTGCCCGGCTCGCCGGTGCTCTACTACGGCGACGAGATCGGCATGGGCGACAACATCTGGCTGGGCGACCGCGACGGCGTGCGCACCCCCATGCAGTGGGACCCGGACCGCAACGCCGGGTTCTCCGACTGCGACCCGGGGCGGCTCTACCTGCCGGTGATCATGGACCCGATCTACGGCTACCAGGGTCTCAACGTCGAGGCGCAGCAGAAGAACGGCGGCTCGCTGCTGCACTGGACCCGGCGCATGATCGAGATCCGCAAGCGCCACCCGGTGTTCGGGCTCGGCGAGTTCATCGAGCTCAACTCCTCCAACCCGAGCGTTCTGGCGTTCGTCCGCGAGCTGGGCGACGACCGGATGCTGTGCGTCAACAACCTGTCCCGCTTCCCCCAGCCGGTGGAGCTGGACCTGCGGAGATTCGTCGGCGTCTCGCCTGTCGAGACGATGGGCGGGGTCCCATTCCCACCAATTGGCGAGCTTCCGTATCTTTTGACGCTTCCGGGGCATGGGTTCTACTGGTTCACCCTCCCGCCGGCAGCCACCCAGGAGGAATAGGACGTGCTTGAGCAGCTCCTTGCCGCATGGATCGGTCGTCAACGATGGTTCGGCGGCAAGGGGCGCCCGATCGACAGAGTGTCGATCGACTCCGACGCCACGATCGAGTCCGGTGACCCCGGCCTACGTCACCTGATCGTGTCGGTGTGGCAGGAAGGCACGCGCGACCGCTACCAGCTGCTCCTCGGCATGCGCTCCGACCTGCCCGAACGGCTCTCGCACGCGCTGATCGGCAACTACGGCCCGTACACCTTCCAAGAGGGGCCCTCCCACTCCGACTGGTACGCCTACGACGCCGTCCACGACCACGAGCTCACCCCGTGGCTGCTCGACTGCATGGGACGCGACTGCGACTGGGAGACGGTGCGCTTCCGCCACCTGCCGGACCTGGAGATCGACACCTCCCTGCGCAGCCTCGTGCTGGGCGCCGAGCAGTCCAACACCTCGCTGGTGTTCGGCGACGCGTACATCTGCAAGCTGTTCCGCCGGCTCGTCCCCGGGATCAACCCCGAGCTGGAGATCGTCACCGCGCTCGCCGAGCGCCACGCGCCGCACATCGCCCAGCCGTACGGATGGGTGGAGACCGACCTCGACGGGGTCCCGACGACGCTGGCGTTCATGCAGGAGTTCCTGTCGAACTCCAACGACGGCTGGGACCTCGCGCTCGCCAGCGTCCGCGACTTCTACGCCACCGTGTCCGGCGTCAGCGCGGCCGACGCGGGCGGCGACTTCGCCGGCGAGTCCTTCCGGCTCGGCGCGGCCACCGCGCGCGTCCACCACGAGCTGGCCGAGGCGTTCCCCACCGACGTCATCGAGACGCACGAGGTCAAGCGGATGTCCGAGGGCTTCAGGCAGCGGCTCGGCCGGGCCGTGGCGGAGGTGCCGGAGCTGCGCGAGCACGTCGGCGCGATCGAGGCCGTCTACCACCGGGTCCAGGAGCTGACCACCGAGGTGCCCGTGCAGCGGGTCCACGGCGACTACCACCTGGGCCAGGTGATGCGCACCAACACCGACTGGGTGGTGCTGGACTTCGAGGGCGAGCCAGGGCAGCCGCTGGCCGAGCGCACGGCGCTGTCGTCACCGCTGCGGGACGTGGCGGGGATGCTCCGCTCGTTCGACTACGCGGCTAGGCACCTGCTGGCCGGGCGGCCCGACGCCGCGTCGCTGGAGCCGAAGGCCGAGGAGTGGGCCGCCCGTAACCGGACCGCCTTCCTCGACGGCTACACCGACGGCGGCGGGACCATCTCGGCCGGCGACGCGGCGCTGCTGCGGGCCTTCGAGATGGCCAAGGCGGTCTACGAGGTCGGCTACGAGGCCCGCAACCGGCCCGCGTGGATCGGCATCCCGCTGGCCGCCTTCCGCCGCACCGGCCTCTGACGCGTCAGGCTTCGTGTGGCGCTTCGCCCTGTGGCGCGTCAGCGCAGTTCTTCGATGAGCCCGGACAGGCCCTCGGCGCCGTGGCCGCGCGCCACCCGCCGGTCGATGAGCTCCTTCATCGGCAGCAGCAGGTCCGGGCGGACCCCCTGCTCCTCGAAGGCGATCACCAGATTGGCCACGCCCACCCGGTTGACCTCCAGGTTGGAGACCTCGGTCGCGTAGTCGCCGCTCTCGATCTCCTCGGCCCCGCGCGGCTGGGCCGAGGCCATCGCGTGCAGCCACGGCACGAGCAGCATCTCGGTGAACTCCCGCACCGGCCGCTTCTCGGACGCGATCAGCGCCGCCGCCTCCAGGAACCCGGCGATCTGGCCGTACATGCCGGTGAGCATGGCCAGGTCGTACAGCGGCGCGAGGCCCGGGTCCTCACCCAGGTAACGGGGCTCGGCCAGCGGCTTGAGCGCGTCCTCGTACCGGTCGAAGGCGGCCGGGGAGCCGCTGTAGAGGATCAGCGCGCCCGGCCCTCCGATCATCTGCGGGACGGCCATGATGCCGCCGTCCAGGTACTCGCCGCCAAGCTCCGCCACCCAGCGGCTGGTGTCACGGGCCTCGGCGGGGCGGCCGTTGGTGAGGTTCAGCACCGTACGGCCCGCCAGGTCGGCGCCGTCGAGGATCTCCCGGGCGGCCTGGTAGTCGAGCACGCAGACGATCACCAGCGAGGCGGACGCGACGGCCTCGGCGGCGGTGGCGGCACCGGTGGCACCCTTGGCGGTCAAGGGGCCGGCCTTGGCGGCCGAGCGGTTCCAGACGGTGACGCGGTGGCCGGCGGCGAGCAGGGTCTCGGCCAGGGCGGTGCCCATGAGGCCGAGGCCAAGAACCGCAATATTCTCCGACATTTCAGGATTCCTTAGGTTGTGGGGACGACGGGAATCCACGGTGCCGGACCGGCGTTATGGTGCGGTTCGGAGAGCGTTATGGGGGGCTGATGAGGTTCGGGGTGTTGGGCCCTCTGGCGGTGTGGGCGCCCGGCGGCGAGCCCGTCCAGGTGCCGGAGCTGAAGGTCCGCACGCTCCTGGCCGACCTGCTGGCGCACCGGGGCACTCCCGTCTCCACCGACCGGCTCATCCTCGACCTGTGGGGCGACCGCCCTCCCGCCGGCGCGCCGGCCGCGCTGCGCGTCAAGGTGTCGCAGCTGCGCCGCGTCCTCGGCGACCGTGACCTGATCGTGCACCAGGGACGTGGCTACGTGCTGCGAACCGGCGGAGCGCTCGACGTGGACGCCGACCGGTTCGAGGCCCTCCTGGACCGCGCCCGGCGCGGCGGCGGCCTCCCGGAGCGCCGGGCCCTGCTGACCGAGGCGCTGGCGCTCTGGCGCGGCCCCGCGTACGCCGGCCACGGCGACGAGGAGTTCGCCCGCGCCGAGGCCGCCCGGCTGGAGGAGCAGCGGCTGGTGGCGCTGGAGGAGCTGGCCGAGACACGGCTCGCGCTGGGCGAGCACGGCCCCCTGGCGGCCGACCTCGCGGGCCTGGTCGCCGAGCACCCGCTGCGCGAGCGCCTGCGGGCCGCCCAGGTGCGCGCCCTGTACGGGGCCGGGCGGCAGGGCGAGGCGCTGGCCGGCTACGCCGACCTGCGTACCCGGCTCGCGGACGAGCTGGGCATCGACCCCGGGCCGGAGCTGGTGACGCTGCACCAGGCCATCCTGGAGCGCGACCCAGCCCTGGAGCCCCCTCCCCGGCCCTCACCCCCTTCTTCCCTCGCCCCCTCCCCGGCCCCGTTCCCGGCTCCCGCGAACCTGCCGGCCGCGCTGACCCCGCTGGTCGGCCGGGACGGGGCGGTGGCCGAGGTGCGTGCCCTGCTGGACGCGCACCGGCTGGTCACCCTCACCGGACCGGGCGGCGTCGGCAAGACGCGACTGGCGCTGGAGGTGGCCGCGCACCCGGGCCGTACGTTCCCGGGCGGCGTGTGGCTGGTCGAGCTGGCCGCGTCCGCGCCCGGCGGTGCGGCCACATCCGCGCCCGGCGGGATGGCGGCGACCGGTGGGATGGCAGCAGGGTCCGGTGGGGTGGCGGCGCGGTCCGGTGGGGTGGCCGAGGCGGTGGCCGCGACGCTGGGACTGCGGGACGACATGCCGGGGTCGCTGGCGGATCGGCTCACGGACCGGCTGGCGGCGCCGGGGACCGGTGAGACGCTGCTCGTGCTGGACAACTGCGAGCACGTGGTCGAGGAGGTCGCCGAGCTGACCGGGCGCCTGCTGGGCGCCGCCCCCGGGCTGCGGGTCCTCGCCACCAGCCAGGAGTCCCTGCGCGTCTCCGGCGAGGCGCTGTGGAGCGTCCCCCCGTTGAGCGTGGAGGCCGCCGTCGAGCTGCTGACGTCCCGGGCGGGCCTCCCGCCCGGGGCCGAGGAGCCCGGACGCGGCGCGCTCGTCGAGATCTGCGAGCGGCTCGACGGCATCCCGCTGGCCCTGGAGCTGGCCGCCACCCGGCTGCGGGCTCTCACGCCCCGCCAGCTCGCCGACCGCCTCGACGACCGGTTCCGGGTGCTCGCCCCCGGCCTGCGCGGCGGCCCGGCCCGGCAGCGGACGCTCCGCGCCATGATCGACTGGAGTTGGGAGCTGCTCGGCGAGCAGGAGCGGGTGGTACTGCGCCGGCTCGCCGTCCACACCGGCGGCTGCACGCTGGAGTCGGCCGAGGCGGTCTGCGGGGAGCCCGGCCTGGACGTGCTCGGCCCGCTGGCCCGCCTGGTGGACCGGTCGCTGGTGGTGCGATCGGCGGACGGCAGGTACCGGCTGCTGGAGTCGGTGGCCGCCTACTGCCTGGACCGGCTGGGCGAGGCCGGTGAGCTGGACGCCGTCCGGCTCCGGCACGCCCGCCACTACGCCGAGCTGGCCGAGCGCGCCGAGCCGTACCTGCGCGGGCACGAGCAGCGCCGCGTCCTCACGCTGCTCGACGCCGAGAGCGCCAACGTCCGCGCCGCCATCGACCACTGCGTACGGCTCGGCGCGGCCGGCGAGGCGATCCGGCTGGTGAACGCGATGGCCTGGTACTGGGTACTGCGCGGCAGGCTGGGCGAGGGCCGCCGAGCCCTGGAGACGGCGCTGTCCGTGCCCGCGTCCGCCCCGACGCCGTCCGGCCCCGCGCCGTCCGCTCCTGGGCCGTCCGCTCCTGGGCCGCTGGACTCCGGTGGGGCGCGGGCGCGGCTCTGGCTGGACGGGCTGGAGGCGCTGGCCGGGCGGCCCCGCACGGTGGACGCCGGCCTGTTCGAGGCGGTCACCGACCCGGCGGAGCGGGCCATGGCGCGGTGGTTCGCCGGGTTCGCGCTGTTCGGCTTCGACGACCTGTCCGTCAGCATGGGGCTGATCGAGTCGGCGCTGGCCGGCTTCGAGGCCCTGAGCGACGGGTGGGGCACGGCCGCCGCGCTGAGCATCCGGGCCAGATGGGCGGGCATGCGGGGCGACCTCGCGACGCTCCGGCACGACGGCGAGCGCGGCCTGGCGCTCTTCCGCGAGGCCGGCGACAGGTGGGGCGAGATGCGGGCCGCGGAGAACCTCGGCACCCTGGCCGAGATCACCGGCGACTACGAGCAGGCCGCCGAGCTGCGGCGCGACGGGCTGCGGATGGCCGAGGAGCTGGGCCTGTGGGGGGCGGCCTGCGACGCCCTGTCGCGGCTCGGCCGGATCGCCATGCTGACCGGCGACCACGCCCAGGCCGAGGACCTCCACGGGCGGGCCAGGGCGCTGGCCGTGGCGCAGTCCAACCGGCCCGCCGAGGAGTTCGCGGAGGTCGGCCTGGCGCTGGGCGCCCGCAGGCAGGGCCGGCTGGACGAGGCGGAGCGGCTGCTGCGCAAGTGGATCGGCTGGGTGCGCGAGGTGTCGGGCGCGCCCGGCGAGGCGCTGATCCTGTCCGAGCTCGGATTCGTCGCGGAGCTGCGCGGCGACGCGGCCGCCGCCCAGGACCTGCACCTCGGGGCGCTCGCGGTGGCACGGTACGTCGGCGACCCCCGCGCCACCGCGCTCGCCCTGGAGGGACTGGCGGGCAGCCGCGTACTCACCGGGGAGCACGAGGAGGCGGCGCGGCTGCTCGGCAAGGCCGCGGCGCTGCGCGAGTCCGCGGGGGCGCCGCTGCCGCCCGGCGAGCGCGGCGACGTGGACCGGATCACGGCAGCCGCCCGCGCCGCCCTCGGCGACGGCGCCCTCGCCGCGGCCCTGTCCCGCGGCACCCACGCCCCGCTGGACGCCCTGCTCCCCCAGCCCGTCTGACGCCTGCCCGTCTGCCCGCTGCCCGCCGGCCCCGCCACGTCCGTCACACCGCCACGTCCGTCCCCCCGCCTGCGGCCCCGCTCCGCGCCCGGGGGCCGGAATCGCCGGGCAATCTCGCCGTTCCGCCGCGGGCCGCGCCCCGGACGATTACTCTTCGCAGGTGCTCGCAAACGAAGAGTAAAGGAGCCGGCATGCGCGGCGTGACTGTGCTCGCGGTCTCAGCAGGGGTCGTAGCGGTGATGACCGCCGCCGTCGTGCTGCTCCCCGGCGACGGCGCGCCGCTCACCGCGCGGGCGGCGCTGCCGGCGGCGGTCTCCCCGGCGCCCGGCGATCCCCTGTCCGACGCGGAGATCCAGCGGGCGGGCGACATCGCCACCTCCGCCGGCCCGCGGGCCCACTTCGCCGCCGGCCGGGCCGAGCTGCTCTACGTGGAGCGCGACGACGGCAAGGCCAGCGAGGGCGCCCGGCGGGCCGAGGCCTACGTCTACGACTACGGCACCGACACGCTGACCGTCCGCACCGTGGATCTCGGCGAGGGCAAGGTGGTGCGCGAGGTCTCCGGCACCGGCACCCAGCCTCCCCCGTCCCACCGTGAGGAGACGCGCGCCGCCGAGCTGCTGCTCGCGCACCCGCGCCTCGGCGAGGGCGTCAGGACCGCCTACCGGCGGGCCGCCGGCAAGCCGCTCGTCTCCACGGCCGATCTGTGGCTCCGGGGTCTGATCTACACGGCGCGGCGCGGAGCCTGCGCCACGCACCGGTGCGTGCGGCTGTTCGTACGGCTGCCGGACGGCACGTTCCTGGACACCAGCCGTGTCGTCGCCGACCTGTCCGCCAAGAAGGTTCAGATCCTGGAGTGGTGAGGTGTTCCTCCGTATCGCCCTCGCGGCCTTCGTCATCGCCGCGGCCCACGCCGCCCCGGCCCCGCGCGCCGTCCTGGCCTCGGCACAAGGTCCCGTCGTGGCCTCGGCGCCCGAAGGCGCGGCCGGGGCCGCGTGCGGCTCGCCGTACCTCATCGACCAGACGCTGCCGAACGGCGCGCGCTGGCGGATGTGCTGGGAGATGCGCACGATCGAGGGCCTGACCCTGAACCACGTCGTCTACGTCCCCAAGGGCAACGGTCCGCAGAACGTGCTACGCAGCGCGGCGCTCGCGCAGATCCACGTGCCGTACGACAGCGGCGAGCCGCGCTACCACGACCTGGGCTCGCTCGGCGAGTCCGCCATCGCGCTGAGCGCGGCCGACTGTCCGGGCGGGGAGCGGCGCGGCACGAAGGTGTGCGTCACCACCAGGGCGCGCGGCCACGCCCTGCTCAAGGACGGCTTCGGCGACGAGGAGCTCCGCAGGTCACGGCAGGGGCAGGAGCTGGTGGTGCTGTCGGCCTACCAGGTGGGCTGGTACGCGTACGTCGCGGAGTGGGTGTTCGGCGACGACGGCTCCATCACCCCGCGCCTCGGCGCCACGGGGTCGCTGGCCGGCACGGTCACCACGCCGGGGCACGGCTGGCCGATCGGCGTCGGGCGGCGGCACTTCGAGGAGTCCCACAGCCACAACGTGTTCTGGCGGCTGGACTTCGACGTCCACGGCGGCGCCCGCGACGCCGTGGAGCAGTACGACTTCACGGGCACCGGGACGAAGCGGCGCTTCATGGTCCGCACCCGCTTCACCCACGAGACCAGTGCCGTCAACGCGCCCATGCGCTGGTGGCGCGTCCTCGACCCCAAGGCGCTCAACGCCGACCGGCACCCCGTGTCCTGGCAGATCGACAACCCCGACAGCTCCGAGTACCGCGGCCCGGCCGACGAGGCGTTCACCCGGGCCGACCTGTACGTCACGCAGTACCACGCGTGCGAGCGCCTGGCCACCCAGAACCCGCTGCCGCGCTGCCGTGACTCCGTCGACCGCTACGCCGACGGTGAGCGGCTGACGGACCCGGTGGTCTGGGTGAACGTCGACTTCCACCATGTGGCCCGCGACGAGGACGCCGACCCGATGCCCGTGCACTGGCAGGGCTTCCGCGTCACCCCGCGCGACGTCACGGCCAAGAACCCGACTCCCTGACCCGGCCCCTCGAACGGCCGGTGCCCGGACATAGACCAGGTATTCCCAACTTTCGGTGATTGTCGCCGTGAAAGCGGGCAGTGGCTGGGATGGACGGTCGTCGTAGGGCAGGGTTGGGAGCATGCCGATGAGGACAGAGCTCGACCGCCTCGCGGGTGGGGCGCACCACGATCCCCACTCGATACTGGGGGCGCACCCCGTGGCGGGTGGTGTGACGTTCCGCACCCTGCGCCCGCTGGCCGAGCGGGTGCGGGTGGTGCTGGAGGACGGGACGGCTCACGAGCTGAAACACCAGGCACATGGCGTGTTCGAGGGCACGGTGTCCGGGCTCGACAAGGTGCCCGCGTACACGTTGAGCGTCCAGTACCCCGGCGGCGAGCCGCACGAGGTCCGCGACCCGTACCGTCACTGGCCCACGCTCGGCGAGGTCGACCTGCACCTGATCGGGGAGGGACGGCACGAGCGGCTGTGGGAGGTCCTCGGAGCCCGCGTCATGCGGCACCAGGACGTCGACGGCACCGCGTTCGCCGTCTGGGCGCCGAACGCGCGCGGCATCCGGGTCGTCGGCGACTTCAACCACTGGGACGGCACCGCCTATCCGATGCGCTCGCTGGGCCGTTCCGGGGTGTGGGAGCTGTTCGTCCCGGACGTGGGGGTGGGTGAGCGGTACAAGTTCCAGATTCTCGGCGCCGACGGCGTGTGGCGGGACAAGGCCGACCCGATGGCCCGCCGCACCGAGGTGCCGCCGCAGACCGCGTCGGTGATCGAGCAGACCGCGTACGCCTGGGCCGACGAGGCGTGGATGGGGCGGCGGCGCGAGGAGCAGCCGCAGCGCGGACCGATGAGCATCTACGAGGTGCACCTGGGCTCGTGGCGGCCCGGCCTGTCGTACCTGGAGCTCGCCGACCAGCTCGTCGAGTACGTGCTCGACATGGGGTTCACGCACGTGGAGCTGCTGCCGGTGGCCGAGCATCCGTTCGGCGGGTCGTGGGGCTACCAGGTGACGTCCTACTACGCGCCGACGGCGAGGTTCGGCACGCCCGACGAGTTCCGCCACCTGGTGGACCGGCTGCACCAGGCCGGCGTCGGCGTGCTGCTCGACTGGGTGCCCGCGCACTTCCCCATGGACGACTGGGCGCTCGCCCGCTTCGACGGCACCCCGCTGTACGAGCACGCCGACCCCAAGCGCGGCCTGCAGCCCGACTGGGGCACGTACGTCTTCGACTTCGGCCGCAGGGAGGTGCGCAACTTCCTGGTGGCCAACGCGCTGTACTGGCTGAAGGAGTTCCACATCGACGGGCTGCGGGTGGACGCCGTGGCCTCGATGCTGTACCTGGACTACTCGCGCCGTGAGGGCGAGTGGACGCCCAACATCTACGGCGGGCGCGAGAACCTCGACGCCGTCGAGTTCCTCAAGGAGATGAACGCCGTCGTTTACCGGGAGGCTCCGGGCATCTCCACCGTGGCGGAGGAGTCCACGGCCTGGCCTGGCGTGTCGCGGCCGGCCCACCTCGGCGGGCTCGGGTTCGGGTTCAAGTGGAACATGGGCTGGATGCACGACACGCTGGCCTACCTCCAGCACGAGCCGGTCTTCCGGCAGTACCACCACCACCAGCTGACGTTCTCGCTCATCTACGCCTACTCCGAGAACTACGTGCTGCCCCTGTCGCACGACGAGGTGGTGCACGGCAAGGGCTCGCTCATGGGCAAGATGCCGGGCGACGAGTGGCAGCGGTTCGCCCAGCTCAGGGCGCTGCTGGCGTTCATGTGGGCGCATCCGGGCAAGCAACTGCTGTTCATGGGCGGCGAGTTCGGCCAGGGCTCGGAGTGGTCGGAGGAGCGCGGGCTCGACTGGTGGGTGCTGGAGTTCGACGGGCACAAGGGCGTGCAGCAGCTCGTCCGCGACCTGAACGCGCGCTACCGCGAGACGCCCGCCCTGTGGGAGCTCGACACCGACCCCGCGGGGTTCCGCTGGATCGACGCCGACGACGCCTCGGGCAACACCTTCTCGTTCGTCCGGTACGCCGCTGACGGGTCCGCGCTGGCCTGCGTGGCCAACTTCAGCGGGGCGGCGCACGAGGACTACCGGCTCGGCCTGCCGTACGGCGGGGAGTGGGCCGAGGTGATCAACACTGACGCGTACGCCTACTGGGGCAGCGGGGTCGGCAACCTGGGAGCCGTGGAGGCGGCCGAGGACTCCTGGCACGGGCTGCCGTACTCGACCCGGCTGCGGGTGCCGCCGCTGGGCGTGGTGTGGCTGCTGAGGGAGGCCCCGGAGGCCGAGCCGTCGCCCGCCGAGGAGGAGGCCGCGGCGCTCGACGAGAGCGCGCGGATCGAGGAGCAGGCCGCGGCGCTCGACCAGGCCGTGCGGGCCGAGGAGCGGCCCGAGACCTTGTGATCACGTACGGGCCCGTCCGGGAGACTGGACGGGCCCGACGCCACCGGACGGGCCCGAGGTCGTCGTTCCGCCGTCGACCGAGGTCGTCGCGGCGTGGGTCTATGCGCTTCGCCGTCGCTGAGAGGTCGCCCGGAGTTCGCTGAGAAACCGTCTCCAGCCCTGTGCCTGCCGGATAAATCACCCTAAACTCCGAGATCATCCCCTGCTCGGAGGACGCGTGCGACTTCGCTCCCTGGTCACCTGGGTGACCACGCTGGCCCTGCTCACGGCAGCCCCCGCCGTCCCGGCCTTCGCCGACGACCCCACCGCCTCCCCCGAGACGTCCGCGCAGCCGGCGCCCACGCCGAGCACTCCCGAGGAGAAGCTGGAGGACGGCCTCGCGCTCGACCAGGGCACCGTACGCGCGATCGTGGAGCTGACCGACCCGGCCCAGCGCGAGCCGATCGCGGCCCGGGCGGCCGAGGAGAGCGTGGACGTGGTGCTGCGGTCGCGGACGCAGCCGTTCATGGTCGTGGAGGGCACGGCCGAGGAGTTGGCCGCGCTGGCGGACGACCCGCGCGTCACCGCCGTCCACCGGGACCGCGCCTATCCCCCGTCCGAGGTGTCGAACCTGCAGCTGATCGGCGCCGACCAGGCGCACGCGCAGGGGTTCAAGGGCGCCGGGCAGGCGGTGGCCGTCCTGGACACCGGCATCGACCTGGACCACCCGTCGTTCGGCGGCCGGGTCGTGGCGGAGGCGTGCTTCTCCGCCGTGGACGAGGGGGTCACGTCGCTCTGCCCCAACGGCCAGACCAGCATGGTCGGCGCGGGCGCGGCCGACGCCGTCACGGCCAGGTGCCTGGCCGGCGGCGTGAACCTGTGCGAGCACGGCACGCACGTGGCCGGCATCGCCGCGGGCGCCGAAGGGGTGGCGCCGGAGGCGAAGATCGTGGCGATCCAGGTGTTCAGCCGGGTGGACGACGAGAGCGTGTGCGGCGAGCCGTCCTGCCTGCTGGCGTACGAGTCGTCGCTGCGGCTGGCCATGGAGCACGTGGCCGAGCTGTCCACGCCCATCGCCGCGGTGAACCTCAGCCTCGGCGGCATGCTCCACGAGACCTCCTGCGACACCAGCGAGGAGGGCCAGGTCTTCAAGCCGCTGGTCGACGCGCTGCTCGCCAAGGGCATCGCGACCGTGGCGGCGGCCGGCAACGAGTACTACGAGGGTGTGTCGTTCCCGGCCTGCGTCTCGTCGGCCGTGGCCGTCGGCGCCAACGACGGGAACGACGTCATCGCCGACTTCTCCAACCGGGGCGAGCTGGTCGACCTGTTCGCGCCCGGGGTGGACATCGAGTCGTCGGTGCCGGACAACCAGAAGGCCGTGCACAGCGGCACGTCCATGGCCTCGCCGCACGTGGCCGGGGCGCTGGCGCTGCTGAAGGCGCAGTCGCCGGACACGCCGATGCCCGACCTGATCGCCAAGCTCACCTCGACCGGCAGACCGTACGCGTACCGCGCGAACGACAAGGACGTGGTCACGCCGCGCCTGGACGTGCTGGCGGCGCTGGGCGGCGCGAGCCCGCAGCCGACGGTCAGCCAGACGCCGGCCCCCGTCCCGACGGGTGACGACCCCGGCCCCGAGCCGGACCCCACGGACGGCAGCGGCCCGGCGCCCGAGCCCGACCCGACGGACGGCGACCCCGATCCCACGCCCACGCCGTCGTCCAGCCCGATCCCGCTGCCCACCGTCACGGTCACGGTGACGATCACCCCCACGCCGACCGCCGCCGCCACCCCGGCCCCGGTCTGCACGAGGGGCAAGACCGCCAAGCGGCTGACGGCCCGGCAGTGGGCCGTGGAGATCCACCGCTCCAGCGGCACGATCCCCGACGCGACGCTGACCTGCTACCTGAAGCTGGTGCAGAAGGCCAGCAAGGTGTTCCCCGAGATCACCAAGGCGTCGTCGCTGGGCACGGCGTACCGGGTGCTGAAGGCGTCCAAGACGTCCCGGCAGCGGCTGGACGCCTCGCTGCTGGCGGGCTGGCTGACCTGGGCCCACGGGACGAACGGCACGGCCAAGCTGGCGAGCGCGGAGAAGGTGCGGCTGAGCGCCAAGGCCAAGGCCGCCTCCCTGAAGAAGGCGGCCCGGACCCTGGCCAAGTAGCTGGTCAGCGGCGCAGCCGCAGCGTCACCAGCTCGAACGGCCGCAGGCTCAGCGCGACCGTGCCGTCCTCGCGCCACGTGACGCCGCCCTCTCGCGGGGCCTCGGTCAGAGGCCGTTCGAGCAGGTCGGTCGCCGTGACCTGGCTGACCGGGAAGCCCGCGGTCAGGGTAGCGGCGGCCCGGCCGCCGTGAGCCTCGTGGAAGCGGACGACCACGTCGCCGCTCTCGTCGTCGGCCAGCTTGACGGCCGTCACGACGACGGCGTCGTTGTCGAGCGTGACCAGCGGGGCGACCTCCGCGTCGCCGGGCAGGTGGCGCGCGGGCAGGTTGACGACGTACCCCTCGCGCACGGCGTCGCCGACCGTCGCCCCCGGCACGAGCGCGTGCCGGAACCGGTGCACCCCCTGGTCGGTCTCCGGGTCGGGGAAGCGCGGCGCGCGCAGCAGGGAGGCGCGGACCGTGGTGGTGGTGCCCCCGTCGAGGTCGCGGACCGTCCGCGTCACGTCGTGGCCGTAGGTGGAGTCGTTGACCAGGGCGATGCCCCAGCCCGGCTCCTCCAGGTGCACGAAGCGGTGGTTGCACGCCTCGAACTTGGCGGCCTCCCAGCTCGTGTTGGTGTGCGTGGCGCGGTAGGCGTGGCCGTACTGGGTCTCGGAGGCGTACCGCTCGGCGCGGACGTCCAGCGGGAAGGCCAGCTTGAGGAACTTCTCCGTCTCGTGCCAGTCGACCTCGGTGTCGATGTCGAGCCGCTTGGCGCCCGGCCGCAGGCCGAGCACCTGGGTCACCTTCGAGCGGCCGAAGGAGCGGGTCACCCTGACCGTGCCGGGCTCCTCCCCCGGCGCCACCTCGTCGGCCTCCACCAGGTCGGTGCCGGTGTTGCGGTAGAACGCGTCCACGTCCCAGGCGTCCCACATGTTGGGGAAGTCGGGGTGGAGCTGGAGCAGGTTGGCGGCCTGGCCGGGGGCGACGGCCTCGCGCCCGGCCGCGATGTCGTGGACCGACACCACCAGGCCGCGGCCGTCCACCTCCACGCGCAGCAGGCCGTTGTCCAGGACGTGGCCGCCGCCCTCGCGCGGGCCGGCGGTCGTGCCGCCGGCCATGACGGGGGCCTGGGCGCCGCCCGCGGGGACTCCGTCCCGCGTGTGCGGCGCGGAGTTGAACAGCAGCCGCGTCCCGCTGCCGGCGTCGCCGGCGAGGGCCCGCTGGGCGGCGTCGATGATCGCGTTCAGCTCCCCGGCGACGGCCGCGTACGTCTTCTCGGCCTCCCGGTGCACCCAGGCGATGGACGAGCCCGGCAGGATGTCGTGGAACTGGTGCAGCAGCACGGTCTTCCACAGCCGGTCGAGCCGCTCGTACGGGTAGGGATGGCCGGCCCGCACGGCGGCGGTCGCCGACCACAGCTCGGCCTCGCGCAGCAGGTGCTCGCTGCGCCGGTTGCCCTGCTTGGTCCTGGCCTGGCTGGTGAGCGTGGCGCGGTGCAACTCCAGGTACAGCTCGCCCACCCAGACGGCCGGGCGTGGGTGCTCGGCCTCGGCCTTGGTGAAGAACTCCGCGGGCGTCTCCCAGGTGACGACGGCCGAGCCCTCCAGGTCGCGCATCCTGGCCGCCTTGGCGACCATCTCCCGGGTGGCGCCGCCGCCTCCGTCGCCCCAGCCGGTGGGGGCGAGCGAGTGCCGCGCCAGGTCCTTGTCCTTGAAGTTGCGCGCCGCGTGGGCGATCTCGCTGCCCTTCATGGAGCAGTTGTAGGTGTCGACCGGCGGGAAGTGGGTGAAGATCCGGGTGCCGTCGATGCCCTCCCACAGGAACGTGTGGTGCGGGAACGTGTTGGTCTGGCTCCACGAGATCTTCTGGGTGAGCAGCCAACGGGAGCCCGCGGCCTTGATGATCTGTGGCAGGCCGGCGGCGAAGCCGAACGTGTCGGGCAGCCACACCTCGTCGTTCTCGATGCCGAACTCGTCGAGGAAGAACCTCTTGCCGTGGACGAACTGGCGGGCCATGGCCTCCGAGCCCGGCATGTTGGTGTCGGACTCCACCCACATGCCGCCCGCCGGGACGAACCGTCCGGCCGCCACCGCCTTGACGACTTTGGCCCACACCTCGGGCCGGTGCTCCTTCACCCAGGCCCACTGCTGGGCCTGCGACATCGCGAAGACGAACGAGGGCTCGCTCTCCAGCAGCGCGGTCATGTTGGAGGTGGTGCGGGCCACCTTGCGGACCGTCTCGCGCAGCGGCCACAGCCAGGCCGAGTCGATGTGCGCGTGGCCGACGGCGCTGACGCGGTGCGCCGACGGCGCGGCGGGCGTGGCCAGCACGCCGGCCAGGCACTCCCGGGCGGCGGCCGCGGTGCCGTTGACGTCCTGGAGGTCCACCGCGTCGAGCGCGCGCTCGATCGCCCGCATGATCTCCCAGCGGCGGGCCCCCTCGACGGGCAGCTCCGCCATGAGCTCGCCCAGCACCTCCAGGTCCATGACGAGCTGCCACACGGTCTCGTCGAAGACGGCCAGGTCCATCCGGGCCAGCGTGTACTGCGGGTGCGTCCCCGCGGTCTCCTTGTCCCCGAGCGGCGTCGGCAGGAACGGGTGGTAGTCGAGGATGACCGGGTTGGAGGCGGCCTCGATGTGCAGCCGCACCTCCTCGCCGCCCTCGACGGGCGCGCCGATCCGGACCCAGTCGTTGAGCGGGTGCAGGCCCTTCACCGGCGTGCCGTCGGGGCGGTAGACCAGGCCCTCGCACTGGAAGCCGGGCATGTTCCGGTCGAAGCCGAGGTCGAGGATCGCCTCCACGGTACGGCCCGCCCACTCCGGCGGCACCGTGCCCGTGACGGTGAACCAGCTCGTCCCCCACGGGGCGCCCCATCGGTCGCCGGCCGCGATCGGCTCGGGCGTGGCCGACAGGCCCTCCGCGACGGGCACCGGCTCACCGGGGGCGTGCCAGACGGCCACGTCGAGGGGCACGGACTCCGGGTGGACGGCCGGCCGGATGCGCTCGTCGAGGACCCGCTTCAACCGGCCTTCGACAAGCTTGCGGTCGTCATGCATCTGAACTCCTGATTGCCTGGATGGCTAACCTTTGATCGCGCCTTCCTCGACGCCTCGGAAGAAGTACCGCTGGAGCGCCGCGAACACGACCACGATAGGCACGAAGGAGATCATCGTGCCCGCCGCGATCAGCCGCGGGTTGGAGGTGAACGTGCCGTTCAGGTACTGCAGCCCGACCGTCAGCGTGTAGTGGTCGGGGTCGGTCAGCACGATGAGCGGCCACAGGAAGTCGTCCCACGCGCCGATGAACGTGAAGATCGTGATCACGCTCAGCATGCCGCGGACGTTGGGCAGGCCGATCTGGCGCAGCCGCTGCCAGGCGGTCGCCCCGTCGATGACGGCGGCCTCGTCCATCTCCGGCGGGATCGCCGCGAACGCGGTGCGCATGAGCAGGACGTTGAGCATGGCGATCGCCCCGGGCAGCGCCACGCCGAGCAGCGTGTCGGCCAGGCCGAGGCTGCGGACGGTGACGTACTGCGACACGATCGTCACCTCGCCCGGCAGCACGAGCGTGGCCAGGAAGAGGCCGAGCAGCAGCTTGGCGCCGCGGAAGCGCAGCCGGGCGAGCGCGTACCCGGCCATGGTGGCCCCGACGACGTTGCCCGTGATGACGATCGCGGCCACCACGAGCGAGTTGGTGGCGTAGGACCAGACGGGGATCGCGTCGGCCACCTGGGCGTAGTTGTCCAGCGTGGGGTGCTCGGGCAGGAAGGTCGGCGTCCGGGAGTAGACGTCCTCGTGCAGGCTCTTCAGCGACGTGGACAGCTGCCACAGGAACGGCGACACGGTCAGCGCCAGCACCAGCAGGAGCAGCGCGTACCGCAGCGCCTTCTCGGCGGGGCCCGCGGCGGCGAGGCCACCGGGACGGACGCGCCTGGCGTGTGCCGCCATGTCAGGCCGCCTTCCTGTCGAGCCGCAGCAGCAGCAGCATGGGGCCGACCGTGATGACGAACAGCACGATGCTGAGCGCGGAGGCGTAGCCCAGATGGCCGGAGAAGCCGCGGGTGTAGAGCTGGATCAGCATCACGACCGACATGTCGCGCCCGCCGGGGCCGCCGGTGCCGTTGGACAGCACGTACAGCTCGGAGAACACGCGCAGCGCCGAGACCGACACCAGCACCGAGACCAGGAGCATCGTGTTGCGCACGCCGGGCACGGTGACGCTCCAGAACCTGCGCACCGCCCCGGCGCCGTCCACCGCGGCGGCCTCGTGCAGCTCGCGGCGCACGTTGCCCAGCGCCGACAGGTAGATGATCATGTAGTAGCCGAGCCCCTTCCAGACCGTCAGGCTGATCGCGCTGAACAGCAGCAGCCAGCGGTCGGTGAGGAACGGCACCGGCTCGGTGACGACGCCCAGCCACTGGGCGAAGCCGTTGACCAGACCCCGGTCGTCCAGCACCCAGCCCCAGATCAGCGCGACCACCACGGCCGAGGCCACCACCGGCGTGTAGAAGGCGGTGCGGAAGAACGTGATGCCGGGCAGCCGCTTCTCCACCAGGATCGCGAGGAGCAGCGGCAGCATGGTCAGCAGCGGCAGGCAGACCAGCATGTAGACGATGCTGTTGACCAGTGCGTCGGTGAGCTGGGAGTCGTCCAGCGCCCGGGCGAAGTTGGCCAGGCCGGTGAAGTGGCCGCCGCCGAGCGGCTTGGCGTTGGTGAACGCCAGCACCACCGTGTTGAGCGACGGCCAGAGGTTGAACACCAGCAGCCACACGACCGCCGGCGCCACCAGCAGCCAGGGCGTGAACCAGCGGCGGTGGGTCATCAGTTCTGCAGCAGCTCGTCGCACTTGGCCACGGCCTTGTCCAGTGCCTCCTTCGAGGTGACCTCACCGCTGATCGCGAGCGCCAGCTGCTGCTTGACGATCTTCTTCATCGCCTCGGTGAGCACGACCGGCTCCAGCACCTTCGCCTTGGCCAGCGCCTCGAAGGCCATCACCTTGGCGTCGCCGGCGTTGGTGCCGTCGCTCCTGCTGAAGAACGGGTCGTTCGCCGACGCCTTGGTGCTGGGGAAGATGGCCACCAGATGGGCGAAGGCCGCCTGGTTCTCCGCGCTGGTCACCCAGCGGGCCAGGGCGAGGGCCGCGGGCGCGTTCTTCGACTTCGCCGACACCGACAGGCCCTGGACGTACAGCGGCGGGGTGCCCATGGCGGGCGACGGCACCACCTTGGGCGCCAGCGACGGGTTGTCCACGGCGAGGCTGGTGATGTAGTTGCCGCCGCCGGTCGTCCACGCGACCGTGCCCTCGTTGAAGAGCTTGGCGTTGCCGGCGTAGGTGTCGGTGAGCACGTCGCGCGGCAGCAGGCCCTCCTTGAACGCGTCACGGTACTTGTCGAGCAGCGCGGCGGCCTCGGGGGTGTTGAAGGTGAAGCTCTTGCCGTCGTCGGACAGCAGCTTCACCCCGGCCTGCACGAAGTCGCCCAGCTCGGGCTTGCGGCTCATCAGGTAGACCTTGCCGCCTGACTTCTCCTTGAGCGTGCGGGCCTGGGCGACCAGCTCGTCGAAGCTCGCCGGCGGCTTCTTGGCGTCGAGGCCGTTCTGGGCCATCAGCTCGGAGTTCCAGTAGTTGACGTCGGTGTTGAGGTACCACGGGTAGCCGTAGACGCCCTGGACGCCGGGGTAGGTGTAGGCCGACAGGCCGCCGGGGACGTACTCGTCCTTGACCGCGGGGTCGGCCTGGGCGACGTCGAGCAGCAGGCCCTGCCTGACGAGGGGCAGGGCGTACTCGGGCGGCAGATTCGTCACGTCGGGCAGCGAGCCGCCGGCGGCCTGGCTGAGCACCTTGTCGGAGTAGCCGTCCCCGGGCTGGTCCAGCCACTCGACCTTGACGCCGGGGTACTTCTTCTCGAAGGAGTCGATGACCTTCCGCATGTAGTCGGTGAACTTCGGCTTCAGTGCCCACGTCTGCAGGCTGACCTTGCCCGTCACCTCGCCCGTCGCCGTCGCGCCAGGCGCCGCGGCCGGCTGCCCCGTGTCCCCCAGCCCGCAGCCGGCGGCCGCCAACACGGCGGCCAGACCCAGACCTGACCAGTACCTACGCATGAAGCTCTCCTCGGAGAAGGCGCTAAACCGCTATAGTTGCCGGACTATTCACTGGCTAGACTCTGCTGTCAATAGGTGACATCGACTTGTGAAGGAGTCGCTGGTGGCTCGACCGACGATCGCCGACATCGCCGAGCGGGTCGGCGTCTCCAAGGGCGCGGTCTCGTTCGCGCTCAACGGGCGTCCCGGCGTGGCCGAGGCGACGCGGGCCCGCATCCTGCAGGTCGCCAAGGAGATGAACTGGCGCCCGCACAGCGCCGCGCGGGCCCTCGGCGGGGCCAGGGCGGAGGCGGTCGGGCTGGTGATCGCCAGGCCCGCCAGCACGCTCGGCGTGGAGCCGTTCTTCGCCCAGCTCCTGTCGGGGCTGCAGGCGGGGCTGTCGCGGCAGTCGGTCGCGTTGCACCTCCTGATCGTCGAGGACGTCGAGGCGGAGACGGAGGTCTACCGCGACTGGGCCTCCGCGCACCGCGTCGACGGCTTCATCCTCGTCGACCTCAAGGTCCGCGACCCGCGCATCGAGGTGCTGGAGGAGCTCGGCGTGCCGAGCGTGGTGCTGGGCGGCCCGGGCAGGCACGGCTCGCTGTCCAGCGTGTGGGCCGACGACCGGGAGGCCATGCTGTCGGTCGCCGACTACCTCGCGGCGCTCGGCCACCGGCGGCTGGCCCACGTCGCCGGCCTGCCCGAGTTCCACCACACCCAGCGCCGCATGCGGGCGCTGCGCGACTCCAGCCGCCGGCTCGGCCTGGCCGACACGGCGTCGACGACCACCGACTTCAGCGACGCCGAGGGGGCCGCCGCGACCCGGGCGCTGCTGTCGCGCCCCCGGCGGCCCACCGCGATCGTCTACGACAGCGACGTGATGGCCCTGGCCGGGCTGGGCGTCGCGGGCGAGATGGGGGTACGGGTGCCGGACGAGCTGTCCGTCGTGGCCTTCGACGACTCGGTGCTGACCCGGATCGCGCACCCCGCCATCACCGCGCTGTCGCGCGACACCTTCGCCTACGGCCGCCGGCTGGCCGAGGTCATGCTGGCGGTGATCGAGGAGCCGGAGCGCCGGCGCGAGGTGAAGACGGCCACGCCACGGCTGGTCGTCAGGGAGAGCACGGCGCCGCCCGGGGCTTGGCAAGGTGACTAAACCGGTTTAGGGTTCGCGGGAGATCGACTCATCTCCCGGAGGACGCGTGCCCCTGCCCCACCCCATCCGTTTCGGCGCCAACTACGTGAGCTCGGCAGGTTGGTTCCACGGCTGGCTCGACCTGTCCCCCGACTCGGTCCGCCGCGACTTCGACGACCTCGCCGGGCTCGGGCTGGACCACGTCCGGATCTTCCCGATCTGGCCGTGGATCCAGCCCAACCGCACCCTGATCAGGCAGCGGGGCATCGACGACCTGCTCCAGGTGATCGACATCGCCGCCGAGTCCGGCCTGTCGGTGGCCGTGGACCTCCTCCAGGGGCACCTGTCCAGCTTCGACTTCCTGCCGTCGTGGGTGCTCACCTGGCACCGGCGCAGCGTCTTCACCGATCCCGAGGTCCGCGACGGCATCGCCGCGTACGCGGACGCCGTCGCCCGCGCGGTCGCCGGGCGCCCCAACGTCTTCGCCGTGACCCTCGGCAACGAGGTGAACAACCTCTACCCGGCCAACCCGACGACGCCCGAGGCGTCCGCCCGCTGGGCGGCCGAGCTGATCGACGTCGTGCGCGCCGCCGCCCCGAACCTGCTGTGCCTGCACTCCCTGTACGACGCGACCTGGTACGACCCCGGCCACCCCTTCCACCCCGCCGACAACGTGGACCTGGGCGACCTGACCACGGTGCACTCGTGGGTGTTCAACGGCGTCTCCGCCCTCGACGGCCCGCTCGGCCCGGCCACCGTCACGCACGCCGACTACCTCGTCGAGCTGGCCGCCGCCACCTCGCCGGACCCGGCCCGCCCGGTCTGGCTGCAGGAGGTCGGCGCGCCCCGCCCGGACGTCCCGGAGGCCGACGCGCCGCGCTTCGTGCGCGCCACGCTCGACGCGGTCACCGCCAACCCGGCCCTGTGGGGCGTCACCTGGTGGTGCTCGCACGACGTGGACCGCGCCCTGGCCGACTTCCCCGAGCGCGAGTACGACCTGGGCCTGTTCACCGTCGACCATCGGGCCAAGCCCGCGGCCCTGGAGCTCGCCTCCGCGATCCGGGAGCACCGCGAGGGGCGCGTCGCGGCGGCCGGCAGGCCCGCGCTGCTGTGCGACGTGGACCTCAGGGCGGAGCCGGAGCGCCGGGCCGAGGTCGCGCCGGGCAGTGCCTTCCACGCCGAGTGGGTCAGGCTGCGCCAGGCCGGTCCGCTGGCCATCGTCACGAAGGGCCGCGCGGACGACGCCGCCCACCTGGCCGCCCGCGGGATCGAGGCCGTCCTGACCCCGGCATGACCCCTGCACGCCCAAGGAACGACAGGAGGAGACCCGGATGCGACTGTTCCCCCTGTTACCCCGGCTCTGCGCGGTGCTCACCGCCACGGCCCTCCGCCGCGGTCACCTGCCAGGTGGCGCCTGTGACACCGACCAGCCCGGACGCCCGGGGGCTGGTCGGTGTCGTGGTCGACGAAGGGGCGACCTCATCTCCTGGTGCGTGCGCAGGCCGTCATCCGTAGAGGTCCGCCAAGGTGATCAGCCGCACGTCGCGGTCGGCGCGGAGATCCGCATCGAGATCCGCCCCCCTGTGACACGTCAGCAGCGTGTCGCGCGTGTCGTACCCCTTCACCGCCAGCAGGTCCCGCGCGGGCCGCAGCCCGGCCTAGGGACCGTACTTCTAAGGGGCCTCCCAATACGGCCGCGTACGTCCGAGATGTGTCGCTTAGGGTGGCTTCATGGACGCAGGCAAGGCGATCTTCGAGACCGTGGACAGGCTTCGTCAGCGGCGCACCGCCCCGCTGGTCCTGGAGCTGGACCTGACCGAGGGCCTCACCGAGGGGCCGCCCACCGACCCGCTGTCCGCCGTGCTGTCCATGCGGAAGCCGCGGCTGGCCGACGTGCTGGCCGGGCTGAAGCGCGGGCGTGCCGACTCCCGGGTCAAGGCGCTGGTCGTGAAGGTCGGCGGGAACCCGCTCGGGCTGGCCGTGGCGCAGGAGCTGCGGGAGGCCGTGACGCGGTTCCGCGCCTCCGGGAAGCTCACCGTGGCCTTCGCCGAGACGTACGGCGAGTTCGGCAACGGAACCGTCCCCTACTACCTCGCGAGCGCCTTCGAGCGCGTCTACCTCCAGCCGAGCGGCGACGTGGGGCTGACCGGCGTGGCGCTGGAGCAGCGGTTCGTCAAGGGGGCGCTGGACAAGCTGGGCGTCGGGTACGAGCTGGGCCAGCGGCACGAGTACAAGACCGCCGCGAACACCTTCACCCAGGACCATATGACCGAGCCGCACCGCGAGTCGATGGAGCGGATCGTCGAGTCCGTCGTCGAGCAGGTGGTCGCGGGCATCGCCGAGGGGCGCCGGCTGGACCCCGCCAAGGTGCGCGAGCTGGTCGACCGCGGGCCGTTCATCGCGTCCGAGGCCCTGGAGACGGGGCTGGTGGACGGGCTGGCCTACCGGGACGAGGTGTACGAGGAGGTCAAGCGGGCCGCCGGGAGCGACGCGCACCTGCAGTACGTGTCCCGGTACGCCAAGGCGGCGGCCGTGCGGAAACTGCCGCAGCCCACCGCCGACGGGATCGCGCTCGTCCAGGGACACGGGCAGATCAGGATGGGCCGCAGCGGGCGCAGCCCCCTCGGGGGCGGCGGCGCGATGGGGTCCGACACGGTGAGCGCCGCGCTGCGCGCCGCCCGGCGGGACGACCACGTCAAGGCGGTCGTGTTCCGGGTGGACAGCCCCGGCGGCTCGTACGTGGCCTCCGACACCGTGTGGCGCGAGGTGGTGCTGACCCGCAAGGTCAAGCCCGTCATCGTGTCGATGGGCGACCTGGCCGCCTCGGGCGGCTACTTCGTCTCCATGGCCGCGGACGTGATCGTCGCCCAGCCGGGGACGCTGACCGGCTCGATCGGCGTGTTCGGCGGCAAGCCCGTGCTGTCGGAGCTGCTGGACCGGATCGGGATCAACTCCGAGCTGGTGGCCGGCGGCGCGAACGCCGGGATGTTCTCCACCACGCGCGGCTTCTCGCCCGAGCAGTGGGAGCGGGTGAACGCCTGGCTGGACCGCATCTACGACGACTTCGTGGGCAAGGTGGCGCAGTCGCGCGACCTGACCCGCGAGCGCGCCCACGAGCTGGCACGGGGCCGGGTGTGGACCGGCGCCGACGCGAAGGAGCGCGGGCTGGTGGACGAGCTGGGCGGGCTTGAGGACGCGCTGGGCGTGGCCCGCAAGCGGGCGGGCCTGGCCGACGACGCGCCGGTGCGGCTCTACCCGCGCGTCCACCCGCTGGAGCGGCTGCGCGGGGCGGAGTCGAGCGAGGACAAGGCGGCCGCGCTGACCAGGGTCCGGATCGACGCCTGGGGGCCGCTGGCGCGGCTGTCGGCCGAGCTGGGCCTGCCGGCCGCGGGACCGCTCGCCCTGCCGGGCTGGTATGCCATCCGCTGACGTCCGTCTGCTCTTCGGCCCGTACCTTGTGACGGCCGAGGAGTTTGTGGACCGTCGACGAGGCTCGCTCGTCAACGCCGATGCGGATGTGTCACCTGGCGGACAGTCAGCAGACCCTCCAATCCTTTGAAGTCATCAGGATTCACCGTGTAGAGCGGAAGCCGGTTGGCGATCGCCACGGAGGCGATGAGCAGGTCCGCGGTGTTGCCGCGTGGATTGCGCCCCGCTTCCTTGACGGCCGCGTACACCTGCCCGAAGGCACGGGCCGCGGCCACGTCGAACGGCAGAGGCTCGAACTCTGCCTCGACGCGGGCGAGGACGTCCTGCCTGGTGGCGCGTTTGCGCGGATCGTCTGTCGCCAGAGGCCCGACCGAGAGTTCCGCGAGCGTGATGGTGCTGATGGCCGGCGCGTCAGGCAGCTCGTCGGGATCGAGCCCGGCGGCAAGAATGATCACATTGGTGTCGAGCAGTCCGGCTGCGGCAGGGCCGATCATTCGGGGATCCGCTCGGCTCGCTCCCACGGGTCCTCGCCGGCGTCGTCGAAGGCCGCTCGGACATCGGCTTCGAACTCCTCGTCGTCGATGATCGGAGCGTTTTCGAACACTGCCAGGAAGCGTTCCTTAGGAACGAACGTTCTGCGTCGACTGATCGGGATCACCGTCGCGATCTGATGTCCGTGACGGGTCAACGTGAACGTCTTGCCACGCTCGATGGCATCCATGATCTCGCCTGTACGGTTTTTCAGGTCCCGCTGGTTGATCTCAGGAGGCTCGTGCCATGCTTCGCTCATACAGCCACGGTACCCAGCAAGGCCACACTGTGCCACCACGTGGCACCTTTCTTTCGGCATGCCGCGGAATGCCGGTCTTCAGCCCATCGGGCGGTAGCGGCCTCGGAGGCGGATCAGGGGGGCCAGGGTCGGGGTGACGTAGGTGACGGCAAGGACGCGGGCGAGGAAGAGCGTGTGGTCCCCCGCCGGCACCACCTGGGTCGTCTCCGCCTCCACGGCCGCGACGCCGTTCTCGACGATGATCGCGCCCGAGTGCGGGCCGCGGTGGTGCGGGACGCCCGCCACGAGGTGGCGGGCGCTGGGGCGGCCGGCGGTGGCGAAGCGGCTGGCGATCGCGGCCTGGCCGGACGACAGGATCGAGGCCGCCCAGCGGTCCTGGCGCAGCAGCACCTCGCACAGGTAGCCGCGGGCGGCCAGGCTGACCAGCACGAGGGGCGGGTCCAGGGAGACGGACATGAGCGCCGACACCGTGGTGCCGAGGTCGTCCCGCCCATCCTGTACGGTCACCACCGCCACACCGGCGGCGAGCTGGGCCATCGCCTCCGTGAATTCCAAGGTCCCCTCCGACGACGGGTGATGACGGGCCCCCGGAGTGAGGGGGCCCGTCATCGGGTCAGGCGAGGCCGTTGCCCGTCAGCCACTCCTTGGCGACCGTGGCCGGCTCGTCCTTGTTGACGCTGATCTTCTGCATCATGTCCAGCAGCGACTGCGTCGTCAGCTTGGCCGAGACCGCGTCCAGCGTGGTCCTGATCGTGTCGGTCGCGGCGGCCTTGTTCACGAGGGGCGTGACGTTCTGCGCGGGGAAGATGTTCTTCGGGTCCTGCAGCGGCACAAGGTTGTTGGCCGTCATCTTGGGGTCGGTGGAGAAGACGTTGCCGACCTGGATGGAGCCGTCCTTGATGGCGTCGGCCGTGGTCGGGCCGGTCGACTTCCACTGCTTGAACTCCAGCCCGTACACCTCCTTGAAGCGCGCCTCCCAGCGCTTCTTGAACTCGGGCGGACCGCCGACGATCATGGTCTTCGACACCTTGGCCAGGTCCTCCATGGTGTTGAGGGACTGCTTGGCCTGCGTGTCCTTGGTGATGGAGAGGGTGTCCTTGTCCTCGGCGGGCGAGGAGGTGAGGACCTCCAGCTCGGCCGGGAGCTTCTCCTTCAGCGCCGCGTTGACGTCGTCGGTCGTGGACGCCTTGTTCTGCAGGTCGATGAAGGCCAGCAGGTTGCCGTTGTACTCCGGCACGACCGTCAGCCCGCCGCTCTTGACCTGGTCGTAGACGACCTCGCGGCTGCCGATGCGGGGCTTCTCCTCGACCTGCACGCCCTTGGCCTCCAGCGCCTGGGCGTAGATGGAGCCGAGCAGCACGCTCTCGTCGAAGTCGAACGAGCCGATGACGGCCTTGCCGCCGCCCGCGCCCGAGGTGCCCGAGGTGGAGCCGCTGGGCGCCGCGCTCGTGGTGTCGAGCGGGTTGCCTCCGCCACCGCCGCCGCCACCGCACGCGGTCAGGGCGAGTGCCGCCGTCAGCAGCACCGCCGCGGTGCCGAACCTACGTCTCATCACGTTGTTTCCCTTTCTGAGGTCACCTGGCGGACCTTCACCCGCCGGCTGACGCCGGGCGAGACCGTCGTCCGCTGGAGAAGCGTGAAGACGAGCTGCACCGCGAGTGCGAACAGCACAATCAGTACTGAACCCCCGACGACGCTCGCGTAATCCTTCGTGGCGAAGCCGTCGATCACGAATCGGCCGAGGCCGCCCAGCCCCGTGTACGCGGCGACCGTGGTGGTCGCGACCACCTGGATGGCCGACAGCCGCAGACCCAGCAGGATCAGCGGCAGCGCCACCGGCACCAGCACCCGGCCGAGCACCTGCCCGCCGGTCAGGCCCATCCCGTACGCGGCGTCGCGCAGCTCGGGATCGACGCCCCTGATGCCCTCGAACGTGTTGACCAGGATCGGGGGCACGGCCAGCAGCACCAGGGGGATGACGACCGGCAGGATCGAGGCGGTGCCGAGCAGCAGCACGAACAGCACCAGCAGGCCCAGCGTGGGCAGCGCCCGGGCGAGGTTGGCGGTGACGACCACGAGGACGCCGCCCCGGCCGGTGTGCCCGATGAGCAGCCCGAGCGGGATCGCGATGAGCATGGCCAGCGCCAGTGCCAGCAGCGAGAACTCCAGGTGCTCCAGCAGCCGGGCCGGGATGCCGTCGGGGCCGGACCAGTTGGCCGGGTCGCCGAAGAAGTCGCTGAGCCAGCTCATGAGGTCCTCCTGGCTCGCACCCAGGGAGTGAGCAGCCGCTGCGCGAGGACGAGCAGCCCGTCGGCGACCAGCGCGAGCGCCACGATGAGCACGATGCCGACGATGACCGGGGGCAGGAACGGGTTCTGGTACGCCCGGGTGAACAGCATCCCGAGCCCTCCCTGGCCGATCAGCGCGCCGACGCTGACCAGGCTGATGCTGGAGACGGCGACCACCCGCAGCCCGGCGAGCACGACGGGCACGGCGATCGGCAGCTCAACCTGGACGAGGCGGCGCAGCGGCGTGAAGCCCATGGCCACGGCCGACTGGCGCACGTGGTCCGGCACCGCGCCGAGGCCGTCCACGACGGCGGGGATGAGCACGGCCATCGCGTAGAACGTCAACGGGATGATCACCGTGGTCTTGGACAGGCCGGTGACCGAGATCAGCAGCATGAAGACCGGCAGCGACGGCAGCGCGTAGACGACGTTGAACAGCCCGGTCGTCGGCTGGTAGAGCCAGCGCCAGCGGACGCTGGCCAGGCCGAGCGGCAGGGCGAGCAGGAGACCCACGACGATCGGCGCCAGCGACATGACGAGGTGGTCGCCGAGGAGGTCCTTGATGCTGCCGACCCGGCCGGTGTCCCAGTTGCGGGCGACCCACTCCCACAGGGACGGCGGCCCGTCGGCGGCCAACGGCAGGGACATCCACTCACCCGACATCGGCGGCCTCCGCGAGCGCCTCGTCCAGGGCCTCCCGAGTGGCCACGCCGACGACCTTGCCCTCCTCGTCGACCGCCACCGCGCAGCCGGAGGGCGACAGCAGCGCCGCGTCGAGGGCGGAGCGCATGGAGTCGTGCCCGTGGCGGAACGTGCCGTACGGCTCGGGGGCGGCGTTCCCGGCGCCCGGCACCCAGCCGACCGGCCGGCCGTCCTCGGAGACGACGAGCACCCAGGGCTCCGGCGAGCCTCCGGAGAAGCCCGCGGGCACGGTCAGGTCGGCGCGCAGCCGCAGGCCCTCGGTGGAGACGAACTGCAGGCGGCGGATGCCCCGGTCGTGGCCGAGGAACTCCCGCACGAAGTCGTCGGCCGGCTCCGACAGGAGCGTCTTGGGCGCGGCGAGCTGTGCCAGCTTGCCGCCGACGCGGAGCACGGCGACGCGGTCGCCCAGCTTGATGGCCTCGTCGATGTCGTGGGTGACGAAGACGATGGTCTTGTTGAGCTCGGCCTGGAGCCGCAGCAGCTCGTCCTGGAGGCTGGCGCGGACGACCGGGTCGACGGCGCTGAACGGCTCGTCCATGAGCAGCACGGGCGGGTCGGCGGCGAGCGCCCTGGCCACGCCCACGCGCTGCTGCTGGCCGCCGGAGAGCTGGAACGGGTAGCGCTCGCTCATCGCGGTGTCGAGGCCCACGCGTTCGAGCAGCTCCATGGCCCTGGCGCGGGCCTTCCTGCGGTCCCAGCCCAGGAGGAGCGGGACGGTGGCGACGTTGTCGACGATCTTCTTGTGCGGGAAGAGGCCGGCCTGCTGGATGACGTACCCGATGCCGCGCCGCAGGGTGGGCGGGTCGATGCCCTGCACCGGCTCGCCGTCGAGGAGGATTCGCCCCTCGGTCGCGTCGATCATCCGGTTGATCATCCGCAGGGACGTCGTCTTGCCGCAGCCGGACGGCCCGACGAACACGGTGATCTCCCCCGTGGGCGCCTCAAGGGTCAGGCCGTCCACGGCCACCGTGCCGTCCGCGTAACGTTTCGTGACGGCGTCGAATGTGATCACGCGCGACCTCTCGCTTGCCGGGCAGGGCCGCGGCCCCCCCTGCCACGACCGCCGCAAGATCTCTTCGCGCCCACCTTATGACCCCCGATACGGGTGTGTCGCGTCGCCCCGAGGGTTAAACGCTTCACCCCACCAGCGGGAATTGGCAACAAAACGGGATCTAGTGATGCGCCGATGGTGGCGACTTGGCATGATTGCCTCACCATCGGTAAGAACACCGGTACCGCAGGCCCCTTCTCCACCCCCGCATCGCAACACCAGCAAGAGGAACGGCCCGTGACCCAGCCGCTCACCGACCAGCGTGCCCGCGCCGAGTTGGTCGCAGAGCTCTACGACAGTCACGCCGCCGGGCTGTTCGCGTACTGTGCTGACCAGCTCGGCGACCCCGGCTCCGCGGCCGACGTCCTGATGTCCGTCCTCGCCGCCGTCCCCGCCTCCGTCCCGGCCCGCGCCGCGCTGTACGCGCTCGCCCGCCGCGAGATCGGCCGCCGCGACGTCGCCTACACGCCCCCTGTCGTCGATCCCCTCATCGATCCCGCCTCCGCCCTGGTGGAGCGCGCGCTGCACGAGCTGCGCCCGCACCACCGCGAGGTGCTTCTGCTCTCCGAGGTGTGCGGCCTGGACCGCGCCGAGCTGGCCTGGGTGCTCGACGTGGCGCCCGACACGGCCGGCGAGCTCCTGGACGCCGCCGCCCACCGCTACCGGCGCCTGCTCGGCGCCGCGCTCGACCGCGCGGCCGCCCGGCGCGTGCCGAAGCCGGTGGCCGACGTGTACGGGGCGCTGGGCGTCGCGCCGCTGCGCGACGTGCTCGGCCGCCTGCCGTGGCCGGAGCCGCCCGCCGCGCTGCGGGTGCACTTCGCCGGCTCCCGTACGGCCGGCACCGCGCCGATGTTCGTCAGGCCGCGCTGGCCGGTGCCGCCGGTCTGGCCGCTGCCGCTCGGCGACCGTGACCCGCTGACCAGCACCGGGCTGTTCCCCGCCGAGCTGCTCAAGCCGCCGTCGCCGTCCCGCGTGCCGCCGCACGAGGCCACGACCGAGCCGATGCCGACGGTGGGCGACCCGTTCGCCCCGACCGACCGTGCCCGGCCGGGCACGGGGCTCACGCGGCCGTGGCAGGCGTTCACCTCCGCCCGCGACCAGGGGCTCGTCACGCGGGGACAGCCGCGGACCGGGGACTCCGGGGAACGGCCGGCCCTCCGGCCGAACGGCGGTCCGGGCGGCGGTCCGGGCGGTGACGTGTTCGCCACGGGAGACGTGTTCCCGGTGCCCCGCGCGGCCCATACGGGCGTCCTGGCCGGGCCGGTGGCGGGTGACGTGCTGGACGACGAGCCGGCCACGCAGGAGATGCCCGCGATCCGGGCCGGTGACGTGCTCGTCCACAAGACGCCCGACTCCCCGGGCGCGACCGGGGGGAGCGGCGCGCCCGGCAGTCTGTTCGCCCGGCGCGACCGGCCGGCCGAGCCGGTCTACCGGCTGCCGCTCCCGGCGGACGGCGACAAGCCCACGCCCGTGACCGCGTCGGCGTCGGCGTCCACGACGACCTCGTCCCCCACCACGACGGAGCCCGCGAGCGAGGGCGAGGCCCATGACGCCGGTGCCGCCGCCAAGCCGCCGAAGCCCCGCAGGGACGCCCCGCCCAAGCCGCTGCGCTCGGGCAGGGACGCCCCGCCCAGGCCGCCGCGCTCAGGCAAGGGCGCGCCGCGCAAGGGACGGCCGCGCCCGCGCCGGCACCACGACTGGGCGTGGGAGCTGATCGGGTTCCTGATCTGCGTGGCGATCGCGATGATCGTGTTCTTCTCGGTCCCCGCCATGCTCAGCCCCTGACGGTCACCGGCCCCCGGGCGGGACGGGGCGGTCAGCCGGCGGAGAGGATCAGGCCGCTGGTCGGCACGCCCGTCCCGGCCGTCACCAGGACGTGCTGCACCTCGGGCACCTGGTTGGCCGACGTGCCGCGGATCTGGCGCACGGCCTCGGCGATGCCGTTCATGCCGTGGATGTACGCCTCGCCGAGCTGGCCGCCGTGCGGGTTGACCGGGAGCCGGCCGCCCAGCTCGATGCCGCCGTCGCGCAGGAACCCGGCGGCCTCGCCCCGGCCGCAGAACCCCAGCTCCTCCAGCTGCGCGAGGACGAACGGGGTGAAGTGGTCGTACAGGATGGCGGTCTGCACGTCCTGCGGGGTGAGCCCGGAGGCCTCCCACAACTGGCGGCCGACGACGGACATCTCGGGCAGGCCGGTCATGTCGTCCCGGTAGTAGCTGGTCATCATCAGCTGCCCCTCCCCCGCCCCCTGCGCGGCGGCCGTGACCACGGCGGGAGAGCGCCGCAGGTCCCGCGCCCGCTCGGCGGAGGTGACGACCAGGGCCACCGCCCCGTCGCTCTCCTGGCAGCAGTCGAACAGCCGCAGCGGCTCCACGATCCAGCGCGACGCCTGGTGCTCCTCCAGCGTGATGGGCCGCTGGTAGAACCAGGCGGCCGGGTTCGTGGCGGCGTGACGGCGCATCGCCACCGCCACCCGGCCGAAGTCCTCGGACGTGGCGCCGTAGGCGTGCATGTACCGCCGGGCGAACATCGCCACCCACGCCGCCGGCGTCATCAGCCCGAACGGCACGTGCCAGCTCATCTCCAGCCCCTGCGACGTCGGCTGGCCGCCCAGCCGCGCGTCGGGCTGCCCGAAGCGCCGGCCCGACCGCTCGTTGAAGGCCCGGTAGCAGACGACCGTGCGGGCCATGCCGGTGGCGACGGCCATGGCGGCGTGCGCCACCGTCCCGCAGGCCGCGCCGCCGCCGTACTCGACCCGGGAGAAGAACGTCAGGTCGCCCGCCCCGATCTCCCGGGCCACGGCGATCTCCTGGTTGGTGTCCTGGGTGAAGGTCACCATCCCGTCCACCTCGGACGGGTCGAGCCCGGCGTCGTCCAGCGCCGCGAACACGGCCTCGGCGGCCAGCCGGAGCTCCGTCCGGCCGGAGTCCTTGCTGAACTCGGTGGCGCCGATGCCCGCGATGGCGGCTCGCGATCCCAACACGTACTGGCTCCTCATGGTTCTTCAGGCAAGGACCCGCGCTCGGGGAGAAGGGCGCCGTCGGGGAGGAGGGCGCTCCAGGGGAGAAGGGTGTCGTAGGGAAGCAGGGTGCCCTAGGGAAGAAGGGTGAAGGTGACGGTGGCGGTGGCGTGGTCGCCGAGGCTGACCTTGCCGCGCACCTCGACCGTGTAGTCGGACCCGTCCCGCGTGACGATCGTGCCGTTGAAGCTCAGGCGGTCGCCCGCGTACGCGGGGACGCCGAGCTTGACGTTGATGCGCCTGATGATCGCCTCGGGCCCCGTCCAGTCGGTGACGTACCGCTCGACCAGGCCCATCGTGGTCAGGATGTTGAGGAAGATGTCCTTGGAGCCCTGCGCGCGCGCACCGCCGACGTCGTGGTGGACCGGGGTGAAGTCCATGGTGGCCAGGGCGGTGGAGACGACCACCGTGGGCGTGAGGTCGATCGACAGCTCGGGCAGGACCGCGCCGATCTCGATCTGGTCTTCGGTCAGCGTCCGCATCACGACTCCCGTGGCGCCCACATAGGAAGGATCAGTTCGTCGTCCATTGCCCGATAGGTCGCGCGCAACTTCATACCGATACCCACCGCGTCAGGCGGGCAGTCCACGACATTGCCCACAATCCTCACCCCTTCCGGCAGTTCCACCACGGCCACCACGAAAGGCGTCTCCCGTCCCGGGACGGGCGGGTGGTGGTGGACGACGTAGCTGAAGACCGTGCCCTCGCCCCGGGCGACGACGTACGACCGGTTGGCCGATCGGCAGGCCGGGCAGACGGGGCCGGGCGGGTGCCGGAGCCGGCCGCAGTCGGCGCAGCTCTGGATGCGCAGCTCGCCGTCCCGCACGCCGTCCCAGAAGAACGCGGTGTCCCGGTTCCGCGCGGGTCTCAGCGGGTACGGCTCGCGCCCCGCCGGCTCCGGCCGCACGGCGGGTGGCGGGCCCTCCCGTCGCCGGTGGGGCCGGAACTTGAGCACCCGGAACATCATCTCGGTGACCGGCTCGTCCCCCTCGCCGTACCAGGTGACGTTCCACGTGGCGAAGTACCCCTCGCCGAGCGCGGTGCGCTTGGGGCCGGTCAGGCCCGAGAAGCGGGTGGCCGGCGTGAGCCGCTCGCCCACGCGCGCGTGGCGGTGGTAGGTCTGCTCGCAGTTGGTCGCCACCACGCCCGTGTAGCCCTCGGCGTCCAGCGCGGCCAGCATGTCGTCCACCGGCGAGCGGTCCTTGGAGTCGCGCCGGACGCCGGGCATCGTCCAGACCTGGGCCATCGCCGGCGGGGCGATGCCCTTGTCGAGGTACGTCCGGTTGGTGTCGCCCATCGCGTCGAGCCAGTGCCTGATCATCGGCAGGTTGACGGGGTCGGCGGCCGGGGTGCCTCGCACCTCACCCAGCGCGACCTGCTTGTCCGCGAGCGCCCGCAGCTCCGGCTCGCTCATCCGGGTGGGCCCGGTCATCGGGGCGGCCTCGGCAGGTTCAGGCCGAGCATGGCGATCAGCTCCCGCTGCACCTCGTTGACGCCGCCGCCGAAGGTCAGCACGACGGCGCCCTTGACCCCGTGGTCCACGCGTTCGAGCAGCTCGGCGGTCTCCGGGTCGGACGGGTCGCCGTACCGGGCGAGCACGTCGCCGACCAGCCGGCCGACCTCCTGCATCCGCTCCGAGCCGTAGATCTTGGTGGCGGAGGCGTCGGGCGCCCCCAGCCAGCCGAGGTCCATGTTGGCGGCCACCTGCCAGTTGAGCAGCTCGTTCGTACGGAAGTAGGCGCGCACCCGGCCGAGCGCCCGGCGTACGTCCGGCTCGCCGGCCAGCCCCGTACGGCGCGCCCAGGCCAGGAACCGGTCGTAGGTCTGGCCGAGGTTGCCGGCCGGGCCCAGCGTGACCCGCTCGTGGTTGAGCTGGTTGACGATGAGGTCCCAGCCCTTGTCCACCTCGCCGACGACCATGTCCACCGGGACGCGGACGTCGGAGTAGTACGTGGCGTTGGTGTGGTGGCGGCCGTCCATGGTGACGATCGGCGTCCACGAGTAACCCGGGTCGGCCGTGGAGGCGATCATCATGGTGATGCCCTTGTGCTTCTTCGCCTCGGGGTTCGTGCGGGCGGCCAGCCAGATGTACTGCGCGTAGTGGGCGCCGCTGGTGAAGATCTTCTGGCCGTTGACGACGTAGTGGTCGCCGTCGAGGACCGCGGTGGTGCGCAGCGAGGCCAGGTCCGTGCCCGCCTCGGGCTCGCTGTAGCCGATGGCGAAGTGGCACTCCCCGGCCAGGATGCGGGGCAGGAAGAACTCCTTCTGCTCGGGCGTGCCGTACTGCATCAGCGTGGGCCCGACGGTCTGCAGCGTGATGATCGGGTACGGCACGCCGGAGCGGGCGATCTCGTTGGCGAAGATCTGCTGCTCGACGGGGCCGAAGCCGCCTCCGCCGTACTCCTTCGGCCAGCCGAGGCCGAGCTTGCCGTCGCGGCCGAGGCGGCGGCAGTGCTCCATGTACGTCTCGCCGAACGGGTCGTCGGCGATCTTGCGGCGTTCGTCGTCGGTGAGACAGTGACGGAAGTACTCGCGCAGCTCGTCGCGGAGCCCGCGCTGGTCCGGGGTCAGGTCGATGAGCATCAGGCGAGCGCTCCGATCAGGTCGAGCTGGGCGTCCTGGCCGCCGAGCAGGAACGACAGGTGCTTGGCTTGGGCGAAGTAGCGGTGCAGCGGGTAGGTCACGTCGAGGCCGAGGCCGCCGTGCAGGTGCTGGCAGGTGTAGAGCGCCCTGAACGCCTCGCCGACGTGGAAGGCGGCCAGCGCCACGTCCTCCTCGGCCGGCAGGCCCTCGCCCAGCCGCCAGACGGCCGACCACATGGCCACGTCCAGCGCCCGCCCGGCGATGTAGACGTCGGCGATCTGCATGGTCACGGCCTGGAACTGCGCCAGCGCCCGGTCGAACTGCCGGCGCGTCCTGATGTAGCCGGTGGTCAGCTCCAGCGCCCCGGCGAGCACGCCGCTCGCCTGGGCGGCCACGGCGGCGGTGAGGGCGTGCCGCAGGCCGTCCACGGCCTCTGGCCCGGCGACCCGCTCCGCGGGGGTCCGGTCGAGGACGACGGTGGCGGCGGGCTCCCCGGTGGAGGCGAACTCGGGCCTCGACTCGGGCTCCGACACCAGGAACACGCCTGCGTCGGCGGTGACCAGGACGTCGGACTCCAGGTACGGGACGCCGGTCTTCCGGCCGGTCAGCACCCAGCCGTCGCCGGTCCGGTCCGCGGTGGTCGCGGGCGGGTCGGCCGGGGCCCGGCCGGGCTCCCTGAGCGCGATGGTGGCGGAGCGCTCCTGCTGGGGGCGGGTGCCGTGCCGGCTGAGGAACAGCGAGGCGGCCAGGGCCGGCAACGCGGGCACCGACGCGGCGCGGGCACCGACCTCGCGCAGCACCACGGCCATCTCGACGGGGCCGAGCCCCGCGCCACCGGCCTCCTCGGGCAGGCAGACGCCGAGCAGCCCGGCCTCGCGCAGCCGCCGCCCGGGTTCGTCCTTCGTGAGCAGCTCGGCGGTCAGCTCGCGCAGGTCGCGCTGGGTCTCGTCCAGGCCGAAGTCCATCATTCCTCCCGTAGGTGTGCCAGTAGGTGTGCGCGGCCGTTCCTGGCGAAGTCGTCCTCGATGGCCTTGACGTCGTCCTCCTCCAGCCGCCGCCACCCGTCCCGGGCGGGAGACGGCCCGGGGGGACGCCACCAGACGGGGTCGGCCGTGCGCCAGGCGTCGCGGGCGAGCAGGCGCTTGACGACCTTGTGCGAAGCGGTCTGCGGCAGAGCCGGCGCGATGCGGACGTAGCGGGGCACGGCCTTGCGGCCGACGTCGGGCCGGGCGGCGAGGAAGGAGGCGAACGCGGCCGGGGAGAACGGTTCGGCCATGACCAGCGCCGCCATGGGCTGGTCGCCGGCCGCCGCGTCGGGCACCGGGTACACCGCCGCCTCCACCACGCCGGGGAACTCCCGCAGGGCCGCCTCGATCGGGGCCACCGCCAGGTTCTCACCGTCCACGCGCAGCCGCTCGGTGCCGCGGCCGGCGAAGAACACGTGGCCGCGCGCGTCGGCGTAGGCGAGGTCACCCGACCAGAACGCGCCGTCGCGCAGCCGCTCGGCGTCCGCCTCGGGGTCGTCGTAGTAGCCGTCGAACAGGCCGGCGCCGGCCACGTTGACCAGCTCGCCGATGGCCTCGTCCGGGTTGAGCAGCCGGCCGTCCTCGACGCGCGCCGGGGGGCAGCGGGCGCCGGTGAACGGGTCGCGGATCTCGACGTCGTCCGGCAGCCGGCCGAGCGACCCCGGCGGGGCGGCCGGGTCCGGGGTGAGGGAGATCGCGGTCTCCGTGGACCCGAACGCGTCGATCACCCGGCAGCCGAACCGCTCGCCGAAGCGCCTGGTCGCCGTGGCGCTGCCCTCGTTGCCGAAGGCCAGGCGGAGCGGGTTGCCGGCGTCGTCGGGGCGGTCCGGGGTGGCGAGGACGTACGACAGGGCCTTGCCGACGTAGTGCAGGTACGTGCAGCCGTACCGCCTGACGTCGGGCAGCAGGCCGGAGGCCGAGAACCTGCGCCGCAACGCCAGCGCGGCGCCCGAGGCGACGGCCGGGGCGTAGGCGGCCATGAGGGCGCCGGAGTGGAACAGCGGCATCGAGCAGTAGACGACGTCGTCAGGGGTGAGCAGGGCGCCCAGGCTGCGGCCGGGCACGGCGAGCTTGCGCTGGGTGATCCGCACGGCCCGGGGACGCCCGGAGGTGCCGGAGGTGAAGATCAGCATCACCAGGTCGCCGGGCCCGGGCCCCGCCACCTCCGCGGGCGCGGTCACCTCCGCTGAGGCGGTCGGCTCCGTCGGGGCGGAGTCGGCCGCGAGCGCCGCGAAGGGGGCGCGGGGCACGCCGAGGTCGCGGGCCAGCCGGGTGGCGGACTCCTCGTACGGCTCGTCGTACAGGAGCAGGGCGACGTGGGTCGCCGCGGCGTCGCGGGACAGCTCGGCGGGCGAGCGCGTGGGGTTCAGCGCGACCACCACGGACCCGCCCAGGGCGGCTGCGCCCACGAGGAACAGCAGCTCGGGCACGTTGTCGCAGAGCACGCCGACGTGCGGCCGGCCGGCGGCGCGGGCCGCGCGCCAGGAGGGGACGGTACGGGTGCCGAGCCAGCCGGCGGCGGCCCGGCAGGCCGCCACATGCTCACGCCAGGACCACTCCCGGCCCTCGAAGAGCAGGCCGGGACGGTCGTCGCCGGCCCGTGCCAGGAGCAGGGCGGCGAGCGTGTCCGCGGGCATCGCGCCTCCAACAAGCGCTCGGTCAAACGATCCGCAAACTAGAACAGATTCTAGTATTTGTCCAGCGCCCGCACACCCCCAGAAGTCCCGATATATGCGTGCAACGCCGTGGACATGGGCCTATACAGGGTTCTTTGTGACTCGTCAGTAACAAGCCGTGCCAGGAAGAAATCAGATAACGTGTTCTTATGCGTACTCCGCACGCGGCCGTCACCGCGCCCTCCGTCGACACCGAGGGGACCATGGTGAGCCATCCCACGCCTGGCGGGCCCACTGCCGAGGGACAGGGCGCCGATGGACAGGGCGCCGGCGGGCAGGGTGCCGGTGGGCACAGTGTCCGCACGCGCAGCCAGCACCAGCGCCGCAAGCGGATCGTCCAGGCCGCCGCCGCCCTCGCCTCGCGCGGCGGCGTCGAGGCCATGCAGATGCGCACCGTCGCCGAGCGGGCCGGCGTCGCGCTCGGCACCCTGTACCGCTACTTCCCGTCCAAGATGGATCTGGTCGTCGCGGTGGTCGGCGAGGAGATCGACCTGCTGGAGAGCAGCATCGAGCGCCGCCCGCCGAGCGCGTCGACCCCGGCGGGGCGGGCCGTGGACGTGCTGATGCGCGCCACGCGCGGCCTCATGCGCGAGCCGGAGCTGGCCGACGCGCTGATCCGCTCACTCATCCTGGCCGAGGTCGAGACGCCGTTCGGCGACCGCATGACCGGCCTGCTGCTGCGGGTCTCGGCCGCGGGGCTGACCCGCGACGAGGCCACCGAGGAGCAGGTCGCCCTGGCCGGCTCGCTGTCCAGCATCTGGGTCCAGGAGCTGCTGGAGATGCTGCGCGGCCGGCGCACCTACGACCAGATCCAGCGCCGCATCGAGATCGCCGCCGACCGCCTCCTCACCGGCATCGCCTGATCCGCCCGACGTGAGCGGCCGGGCCCAACGGGGCTCAGGCCCGCGCCGGCTCCTCGCGTGTGGCGCGGAACGTGCGGCGGTAGGCGTGCGGCGAGACGCCCAGCGCGGCGTGCAGATGCCGGCGGAACGACGCCGCCGTGCCGAAGCCCGCGCGGTCCGCCACCCCGTCCATCGGCAGGTCGCTCGTCTCCAGCAGGCGGCGGGCCAGCTCGATCCGTTGCCGCGTGAGCCACTGCCCCGGGCTCGTCCCCACCTCCTCACGGAAGCGCCGGGTGAACGTGCGCCTGCTCATGCCCGCGTGCCGGGCCAGGTCGGCGAGCTGAAGAGGCTCGCCGAGACGGCTCAGCGCCCACGCCCGGGTCGGCGCCGTGCCGGCGGTGGACGGCTCCGGCACCGGGTGCTCGATGTACTGCGCCTGGCCGCCGTCGCGCCAGGGCGGGACGACGCAGCTGCGCGCCACCTGGTTGGCCACCTCGCTGCCGTGGTCGCGGCGCAGCAGGTGCAGGCAGAGGTCCACGCCGGAGGACGCGCCGGCGGAGGTGAGCACGTCGCCGTCGTCCACGAACAGCACCCCGGCGTCCATCCGCACCCGCGGGAAGGTCGCGGCGAAGCGCTCGGCGTGCTTCCAGTGGGTGGTGGCCGGGCGGTCGTCCAGCAGCCCGGCGGCGGCCAGGACGAAGGTGGCCACGCAGATCGACACCGTTCGCGCGCCGGGCCGTACCCGGGAGAGGGCTTCGAGCAGGCCGGGCGGCAGGTCGTCCGGGCCCGTGACGGCCGAGTGGGAGGACGCGGCGGGCAGCACGACGGTGTCGGCCGTCGCGAGCGCGTCCGCGTCGTGCGCGGCGGCGATGGAGAAGTCGGCGGCCGTGCGCACCGGGCCGCCGTCGAGCGTGCAGGTCAGCACCTCGTAGAGCGGCTCGCCGGCCGGGCCGCGGGCCGTGGCGAAAATCCTCGACGGGATGCTCAGCTCGAACGGGATGACGCCGTCGAGCGCCAGGACGGCCACACGATGCATGGCCCGATCTTTGCACACCTTGACCTCCGGGCCACTCGCGACCGGAGGCAGCCCGGCAGCAGGCTGGACCCATGAAGATGCGAGCGATCAGCCAGGACGCCCTGGGCGGGCCCGAGGTGCTGAAGTCGGTGGAGCTGGACCGGCCGGAGCCCCGGCCCACGGAGGTGCTGGTACGGGTGCACGCGGCCGGGGTCAACCCGGCCGACTGGAAGACGCGGGCATCGGGCGGACATCTCGGGTCACCGCCGTTCGTGCTGGGCTGGGACGTCTCGGGCGTGGTCGAGGCCGTGGGGCTGGGGACCACGATCCACAAGCCGGGCGACGAAGTGTTCGGGATGCTGCCGTACCCGTTCGGCAACGGCGCCTACGCCGAGTACGTGACCGCGCCCGCGCGGACGTTCGCCCGCAAGCCCGCGGCCGTCGACCACACGGGGGCCGCCGCGATTCCGCTGGCCGGGCTGACGGCCTGGCAGGCGCTGGTCGACACCGCCGGGACCCGCTCCGGCGACCGGGTGCTCGTGCACGCGGCGGCGGGCGGCGTCGGGCACTTCGCCGTGCAGATCGCCAAGGCGCGCGGCGCGTACGTGATCGGCACGGCCGGCGCCGCCAAGCACGAGTTCCTGCGCGGCCTGGGGGCCGACGAGCTCATCGACTACCGGAGCGAGGACTTCGCCGAGGTGGCGCGGGACGTGGACGTGGTCGTCGACACGATCGGCGGCGAGTACGGCCCGCGGTCGCTGCGGACCCTGCGGCGGGGCGGCGTGATCGTCTCGCTCACGCTGACGCTGCTGGACCCGGGACTGCACGCGGCCGCCGCCGAGCGGGGCGTCCGCTCGGAGGCCATGCTGGTGGAGCCGGACCACGCGGCGCTGCGGGCCCTCGCGGCGCTGGTCGACGCCGGTCGGCTACGGCCCGAGATCGCGGCCGTCATGCCCCTGGCCGACGTGGCCAAGGCCCACGAGCTGGGCGAGTCGGGACGCACCACCGGGAAGATCGTCCTCACGGTCGCGTGACGGCCGCCGGTATGGACCCGCGAGGTCCCGGCGGCTCATCGCGGGTCGTTCCCGTGGACCTGTGCCCGGATTCTGTCGGTGACGGGGCGTATACAGGGGGAATGAGCGACAGGCCATCGACGGAAGACTTCCTCAGGCTGGCCGACCCCATGCGCCGGGAGCTGCTCGCGCACTGCTATCGCATGACGGGATCGGTGCACGACGCCGAGGACCTCGTCCAGGAGACCTACCTGCGCGCCTGGCGCGCCTACGACGGGTTCGAGGGGCGCTCGTCCCTGCGCACCTGGCTCTACCGCATCGCCACCACCGTCTGCCTGACCGCGCTGGAGAGCCGAGGGCGCCGGCCGCTGCCCACGGGGCTGGGCGCGCCCAGCTCGGAGCCGGCCGCGCCGCTGACCCAGCGGCCGGAGGTGCCGTGGCTGGAGCCGGTCCCCGACGGCATGGTGGGGGCCGGCGCCGACGACCCGGCCGCGATCGTGACCTCGCGCGAGAGCATCCGGCTCGCGCTCATCGCGGCTCTGCAGCACCTGCCGCCCCGGCAGCGGGCCATCCTGGTGCTGCGCGACGTGCTGCGGTGGCGGGCCGCCGAGGTGGCCGAGGCGCTGGAGACCACGACGGCCGCCGTCAACAGCGGCCTGCAACGGGCCCGGGCGCAGCTCAACGACGTGTCGCCGAGCCTCGACGACCCCGCGCCGCCGCTGCCCCACGAGCAGCGGGCGCGGCTCGACCGCTACGTGGCGGCGTTCGAGAGCTACGACGTGGCGGCGATCGTGGAGCTGTTCACCGAGGACGCGGTCTGGGAGATGCCGCCCTACACCGGCTGGTACCAGGGGGCGGAGCAGATCGGACGGCTCATCGCGGTCAACTGCCCGGCCCAGCGGCCGGGCGACCTGCGGCTGGTGCCGATCGCGGCCAACGGCCAGCCGTCCTTCGCGGTCTACTTCCGCCAGGGTGACACCTATCACGCGTTCTCGTTGATGGTGCTGACGCTCGCCGCCGAAGGAATCCGCCACGTGGGGATGTTCTTCGACGTCGGGCTCTTCGACCCGTTCGGGCTTCCGCCCTCGTTGCCCGCCCCGGAGCAGGCTTCCGCCGGAAAGTAGAACGAGTTACAGTCTGCTCCGGAGCATCGTTCTGGAGGCGACTGTGGGCACACCTGTGATCGTCGAGGCCGTCCGCACCCCCATCGGCAAGCGCGACGGCTGGCTGTCCGGGCTCAAGCCGCAGCAGCTGCTCGCCGCCGCCCTCACCGGGCTGGTCGAGCGCTCCGGCATCGACCCGGCCGCCGTCGGCCAGGTCTTCGCCGGTTGCGTGACCCAGGCGGGCGAGCAGGGCGGCCACGTGGGGCGCTACTCCTGGCTGTACGCGGGCCTGCCGTACCAGACGGGGGTCACCACGGTCGACGCGCAGTGCGGGTCGTCGCAGCAGGCCGTGCACCTCGCGGCGGCGATGATCAGGGCCGGCGTCATCGAGGTGGGCGTGGGGTGCGGCGTCGAGGTCATGAGCCGCGCGCCGCTGGGCAGCAACGTGCTGCCCGCCAAGCCGCGGCCCGACGACTGGAGCATCGACCTGCCGGGCCAGTTCACCGCCGCCGAGCGCATCGCCGCGCGGCGTGGGCTGACCCGGGAGCGGCTCGACTGGCTGGGGGCGCGCTCGCAGCAGCTCGCGGCCAAGGCGTGGGCCGACGGCCGGTTCGAGCGGGAGCTCGTGCCGGTCGGCGACGTCCGCAGGGACCAGGGGCTGCGCGAGACCACCACCGAGAGCCTGGCCCGGCTCAAGCCGATCCTCGGCGAGGAGGCCCTGCACACCGCCGGCACCTCGTCGCAGATCTCCGACGGGGCCGCCGCGGTGCTGGTGATGAGCGAGGAGGCGGCCCGCGCGCACGGTCTGCGCCCGAGGGCTCGCATCCTCGCCCAGGCGCTGGTGGGCGCGGAGCCGTACTACCACCTCGACGGGCCGGTGGAGGCGACCGCGAAGGCCCTGGCCATGGCCGGGATGTCGATCGGCGACATCGACCGGTTCGAGGTCAACGAGGCGTTCGCCGCGGTCGTGCTGTCGTGGGCGAGCGTCCACGAGCCGGACTTCGACCGCGTCAACGTCAACGGCGGCGCCATCGCGCTCGGCCACCCGGTGGGCGCCACCGGGGCCCGGCTGCTCACCACGGCGCTGCACGAGCTGGAGCGCTCGGACTCGTCCACGGCCCTGGTGTCGATGTGCGCGGGCGGCGCCCTGGCCACGGCCACCATCCTCGAACGCGTGACCTGACGCCGGGCGCGCCGCTCCGTGTCGCGTCAGGTACAAGAGAGACCTTTCCGTCCCCCGTTCCGTCCGCCACACTCGTTCCACGCTCACGCAAGACCGGGGGATCAGCCCATGAGAAGCACCCGCCGCAGGCCGTACGCCGAGCAGCGCCCGCAGGACCTCGGCGGCGGGGTGTGGAGCGTGCCGGTGCCGATCCCCGGCAACCCGCTCGGCTACACCCTCGTCTACGCGATCGAGTCGCCCCAGGGCCCGGTCCTGGTCGACGCGGGATGGAACCACCCCGACGCGTGGAAGGCGCTGAGCGGCGGGCTCGCCACGCTGGGCATGGACGTGGCCACGGTACGCGGCGTGGTGGTCACGCACTTCCACCCCGACCACGCCGGCCTGGCCGGCCGGGTGCGGGAGGAGTCGGGCGGCTGGATCGCGATGCACGAGGCGGACGCGGCGCTGGTCAGGCTGATCCGCGGAGCCGGCGACGGTGAGCAGCAGGCGTTCCAGGCGGACATGCTCAAGCGGGCCGGAGCCGACGCGGGCGACCTGGAGGCGGTCGCCGCCGAGCGCCCGCTGCCGCCGGCGCAGCCGGACCGGGAGCTGGCCGACGGCGAGCTGATCGACCTGCCGGGCCGCAAGCTGCGGGCCGTCCACACGCCCGGCCACACCCCGGGCCACATCTGCCTGCACCTGGAGGACGCGAACCGGCTGTTCACCGGCGACCACGTCCTGCCCGACATCACCCCGCACATCGGCATCTACCCCTACGACCGTGACGACGTGGACCCGCTGGGCGACTTCCTGGCCTCGCTGGACCGGGTGGGCGAGCTGGGGCTCGTGGACGCCCTCCCCGCACATGAATGGATATTTCCGGATGTGGCGGCGCGAGCGGCCGAGATCCGCCACCATCACGAGGACAAGCTCGCCCGGCTGGCCACGTCGCTGGCCGAGCGCGCGGAGCCGCTGACCATCTGGGAGACCGCCGCGATGATGACCTGGAACCGTCCGTGGGACGCCCTGGGGCCCATGCTGAGGGGCATGGCCGCCGGTGAGGCCGCGGCGCATCTCCGGACGCTGGAGGCCCGGGGCTCCATCAGGCGCGTCCAAGGAGTCGATGCGGTCCGCTTCCAGGCCATAGAATCCTAGACATCCGATGTCTAGGGAGAAAAGCGTGGCGGTCACCGACGCGGCCATCGACAAGATCAAGCAGATGATCCTCTCCGGCGAGCTCACCCCCGGGGACCGGCTTCCCAAGGAGGCCGACCTCGCCGAACGGCTCGGCCTGTCACGCAACTCGCTGCGCGAAGCCGTCCGCGCCCTCGCCCTGATCAACGTCCTGGACGTACGGCAGGGCGACGGCACGTACGTCACCAGCCTGGAGCCCAGGCTGCTGCTCGACACCATGTCGTTCGTGCTCGACCTGCACCGGGACGACACCGTCCTGCAGTTCTTCGAGGTACGCCGCATTCTGGAGCCGGCCGCCACCGCGATGGCCACCAAGCTCATGACCGACGACGAGATCGACGAGCTGCGGGTGATCCTGGAGTCGCTGCCCGCCGAGCCGACCGTCGAGGAGCTGGTGGCCAACGACCTGGAGTTCCACCAGCGCATCGCGCAGGGGTCGGGCAACACGGTGCTCTGCTCGTTCATCGAGAGCCTGTCCGGGCCGACCACCCGGGCGCGCATCTGGCGCGGACTTACCCAGGAGGGCGCGATGGAGAAGACCCGCGAGCAGCACACCGCGATCTACGAGGCCATCGCCGCCCGCCAGGCCGACGTGGCCCGCTCCTGGGCCACGGTGCACGTGGCGGGCGTCGAGTCCTGGCTCCGCAAGGCCCTGGACTGACCTTCCCGCCCGGCTACCCGCTGGGCGGACGGCCGGTGAGGCGCCAGAACTGGCGCTTGTTCTCCTCGCGTACCGCGACGCCCAGCCGGGCCAGCTCCAGCCGGAGCTGCTCCGCGTCCTCGCCGTCGCCTTTCTCCAGCGCGCGGGCGCGGGCCCTGAGGTAGGCGTGGGCGGCGTCGGTCAGGTCCGGGAGGCCGTCGGCCCAGCGCCGGAACTCCTCCCGGTGCGGGTCGCCCTCCCGCCAGGGATAGCCGTGGGCCTGGAAGGCGGCGGCCAGCGGGCCCGGCCGGGGCAGGTCGCCGCCCAGCCGTACCAGCTCCTCGGTGTCGTGGCCGAGCAGCACGAGCTGCTTGGCGTCGAGGAACACCGCGGCGATCGACCCGCGCGGCACCTCCCGCCGGGAACCGCGGTGGGCGACGGCCACCTGCCGGTCGTCCACGACGACCTTCACGGTGTACTCGTCGGCGAGCACGGCCAGCACCAGCCCCGCGACGGCGCCGAGGACCACCGCCCCGATCGTGAACGACGTCGGCGGGATCGACCCGACCAGCCGCAGCGGCCCCTCGAACGGGGTCCACGGCAGCGACGCGGCCCACCCGGCGACGTACCGCAGGAGCCAGCCCGCCCCGGCGCCCAGCAACGGGGCCGCGACCCAGATGAGGACGCGCTCCCCCAGGGCGGGCAGGGCCGTCGCGTCCGGCGGGGACGGGGCTCCGGAGGGCATGGGCGGGCTCCTTGTCGGTCACGTCGGGCTCCGCAGCAACCGTAACCGCGACCGGCGGGCCGCCCTTCATCCGAAAGTATCGGCCGTGCGCGACTTTGGTCGTCAGCGGCGGCCCGTCACACGCTCGCGCGGCGGCCCGTGCCGGTGCTTGCCGTACGAGGCGGTGCCGGCCGTGCGGGACCGTGCCGGCCGTGCGGGACCGTGCCGCCGGTTCCGACGGTGCGGACCGTGCGGGCGGGCGTGCCGGGGGTAGGAGAACCATGTGGCCGACAAACTCGAGCGATACCGGAGCAAACGCGACCCTCGCCGTACCCCCGAGCCCGTCCCCGCCGAGCCTGCCACCCGCGACCCCTCGTCCGGCCTCGACGGCTCCGACGGCGCCCGGAAGCCCGGCGGCGCCGCGTACGTGATCCAGGAGCACCACGCCCGCTCCCTGCACTGGGACCTGCGGCTGGAGCGCGACGGCGTGCTCGCCTCGTGGGCCGTGCCGAAGGGCCTGCCGGCCGACCCCGCCGTCAACCACCTGGCCGTCCACACCGAGGACCACCCGATGGAGTACCTCACCTTCCACGGCGAGATCCCGGCGGGCGAGTACGGCGGCGGCACGATGACGATCTGGGACCGGGGCACGTACGAGACGGAGAAGTGGTCGGATCGCGAGGTCAAGGTGGTGCTGCGCGGGTCCCGAGCCTCGGGACGGTTCGTGCTGTTCCAGACGAACGGCAAGAACTGGATGATCCACCGGATGGACCCGCCGGCGCGCGACCCGTTCCCGCCGCTGGAGCCGATGCTGCCGATCGAGCGCGCCCGGCCGCCGCGCGACGAGGAGGCGTACGCGTTCGAGTTCGCATGGGGCGGCCGGCGGGTGCTGGTGCCGATCGACGGCGGCCGGACGGACGCCGCGCGGGAGCACCCGTGGCTGCGGCCCCTCGCCGCCTCGTTCGGCAGCCGCAGCGCGGTCCTGGACGGTGAGGTCGTCACGCTGGGCGGCGCGGAGGTCCTGGTCTGCTACGACCTGCTGTACGACGACGGCCGCTCGCTGGTGGCCGAGCCGTTCACGGTTCGCCGCGCGGCCCTGGAGGCGCTCGGGCTGTCGGCGGCGCGCTGGCAGACGGCCCCGTCGTGGCCGGGCCAGGCGGCACCGGTCCGCCGGGCCGCCCGCGAGCAGGGCCTGCCGGGCGTCGTCGCCAAACGCCTCGACGCCCCGTACGAGCCGGGGCCGTCCAGGGCATGGCTCCTCATCCCCTCCGCCAAGCCGTAGCAAGGGGCGACCAACGCGTCAGGATCATGGCGGCCGACGTGTCAGCTATCGTGCGACCACCATGCCATACGGCTGTGTCATCCTGGGAAATACCGGATGCGGGCGATGCCGGTGAGCGCGCTGTGGGAGATCGGATAGGCCATACTCGTCGAGTGCTCATATCGGATATATCCCCGCATGACGACCCCTTCGGCCAGGAGCTGCTGGACCTGCAGCACGCCGCGTACGCCGTGGAGGCGCGGCTCATCGGCGACGACCGGATCCCGCCTCTGCACGAGACCCTGGACGCGCTGCGCGCCGAGCCGCTGACCTGGCTGGGCGCGTTCGACGAGGACGGGCGGTTGGCGGGCGCCGTGGCGTGGGAGGAGACGCCGGACGAGGTGGACGTCAACCGGCTGATCGTGCACCCCGGCGCCCACCGGCGAGGCATCGGCCGCGCGCTGGTCGAGGAGGTCGTGGCGCGGGCGGCCGGCCGCCGGGTGGTCGTGTCCACCGGCCGCGACAACGTCCCCGCCCGGACCCTGTACGAGCGGCTGGGGTTCGAGGGGCGGGGTGAGCGCGAGGTGATCCCGGGGCTGTGGATCGCCAGCTACGCCCTCACCGCCTGACCGACTCAAGAGGCAGGGGGCAGCAGGCCCTCCGCCTCCAGCTCCGACCACAGATCCTCCGGCACCGGACGGTCCCACAGGGCGGCGTTGGCGTGAACCTCCTCCGGGGAGCGGGCGCCGAGCACGATCGAGGCCACCGCCGGGTGCCGCAGCGGGAAGGCCATCGCCGTCTGAGGGAGCGGCACGCCGTACGACTCGCAGACCCTGGCGACGCGGCGGGCGCGGTCGAGGACGGCGGGCGGCGCCGGGGCGTAGTCGAAGGTGCCCGAGGGTCGCGCGGTGGCCAGCAGGCCGCTGTTGAACACCCCCGCCGCGAGCACCCGCACGCCGCGTTTCGCGCACGCCTCCAGCAGCGGCAGCCCCGACTGGTCGAGCAGGGTGTAGCGGCCGGCCAGCATGACCACGTCGACGCCGGTCTCCTCCACGAACCGCAGCGGCGCCCGCCACTGGTTCATGCCGACCCCGACGGCCTTGACCACGCCCTGGTCGCGCAGCTCGGCCAGCGCCGGGTAGGCGTGGGCCAGCGCCTCCTCCATGTGGTCGTCCGGGTCGTGGATGAGCGCGATGTCCACGGCCGGCAGGCCCAGCCGTTCCAGGGACTCCTCCAGCGAGCGGCGGACGCCGTCGCGCGAGAAGTCCCAGACCCGGACGTGGTCGGCGGGAACGTCGAAGCCCTGATCGTCGTGCCCGTCCCGGCCGGACGGCACCAGCAGGCGGCCGACCTTGGTGGACAGCACGTACCCGGTACGGCCGGCGAGCGCGGCCCCGAGGCGGCGCTCCGACAGGCCGAGCCCGTAGTGCGGGGCCGTGTCGAACAGCCGGACCCCACTGTCCCAGGCGGCGTCGACCGTGGCGCGGGCCTGCTCCTCGCTCACCGCCTCGTACAGCCCCGCGATCGGCGCCGCGCCGAACCCGTGGCGCGGTAACGCGATCATGTCATCTCCCATACCAGTGAGAGCCCGCCGGAGCCCTTGTCGAAGTCTCCGTCGAGCAGCCGGTTCATCCTGGCCTGCCACGCCTGGTCGGCGGGGTGGTCGCGGAGGGCGGCCTGCAGGGCGGCGTAGTCCTCGACCTCCACGAAGTGGAACAGGTCCAGGCCGTCGCGGTAGATGCGCCACGACCGCACCCCGTGCTCGCGCATGGCCTGCTCCAGCTCGGCCGGGATCTCGGCGTGCTCCCGGTCGTAGATCTCCTCGCAGCCCGGTCTGAGCCGGGTGCGCAGAGCGAGCCGTTCCATCAGTCCTGCGCCTTTCCGCCCGCGATGCGGCTGATGATGAGCGCGATCAGGATGATCCCGCCGTACACGACCGGCTGCCAGAAGCCGGAGACGCCCTTGAGCGTGAGGATGTTCTGCACCAGGCCGATCACGAGGACGCCGGTCAGCGCGCCGAGGATCGTGCCCTTGCCGCCGTCCATGCTCACGCCGCCGATGACCGCCGCCGCGAACACCATGAAGATCCAGCCGACGCCCTGGTTGGAACCGATCGCGCCGAGGCGGCCCGTCTCCAGCACGCCGGCGAGCGCCGCGAGCGTGCCGCCGAGGATGAACACGCCCCACAGCACCCGGTCCACGCGGATGCCGGCGGCCCGGGCGGCGTCGATGTTGCCGCCGATGGCGTACAGGGAGCGGCCGATCCGGAAGTAGGCGAGCCCGGCGATGCCGGCCGCGAACAGCACCCCGGCGATCCAGATGGCCGCCGGCAGGCCGAGCCAGACGGCGCTGCCCAGGTAGAGGATCGAGTCGGGGAGCTCGAAGAGCGTCTTGCCCTCGGTCGGGCCGAGCTGGAGCCCGTGCACGATGATCAGCATGGCCAGCGTCACGATGAACGCGGACAGCTGGAACTTGACGATCAGCCAGCCGTTGAACGCCCCGATGGCCGCTCCGACCAGCAGGCAGAGCGGGATGACCAGGCCGCCGGGCAGGCCCAGGCCGAACCCGCCGGCCGAGGCCGGGATCACCAGCATGACCGCGATCGCGGGTGCCATGCCGACCGTCGACTCCAGCGACAGGTCGAACTTGCCGGCGATCAGGATCATGGCTTCGGCCAGCACCAGCAGGGAGATCGCCGCCTGTTGCTGGAGCACGTTCGTCAGGTTGCCGCTCGTCAGGAACGTCGGGTCCAGGAACGCGCCCACGACGAGCAGGATGAGGATCACCGGGACCAGGGTCAGGTCCCGGAGCCGGGCGAGCCGGACCCGGGGGGTCGGCGACGCGGTCAGTGTCGTCACTGTTCAATGCCTTCCATCACGGCCACGAGCTCGTGGTCGGTCCACCCACGCGGCACGTCCTTCACGACCCTGCCGTGGAACATCACCAGCACCCGATCGCAGACGCGCAGGTCGTCGAGGTCGTCGGAGACGAGCACGGCTCCCGCGCCCCGCTCGACCGCGTCCTCGACGGCGCCGAGCAGGGCCTGCTTGGCCTTGACGTCGACGCCGGCCGTCGGGTTGATCACTACCAGCGCGGACGGCTCGTCGACCAGCGCCCGCGCGAACACCACCTTCTGGGCGTTGCCGCCGGACAGGTCGCCGACGGGCTGCTCGGGTCCTTCGGTCTTGATGTCCAGGTCGCCGATGAGCTGTACGGCCCGGGCCCGCTGCCTGGACGGGGAGATCGTGCCGAGGCGGCCGAGCTTGCGGGCGACGGGGATGGTGGCGTTCTCGGCCACCGACAGCAGCGGCACGAACCCCTCGTGGTGTCGGTCCTCGGGGACGAAGCCGAGCCCGGCGCGCAGCGCGGACGGCACGTCGCCGGGGCGGACCCGGACGCCGTTGACCGTGACCGTGCCGGTGTCGGGGCGGCGCAGGCCGACGAGGGTCTCGGCGAGCCCGACCTTGCCGCTGCTGGCCGAGCCGGCCAGGCCGACGACCTCGCCGGACCGGACGGCGAGGTCCACGTCCCGGTAACGGCCGCCGAGCGACAGGCCCTCCCCCGCGAGCACGACGCGGTCGCCGGCCGTGCGGGCACGCGCCTCGTAGGCGACCGTGGCCTCGCCGGTCATGGCGCCCACCAGCTCGTCGTGGGGGAACCCGGCGACGGGCCGGGTGACGATGTGCCGGGCGTCGCGGAAGACCGTGACGCTCTGGCAGATCTCGTACACCTCGTCGAGATGGTGCGAGATGTACATCATCGTGACGCCCTGCTCGCGCAGCGCCCGCATGCGGGTGAACAGCCGGTCGATGGCCGGGCCGTCGAGGCGGGCGGTCGGCTCGTCCAGGATGATGAACCGGGCGCCGAACGACAGCGCGCGGGCGATCTCGACGAGCTGGCGCTGCTCGACGCTCAGGTCGCCGGCCAGCGCCTGGACGTCGACGTCCACCTCGTACGTGTCGAGCAGCTCGCGGGCCCTGGCCCGCAGCGCCCGCCACCTGATCATCCCGCTGTCGGTCTGGCGGTTGAGGAACAGGTTCTCGGCCACGGTGAGGGCGGGGATGATCGTGGACTTCTGGTAGACGCAGGCGACGCGCCGCCGCCACGCGTCGCGGTCGGCGAGGGCCGGCGCGGGCTCCCCCGCGAACAGCACCTCGCCCTCGTCCGCCGGCTGCAGGCCGGTGAGGATCGACACCAGCGTGGACTTGCCCGCGCCGTTCCGGCCGACGAGGGCGTGCGTCTCGCCCTCGGCGATCGCGATGCTCGCGCCGTTCAGCGCCACGGTCGGCCCGAAGCGCTTCACCACATTGCGAGCTTCAACGTGATATTTCATCACTTGACCTGATTGCCCCAGAGGTTCTTGTCATCCACGTTGTCCTTCGTCACCAGCGGGGCCGGAAGCTGGTCCTCCAGGCCGTTGGGAAGCTGGATGATCGAGCTGTCGTGGTCCGTCGCGCCCGGCTTGAAGGTCTTCCCCTCGGTCGCCGCCTTCGCGTAGAACATCGCGTACTTCGCGTACAGGTCGGCCGGCTGCGAGACCGTGGCGTCGATCTCACCCTTGCGGATCGCCTCCAGCTCCTCCGGGATGCCGTCGTTGGAGATCACGAAGACGTGCTTGGGGTCGCTCGGCGGGACGAGCAGACCCTTCTGCTTGAGCACCTGGAGCGTCGGGGCCAGGTGGACGCCGCCGGCGTGCATGTAGACCCCCTTGATGTCCGGGTTCTGCTCCAGGCGGGTCTGCAGCATGGACGCGGCCTTGCTGCCCTCCCACTCCGTCGGCTCCTCGAACACCGTGATGCCGGGGAACTTCGTCTTCATGCACTCGCGGAACGCCTCGGCCCGGTCACGGCCGTTGATCGAGCTGAGCGAGCCCATGAGCTGGACGACCTTGCCCTTGCCGCCCAGCTTCTCGCCGAGGAACTCGCAGGCCTTGGTCCCGTACGCCCGGTTGTCGGCGCGGACCACCATGTAGACCTTGCCCTTGTCGGGGCGGGTGTCCACCGAGACGACCGGGATCTTCTTGTTCTCCAGCGTCTGCAGGGTGGTGGCGATCGCGCCGGTGTCCTGGGGGGCCATGACGATCGCCTTGGCGCCCTGGCCGACCAGCGCCTGGACGTTGCTGACGAGCTTGGCCACGTCGTTCTGCGAGTTGGTGGGCTGCATCAGCTCCACCTTCTGCTCGGCGGCCATCTGCGGGACGTACTTGATATAGGAGTTCCAGAAGTCGGAGTCGGCGCGCGGGTAGTCGACACCGACCTTCCCACCGCCCGCCGCGCCGCTGCCGGTGGTGGACGTAGTACTGGAGCCGCACGCGGCGACGACCGCCATGAGGGCCGCGCCGGCGACGACCGGGCCGAGCTTCATCGTGGAGAGCCACCTTCCTCGGGCTGGGCCGATCCCCCCACTGGGGCCGGCCCTGGATTGCTGTCTTCAGTTCGAGGGCCTGCGGGCCCTCAGGTGGCGGGGCGCAGGCGCAGCCCCTGCATGCCTCCGTCGACCGCGAGCGCCGTGCCCGTGGTCGAGCTCGACTCCGGGCCCGCCAGGTACGCGATCGCGGCGGCGACCTCCTCGGCGGTGACCAGGCGGCCCATCGGCTGCCTGGCGTTCAGTGCCAGGCGTTCCGCCTCCGGGTCGTCGGCCACGTCGAGCAGCCGGCCCACCCACGGGGTGTCGGCGGTGCCGGGGTTCACGCAGTTGACGCGGATGCCCTCACGGACGTGGTCGGCGGCCATCGCCAGGGTCAGCGACAGCACCGCCCCCTTGGTGGCGCTGTAGAGGGCGCGGTTCGGCAGGCCGGCGGTGGCGGCGATGGAGCAGGTGTTGACGATCGCCGCGTGCTCCGACCTGCGCAGGTACGGCAGCGCCGCCCGGCTCACCCGGACCATGCCGAGCACGTTGACGTCGAAGACCCGCTGCCACTCGCTGTCGGGGTTGTCCGCGACCGTCCCCTGGGCGCCGATGCCCGCGTTGTTGACGACCACGTCGATGCCGCCGAGCCGCTCGGCCGCCTCGGCGACGGCCGCGCGCACCTCCGCGTCGTCCGTGACGTCCACCTTGACACCGACGAACGGGTCGCCCGGGGGGTTGAGGTCGAGGCACGCCACCTTCATGCCGCGCTCGGCCAGCAGGGTCGCGGTGGCCAGGCCGATGCCGGACCCGCCGCCAGTCACGATCGCTCTGAGACTCATGCGTCCTTCCAGACCTCGCCGTCGGGGAAACTGTGGGCCGCGATCGACTCGGGGCGCATCTCCGCGCTGAAGCCCGGCGCGGAGGGCGCGCGGTACCTTCCGTTGTCGATCACGACCGGGTCGATGAAGTGCTCGTGCAGATGGTCGACGTACTCGATCACCCGGTCGTCCATGGAGCCGCTGACCGCCGCGTAGTCGAACATCGACAGGTGCTGCACCAGCTCGCACAGCCCCACCCCGCCCGCGTGCGGGCAGACCGGGACTCCGAAGCGGGCCGCGAGCAGCAGGATGGCGATGTTCTCGTTGACGCCGCCGACCCGCGCCGCGTCGATCTGCAGGTACGAGATGGCGCCGGCCTGGAGGAGCTGCTTGAACACGATGCGGTTCTGCACGTGCTCACCCGTGGCGACGGGGATGGGCCTGATGCCCTCGGCGATGGCGGCGTGGCCCAGCACGTCGTCGGGGCTGGTCGGCTCCTCCACCCAATGGGGGCCGAACTCGCCGAGCGCCTTCACCCAGGCGATGGCGGAGGCGACGTCCCAGCGCTGGTTGGCGTCGATCGCGATCGGGTAGTCCGGCCCGCACACCTCCCGGGCCACCCGGAAGCGGCGCACGTCGTCGGCCAGATCGGCGCCCACCTTGAGCTTGATCTGCCGGAAGCCCTGGTCGAGCGCCTCCTTGCAGAGCCGCCGCAGCTTGTCGTCGTCGTAGCCGAGCCAGCCGGGCGAGGTGGTGTACGCGGGGAAGCCGTCGCGCCGGAGCGTCTCGATGCGCTCACGCTTGCCGTCCTCGGCCCGCCTGAGGATCTCCAGGGCCTGCTCCGGCGTCAGCGCGTCGCTGAGGTAGCGGAAGTCGACCAGGTCGACGATCTCCTCGGGGGTCATCTCGGCCAGCAGCAGCCAGACCGGCTTGCCCGCGCGCTTGGCCTTGAGGTCCCACAGGGCGTTGACCACGGCGGAGATCGCCATGTGCATGACGCCCTTCTCGGGGCCCAGCCAGCGCAGCTGCGAGTCGTTGACCATCTCCTTGTAGAGCGCGCCCAGGTCCTCGGCGTCCCTGCCGATCACGTACGGCCTCAGCGCGGTGATCGCGGAGGTCTGCACGTCGTTGCCGCGCCCGATCGTGAACGCGAACCCGTGGCCGGAGAAGCCGTCGTCGGTCCTGAGCACGACGTAGGCGGCGGAGTAGTCGGGGTCGGGGTTCATCGCGTCGGAGCCGTCCAGCTCGCGCGAGGTGGGGAAGCGGATGTCGTGGGTCTCCATCTCCACGATCCGGTACGGCCGCGCCGCCTCTCCGACGTCTCCTGTCATGCCTGCCCCACCGTCTGGCGCTGCCGGCCCAGGCCCTCGATCTCCAGCTCCATCACGTCGCCGGCCCGCAGGTACGGCTGGCCGGGCATGCCCATGGCGACGCCGGCCGGGGTGCCGGTGTTGATGACATCACCGGGTTCGAGCACCATGAACCGGCTCAGGTAGTGCACGATCTCGGCCACGTCGAAGATCATGTTCTTGGTGTCGCCGTCCTGGCGCAGCTCGTCGTTCACCCACAGCCGCATCGCCAGGCTCTGCGGGTCGGGAATCTCGTCGGCGGTCACCAGCCACGGCCCGAGGGGGTTGAACGTCTCGCACGACTTGCCCTTGTCCCACTGGCCGCCACGCTCAAGCTGGAACTCCCTCTCGGAGACGTCGTTGGCCACCGCGTACCCGGCGACGACGTCGAGCGCCTCCTCGCGGCTGTCCAGGTAGCGGGCCCGCTTGCCGATGACGACCGCGAGCTCCACCTCCCAGTCGGTCTTCACGCTGCCGCGGGGCACCAGCACCTCGTCATACGGCCCCACCATGGTGTTGGACGCCTTCATGAACACGACGGGCTCGGCCGGCACGTCGGCGCCGGACTCGGCGGCGTGGTCGCTGTAGTTGAGGCCGATGCAAACGATCTTCCCCGGACGCGCGATCGGCGGCCCCACCCGCAGCCCCTCGCCGACGACGACGGGCAGCTCGTCGCGCTCCAGCGCCTCGCGGACGCGGGCCACTCCCCCGGAAGCGAGGAAAGCACCGTCGATATCGGGCTCTCCGATGTCACGCAGGTTGCCGGCGTCGTCCATCACCACCGGCCGCTCCTGCCCGACAGGTCCTACTCGCAGCAGCTTCACACCGCATCCTTCGTCCATACATCGGATGTCTATAGCTCTGATGCTGCTGGGCGTGGTGGGGGCATGTCAAGCCTTCCTGGAGCGATACATCGGATCCGTGACGCGAAATATGCCGACGTAGCACCTGAAGTCCTCCTGGACTGGGTCGAAGCGCCCCAAAAGATCACCCGACCGGGCCGCAGAGACATCGGAGGAGGACGAACCCCAGGCCCGGCCTGTACGGCAAATCCGTGCGACCCGGTCATCGGATGGCTTCTCCGATCAGTCCTCACCCGAAGGAGCCCACGGGAGGCCCCGCGCCTTGTCGCCCCTCGCCACGGCGCTCCCGGCCGCCGAGCGAACAAATCGAGACCACCAAACACCCGATGTCTCATACCCACCAGGGGAAGCCGTGAAGCGCGGGTGGCCATGCGGGAGCAGGTGCGCTTGACTGGAGGGCACACCGTAATAGAACACGTTCCAGATAGCTGGGAACCGTCCCCCTAGAGGTGAGTCACCGTGCGGATCGACCTCGTCGACCAGGACCTGTACGCGCAATCCGGACCACCCCTCGACCAGCTCCGCTGGCTGCGCGAGAACGAACCGGTCTACCGCCACGAAGGCGACCCGGCGTTCTGGGCGGTCACGCGCTACGACGACGTCGTGCAGGTGTCGCGGCGCTCCGACGTGTTCTCCTCGGAGCGCAGGCTCGCGCTGTTCGACGAGATGCCGGAGGAGCAGCGGGCGTTCCAGCGGATGATGATGCTCAACCAGGACCCTCCGGAGCACACGCGGCGGCGCTCGCTGGTCAACCGGGGCTTCACCCCGCGCACGATCGGCGCCCTGGAGCAGCACATCCGGGAGATCTGCGACGACCTGCTCGACAACTGCTCGGGCGAGGTGGACTTCGTCACCGAGGTCGCCGCCCCGCTGCCGCTGTACGTCATCTGCGAGCTGCTCGGCGCGCCCGTGTCCGACCGGGACAAGCTCTTCTCCTGGTCCAACCGCATGATCGGCGCCCAGGACCCGGACTACGCGGACGCGCCCGGCGAGGGCGGCGACGCGGCCATGGAGCTCTACGCGTACGCCAACCAGCTCGCCGCCCAGCGCCGGGAGAACCCGCGCGACGACATCGTCACCAGGCTCATCCAGTCCGACGAGCACGGCCAGACCCTCGACGAGAACGAGTTCGACCTGTTCGTGCTGCTGCTGGTCGTGGCGGGCAACGAGACCACCCGTAACGCCGCCTCGGGCGGCATGGTGGCCCTGTTCGACCACCCGGAGCAGTGGCAGCGCCTCGTCGCGGACCCGTCGCTGGCGCGCACGGCCGCCGACGAGATCGTCCGATGGGTGTCGCCGGTCAACCTGTTCCGCCGCACGGCCACGCGGGACGTGACGCTCGGCGACAAGCAGATCAAGGAGAACGACAAGGTCGTCGTGTTCTACTCCTCGGCCAACCGGGACGCCTCCGCCTTCCCCGACCCGGAGGTCTTCGACATCGGCCGCGACCCGAACCCGCACATCGGCTTCGGCGGCGGCGGCGCCCACTTCTGCCTGGGCAACCACCTGGCCAAGCTGGAGCTCAGGGTCCTGTTCGAGCAGCTGGCCCGCCGCTACCCGCGCCTGCGCCGCACGGGCGAGGCCCGGCGGCTGCGCTCGTTCTTCATCAACGGCATCAAGGAGCTCCCCGTCTCGGTCGGCTGAACACCAAGATCGTCCTTCACGGGGCGGGCGGCGGGCCGGCTGCCTAGCCTGGTCGGCATGACCGCCTCCCCCGCCCCGCCCACCACCGCGAGAGCCGACGTCCACGTCTCCTACCGTCAGCTCCTGGTCGCCGAGCCGGGGCGCGATCATCCCGGCAGCGTCCCCAACGGGCTGACCGCCTCCGTCCCCGGCGCCGCCGTGATCCTGACCGGCATCCACACCGGCGTCGTGGACGTCACGGTGCGCCTGGTCGCGACCCGGCCACCCGTGGACACGGGCTGGGACGAGACGGAGGAGGTGGAGCTCGTCACCTTCACCGGCGAGATCCACGTGTGCGGCCTGATGTCGGAGCATCCCGCGGCCCTCCCGGTCCTGACGCCGCAGGGACCGGGACGGTACGGCATGCGCGTGCAGGCCCGCGGCCGCGACCTCGACCCCGCGGCGGTGCCGAAGGTGCCGTTCGAGTTCTACCTGGTGACGGTGTGGCCGCTGGACGTGGGGTCCGAGGCCGCCGCCCGGCTGGGAGTGGGGGTCGCCGAGGAGCTGGGACTGCCGGACAAGTCCTCCGAGCTCCGGCGATGGGCGCGCGAGCACGGGTTACCGCAGTCGGAACGAGCCCGTTCGCCGCGGTCGGAGCCGGGCCGGGCGGCGGGCCTGGGTGCGCCGCTCCGCCTGCCCACGGCGGTGCGCGGTGTGGTGCCCGTGGTGGATCACCGGGTCCGGATCGTCAATCCCTTCCAGGACGTCGCCGCCCCGCCGCCGCTGCCGGACGGGCTCGTCGCCGCCGCCCCCGACTCGCTGCTCATCCGTACGGAGAAGCGCAGGGGCGTCGTCGGCATGCACGTGACCTGGCAGCCCGCCGCGCCCCGGACGCCCGTGCGGGGCTGGGAGCAGTACGAGGAGATCGAGTTCGTCACCACGACCGGCGTGATGCGCGTACAGGGCCTGACGGCCGAGGACGGTGGCGAGACGAACCTGACGCCGCAGGGCGCGGGCCGTTACGGGCTGCGGGTCCACGGCCGCGCCCGTGACGCCGACCGGCTGTCGAACCGGCTGTCGAACCGGCCGGGCGAGTCGTACCTGCTGGTCGTGTGGCCCGTCGCCCTGGGGAAGGGCACCCAGCCGTTTATGGATGTTTAACGTGTCTCCGTGTTCTGTGGCGCTGCGCCCCGACCAGCTTGGCGGTGCATTCGGCCACGACATGAGGAGCCGGCGATGCCCCTTTCCGACGATCTTCGTAACACCGGCCGGCGCGCGTTCCTGCGGCGTGCGAGCCTGGCCGTGGCCGCGAGTGCGGCCCTTCCCCTGCTGGGTTCCACCCCGAGCGAGGCCTTCGCCGCCGCGGACGACGATCCTGATCAGCTGTTCACGATGGGCAGGTTCGCCGCGGCCGAGCGCGGCTACCGGCGCCTGCTCCGCGAAGATCCGCGCGACGCGCACGCCTTGGCCCAGGTCGGCTACCTCGCCCTGCTGTCCAACCGTTTCGCCGACGCGGAGAAGCACCTGTCCAAGGCCGTCACCCTGCAACCGAACGACGTCGCCTCGACACAGCGGCTGGCCGAGTGCTTCGTCCGGCAGGACCAACTCGCCCGCGCGGTGCCGCTGCTGAAGAGCATCGACCGCCCCCGCGACAAGGCCCTCTCCGAGCTCTACTCCCGCATCAGCGGAACGCCGTGGCAGATCCACGGAGCGCGGAGCACGCGCGTACCCTTCGTCACCCTGGACCCCGTGCCTGCCGTCGAAGCCGCGCTGAACGGCGGGAAACCCCAGAAGTTCTGGCTCGACACCTACGCGACGCTCGACCTGTCGCGAGAAGTGGCGGAGGAGGCGGGTCTGCGCGCGGTGACCACCATGTCGGGCGGGGTCGCCAACAATCAGCCGATCACCATCTGGCTGGGCGTCCTCGACTCGTTCACCATCGGGAACATCGAGATCCGCAATCTTCCCGTGCAATGGAGCGACGCACGGCGACCGTCCCTTCCCGACGGGACGCCGGCGGCGGGCGCGTTCGGAACGACGATCTTCTACCACTTCCTGACCACCATGGACTATGCCGGCCGAGCCCTGACACTGCGGCGCAAGACCAGGACCACACCCCGGGCGCACGCCGCCGACCGGCTGCCGCTCTGGCTGGCCGGGGACCACTACCCGTGCACACTGGGCAGCCTCGGCGACTACGGGCCGAGGATGGTCACCGTCGACACGGGCGGCATCGGCATCGGCCTCGACACGACAACGGCGATCGCCCAGAAGACGGGCATGAAGGTGGACTACGACCACCCGCTCGAACAGCCCGGCGGAGTCAAGATCTATCCGATCACGGCCGAGCGGATCAGCCTGGGCGGGGCGGTCGGACGCGACCTCCCCGGCCACGCGGCCGACAAGGTCTTCCCCGGATTCCCCGGGCCCGGCCAGTCCGCACAGTTCGGCTTCGAGCTGATCGCCAACTTCACCCACGAGTTCTTCAAGCCTTTCGCCATCACGTTCGACTACACCGGCATGCACCTGTCCATCACGCGCGCATGACCGCATCCGCCCATGTGACCGCCCTGGCTCAGGGCGGCCGCTCACCACGGCTCCTCACCGCAACTGCTCAGGGCGGCCGCTCACCACGGCTCCTCACCGCAACTGCTCAGGGCGGCCGCTCACCACGGCTGATCGGCGCGGCGACCCGCCATCACCTTGCCGATCTCCTCCTCCCATCAGGCACAGACGGCCTGCCGACGATGAACGGCCGAGCTGCGGGGCATGGTCAGCGGTGGCGGTGGCGGTGGCGGTGGGTGTGGCGGGCGGCGCGGATGCGGGAGAGGATGCGGGTGGTCTGGCGTGGTGTGGGGCGCCAGCCGCATTCGATGAGGGCGTTGGCGACGTGCTCCAGCAACGCCGCCGTCTGGCCGGGGATCGCGTCCTTGCGCACCGGGATGACGCGCCACCCGTGCCGACGCAGCTCCGCGCGGCGGGTGTCGTCGCGGTGCTGGTCGGCCGTGGAGGTGTGGTGCTCCTGGCCGTCGTACTCGACCGCCAGCCGGTACGGTCTCCAGCCGAGGTCGAGGTAGGCGTGGCGGTCGCCGGCCAGGGCGACGCGGATCTGGGTGGCGGGGCGGGGCAGGCCGCCGTCCACGAGGATGACGCGCAGCCAGCTCTCCCGGGGTGAGCCAGCGCCCCGATCGGCCAGGGCAAGCGTGTCGCGCACCTGCCACGAGGGGGCGCGACGCCAGAGCTCCTCCAGGTCCACCCCGCGCCGGGCGAACTGGTCGAGGGCGGCCACCGCCTCCAGGCGCGGCAGCCAGCGGGCGCAGTCGAGCGCCGTGCGGCCGGGGGTGGTGACGCGCACCCCCTTGTGCTCGGTCACCTCCTCCGGCCGCAGCAGGCAGACGTGGGTCACGCAGCCGGGGAGCGTCAGGTGACCGGGGGCGGCCAGCTCGACCGGCCAGTCGGCGTCGGCCGTCCCCGGGCTGAGCACGCGCAGGCCCCACACGTGCGCGGCGGTCTGACGGCAGGCGACGGCCTGCGGCACCGCCCGGGTGACGCTCCGCGCCCGGGCGAGCAGCGTGGCCCGACGACGTGGCACGCATTCCAAGGGCACGGGCGCCGAGGACGCGGATGCCGGGCGTACGGGTTCCGGGCGTACGGGCTCCGGGAACACGGGCGCCGGGCGTGCGGGCGCCGTGGACACGGGCGCCGACGGCATGGGGGCCGACGGCACGGGGGTCGTGGCCCGTGAGGGAGGGGGCGGTTTCACCCGCTCAGGATGGCGGGGGCCAAGGCCGCCCCCACGCGCCGAACGGGGTTCTGTGGACGACGCGGGCCCGTCCACAGAAGCGGGCCGTCCAGAGGGAAGGCCAGGAGGCGGCAACGCGCGCCCGCCTGGCCCCCCGGCGAGGAGCTCAGGAGGCAGGGGCTCCTACTCGACCCAGATGGGCCGCCAGTCCGGGATCTCGTGGAAGCGGCGCAGCTCCGACAGCCCCGCCAGGATGCCGCCCCAGGCCCCGTACGGCGGGCGCTCGCCCTCGAAGCCGCTCTGCACCAGCGTCAGCCGCGTCCGCCCGCCGGAGCCCTCCAGCTCCCAGGTGCCGACGCCGGTGGAGCCCCAGTCCACGGAGAGCCGCCGCCCCGGCTCGAGTTCGAGGATCTTGGCGGGCTGGGGGTTGTCGAACCCTCCCATGGCGTAGCGCCCGCCCACGTACGGCTCGATCGCGATGGGGAACCCGAACCAGCGCGTCACCTTCTCCGAGTCGACCAGCGAGTCGAACACCGCCTCCGGCGCCGCGTCGATGACCACCCCGGCGCTCATGTCCCGGGTGGTGAAGTCGATCTTCGGGGTCAGCTCGCGGCCCTCCAGGTGCTCGGCCAGGTTCGCCAGTGCCAGGCACCAGTACGTCTGCAGGACCCCGCGGATGCCGGTGTTGGCCAGGGCCTCCTGGTGGTCGTAGTGGCTCTGCGTGATCGTCACGATCGTGGCGTCCGAGCCCTCTTCCTCGAGCCCGAACTCGGTGGTCGTCTCGACGCCGCCGAGTGTCCAGGCGAAGCGGACCGTGCGGTCGTCGGCGTGCAGGAGCCGCTGGTGCGGCGCGTCGCCCTCGGGCGTGTGGCGGCCCCAGAAGGCGAAGGAGCCGTCCGGGCCGGCCTCCGCGTGCTCGGCCAGCCAGATCCGCATGGCGGCGGGGTCGGTCAGCGCGTTCCGGACCTCTTTGACGGGGGCCTGGACGCGGGCGCGCAGGGTCATCGGGTCACTCATCGTGCTCCTCCTTCGGTTGCACCGGGTAGCAGGCGACGGCGAGCTTGAAGGCGTCTCCCTCGGCTCCGCCGTACCTCGTGAACAGCTCCTGCAGCGTGGTCTGCAGGTCGCTCAGGAACCGCTGACGGTCCTCCGGCCGTACGTGGATCTCCCCCGACACGCCGATCGACGGCAGCTCGGGAGCGGTGCGGTCGAGGGCCGCGACGTCGGCCTGGACCTCCTCCATGAGGTCCAGCAGGTAGCCGAGGCTCAGCTCGTCGCGCGCCCTGCGCAGCCCGATCCGGCCCACCAGGCGCGGCGACAGCCAGTACGCGCGGGCGCCGGCCCGGTAGATGCCCTCGCTGATGCCGCGCACCTTGCGCTCCGAGACCAGGTCGACGAGCCCCGCCTCGACGAGCCGTTTGACGTGGTAGTAGACGCGCTGCGGCGTCTGGCCGAGCCGCTCGGCGACCTCGGTGCAGGTCCGCGGCTCGGCCAGCTGCCGCAGCACCTCGACGCGCTGTGGCTTCAGCAGGGCCTCGGCCTGCTCGATCTCTTCCAGGTACAGGACGTCTCTCATCGCAAAAACAAGCTTTTACGTAAAAAGCAATTTTGTCAATGGGGCGCGGCGAAGGAGCCCGCGAGCACGGGGAGGATCAGGGCCAGGAACTGTCCTGGTCGTGGTCGCCGCCCTCGGAGAGCAGGCGGATGTCCGACTCGACCATCATCGCGACCAGCTCGTCGAACGGCACGGTGGGCTCCCAGCCGAGCTGCACCCGCGCCTTCTTCGGGTCGGCGCAGAGCAGGTCCACCTCGGCGGGGCGGTGCAGGGCCTGGTCGGTGACGACGTACCGCTCCCAGTCGAGCCCGGCCGCGGCGAAGGCAGCCTCGGCCAGCTCCCTGACCGACTTCATGTGGCCGGTGCCGATCACGTAGTCCTCGGGCACGCCGGCCTGGAGCATGAGGTGCATGGCCCGCACGTAGTCGCCGGCGAACCCCCAGTCGCGCCGCGCCTCCAGGTTGCCCAGGCGCAGCTCGTCGGCCAGCCCGAGCTTGATGCGGGCCACCCCGAGCGAAACCTTGCGGGTGACGAACTCGGCGCCGCGCCGCGGCGACTCGTGGTTGAACAGGATCCCCGACACCGCGTACATGCCGTACGACTCGCGGTAGTTCTGGGTGAGGAAGTGCCCGTACGCCTTGGCCACCCCGTACGGCGAGCGCGGGTGGAAGGCGGTGCGCTCGTTCTGCGGCGTCTCGCTGACCTGGCCGAACATCTCCGACGACGACGCCTGGTAGAAGCGGATCTGGCCACCGGCCGTGCCGCCGCGCGACACGCCGGAGCAGACCCTGATGGCCTCCAGCATGCGCAGCACGCCCATCCCGGTGACCTCGGCGGTCAGCTCGGCCTGCTCCCACGACATGGGCACGAACGAGATGGCGCCCAGGTTGTAGACCTCGTCGGGCTGAACGCGCTCCACGGCCGAGATGAGCGATCCCTGGTCGAGGAGGTCGCCGCGCACCACCTGGACGTCGGCGAGCAGCTTGCGCATCCGCGACATGCGCGGGTTGGCCTGGCCGCGGACCAGCCCCCAGACTTCGTAGCCCTCGCGGAGCAGGTGCTCCGCCAGATAGGAGCCGTCCTGGCCGGTGATGCCGGTGATCAAAGTGCGCCTGGCCAACGGGTCCTCCCCTATCACTACCGCGTCTGCTTGGGACGGGAATGTACAGCTAAGGCATTGTCACAGCATCAAGTGACCTAGAACACGTTCCACCGAATCCCGCTCGGGCATGCCAATGTCGCAGTTCGCACGCCATGCGGACGAGGTGAGGAACAATTCCAGGCGACCTACCGAATGGTAGCCTTTTCGGACTAAGGTCATCTTTCACGGTACACGCCGGACTCAGCGTGCCTACCGGCGGAGAAAGGGGTGTCCGTTGCGGATCGCGCTGCTGTCCTACCGCAGCAAGCCGACCTGTGGGGGGCAGGGCGTCTACCTGCGCCACCTGAGCCGCGAGCTGGTGGCGCTCGGGCACCACGTCGAGGTGTTCTCCGGACAGCCGTACCCGGAGCTGGACGAGGGCGTCGTCCTCAACGAGGTGCCGAGCCTGGACCTCTACCGCGACGAGGACCCGTTCAGAACCCCCAAGCTGCACGAGTACCGCGACTGGATCGACGCGCTCGAAGTCGGCACCATGTGGACGGCCGGCTTCCCCGAGCCGCTGACGTTCACCCTGCGCGCCCTCCGGGAGCTGAAGAAGCGCGTCGGCGACTTCGACGTCGTCCAGGACAACCAGACCCTCGGCTACGGCCTGCTGGGCATCCAGAAGCTGTTCCCCGTGGTCGGGACCATCCACCACCCGATCAGCGTGGACCGGCGCATCGAGCTGGAGGCCGCGCAGGGCTCCAAGCGGCTGTCGCTGCGCCGCTGGTACGGGTTCGTCAAGATGCAGACCCGCGTCGCGCCCCGGCTGAGCCCCATCCTCACGGTCAGCGAGTCGTCGCTGGCCGACATCCACCGCGACTTCAACGTCCCCCAGGCCAACATGCGCCTGATCCCCCTCGGCGTCGACACCCGCTACTTCCACCCGCGCCCGGACAAGCCGCGGCGCAAGGGCTCGATCGTCGCCGTGGCCAGCGCCGACTCCCCCATGAAGGGCGTCGCCACGCTGCTGCGCGCCGTGGCCAAGCTCGCCACCGAGCGCGACGTCAACCTCACCGTCGTCAGCAAGCCCACGCCGGGCGGCCCCACCGAGCAGCTCGTCCAGGAGCTGTCACTGCAGGAGCGGGTCCGCTTCGTCCACGGCATCTCCGACGACGAGCTCGGCGAGCTGATCGCCACCTCCGAGATCTCGGTCGTCCCGTCCCTGTACGAGGGCTTCTCGCTGCCGGCCGTCGAGCACATGGCCTGCGCCACGCCGCTGGTCGCCAGCCGCACCGGGGCGCTGCCCGAGGTGGTCGGCGACGCGGCGATCCAGGTCGCGCCCGGCGACGCGGAGGAGCTGGCCGCGGTGCTGCGGCGGCTGCACGACTCACCCGAGGAGCGCGAGCGGGTGGGCCGCGCCGGGTACGAGCGGGTCATGGAGCGCTACACCTGGCACGTCGTGGCCAAGCGGACCGTCGAGGCGTACCACGAGGCCATCGCCGCCCACCGGGCCCGCCGCACCCGCTGACCGGCCCGCCCCCCAAGCCGTGCAGCCCCCTTCTAGCTGATCACAAGGAGACGGATCAAGTGCTGACCGTGGACTTCGCCCGGCTGCCCGTCGGGCCCGGCACACGCGTGCTCGACCTGGGGTGCGGCGGGGGCCGGCACGCCTTCGAGGTGCTGCGCCGAGGCGCGGACGTGGTCGCCTTCGACATGGACCAGGCCGAGCTGGACGGCGTGGCCGCCATGTTCGCGGCGATGGACAAGGCCGGCGAGGTGCCGCCGGAGGCGACCGGCGAGACCGTCCAGGGCACGGCGCTGGAGATGCCGTTCGAGGACGGGAGCTTCGACCGGGTCATCGCCGCCGAGGTGCTGGAGCACATCCCCGACGACATGGCCGCCATGCGGGAGATCTTCCGGGTGCTCAGGCCCGGCGGCACGGCCGCGATCACCGTCCCGAGCTTCCTGCCCGAGCGGATCTGCTGGGCGCTCGACGAGGATTACCACACCGCCCCCGGCGGTCACGTCCGCATCTACACCCTGGCCGAGCTGTCGGCCAAGCTCAAGTCCACCGGCTTCGTCATCGGCCCCCACCACCACGCCCACGGCCTGCACGCGCCGTACTGGTGGATCAAGTGCGCGGTCGGCGTCAACAACGCCGAGCACCCACTGGCCAAGGCGTACCACGAGCTGCTGGTGTGGGACATCATGAAGCGCCCCGCCGCCACCCGCCTCGCCGAGGCCCTGCTCAACCCGCTCATCGGCAAGAGCGTGGTGCTCTACGTCAGGAAGCCCGCGGCGTGATCGGCCGCGAGGAGGTCGTCCGTACGGCCTTGAGCATCGCGGCGATTCAGCAGGACGACGGCGGCGTGCCGTGGCCCGAGGGGCACGTCGACGCCTGGAACCACGTCGAATGCCTCATGGCCATGACCGTCGCCGGGCTGGACGGGCCCGTGCGGCGCGGCTACGACTGGCTGGAACGGCACCAGCGCGAGGACGGCTCCTGGCCGATGAAGCTGGTCGACGGCGTCGCCGCCGAGCGGGGCGGCGAGACCAACCACGCGGCGTACGTGGCCGCCGGGCTGTGGCACCACCACCTGGTGACCGGCGACCAGCAGGTCACCGAGCGGCGCTGGCCGATGGTCAAGGCCGCCCTGGACTACGTCGCCGGGCTGCAGACCCCGCGCGGCGAGATCGTCTGGGAGCGCGACGCGCAGGGGCGGCCCTCGACGTACGCGCTGCTCACCGGCTGCTCGTCCATCCACCAGGCGCTGCGCTGCGGCGTGCTGCTGGCCGAGCACCTCGGCGACCCGCAGCCGCACTGGGAGCTGACCGCCGACCGGCTCGCGCACGTGCTGTCGGCCCACCCGGAGGCGTTCGCCGACAAGAGCCGCTTCTCGATGGACTGGTACTACCCGGTCCTCGGCGGGGCCGTGCGCGGGGCGCAGGCGGCGGAGCTGCTGGAGCGCGAGTGGGCCACGTTCGTGGTGCCCGGCCTGGGGATCCGGTGCGTGTCGGACCAGCCGTGGGTGACGGGGGCCGAGACGTGCGAGCTGACGCTGGCGCTGGACGCCCTGGGTCAGCGCGAGCGGGCGGAGCGGCTGTTCACCGACATCCAGCACCTGCGGCACGAGGACGGGTCGTACTGGACGGGCTGGCAGTTCGCCAACCGCAAGCACTTCCCGCACGAGCGGTCCGGGTACACCGCGGCCGCCGTGGTCCTGGCAGCCGACGCGCTGGAGGGGCTGTCGGGGGGCGCCGGGCTGTTCCGCGACGTGAGCGCGACGCCCGTCCCGCCGTCGGACCCGGACCTGTGCGGCTGCACGCCGGCCCGCGCCTGATCTTGCCCTGCCCCGGCTCCGCAAGGGCTTTTGCGCTTTCTTTGCCGTAAAAGCCGGAGCGGCACCCTGGGCAGGCGCAAGCGGGTCACTAGCGTCGGGAGTGGCCGTACGAGGCGTCTTCGGGGGAAGCGTGGGCGACACGGGCACGACTGCTTTCTTGCATCATGACGGGATCGATCCGGCCGCTGCGCCCCCGGCCGGCGGCTGGCGCAGGCTGCTGGCCCGGGACGCCGACGAGGTGGTCGCCGGCCCCTGGGCCGCCGGACCCGCCCGGCGCGCCGTCGAGGAGGCCGAGAGCTCCTACGTCTCCGGCTTCAACGCCGCTCTGTCCCGTGATCCCGCCGTGTTCCAGGAGCTGCTCGACGGGCTGCCGCACGAGCGGTGGACGTTCGCCTGCGAGGGCGCGGGGGCGGCGAGCGCGGTGCTCGACCTGCTCACCCTGGCGCGGGGCCGGCGCCTGCGCGAGCTGCTGTCCGGACCGGCCGCGCGCCACCACCACGCCGTCCACCTCGGCGCCGGGCGCGGGTACGCGCTGCTGCGCCTGCCTCCGGTACGCGGGGCGCGCCGGGGGCATCCGCTGCTGCGCTGGCTGGCGGTCGACGGGTACGGATTCCAGCGGAGCCAGGAGTCGAACGCCCGCATGCTGGACGAGCGGGCCATGCCGGGGCTGCTGACGCGGGCCCGCTGCGCGACGTTCGACCAGGGGCTCGGCCGCCTGCTGTGGCACCACGAGCGGGCCTCGGCCGTGGCCGTGGCTGATCGGATCGCCGGGTTCCCCGTGGGGCGACGGGCCGACCTGTGGGCCGGGGCCGCCTTCGCCGCCACCCGCACGGGCGGCGCCACCGGCGAGGAGCTGGCGCTGCTGACCGAGCGGGCGGGGGCCGACGGGTACCGGTCCTGCCTGGCTCAGGGGTGCGCGTTCGCGTCGATGGCCGTGGTGCGGGAGGGGGCGCTGCTGGGACCGGCCATGCTGGCCGTGCCGATCCTGGCGGGGGCCGAGCCGGAGGAGGCGGCGTCCTGGGCGGACCGGTCGCTGCTGGCGCTCGGCCACGACGTCCGCACGCACGACGACTACCTCGCCTGGCAGGCCGAGACCCGCCGCGCCTGGTCCCGCCGTCACCACCTCGTCACCCGCTGACGCCCCGCCGCGATCCCGGCCCGGCACGCCTCAGACGCCGGGGCGGACCCGTTCCAGCACCCGCAGCGATCCCCGTACCGCGACCTCCTCGAACGCCCCCGACTCCAGCGCCCGCAGGTACACCCGGTACGGCGCCTGCCCGCCGTCGGCCGGATCGGGATAGATGTCGTGGAAGACCAGCGCCCCGCCCTCCATGACGTGCGGCGCCCACCCCTCGTAGTCGCGCGTCACCGGCTCCTCGGAGTGGCCGCCGTCGATGAACAGCATGCCGAGCGGGGTACGCCACAGCGCGGCCACCCGCTCCGACCGGCCCACGACGGCGATGACCTCGTCCTCCAGCCCGGCCGCGGCGATCGTCGCCCGGAAGACCGGCAGCGAGTCCATCTTGCCGAACCTGGGGTCCACCAGCGCGGGGTCGTGGTGCTCCCAGCCGGGCTGGATCTCCTCCGAGCCGCGGTGATGGTCCACGGTGACGACCACGGTCCCGGCCTGCCGGGCCGCCGCGCCGAGGTAGACGGCGGACTTGCCGCAGTACGTACCGATCTCGCAGATGGGGCCCTGCTTGCCGTACCGCAGGGCCGTCTCGAACAGGGCGAGGCCCTCGTCCGGCGGCATGAAGCCCTTGGCGCGCTGGGCGGCGTCCAGCAGATCGGGCGGCATCATCATGAACCGCACCCTATTCGACATCCTCCTCCGAGACCGAACAACGTTCCGGAGACCTCTTGCCCGGCATTCTGCAACCTGTTCTACTTGGCACGTGAATCAGCGCGCTCGCATCGCGATGTCCGGCGACGAGGCCGACGCGTTCCTCGCGTCCGCCCGCAAGCTGCAGCTCGCGACGATCAACCCGGACGGCACGCCGCACCTCGTCACCATGTTCTACGCGCTCGACGAGCGCGGGCGGATCGTCTTCTGGACCTACGCCAAGGCCCAGAAGACCCGCAACCTGGAGCGCGACCCGCGGGTGACCTGCCTGGTGGAGACCGGCGAGGACTACGGCGAGCTGCGCGGCGTCCTGCTGTACGGCAAGGCCGAGCGCGTGGACGAGCCCGGGCGCGTCCTCGACATCGGCCTGCGCGTGGCCCGCGCCATGACCCCGGGCGTCGCCGACGAGCACCTGCTGCCGTATGTCGAGCAGACCGGCCGCAAGCGGGTCGGATTCGTCGTGGAGCGCACCAAGGTGGTCTCATGGGATCACAGGAGGCTCACGTGAAAGTCAAGGTCGACGAACTGGTCTGCGAGGCCAATGCCGTGTGCATGGGGCTCGCTCCCGAGGTGTTCGATGTGGACGACGACGACCAGCTCCACATCCTGCTCCCGGACCCGCCACCCGAGATGCACGACCGCGTACGCCACGCGGTCCGGTCCTGCCCGAAAGCCGCACTCTCCCTAGAGGAATAGCCGTCCCCACAGGACCGGCCCGGAGGAGGAACCCCCATGCGCGCCGCGCTTCTGCACGCCGTAGGCGATGACAAGCTCGACATCCGTGACGACGTCACGCTGGCTCCCGTCGGCCCCACCGAGGTACGGGTCCGGGTCAGGGCCACCGGCGTCTGCCACTCGGACCTGTCGGCCATGTCCGGCGTACTGCCGCAGCCCGTGCCGCTCGTCCCCGGGCACGAGGGCGCGGGCGAGGTGGTGGAGGTCGGCGACCACGTCACCTCCGTCCAGCCGGGCGACCACGTCATCATCAGCTGGCGCCCCGCCTGCCAGGAGTGCCGCCTGTGCGTGGGGGGCCAGCCGTACCTGTGCATGAAGTACACGGTGGAGGCGTTCAGCAAGGGCAACTTCCGCTTCGGCGGGGACACCATGGCCTTCGGCATGGCCGGCTGCGGCACCTGGGCCGAGGAGGTCGTCATCCCCTGGCAGGGCGCGATCAAGATCGACGCCGACGTGCCGTGGGAGGCGGCGGCGCTCATCGGCTGCGGCATCACCACCGGCGTCGGCGCCGCCGTCAACACCGCCCGCGTCCGCCCCGGCTCCACGGTCGCGGTCGTGGGCTGCGGCGGCGTCGGCCTGTCGGTCATCCAGGGCGCCCGCCTCTCCGGGGCCAGGGTGATCCTCGCCGTCGACCCGTTGGAGTCCAAGCACGAGCTGGCCAGGAAGGTCGGCGCCACCCACGCCGTCACCCCGGACGGCGTCCAGGGCGCCCTCGCCGAGCTGACCGGCGGCCAGGGCTTCGACCACGCCTTCGAGGCGGTCGGCAAGGGCGCCACGATCCAGGCCACCTGGCAGCTCGCCCGCCAGGGCGGCGACGTGATCGTGGTGGGCGCGGGGGCGCTGGACGACATGGTGTCGATCTCCGCCTTCAGCCTGCTGTTCGAGGGCAAGAAGCTGCTGTCCAGCGTGTACGGCGAAGCGGACGTCCGGCACGACTTCCCGTACTTCGCCGACCTCTACAAGGCGGGCCGGCTCGATCTGGACTCCATGATCAGCGCCCGCATCCGCCTGGCGGACCTGAACGACGCGGTGGCGGCCCTGAAGGGCGGCGAGGTCCTCCGCCAGATCGTCATCCTGGACTGACCTGTTACGTCCCCTTGGCGGTCGACTCGCATCCGGACGCAGGTGGTCGCGGAGCGCGGCGAGTGGCTGGGCACCGGCATGGGCATGGCGGTCGGAGCCCTGCCCCGGATCGAGCGGGCCGGGGCAGGGCCGGGAGCGGCCCGCCGGTCAGTCGGCCATGCCGGCGAACATGCCGGGCTCGTAGGAGCCCCCCGGGTTACGCACGATCACGTTGAGCCGGTTGTTGGCGTTGATCATGGCGATCAGGGAGACGAGCGCGACGATCTGGTCGTCGTCGTAGTGCTCGCGTACCTGAGCCCAGGTCTGGTCGGACACGCCGTGGTGGGCGTCGGCGATCCGGGTGCCCTCCTCGGTGAGCGCCAGGGCGGCCCGTTCGGCCTCGGTGAACACGGTGGACTCGCGCCAGGCCGCGACCAGGTGGAGCCGGACCGCGGTCTCCCCGGCGGCCGTGGCGTCCTTGGTATGGTAGTCGACGCAGAAACCGCAGCCGTTGATCTGGCTGGCGCGCAGCATCACCAGGTCCTGGGTGGTCTGGGGCAGCGGCGACTGCTGGATCGCCAGGGCGACGTTGTAGATGCGCTTGCTGATCTTGGCGCCGAGCTCGTTGGTCAACAGGTCGATACGGGGTTCCATGATCTGGTCCTCACTCGTGGTGGTGCGTGCCACGCGGATCGTTCGCACGGCGTCCTGACGACCATGGAGATGCCGGTGACCCGCCCCCTGTGACAGCCCGGCCATGTGACGTGCGCCACCCCCGCAGTACTTGTCGAGGTGGAGTCATCTCGTCGGCGCCGCGATTCGAGCTTCGTCACCGGAAAGAAGAAAGGCCGTCCGGAAAAAGCCCTGCATTACGGGACAGGGCCTCGGGTGCCCACTCTCACATGGCCGTCACATGAACGGCAGATGAGGACCGGCCTGCGAGAATGAGCCCTTCCGTGGCGTCCCGGAACAGGGCTGTCCACGATTCCGCACCGGACTCCGAAATGTCTTCCGAACGACGGGAAGGATATATTCGTGTTCAAGCACCTGGCTGTCGCGGCCGTTCTCGCGGCGATCGCGGCCCTACCGGCCACGACCGCGCGGGCCGAAACACGGCCGCGGCCCGCGACCGGTCATTCACCGGAAATGATCGGCTATGAAAAGGCGGGCGGGTTCGCCGGAATTCAGCGCAGCATTTCGATAGACCGGCACGGCCGGGCGCGGGCCGCCTCCGCCGCGGCCACCGCCGCCTTCCAGCTCACCGCCGCGGAGTTCGGCCTGCTGCGGCGCAGGCTCGGCAACGTCTCCACGTGGGCCCCGTCCACGGACGGCTGCGACGTCGCGGATCACTTCACCTACACCCTGCGCTACCGGGGCCACCGCGCCGTCCGCTGCCACACGGTGCCGCGTGACTGGGAGCCCGCGGTCACGCAGCTCGACCAGATCATCGACCGCCACCTCACGACGACCAGGTCCACAGCGCACGACTGATTCCGCTCCCGCCGCCACAGCGAGCCCGGCAGGGAGTGGGTGCATTCCGGGGTGACGGACACCAAGCCGTCGTAGGCGGCGACGGTCTCGGCCCACTGATGAGCGCGGGGATGGGTGGCACCGTCCCCCGCCCGAGCGGCCTATGCGCCGACCGGCCGACCGGCGAACATCCGGACCAGGCCGTGGGGCGCGTCCCCGCCGAAGCACAGGTCGAGACCGGCGAGGGACTCGGCGGCCTTCTCGGCGGAGCGCGGGAACAGTTCCTCCTCGTAAGCCGCGAGGGCCCGCTCGACGTCGCCGGGGTGAGCGGCGATGGCGGCGCCGAGCTCGGCGCCGTCCAGCATGGCCAGGTTGGCGCCCTCACCGGCGAACGGCGACATCAGATGCGCCGCGTCGCCCACCAGCGTCACGCCCGGGACCCGGTCCCAGCGGTGACCGATCGGCAGCGCGTGGATCTTCCGCGGGATCAGCGGGCCATCGGCGTCGGTCACCAGAGCCTTGAGGCTGTCGTCCCATCCGCCGAACCGCTCCAGCACCGCCTGCCTGGAGGCCCCGGCGTCGGCGAAGTCGATGGCGTCGAGCCAGTCCTCGGCGGCCTGGACGGCGGCGTAGACATGCAGGCTGCCGTCGGTCTCGCGGTGAGCGAGGAAGCCCTTGCCATCGCCGAGCGCGAAGCACATGCCGCCGCCGATCAGGTCCGCGGCCCGCGGGTGGCGGAGGTCGGCGTCCAGCAGGTCGAGCTCGACGAACGAGATGCCCGTGTACGCGGGCCGCGTGCCGGAGACCAAGGGGCGGATCCGCGACCAGGCGCCGTCCGCGCCGACGAGCAGATCGGTGGTGAACGAGCCGCCGTCGGCCAGGGTCACCTCATGCCGTCCGCCGCCCAGGGGACGGGCCGCGGCGACCATGGCGCCCCAGCGCACGGCGCCTTCGGGCAGTGAGTCCAGCAGCAGGTCGCGCAGCCGGCCGCGGTCCACCTCGGGGCGGTCGCCGATGCCGCCGTCGCGCTCCTCCCAGTGGGCGACGGCGTGCCGGTCCAGGACGCGGACGGCCTCGCCGCCCGGATGGACGATCGTCGTGAACTCCTCGTGCAAGCCGGCCATGCGCAGGGCGACCTGGCCGTTCTCGGCGTGGATGTCCAGCATGCCGCCCTGTGTACGGGCATGGCGTGCGGGTTCGAGGTCGTAGACGACCGCCTCGATCCCGTTGAGGTGCAGGACGCGGGCGAGCGTCAAGCCGGACAACCCGGCTCCGACGATCGCGATGGGGTGATGGGTCATGGTGATGCCTCCTTCCAAAGGCGCACCCTCACGCTAGCCGAACATGTTCGTTACGAACAAGTTCGTCGCGAACGCGATCGGGCCCTGGTACGGTGACCTTCGTGACCGATCAGCCCCGCAGCCGTCGCGAGCGCCCCGCCAAACCCGCGCTGACCAGGAAGGGGATCATCGCGACCGCGGTGCGTCTGATGCACGCCGAGGGGCTGCCGCGGGTCACCATGCGCCGCCTGGCCCAGGAGCTCGACACCGGCCCGGCGTCCCTGTACGTGTACGTGGCCAACACCGCCGAACTTCACGCGGCGATACTCGACGAGCTCCTGGGCGAGGTCGATCTGGGCCCCGTCACCGTCGCCGGGGACTGGCGTGAACGGATCGAGGCCGTACTGACCTCATACACGGACGTGCTGTACCGGCACCCCAGCCTGGCCCGCTCGGCCCTGGTGGCCCGCCCGTCCGGCCCGAACTACCTCAATCTGCTGGAGGCCCTGCTGGCGCTGCTCAGCGAGGGCGGCGTGCCTGACGGGCAGGCCGCCTGGGGCGTGGACGTGCTCCTGCTGATGGCCACCGCCTCCGCCGCGGAGCACGCCACCGAGGACCGGTCGATCGACGCCGCGGACGAGTGGAACGCGCTCACCCGGGCACTGCGCGACGCGTCACCGGCCGGGCGGCCGCACGTCGCCGCCCTGGCGTCGGAGCTGGTCTCGGGCACCCCCGAGGAACGCGCCAGGTGGGGCCTCCGCGTGCTGCTCAACGGCACGCTGCAGACGCCACGCTGACGGACGCGGGACGCCGGCCGCGCCGCACCTTCGTGTCGCCCATGGGCGATCACCAGGGAGCCGCCATCGAGATCACTCGTCGTCCCAGAGGCCGGGAGGGCACTCCATGGGCTCGACGGAGCCGTCGGCGTTCTGGATCTCGCACTGGCCTCGGGAGTCACCACCCCCGATGCCGTCACCGACGTCACCGACGCCGGTGAACCCGCCGGAGATAACGGCGAAGAAAGCCAGGCCGATGACGATCACGATGATCCCGGCGACCATTCCGGCGTAGCCGGCGGAGCTATCCGCGGGCACGGCGCGGGTCGGGTCCTGCGGGTCGTAGAGCACGTCGGTCGCGTTGCCGACGCCGAGGTTGGAGGTCGTCCGCGCCTCGGTGGTGATCTCCTGCCCGTCCACGGTGGTGAAGGTCAGGACCGGTCGCCGTCTCGCCCTCAGGTGCTCCCCCTGCCCCGTGAACGTGGTCCGGACGTCGCTGACCACGCCCGGCACCCGCTGCGCCCGCTGGGCGAACTGCCTGCCGTCCACTTTCCCCTTGATCGACACCAGCACGATCAGCATCCCGAACGCCACGAACAGCAGCGGGACGTAGGTGATCAGGTTTTCCAACGCGCGCCTCCTCGAGTCGGCTCGAACATTAGAACGCTCCTGGCGAGCCAGGGTTCCCGCTTCCCGGCCTCTCGTCCACCGATGCCCGCGGCCTTCCGGCCCACGAGCGGGCTCACCGGAGTGACGGGCACGAAAGGCTTGACCTTGACACTGAGGTCAGGGTTTACGCTCGGGCCCCCTGTCACCCGAGGAACGGACCACCCATGAGCGCAGACCGCCGATCCCTGCTCGACCACGACCAGCGCTTCTTCGAGGCGCTGACGACCGCTGAGGTCAAGGTCCTGGGCGACCTCCTCGCGGACGACTTCGTCCTGGTGAGCGTGGAGGACGGGGCCGCCGTGGGCCGGGACGTCCTTCTCGACGCCATCGCCACCGGCGCCGTACGGTTCCCGGCGATCGAATCGTTCCCGGACGAGGCCCTCGTCCGCCGCATCGGGGACGTCGGGATCGTCGTAGGGCGTACCGGCATGAACTTCACCCGTCCCGACGGTACGGCCTTCAGCGCCGGCAGCCGCTACACCCATGTCTACGTCGCCGTCTCCCCCGACGTCTGGCAGCTCGTCTCCGCGCAGGGCACCGCCATCAAACCCCCGGCATAATCACCCGCATGCGGTTCGCAATCCTCGGCCAGACCCGGGCTTGGCGCGACGACGGGGCCGAGGTTCCGCTGGGCGGGCCGGCCCGGCGAGCGCTGCTGGCGCTGCTGCTGCTCCGCCCCGGCGAGGTGGTCCCGGTCGACCGGCTGGCCGACGAGATCGGCCCGCCAGGGGGGACGTCGGCGCACGCGCTGCACTCGCAGGTGTCGAGGCTGCGCGCGACCCTGGGCGGCGGGGCCGCGATCGAGCGGGCGGGAGCGGGCTACCGGATCGTGGTCGCGCATGACGACGACGTGGACGCCTGCCGGTTCGAGCGGCTGACCGGGCAGGGCCGGGCCGCGCTGCGTGACGGCGACGCCGGGCGGGCCGTCCCGCTGCTGCGCGAGGCGCTGGAGCTGTGGCGGGGGCCTGCTCTGGCCGACCTCCCCGAGAGCCCGACGGCCCGGGCCGCCGCCGTACGGCTGGAGGAGCAGCGGCTCGCGGCGCTCGAGGACCGGATCGAGGGCGAGCTGTGCCTGGGCGAGCACCGCGCGGTCGTACCCGAGCTGCGCGAGCTGGCCGGCCGCCATCCCCTCCGGGAACGGCCGGCGGCGCTGTTGATGCGGGCGCTGTTCGCCGAGGGCGGGCAGGCGGCGGCGCTGGAGGTGTTCGAGGAGACCAGGCGGCACCTGGCCGAGGAGCTGGGCGCCGATCCCTCGGCCGAGCTCGCCGCGTTGCACCTGGAGGTGCTGAGCGCCGATCCGTCGCCGTCGCCGGCCGCGCCGCCCGCGCAGCTCACGTCGTTCGTCGGCCGTGCCGCGGAGGTGACCGAGGTCGCCGGCCTGCTGCGCGTGGCCCGGCTGGTCACGCTGATCGGCCCCGGCGGCGTCGGCAAGACCCGGCTGTCCGTCGAGGTCGCCGGGGCGGCGGGTGACACCGTCTGCTTCGTGGAGCTGGCCGCGCTGCGCGACGGCGCCGGCCTGCCGCGGGCGCTGCTGAGCGCGCTCGGCCTGCGCGAGAACGGGCTCCTCGGAGAGGGGGCCGGGCAGCAGGAGCCCGTCGACCGTCTGATCTCCGCGTTGTCGGACCGCGTGCTCCTGCTCGTCCTCGACAACTGCGAGCATCTCGTCGAAGAGGCCGCCACGCTGGCGGCGCGGCTGCTGGCCGCCTGCCCGCGGCTACGGGTGCTGGCCACCAGCCGGGAGCCGCTGGGTGTCATCGGCGAGAACCTCTGGCAGGTGCGGCCTCTGGACGGCGACGCGGCCGTACGGCTCTTCACCGACCGCGCCAGGGCCGCACGGCGCGGTTTCGCCGCCGACCCGGAGATGGTGCGGCGGATCTGCGCGGCCCTGGACGACCTGCCGCTGGCCATCGAGCTGGCGGCGGCGCGCCTGCGCACGCTGGACATCGACGACCTGGCGGGACGGCTGGACGACCGGCTCGGGGTCGCGGCCCGAGGCGCCCGGACGGCCGCCGAGCGGCACCGGACGCTGCGCTCGGTGGTCGCGTGGAGCTGGGACCTGCTGTCGGAGGAGGAGCAGCGGGCCGCGCGGCGGTTCACGGTCTTCGCCGGCGGCGCGACGGCCGAGTCCGCTCTTCGGGTGTGCGGCGCCGACGGCGAGCTGCTGGAGTCTCTGGCCGACAAGTCCCTTCTGGAGGCGGCGGGCGGCCGCTACCGGATGCTGGAGACGATCCGCGCCTACGGCGCCGAACGGCTCGAAGCGGCGGACGAGGCCGAGCCGGTGCGACGCGCCCACGCCCGGCGCTTCCTGGAGCTGGCGCGGACCGCCGACCCGCACCTGCGGCGGGCGGGACAGCTGGAGTGGCTGCCGATCCTCGCGGCCGAGGACGCCGACCTGCTGGCGGCCCTGCGCTGGGCCGTCGAGGCCCGCGAGGTGGAGACGGCCCTGCGGCTGCTGGCCTCGTCCTCGAACTACCTGTGGCTGAGCGGCCTGTCCGCCTCCGCCGCGCCCTACGCCACCATGCTGCTGGACGGCGCACTTCTTGACGGGCCCAGTGACGAGCTCGGTGAGGAGTATGTGACGTGCGTGCTCCTGGCCGCGTCCGACGCCGCCGGGCATCCGGTCTGGCAGCGGCACCTCGCGCGGGCCGGGCAGGCGCTGGCCGCCGCGTGGCCGGGTGACCGGCCGGGCCGCTACCCGGTGGCCCTGCTCCTGTGGATGATGCGCAACGCGGTCGGGGGCGACATGCAGGGCGCGTTCGAACTCGTCCGGGCCCAGCTCGCGTGCCCCGAGCCGTGGGCGCGGGCGACCGCCCGGTACGTGTCGGCGTTCGGGGCGCTCGGCGAGGGGGACGCCGCGGCGGCCGAGGTGCACTTCCACGCGGCGGCGGAAGAGTTCCGCTCGCTCGGCGACCGCTGGGGCACCGCGCTGGCCCTGGACTCGCTCGCCGGCCTGGCCGGAACGCGCGGCGACCGGGCGAGGGCCGTCGAGCTGACCGACGAGGCGCTCGCGCTGACCGAGCAGCTCGGCGCGCTGGAGGACAGCGCCGACCTGCTGGTCAACCGGGGAGATCACCTCGCCGGCGAGGACGCGGCGGCGGCTCGCGCCGACTACATGAGGGCCGCCGCCCTGGCCCGCCGCGCCGGCAGCTCCACCTACCTGGCGGCGGCCCTGCGTGGGCTCGGCGACATCGCGCTGCTGGAGCAGGACCTGGCCGAGGCCGAACGGCTGTACGTCGAGGCCCTCGAACGCCTCGACCCGCACTGGATCAAAAGCCTCGGCGACCGGGTGCGCACGCTCGCCGGGCTCGGCCGCGTCGCCGAGGCGCACGGCGACCGCGCCGCGGCCCGTGAGCGATTCCGGGAGGCCGGCGAGACGGCGGCCGTGATGGGGATCTCCACCCCCGCGGTCCTCCGCCTGATGGGGCTGCCCGAGACCGTCGTGAAGGCGGTGACCCGGCGGTGAGACGTGTCGGTGCGATGGGGGCGGTGAGCCTGCGGTGAGCCCGCGGTGAGCCCTCCCCGGCAGGCTCGGGGTCATGAGAAACGGCATGAGGAACACCAACGTCCTGATCTCCGGCGCCTCCGTCGCCGGGCCCGCGCTCGCCTACTGGCTCCACCGCCACGGCTTCACCCCCACGATCGTGGAGCGCGCCCCCGCCCTGCGCGAAGGCGGCTACGCCGTCGACTTCCGCGGCGAGGCCCACCTGTCGGTCCTGCGCCGCATGGGCATCCTCGGTGACATCGAGCGGGCCAGGACCGGCATGGGCTCCATGTCGTACGTCAACGCGGCGGGCAAGACGCAGGCGACGATGCCCGCCGACCTGTTCGCGGGCGACGTCGAGATCCTCCGCGGCGACCTGGGACGCATCCTCTACGACGCCACCAAGGACTACACCGAGTACGTCTTCGGCGACTCCATCACCTCGCTCACCGAGGACGCCGACGGCGTGACGGTCACCTTCGAGCGCGGCGCGCCGCGCCGGTTCGACCTGGTGATCGGCGCCGACGGGCTGCACTCCAACACCCGCCGCCTGACGTTCGGGCCGGAGGAGCGGTTCGTCAAGCACCTCGGCCTCTACTGCGCGATCTTCACCACGGCCAACCACCTCGGCCTGGACCACACCGGCCACGCCTACCGCACCGCGGGCAGGCTCGTCGCGCTCTACAGCGCCCGGCACAACACGCAGGCCAGGGCCGTCTTCTACTTCGCCTCCCCGGCCCTCGACCTGAACCGTCGCGACGTGGCGCGGCAGCAGGCCGTGCTCGCCGAGAGCTTCGCCGGCAACGGCTGGCAGAGCGAGCGGTTGCTGCACGACATGCGGCAGGCGCCCGACTTCTACTTCGACTCGGTCGGTCAGGTCCACATGGACACCTGGACGCGCGGGCGGGTCGCCCTTGTCGGCGACGCCGCCTACTGCCCCTCGTCCCTGTCGGGCATGGGCTCGGGACTCGCCCTGGTCGGCGCGTACGTGCTGGCCGGCGAGCTGGCCGCGGCGCGCGGCGACCACCGCGTGGCGTTCGCCCGCTACGAGGAGGAGATGCGCGAGTACGCCACGGGCTGCCAGAAGATGGGCGACGGCGTCGCCAAGCTCATGGTCCCGGGCAGCCGGCTCCTGGCCTCGTTCCTCAATCGCTACTACAAGATCATGCCGTATCTGCCGGGCAAGAACATGGCCGCCAAGATGGCCCGCAAGGCCGCCGAGAACATCACGCTGCGCGACTACGAGAGCCTTGTCGGCCGCGCCTGAGCCGCACCCGCGCGCGGCCGTCGATATCCGGTGGCGGGCCCGGAGCCGTTTTCGGCATAGTCGTGAGGATGCACCGTCAGCTCATCAGCCACCTCGCCCACGCGGACCATCCGATCGCCGCGCCCGTCAGCGAGGCCAATCTCATCCGCCTGCTCACCCGTGCCAAGCTGCCCTCCGGCGCCCGAGTCCTCGACCTCGGCTGCGGGGAGGGGGCGTGGCTCACCCGGGCGCTGGATCTCTACCCCGAGGCGACGGCGGACGGGGTGGACATCTCGGAGGAGGGGCTCGCCGCCGCCGCCGAGGCCGCCGCCCGCCTCGGCCTGGGCGACCGGCTCCGGCTGCACCAGACGCCCGCGGACGCCTTCGCCTCCGCCGAGCCGTACGAGCTGGTGCTGTGCGTGGGAGCGACGCACGCGTTCGGCACGCTGGCCGAGACCCTCGACGCCGTGCGCCGGCACCTGCGGCCGGGCGGGCTCGCGCTGATCGGCGAGGGCTTCTGGGAGGGGGAGCCGTCCAAGGAGCTGCACGACCTGCTCGGCACGGGCCCGGACGACTACGCCGACCTGGCCGGGACCGTGGCGCGCGCCCGCGACGCCGGCTACGCCACCATCTACGCCCACACCAGCACCCGCGACGAGTGGGACGAGTACGAGTGGTCCTGGACCGGCACTCTGACCCGCTGGGCCCTCGACCACCCGGGCCCGGACGGCGACGAGGCCATGGCCGCCGCCGACTCCCACCGCGACATGTGGCTCAACGGCTACCGCGACGGGCTCGGCTTCGTCACCCTCCTCCTCCGCCGGACCGACCAGTAGCGGAAGGGGCCGGGGAGCGCGCTCCCCGGCCCCTCACTCGCGGTGTCCGTCAGCGGGTGTAGACGACCGCCAGGGTCGGCGGCTTGACGCCCTGCTCCTTGTTCTCCGACGCGGCGAAGGCCCGCCAGTTGGTGGCCTCCTTCTCGTCCGCGCCGCGGAGCTGGATGCCGTAGTCGGGGGCGCCCGACGCCCACGCCTTGACGATGTTCGTCACCGGCCACGCCAGGAAGCCGGCGCCCGTGGCGCACGGCGCGGTCCACGTACGGCCGCGGCCGGCGCGGGTGGTGGAGGCGCCCTCGCCGGTCGTCGTGGGCTTGTTGTCCCAGTTCAGGTCGTTCTCGTCCCAGGCGCTGGTGACCCGCTCGGCGGTGAGGCCGGAGCCGACGACGAGGCCGCAGCCGTTGGTCTCCAGGTTCCACATGCCGAGGGTGGCCAGGATGACCTTCTTGCCCTTGACCTTGGCCGTGTTGAACTTGACCAGGCTGCGCATGACGTCACCGCCCTGGCCGTTCTCCCATGGCATGGTGCCCGCGATGATCATCGGGTCGCCGGGGTGCGAGGCCCAGGTGCTGGCCACGTCCGTGTCGGTCTCGACCTGCGGGAGCGTGATCGACGGGAAGACCGTGACCGGGTACTTCCGCTTGGGGTCGGCCAGGAAGCCCGCGTCGGGCTTGAGCACGAGCACCTTGACGCCGTTCTGGGTCTCGACGCTGGTGTCGATCGGCTTCAGCGCGTCGCCGCGCGGCTTGCCGTGCCCGCTGGCGTCCCACATGACCGGACGCGAGCCGGAGGCGACGACCTTGCCGTCACCGGCCGTGCTCTTCAGCAGGAGCCGGCCGCTCGCGTCCTCGGCGAGGTCGACGCCCTCGGTCTGCACGGGGATGCGCAGCTCCAGCGGGCCGGACGGCTTCTCGCGCAGCACCACGTCGTGGCGGAAACCCGTGGGCAGGACGGTGACGACCAGGTCGGCGCCGGGGCCGGCGGCGTTGGCGAAGGTGGCGACGTTGTCCTTGATCGCGGGCTTGGGCAGCGCGGTCGGCCACTGCACGGCGAACACCCGGCCGGCGTCGTCCACGATCTTGGCGAGCGGGCCCTCGCCGCCGGCGGAGACCTCGACGTTCGCCCGGGAGACGCGCGGCTTGAGCACCGCGCCGTCCTGGACGAGGGAGGTGTCGACCGGCAGCCACTGGTCCCCCCGCTTGACCTGGGCGACGCCGGAGCTGATGGTCTCGGTGAAGGTGCCGTCGGGGTTGGCGACGGTCGTGCTGTTCTCGTTGGTCAGGGTCGGCACGGACACCGCCTGACCGCTCTTGGCCGCCTGCGCCGAGGCGGCGTCCATGGTCGCCTCGACGGCCGCCGTGTCACTGCTCTGTGCCGTGTCGGCCGGTGGCGTGGGCGTGGCGGCGTTGGCCTCGATCGCGGTGCCTCCGGCGAGGACGGTGGCGGTGAGCAGACCGAGAGCGAGCTTCCCCGTGAGCGAAATACGCAAGTCTCATCCTAAGTAATGTGAAAACTGCTGATAATCCTGTTTGTCCGACTATTCGACTTAAGTGCGGATAAGTCGGCGTTAGTCGGGCAGGCGGCATCGACAGGCGGCGCTTCTGCGAGCGCGGCCTTATCAGCCCCGTAACCCCGTGATTGCCGGCGACGACGCCGGCGCTTCCCCTGTGTCAGGCGGCCCCGTGTGTGAACGCGTGCATGATTCCCCGTTCGCGAATGCGAGCATGATCGCCCGCAGGTCACAGAAATATCACGCAACATATCCGTACACGACAGACTTTTCAGAGTATGACGTATATCACATAGCAATGCGTTATCAAGTCAACCTTCTGCGTCATGAAGGTGACTCCGCCGGCGAGGGCGGTTGCCATCCGCGGCGGAGGCATGGCGCGCGGGTGGGTTGACTTTCGTCAGGGGTACGGCTGGCCGGAAGACCGATGCCCCGGGCAGGCCCCGGTCCCTAGGTTTTCGCAGGTCCCCCTTGAACGGAGCACCTGTGAAAAGCCTCCTCACCGCCCTCGCCCTGGCGACCGGCCTTGCTATTACGTGCACGCCGGCCGCATGGGCCGCCGGGCCCGCGCGCGCCGCCGAGCTCACCCCGGCAGCCATCGACGCGTATGTCGGCCGCGCCCTCGACCAGACCGGTCTGCCCGGACTGTCCGTCGTCGTGACCCACGGCGACCGGATCGTCCACGCCGCCGGCTACGGCCACGACTCCGCGGGCGAGACGGTCACCGCCGGCACGCCCATGCGGGTCGCCTCGGTGACCAAGTCGTTCACCGCCATGGCCGCGATGATCCTCGTGGAGGAGGGCAGACTGTCCCTGGACAAGCCCGTGGCCGAGCAGCTCCCCGGGTTCCGCATGGCCGACCCGCGCGCCAAGGCGATCACGCTGCGGCACCTGCTGAACCAGACGTCCGGGCTGTCCGACACCACGACCGACATCGGCGACCTGGACACGGCCGCCTCGCTCAAGGAGTACGCCGCCAAGCTGGCCACCGCCACGCTGCGGGCCGCGCCCGGCACGCACTGGGAGTACTGCAACGTCAACTACAACGTGGCGGCCAGGCTGGTGGAGGTGGCCAGTGGCCGGAGCTTCGGCGACTTCATGCGGGAGCGGGTCTTCGAGCCGCTCGGCATGCGCTCCAGCGGCGTCAGCGAGCGGACGGTCCGGCCGGCCGACGGCTACAACTCCGTGTTCGGCCTCTGGCTGCCGCGCCCCGAGCTGCCCGCGTTCCTCGACGGCAGCGGCAGCGGCGGCGTCATCACCACGGCCGCCGACATGGGCCGCTGGCTGATCACCCAGAACGGCCGGGGCCGCCGCCTCGTCGGCCCGGCCGGCCTGACCACCATGCACGCTCCGAGCAGCGTGCGCGAGTACGGCATGGGCTGGGGCATCGACGACGAGACCCGGCGGCTCACGCACTCGGGGAACCTGTTCACCTACACCGCCGTCGAGACGATCGTCCCGCGGACGGGCTACGGCTTCGCCGTCATGGCGAACAGCGCGAGCCTGACGGACGACACGTTCGCCATCGCGAGCGGGCTGGCGGACCTGAGCGAGGGCCGGACGCCGGAGGTGCCGGGGGGCGACAGGCAGCAGTTCGAGCTGGTACTGGGGGTGGTCACGCTGGCGGCGGCGGCGCTCGGGACCCTGGGAGCCGTCCGCTCCCGGCGCTGGGCCGCCCGGCGACTCGCCACGAGGACGCCGAGGAAGTGGCGGGCCGGGCTCCGCCTGGTGCCGGTGCTGCTGCCCGCGGCGCTGCTGGCGGCGTACCCGGACCTGATCTCGTTCCTGATGAACGGCCGGACGGTCACGTGGGCGCAGCTCACGTACTTCGCGGCGCCGCTGACGATCACTCTCGTGGTGGCGGCCGCGGCGGGCCTCGTGACGGCTGTCCTGCGCCTCGCTCACCACCGCACGCTCACCGGGCGGCAATAGCCCCGTCACACCCACTGACGTGATCACACACGGGATTCGCACCGTCCAGTTGATCCTCACTCACCACCTGGATGTACGGCCTGCACCCCCTCATCGCAGCCCTGGCCCTCGCCACGGCCGCCCATGCCCCGGCAGCCGGACCCGACCCGTGGCGGGCGTGCGCTCGCTGCTCGCCCGCCACGGGTCGGCCCGACGACCGAGTTCCACGGCAACGCCGCCACGGACGTGCCGCGAAAGGGGGCGGTCAGGGTCTTACCGCCGTCAGGCGAGCCGCACATCTGCGGCACCGCCGGCCGCGCGAGCCGATAGCGCCCCGCGTCACGGGGTCCGGAGACGACCCCGTGACCAGCTGTGGCTGTCAGTCGTCGATGGCCTGGTAGAGCGTGGTCCAGAAGTCGTGGATGAGCCGCGCGGGGTCTGGGACGGACATGCCGACCTGGGTGAGCAGGATTCCGGTGAGCCGGTTCTCGGGGTCGGCGTAGGTCGAGGTGCCGCTTCCGCCGTCCCAGCCGAACTGGCCGACGGGAGCGTAGTCGCCGCGGTAGGTGCGCACCGCCATCCCCATGCCCCAGCCGCCGTGCTGCCCTTGCCCGAATGACACATGGACGTTGCCGGTGGCCATGGCGTGCCGGGCGGCTTGCTGCTCGGGCGTGAGGCGGTTGGTGGTCATCAGCTCGACGGCGGGCCGGGACAGGATCCGCTCGCCGCCGTGCATCCCGCCGTTGAGCAGCATCTGGAAGTAGGCGTGGTAGTCGTCGGCGGTGGAGACCAGTCCGCCGCCGCCGCCCTGGAACGCCGGAGGCCGGCTCCACCGTCCCCCCTCGGCCTCGTCCCACACGTGGAACTCCCCGGTCTGCGGGTCGGGGGCGTACAGGGCCGGCAGCCGGTCGATCTTGTCGGCGGGCACGTGGAAGGCGGTGTCCTCCATCCCCAGCGGGCCGAAGATGCGTTCACGCAGGAACGTCTCGAACGACTGGCCCGTGACCCTGGCCACCAGCACGGCGAGCACGTCGTGGCTGATCTGGTACTGCCAGCGCTCTCCGGGCTGGTGCATCAGCGGCAGCGTGCCCAGGCGGCGCATCCACTCGTCCGGCTCGGGCATCGGCTCCGGCAGATCGGGCGTGAGCCCCTGCTCGAAGATCGCGCCCATGATCGGGCTGCCCAGCGCCGTCATGTCCATGCCGAGCCCGAAGGTGGAGGTCAGCAGGTCCCGTACGGTGATCGGCCGCCGGGCCGGCACGGTCTCGTCCAGCGGGCCGTCGATCCGCTTCAGCACCCGGCGGTCGGCGAGCTCCGGCAGCCACGGCTCCACCAGGTCGTCCAGCCGCAGCCTGCACTCGTCGAGCAGGACCATCGCCGCCGCCATCGCGACCGGCTTGGTGGTCGAGGCCATCCGGAAGATCGTGTCCCGGCGCATCGGCGCGCCACCGTCATGGCGCATCGTCCCGAGCGCCTCGACGTGCGTCTCACCGCCCCGGCCGACCAGGGCGACGAGCCCGGGAATCCTCCCCGACTCGACATGCCGCTCCAGCACCTCACGCAGCCTGCGCAGCCCCGCTTCGGAGAAGCCGTTGTTGCCTGTTTCCATCATGAATCCCTTGCCTACGGTGTTCGACCTTGCGAGACGGGCGTTCGGCGAGCTGGAGCTCGGCCACGGGACTCCCTCTGCGGCGCCACCGGCACTCGCGAGCGTTCGGGAATCTCTGAACGTCTGCGACAGTACATTGCGTTTATAATTCAGTCAACAGGCAAAGATGGCGCGTACTGCCTGCTAGATGCGGCTCATCGAGTCGTCTTTGCAATGTGCATGACACTGAACGCAAAGGGTGGACCGCGATGCGACATTGCAATGGGATGCCAGTGAATGCATACTGTGCAGCGGAGGGTGCCGGGGCGCCGCGCTTCGCGCATGTCGACGGATAGGAGCCGAGCGCCGATGCCCGGAGGCAGACTGACCGGCCAGGATCGACAGCACATCGCCGCCTGGCTGACCGAGGGGCTCGGATACGCGGAGATCGGCCGGCGTATGGGGCGGCCCGCCTCGACCATCATGCGGGAGGTCACCCGCAACGGCGGACCCGACGACTACAGAGCGGACCAGGCGCACGAGGCCACCCGGCACCGTGCCCGCCGGCAGAAGCAGGCGCCGCCTCCGGCGCCGCCGATCTCCGACAGCGGCCATGGGCGAGACCCGCAGGCGGTGCAGGACTTCGCGGAGTCCTTCACCGCTCTCCTCGTTCAGCAGGGGCTGCCCCGGATGGAGGCCAGGGTGCTGGTCTGCCTGTACATCACCGACTCCGGCGCGCTCACCGCCGCCGACCTGGTCCAGCGGCTTCGCGTCAGCCCGGCGTCGATCTCGCACGCCGTCGCCTTCCTCGAAGAGCAGGGAATGCTCAGGCGCGAACGGGTCCCCGGCGCGCGGCGCGAACGCTATGTCATCGACGATGAGATCTGGCTTCGGTCGATGCTCGCGGCTCTGCAGATGAACGACGCTCTGACGGCCGCGTCGCAGCGCGGAACCGAGATTCTCGGGGCGACGACCCCGGCGGGCGCCCGCTTCCAGTCCTCCGCCGAGCTCCTTCTCCTTGTGAGCGAGGCCTTCCGGCAGGTCATGGAGCAGTGGCGGCAGAGAGGCTGACCCCCTGCCGGCCCGCGAAGATCAGCCCTCGTAGTACGTCATCTCCACCCCCGACACCGTGCGCCGGACAGGCTCGAACCCCGCCAGGTCAGCGCGATCGGCATGGTCGGCCACGGCGTCGCGCACGGCCTCGCTCAGGTGGACGCGGCCGGGGCTGCCGAGGTCCTGGGCCATCTTGGACGCCAGGTTGACCGGGGCCCCGGCGACGTCCCAGCCGCCGCCGGGTGTCCGCCCTGCCAGCACGGGCCCGGCGGCCACCCCGATCCGGGCCACGATCTCTCGCTCGGCGAGCCCCGTGCGCAGCCTCAGCGCGAAGCGCACGGCCGGTGCCGGCTCCTCGAACAGGTAGATGCCCAGCGGCCCGGCGACCTTGATCTCCACGGCACCCTCGGACGGCAGGAGGCGGAGACCGGCCTCCCGCATCGCCGCCGACAGCGACAGCCCCCTGAGCAGCTCCACCTCCGGCGTGTCCGCTGGAGCGGCGCTCCGCTCCACGAGGACCACGGTCCGGTCGCGCAGGTGCCCGGCCGCCAGCCGTTCGGCCAGCTCGGCGTCCCCGGGGCGGGCGTCCAGCAACAACAGGTCGGCGTAGAAGGCCGCGGAGTACGGGATGGGATAGTGCTCCTGCCCGGCCGATCCGGACGCGCCCGGCCATCCCTCGCCCGACCACGCCTCGCCGAGCCGGGGAACATCCAGCCGGGGGCCGTCGACCACCTGGTGGACGGGGCCGACGAGACCGTCGGCGCCGTCCTTGCGCCGCAGCACGAACGGGTGGCCGTCCGGCAGCCGGTCGACCACGGCCTGTGTCACCGCGATCTCGCCGCCCTCGGTGTCGTTCTCCGCGAACTCCTCGGCGGCGTCGGCCTCCGCGCCGTACAGCCCGCCCGACAGCTCGTAGAACGACCCCAGGTGCACGCCGATCCCGATGCGGACCACGCAGTGCCGCCGGATCTCGTCCTGCGCCGTCAGCAGAGCGGACAGCAGCGTTGACGGGTCCGCGGCCTCCGCGTGGAACAGCTGCGCGTTGTCGGCCGCCCACACGCCCACCGCGCGCCCGCCGGCGCTCCGGGCGCAGGCGTGCAGGATGCGCTTGGGCCGGTCGATGAGCGCCAGCACCTCCAGCAGGCCGAGCCGCTGGCTGAGCCGGGTGAGCCCGGCCGAGTCGGACACGACGGAGTATCCGCGGATCTCGTGGGGGCTCAGCAGGCGCCGCGCGTCATCGGCGGTGCCCGCGCTTGCGCGCCACTGCTCGACGAGGGACAGCGGCAGGCCGGCGGCGACGTCTCGTGAAGTGTCGAAGCCGCCCGGCGTGAGCGGGCCGGCGGGGGGTTCGTAAGCCACCCGCCAAGGCTAGCTCACCCAGAGTCATTGTTCGTACGCGTTCGGTGACGCGGCCCAGCCGGACCAGCGGGTCACGTCCACGAGGATGACCGGCCCGTCCGGCGGATTCCGGCGGTACTGCTCGTACTTCCCGGTCAGCGTCCCGATCGCCTCGCCCGCCTCGGGGGAGCCGGGGGCGACGACGCGGGCGGCGCCGTCGGCGCGCACCCACCACAGGCCGGTCCAGTCGTCCTCGTAGCGGTCGGCCAGGAGGGACACTCGGGGGTGCGCCCGGATGTTGCGGAGCCGCTTCAGGTCGGTCGTCGTCTTGGGCTTGTGGTCGACCGCGATGACGACCCGGTCTCCGGTCAGCGCGAAGGTGACGGGCACCAGGTGGGGCGCCCCGTCGCCGGCCACGGTGCCGAGCCGGGCGACGCGCTGCCCGCCGAAAAGCCGGCGCGCCAGGTCGGCGTCCATCCCCTCATCGTGTCACCGCCATCCCCTCAATGCGTCACCACCGCTGTTCGGGTCAGCGCCGCTGTTCGGGTCAGCGCCGCCCCGGACCGCGCCCGCGCGTCACTCGGTCGCGCCGGCCCCGAAGGCCGCCCGTACGGCGTCGGCGATCTGGCGCTGGATCGGGTCCGCGTCCGACCCGAACAGCGCCTCGTCCACCGCCGCCACGGCCCGCATCGCCTCCTGCACGAGCCGCGCGCCTTCCGGCGTGAGCTCCAGCGTCGAGGCCGACCCGGCCCTGGCCTTTCCGTCGCGGACGAGCCCCGCCCCGGCCAGCGCCTTCACCGCCGTGTGGACGCTCTGCACGGTGATGCCGGACATGCGCGCCAGGTCGCTGAACGACGCGCCGGGCACGCCCGCGATGTGCCCGAGCAGTCCGAGCCTGCTGACCGTCAGCCCGAGGGGCGAGAGCGCGGCGCCCAGCTCCGACTCGATCCGGTGCGCCAGCGTGAGCAGCACGATGGAGGGACTCGTCGCGGGCGGGCCCGGGCGGGCGCTCTCGGTGGTCACTCCCCCAGTCTCCCGCAGCCGACGCCCCGCACCCCGCCCCCGTGGTCGGACACCCTGGAACCAAGCGCGAAGCCGCCGCCCGAGCATGAGCGAGGTCCATGCCCTTCCCGCGGGTCGAAGGGGGCGCGCACGAGCGCCGGAACGCGCGCGGCGCGCCCCCAGGTGAGGACCTTGCCGTGTGCCCCATGGCTGAGGTTCCGGAAGAAGCTGAGGTTCCGGAAGAAACCGCGGGAGCCCGGAGTCAGGTGGTGGAGAAGGCGGCGTCGAAGGAGGTGGCCGGCGGGGTGATGGCGTTGAGGCGGCGGATGTAGCCCAGCGCCTCCTTGGCCCCGTCCAGGCGGTCCATGCCCGCGTCCTCCCACTCGATCGAGATGGGCCCGGTGTAGCCGATCGAGTTGAGCGCCCGGAAGCAGTCCTCCCACGGCACGTCGCCGCGGCCCGTCGAGACGAAGTCCCAGCCGCGCCGCAGGTCGGCCCACGGCAGGTGGGAGGACAGACGCCCGCGCCGGCCGTCGCCGACCCGGACCCGGGTGTCCTTGCAGTCCACGTGGTAAATCCGGTCGGCGAAGTCCAGGATGAACGCCACCGGGTCGAGGTCCTGCCAGACCATGTGCGACGGGTCCCAGTTGAGGCCGAACGCGGGCCGGTGGCCGATGGCCTCCAGGGTGCGCTGCGTCGTCACGTAGTCGTAGGCGATCTCGCTCGGATGGATCTCGTGCGCGAACCGTACGCCCACCTCGTCGAAGACGTCGAGGATGGGGTTCCAGCGGTCGGCGAAGTCCTGGTAGCCCGCGTCGATCATGGAGGCGGGCACCGGCGGGAACATGGCGACCGTGTGCCAGATCGACGAGCCGGTGAAGCCCACGACCGTGTCGACGCCGAGCAGGGCGGCGGCCCGCGCGGTGTCCTTCATGTCCTCGGCGGCGGCCTGCCGCACCGACTCCGGGTCGCCTGAGCCCCAGATCCGGGCGGGCAGGATAGCCTTGTGGCGCTCGTCGATGGGGTGGTCGCAGACGGCCTGGCCGACGAGGTGGTTGGAGATGGTCCACACCTTGAGGCCGTGCTTGTCGAGCTGGGCGCGTTTCTGCTCGACGTACGACGGGTCGGACACCGCCTGGGCGACGTCGAAGTGGTCGCCCGAGCAGGCGATCTCCAGGCCGTCGTACCCCCATTCGGCGGCGAGCCGGCACACCTCCTCGAACGGCAGGTCGGCCCACTGGCCCGTGAACAACGTGACCGGTCTCATGCGTCCTCCACGACTGTGTAGCGGCTGGAGTCGGCCGCGCTCCGTTCGACCGCCGCGAGGACGCGCTGCACCCGCAGCCCGTCGGCGAACGACGGGGCGGGATCGCGGCCGTCGGCGATCGCCTCCAGGAAGTCCTTGATCTCATGGGTGAACGTGTGCTCGTAGCCGAGGCCGTGGCCGGGCGGCCACCAGGCGCCGGCGTACGGGTGGCCGGGCTCGGTGACGAGGATCCGGGTGAAGCCGGCGTCCCCTTCGCTGACCCAGAGCTCGTTCATGGCCTCGAAGTCGAAGGCGAGGCTGCCGAGCGAGCCGTTGAGCTCGATGCGCAGCGCGTTCTTGCGCCCGGTGGCGAAGCGGGTGGCCTCGAACGAGGCGACGGCGCCGCCCGAGAGCCGCCCGATGAACAGCGCGGCGTCGTCCACCGTGACCTGCCCGGTGGCCGTCCCGCCGGTGGCGGCCAGGCCGGCCGAGTCCTCCGCCAGGGGACGCTCCTTGACGAACGTCTCGGTGAGCGCCGAGACGCCCACCACGCGCTGCCCGGTGACGAACTCGGCGGTGTCGATGATGTGCGCGCCGATGTCGCCGAGCGCCCCCGAGCCTGCCTTGTCCTTCCGCAGCCGCCACACCAGCGGGAACTCCGGGTCCACGATCCAGTCCTGCAGGTACTGGGCGCGGACGTGCCGGATCTCGCCGAGCCGGCCCTCCTCGACGTACCGCCGGGCCAGGGCGATGGCCGGCACCCGGCGGTAGTTGAAGGCGACCATGTTCTTCCCGGGCGCCGAGGCGGCGGCGCGCACCATGGCCTCGGCCTCGGCGACGGTGTTGGCCAGCGGTTTCTCGCAGATGACGTGCTTGCCGGCCGCCAGGGCGGCGATGGCGATCTCGGCGTGGGAGTCGCCGGGCGTGCAGACGTCGACGATCTGCACGTCGTCGCGCCGTATCAGCTCCCTCCAGTCGGTCTCGACGTCGGCCCAGCCGAGCTGGGCCGCGGCGGCCGACGTGCGCTCCTTCGACCTGCCCGCGAGCACCGCCATGCGGGGCGCCAGCGGCAGGTCGAAGAAGGCTCCCACGCTGCGCCAGGCCTGGGAGTGGACGCGGCCCATGAAGGCGTGGCCCACCATGCCCACGCCGATGCTGATCTTTTCTGACATGCAGCCCCCGATCAGGACTCGAAGCCGAGCGGCAGGTACTTCTCGACGTTCTCCTTGGTAATGGTCTCCGATGCGAGCGTGATGGACTGCGGAACTTGGTTCTCCACGAGGTCACTCATGCCCTTCCCCTGGGCGATGAGCCGGGCGAGTTTGATCGCCGAGGAGGCCATCGTGGGGCTGTACGTGACCGTGGCCTCCAGCACGGAGGAGCCGGACTGGATCTCCTTCATGGCGTTGAGCGAGCCGGCGCCGCCGACCATGAAGAACTCCTTGCGTCCCGCCTCCTTGATGGCGGCGAGCACGCCGATGCCCTGGTCGTCGTCGTGGTTCCACAGGGCGTCGATCTTCTTGTGCGCCTGGAGGAGGCTGGTCGCCACCTGGTTGCCGGTCTCGACGGTGAACTTGGCGTCCTGCTTGGCGGTCACGCTGAAGCCGTACGTCTTGAGCGCGTCGGCGAAGCCCTTGCTGCGGTCCTGAGTGAGCGGGAGGGTGGCGATCCCCTGGATCTCGACGATGACCGGGTTGGAGACGCCCTTGTCCTTGAGCCTCTTGCCGATGTAGTGGCCGGCGGCGACGCCCATGCCGTAGTTGTCGCCGCCGATCCAGGTGCGGTAGGCGAGCTTGTCCGGGAAGACGCGGTCGAGGTTGACGACGGGGATGCCGGCCTGGGTGGCCTGGAGGGCGACCTGGTTGAGCTGCTGGCCGTCGTTGGGCAGGATCACCAGCGCGGCGACCTTGGCCGCGATGAGCGACTCGACGGCGGAGATCTGCTGGTTGATGTCGTTGGTGGGCTCGACCGGCTTGAAGTCGATGTCGGTGTACTGCTTGGCGGCGGCCTCGGCGTTCTTGGCGATGGCGGCGATCCAGCCGTGGTCGGCGGCGGGGGCGGAGAAGCCGATGGTCACCTTGGTGCCGGGCTGGTCGTTGCCGCTGGAGGCCGGTGAGGGGACGGGCGCGGCGGCGCTGGCGGGCGCGGCCGACGGCTCGTTGCTGGTGCAGCCGGCGACCGCTAACAGGGCGGCTCCGCCGACGAGGAATCCCCTGCGCGCGACTTTGTCGGTCATGACGTTCTCTCCTTCAGGTTCCGCCGCTGGAGCAGGACGGCGACGACGATGATCAGGCCCTTGGCGATGAGCTGGTCGCTGGTGTTCAGGCCGTTGAGGATGAACAGGTTGGTGATGATCGTGAAGATCAGCAGGCCGAGGATCGAGCCCACGATCGTGCCGCGACCGCCGGTGAGGAGGGTGCCGCCGATGATCACGGCGGCGATGGCGTCCAGTTCGTACAGGTCGCCGTGGGTGGAGGAGCCGGTGGTGGTGCGGGCCATGATGAGGATGGCGGCGATGCCGCAGCACAGGCCGGACAGGGCGTACAGGAGCATGGTGTGCCGCCGCACGTCGATGCCGGCCAGCCGGGCCGCCTCGGGGTTGCCGCCCACCGCGTACGTCCGCCGCCCGAACGTCGTGCGGTTGAGCACGATCCAGCCGAGGACGACGACCAGGGCGAAGACGTAGACGAGCAGCGGCACGCCGAGCACCCGGGTGGTGGCGAGGTCCACGATGGCGTGGTTGTCGGCGCTGACGAGCTGGGTCCTGCGGTCGGACATGCGCTGCGCGAGGCCGCGCGCCGCGACCAGCATGGCGAGCGTGGCGATGAACGGCACCAGCCGCCCGTACGCGACGAGCAGCCCGCTGACCAGCCCGGCGCCCGTGCCGACGAGGATCGCGCAGACCGCCATGACGACCGGCCCGAACTCCTGCGTCGCCAGCGTCGTGGCCCAGACGGAGGCCAGCGCCATGACGGCGCCCACCGACAGGTCGATGCCGCCGCCGATGATGACGAACGTGGCGCCGACGGTGATGACGCCGATCGTGGCGGCCAGCGACAGGATGCTGACCAGGTTGTCGGCGGTGGCGAAGGCGGCCGGCCGGGTGACGAGGCCGACGGCCACGAGCAGCGCGAGCGCCACGAACAGGCCCAGATGCCGCAGCTCGAAGGAGCGGGGGGCGGTCGTCGCGGGGGCCTCCGCGACCGTTCTTCCTGCTTCCGCCATCAGGCGGTCCTCCCGTTCGTGACTGCGTCCGCCATCAGGCGGCCCTCCCGTTCATGATCATGTCGAGGACGCGGTGCTCGTCGAGGTCGCGGGCGTCGCCCTGGTGGATGACCGTCCCCTCGCGCAGCACCAGGACGCGGTCGGCCAGGCCGAGCACCTCCGGCACCTCGCTGGAGACCAGCAGCACGCCGATGCCCTCCTCGGCCAGGCCGCGGATGACCGTGTACAGCTCGGCCCTGGCGCCCACGTCCACGCCCCGGGTGGGCTCGTCGAGCAGCAGCAGCCGGCGCCCGCCGAGCAGCCAGCGGGCGAGCACGGCCTTCTGCTGGTTGCCGCCGGACAACGTCTTGACCGGGCGCTCCGGGTCGCGCGGCCGGATGTCGAGCGCCTCGGCCAGCCGGGTCGCTTCGGCGCGCTCGCGGGCCCGGTCGAGCCAGCCGAGCCGGGCGAACCCGGACAACCCGCCCAGCGTGATGTTGGCGGTGACGCTCTGGTCGAGGAGCAGGGCCTGTGCCTTGCGCTCCTCGGGCGCCAGGCCCATGCCGAGCTTCACGGACTCGACGACGCCGCCGCGCCGCAGCGCCCGCAGCGGGCCGTCCTGCCGTACGGACTGGAGGAGGCCGGCGCGGCGGACCGGGCGGCCGCCCACCTGCACCTGGCCGGTGGCGCGGCGCGCGCCGTAGACGGCCTCCAGGATCTCGGAACGGCCGGAGCCGACCAGGCCGGCCAGGCCGACGATCTCGCCCGCGCGCACCGAGAACGACACGCCCGCGAAGGCGCCGGGCGAGGACAGGTCCTCCACCCGCAGCACCTCCTCGCCGGGCGGCCGGGCGGCGCGGGGCGGGAAGACGTACTCGACGTCCCGGCCGGTCATCAGGGAGACGATCTCGGAGGTGGGCGTGTCGCGGGCGGGCAGGCCCACCGCGATCGTGCGGCCGTCCTTGAGGACGGTGACGCGGTCGCCGATCTCGCGGATCTCCTCCATCCGGTGGGAGATGTAGACGACGGCGACGCCGCGGGCGGTGAGGTCGCGGATGATGCGGAACAGGTTCGCCACCTCGTCGTGGGCGAGCGCGGCGGACGGCTCGTCCATGACGATGAGCCGGGCGTCGCGCGAGAGCGCCCGCGCCATGGACACGATCTGCTTGGCCGCCGGGGCGAGCCGCCCGACCTCGATGGACGGCCGGATCTCGGGGTGGCCGAGCCGGGACAGCACCTCGCCGGCCGCCCGGTCGGCGCCTCGCCGGTCGGTGAAGCCGAGACGGGTGTGCTCGTGGCCGAGGAAGATGTTCTCGGCGACGCTGAGCCCGTCGACGAGGTCGAGCTCCTGGTAGATGGTGGCGATGCCGAGCCGGATGGCGTCCACGGGGCCGGCGGGGCGGGCCGGGACGCCGTTCAGCTCGATCGTGCCCTCGTCGGGCCGGTGGGCGCCGGCGAGGATCTTGATCAGGGTGGACTTGCCGGCGCCGTTCTGGCCGAGCAGGCAGTGGACCTCCCCGGCCCGCACGTCCAGGTCCACGCCGTCGAGCGCGCGGACGCCCGGGAACTGCTTGACGATTCCCCTCATGACCAGCATCGGGGGTCTCTCCTGTCAGGCGTTGACGATCTTGTTGATGTTGTCGGGTGACAGGTAGTGCTCGATGGCCAGGAGGCCGGCGCCGAGCGCGGCGGCGTCCTCCCCGGTACGGCTCGGCACGATCGACAGGTGGTGGGTGGCCAGCGGCAGCGACCGCCGGTAGACGGTCTCCCTGATGCCGGCGAGCAGGTGCTCGTGGACCCGGGACAGGACGCCGCCGATGACGATGACCTCGGGGTTGAAGAAGTTGACCAGGCCGGCCAGCACCTCGCCGATGTGCCGGCCCGCCTCCCTGACCAGGCGCAGCGCCCGCGTGTCGCCCGCCTGGACGAGCGTCACCACGTCGGCGCCGGTCGTGGCGGGCACGCCCAGCTCCGTGAGCCTGCGGGCGAGCGCCGCGCCGCCGGCCACCGCCTCCAGGCAGGCGCTGTTGCCGCAGCGGCAGCCCGCGTCGTCGTGGCCGGACACGCGGATGTGGCCGATGTCGCCGGCCGAGCCCTGGGCGCCGCGGTGCAGCCGGCCCTCGGCCACGATGCCGCAGCCGATGCCGGTGCCGACCTTGACGAACAGCAGGTGGCCGGTGCCGGGGAAGGCGTTGCGGTGCTCGCCGAGGGCCATCACGTTGACGTCGTTGTCGACCAGGACCTCGCAGCCCTGGAAGTGCTCGGGGATGGGGTAGTCGTTCCAGCCGGGCATGATCGGCGGGTTGTTCGGCCGGCCGGTGGCGAACTCGACCGGTCCCGGCACGCCCATGCCCAGCGCCCGCAGCGCCGACCTGGGCCGGCCGGCCTCGGCGAGCAGCCGGTCGAGGCGCCCGTCCACGTGGGCCAGGACGGTCTCGGGGCCCTCGGTGACGAGCAGCGGGTCCTCGCACTCGGCGAGCACCTCGCCGGAGATGTCCATCAGCGCGACGCGGCAGTGGGTGGCGCCCACGTCGACGCCGGCGAAGGCGTGGCCGTCGGTGTGCAGCCGGAGCTGGCGGGGTGGCCGGCCGCCGGTGGACCCGCCGCTCTCGGTCTCCTCGACGAGGCCGCTCTCGATGAGGGCGTCGACGCGCTGGGAGATCGTGGAGCGGGCCAGGCCGGTGAGCCTGGCCAGGTCGGATCGGGTCGTCGCGGAGCCCGCGCTGATGAGGGTCAGCACGTCCCCGGGCGAGCCCGGAGCGGGGGTCATGCCGCGACCTTAGGAGCGTCGGCCGTACGAATCAAGAGCGAATTTCGTCCTAAGTCGGACTTCTTCCGCCGATCGTCGAACAAAGACCGTCCGCACATAACGAAAAGACCCCTCCTCGCGGAGGGGTCCTCGAACGGGCGGAAGGGTTTCCTTGGCGGTGCGGAAGGGTCCCCGGACAGGCGGGCGAGCCGTCAGAGCATGGCCTTCATGGAGTCGGCGGCCGTGAGGACGTACGGCTGCTCGGCCATGATCGCCCCCCAGTTGTCGGCGACCGCCTCCGGCGTGATCTCGTCCGAGCGCCAGCCCGGCCCCTCGGCCACGATCACCCGCGACACCCGGCCGCCTCCGACCGTGAACACCTCGCCGCTGACCTCGCATGAGTCGTGAACGAGGTAGGCGACGAGCGCGCTGACCCGCTCGGGCGTGAACTTGGCCTCGAACTCGGCCGGCAGCAGCGACTCGGTCATCCGCGTCCAGGCGACCGGGGCGATGGCGTTGGCCTTGACGCCGTTGCGGGCGCCCTCGATGCCGACGGTCTTGGTCAGGCCGACCAGGCCCATCTTGGCGGTCGAGTAGTTGGCCTGGCCGAAGTTGCCGAACAGGCCGGCCGGGCTGGAGGTGTTGACGACGCGGCCGTAGCCGGCCTCCTTCATGTACGGGTAGGCCGCGCGGGTGACGAGGTACGAGCCGCGGACGTGGACGGCGAGCACCGCGTCGAACTCCTCGACCGACATCTTGCCGAACGAGCGGTCACGCAGGATGCCCGCGTTGTTGACGACGATGTCGACCTTGCCGTAGGCGTCGATCGCCGCCTGGACGATCGCGCCGGCGCCTTCGGGGGTGGCGACGTTGTCGGCGTTGGCGATGGCCTGGCCGCCGTTCTTCGCGATGAGCTCGGCCACGTCGGCGGCCGGGCCGGCGGAGGCGCCGCTGCCGTCGAGCGCGCCGCCGAGGTCGTTGACGACGACCTTGGCGCCCCGCTCGGCCAGGAGGAGCGCGTGCGACCTGCCGAGGCCGTGCCCGGCCCCCGTGACGATCGCCACCTTGTCATCGAACCGAAGCATCGGACCTCCAGCGCAGGAGAACAAACTTCTAGTACGAGTACGATAACCCGAGCCGGCGCAACAGGGACTGATCGTCGCGGATAGTGATCGGCGAGCCGGTTTTCTGCTAAAGTTGCGGGCTCCCAAAGGCGAGGGGTTCAGCCTCGCCATCCCTCCATCGGGCCTGGGAGGCCGGACATGCCGGTGAACGCGCCCATCCGCGTGGTCCAGTGGGCCACCGGTTCCATCGGTCGCTACGCGTTACGCAGCGTGCTCGGCCGGCCGGGACTCGAACTCGCGGGTGTCCTCGTGTACGACCCGGACAAGATCGGCAAGGACGCGGGCGAGCTGGTCGGGCTGCCGCCCACCGGCGTCACCTGCACCGACGACGTCGATCGGGTGCTGGCCCTCGACGCCGACTGCGTGCTCCACATGCCGCTGCCGGCGTTCTACTTCGGCACCGACCAGACCTCCGACGTCGAGACCATCTGCGCCCTGCTCGCCTCGGGCAAGAACGTCATCACCACCACGGGATTCGTCTACCCCAAGTCGTACGGGCGGGGCGTCGTCGACCGTGTCGAGGCGGCCTGCGCCGCGGGCGGCACCACCCTGCACGGGACCGGCATCAACCCGGGCTTCATGAGCGACTTCCTGCCCCTGGCGCTGACCGGATTGTCCGACCGGGTGGACCACGTCTACGTGCGGGAGTCGTCCGACTTCCGGGGACATCCGTCGCGGCAGGTCGTCGTGGACCTGGTCGGGTTCACCCGCTCGGCCAAGGACTACACGGCCGCGGTCCGGCCGTACCGGGCGTTCCAGCGCTCGCTGTTCGCGGAGAGCGTCCAGCTCGTCGCCGACGCGCTGGACGTGCGGCTGGACGAGGTCGAGGAGAGCGACGACTTCGAGCTGGCGACGAGCGAGTTCGAGATCGCGGCCGGCACGGTCAGGGAGGGCACGGTGTGCGCCTCGCGCTGGGTCTTCTCCGGGCTGGTGCGAGGGCGGCCGTTCATGACGATCGAGGTGGTCTACAAGGCCGACGCGGCGCAGGTGCCGCGCTGGCCCGACCCGGGGTTCGTCCTGCACATCGAGGGGGTGCCGCACATGACGCTGTCGGTGGACGAGGTCTCCCACGGCCCGGCCGCCGCCGCGGCGCACGCCATCAACGCCATCCCGGCGGTCTGCGCCGCCCCTCCGGGCATCCGCACCCTGCTCGACCTGCCGTTCGCGACCGGCCGCGGCCGGGTCCGCCTGCGCTGAGGGCATCAGACGCAGTACCCGTGCGCCCGTACGGGGAGGGCCGTACGGGCGCCGGGTGTCGAGGGGCGCCGCTCGGGAGCGGGCCGGCTCAGGAGCGGGCGGGCTCGGGAGCGGGCCGGCTCAGGAGCGGGGCTGGAGGCGTCCGCGCTCCCAGGCGTCGATCTGGGGCGCCACCTGGTCGGCCCAGCGGCCGATCGGCTCCTCGCCGGGCAGCTCCGGCTCCAGCAGCGCGAGACCCGGCGTCGGGACGAACGCCCCCAGCTCCACCAGCAGCGGCCGGAAGTGGACCTCCACGGCGAGCGCGTGCCGGGGATGCCCCATGACGAGCACGGGCAGCGCGGCCGTGCCCGCCAGCGCGTTCGGCGGCAACCGGTCGAGGAACGCCTTGAGCAGCCCCGTGTACGTCGCCTTGTAGGTCGGGCTGGCCAGCACCGCGACCGTCGCCCGGCTCAGCAGCTCGACGGCCTCCTCCACGCCGGCGTGCGTGCCGGGGGCGAGCAGGTGGGGCGCCAGGGCCGCCAGGTCGACGACCTCTCCGGGCCCGTCGTGCCCGAGCCGGGCGGCGACGGCCTCGGCGGCGGCGACCGCCGCGCCGTACGTTCTGGACGCGGCACGTGGATTGCCGACGACGGTGACGATCACGTGGTCCTCCGGGGGACAAGGCGAGCGGGGTCAGGCAACGGCGACCTCCCGCCGGGAGGACAGGGGAGCCTGCCGCATGCGTGCGACGCTACACAGCCCCGCCCCTCCTAGCAACTATTCCTACTTGATTTGAAGGAAATTCACGGGGCGGCCGGGTGCCAGCGGTCCGGTTCGCCGGGAACGCGGGTGATCCTCCCCCGCTCGGCCAGCCAGACCAGGTGCGCCAGGGTCTCGTTGGTGGCCGCGCGCCGGGAGAACGCCTGGAACGTCTCCCACGCCCGCGACCAGGTCAGCCGGGTGGCCACCTCCCAGCACGTGATGCCGCCGGTGGCCCCGCCGACGACCCGTTCGACCTCCTCCAGCCGCTCCTCGTGGTGCGCCGTCACGTAGTCCACCCGCCCGGTCAGGTCGCGGAAGCGGTACTCGTGCGCCGGCAGCACCTCCTCCACCTCCAGCTTGCGCACGGCGGCCAGCGAGTCGAGGTAGTCGGCCAGCGGGTTCGGCCGCGACTGCGGGTGCACGGCGACGATCGGGGTGATCTTGGCCAGCACGTGGTCCCCGGAGAACAGCACCCCGCGCGACGGCGAGACGAAGCACAGGTGTCCGGGCGAGTGCCCGGGGGTCCACAGCGCGCGCAGGTCCCAGCCCGGCAGGTCCAGCCGGTCGCCGTCCTCCACCAGCCGGTCCGGGCGCACCGCCGACACCAGATGCCTGATGGACATCGACGCGCCGGCCAGCTCGTCCACGGTCTCGCGGGGCACGCCGCAGCGGGCGAGCATCTCCCGCTCGCGGCGCACGAGCGAGTCGACGGCCTCGTCGTCGTAGCGCTCGCGGATGAGGGCGGCGTCGGCCGGGTGCAGCCCGATCCACGCGCCGGACGCCTCCCTGACCCGCCCGGCCAGGCCATAGTGGTCGGGATGGATGTGGGTGACGAGCACCGCCTTCACGTCCGTGATCGCGTAGCCGGCCACGCCGAGCCCCGCCACCAGCGCCTCGTACGCCTCGTCGGTGTTCCATCCCGCGTCCACGACGGCGACCCCGTCAGGCAGCTCCAGGACGTAGACCAGCACGTACCGCAGGGGGTTGACCGGGATCGGCACCGGCACGGACCACAGCCCGGGCCGCACGCGCTCGACCTCCGGGAGCACGCCGCGCAGCCACGCGTCGTGCTGGGCCGGACTGGATGGGGTCACCACGAACTTCGCCATGACGCTGATTGTCCAGGTATTTCCGAACCATGTTCTACTGGGGGGATGAAGCTGGAACGCGAGACCACCGGCGACGGACGCTTCGCCCGCCAGCCGAACCGCTTCACCGACCGCCTCGGCCCGCCCGAGCCCGGCAGGTACCGGCTCTACGCCTCCTACGCCTGCCCGTGGGCCCAGCGGGTGCTCATCGTCCGCCGGCTCCTCGGCCTGGAGGACCTGCTCGACGTGACGATCGTCGACCCGATCCGCGACGAGAAGGGCTGGCGCGTCCCGGGCGGCGACCCCGAGTACCTGTCGGAGCTGTACCTGGCCACCGACCCGGACTACACGGGCCGCTACACCGTCCCCGCCGTCTGGGACGCCGTCGAGCGGCGCATCGTCACCAACGACTTCCCCCGGATCACGCTCGACCTGGAGACGTCCTGGTCCACCACGCCGGACCTGTACCCCGAGCGGCTGCGCCCGGACATCGACGCGCTGAACGACCGGATCTACCACGGCCTCAACAACGCGGTCTACGAGGCGGGCTTCGCCCGGTCGCAGGACGCCTACGAGGAGGCCGTGGCACGCGTCTTCACGACGCTCGACGAGCTGGAGGAACGGCTCGCGAAGGGCTCGCCGTACCTGTTCGGCGACGCGCTGACCGAGAGCGACGTACGGCTCTACCCGACGCTGGCCAGGTTCGACGCCGTCTACCACGCCCACTTCAAGTGCTCGGTGCGGCGGCTGGTCGACTACCCGGCGCTGTGGTCGTACGCCCGCAGGCTGTACGCCGTTCCCGCCTTCGGCGAGACGACGGACTTCGACCACATCAAGCGCCACTACTACATGACGCAGACGAACATCAACCCGAGCCGGATCGTCCCGGTCGGTCCCGCGATCGACTGGAGCCTCTGACGGCGTCAGGCCGAGGCGGCGTGCTCCGGCTCGGCCGCCGCCACCCCGCCCGGCCGGAGCGCGGGCATCCGGGCGAACAGCAGCGCCGAGGCGGCCATCAGGACGGCGACCAGCACCCACGCGACCCCCGTCCCGGCCGCGGTGGCCAGCACGCCGAGGCCCACGTTCGACATCGCGCCGCCGGCCTGGAGGGCCAGGGAGCTCGTGGAGGCGACCGTGGTGCGCTCCGCCGCGGTGACCGCGCGGTGGGTCATCTCCAGGCACAACATGCTCGTGACGGCGAGGCCCACGTACATGCCGACGTACGCCGCGCCCGCGGCCGCCAGCGCGGCGGGGCCGCCCGCCTCGGCGGTGGCGGCCAGCGCGCCGAGTGACAGCGCGCCCAGCACGACGCCCAGGGCCGCGCCCCGCACCGGCCCGCCGGCCAGCCGGGCCGCCCCGGGCGCGACCGCGTTGCCCACGGAGCTCCCCGCGAAGCCCAGGGCCGCGACCAGCGCGTACGCCGTCCCGCCCAGCTCCGCCGTGCCGGCCAGCCGGGCCAGCCGGCCGGGCGTCAGCAGCTCCACGGCGGTCAGCGCGACGCCCGTCACCACGGCGTACACCATCAGCCGGCGCAGCACGGCGTGACGGGTCGCCAGCCGCAGGCTCGACAGGACGGTCGCGGGCACGGCGCGCAGCGTCTCCCCCAGCGACGCCCGCCGGTGCGACGGCTCGGGCAGCGCGAGCAGCACCACGGCCAGCAGCACCGCCGCCGCGGCGGCGCCGAGCAGCGGCGGCGCGGCCAGCGGCAGCAGCACGGCCGGCGGCACCACCAGCGGCACGAACCCGCCCGCGAGCACGCCGAGGCACAGCGCCGCCGACTCCATCGCGCCGCCGCGCGACAGCCCCGGCCGCAGATCGGCGTCGCGGCCCTCCAGGTCGTGCAGCGTGTCGACGTACCAGGCGGTGGCGGGGCCGCTGGACAGCGCCCGCGCCACCCCCTTGAGCACGCCGGTCAGCACGAACATCCAGAACGTCGTGGACACCGCCATCAACGTGAGGGACACGACCGAGAACCCCGCCGACACGGCCAGCACCACGCGGCGGCCCACGACGTCGGCCAGGCCGCCCGTGGGCAGCTCCAGGGAGACGGTGACGACGGCGAACACGGTGAAGGCCGCGCCGATCTCCGCCAGGCTCAGGCCGCGCTCGGTCATCAGCAGGACCATCGTGGTCATCATGAGGCCGGTGGGCAGCCAGCTCAGGAAGCAGACGAGCAGGTAACGGCGTAACGCCGAGCGGGCGGTCATGGTCACGTGTCCTCCTCGGTGTCGCGGCTTCCGCTGTCACGGGTCTCGCTGTCACCACTTCCGGTGTCGCGGCTCTCCGTGTCGCGGCTCTCACGGGGGAAGGCGGCTGCCCAGAGCTGCACGTTGCGGGCCTCCGGGTGGCCGGCGTAGCGGGCGATCAGCTCGCGCACCAGCCCGCCCACCCGCTCGGCGAACTCGCGCACCCCCTCCGGAGGCAGCTCGGCCAGGTAGTCGCTCATCCCCGCCACGGGTATCCAGGCCGGGTCCGGGGACCTCTCGAACGCCCCCATCTCGCGCGCCAGCATCTCCACCTGGCGCGCCTGCATGATGCGGACCGCCTCCCAGCCCTCGGGCGTGGCGGCCATCCGGACGTTGTCCCAGCTGGTGTAGAAGTGGCGGGCGCGCCAGCGGCGCTCCCTGCCGTCGCGCCGGTCGTCGTCCTCCTCGATGAACCCGTACCGGGCCAGGACGCGCAGGTGGTAGCTGGTCGAGCCGGAGCTCTCCCCCACCACCCGCCCCAGCTCGCTGGCGGTCGCGGGCCCGTCGATGCGCAGCAGCCCGAGCAGCCGCACCCGCAGCGGATGGGCCACCACCTTCAGCACCCGCGGATCGCCGATCTCGTAGATCTCCTCCACACTCACGACGGTAAACCGCAAAGACAATTTTGCAAAGTGTTTTTTGCGGTTTCTCACTCCCTAGACTGGACGCATGCTCGACGACATCCGGGTGGACGACTCCGTCCTCGCCCTGCGCCCCGACTTCGCCGTCCTGGTCGTGACCGCCCACGGGCTGCGCAACGGCCCGACGGACGACCGCTCGCGCGGCTGGCTGGAGTCCGCCTCCGCCCACCTGTCCGCCGAGGGCGAGGAGGAGCGCGAGGCGCGGGCGGCCAAGATCGAGGCGTGGCGCGACGCGTACCGCGCCTTCGGGGCCAAGCCGTCGCGCACCCGGCCCTCGGTCGACGCGCTCACCCGCCGCCTGCCGCTGCCCGAGATCAACCAGGTCGTCGACGCGTACAACTCGATCAGCGTGAAGCACGCGCTGCCCATCGGCGGCGAGGACCTCGACCGCTACGACGGCCCGGCCCGGCTGGTCACGGCGGCCGGCGACGAGGCGTCGGAGGAGGCGCTCGGCACGCCCGACGCCGGCGAGGTGATCTGGCGCGACGACACGGGCGTCACCTGCCGCAGGTGGAACTGGCGCCAGGTGGCGCGCACGCGGCTCACCGAGGAGACGGTCAACGCGCTGTTCCTCCTGGAGCGGCTGGAGCCGATGTCGCTGGAGGAGCTGAAGGCCGCGGGCGAGGAGCTGGCCGATCTTCTCTCCGAGCTGTCCCCGGGCGTCCGCATCACCAGCCGGTTGCTGTCCGGCGGGAAATAAACCTCTTCCCTCAGCGTTGATACCAAACAGTGATGTTTACTGCATCACCCCCTTTGACTAGGGGTGCGTCGTCCCTGTTCACGGTCCTGGAAGGATCCGACGGGGTGGCGTGGCCACCCGGGCGCGCGTTGCCGGGCAGGACGAGTAACCTTGGACAGGTTCTCTAACATCAACGCCGATCTGCGGAAGAGGGCGATTTCCGCCGTGTCGTCTGAGTCGTCGCGGACAAACCCGCTGGCAAGCTTCGGTCAGAACGAGTGGCTTGTCGACGAGCTGTACCAGAAGTACCTCCAGGACCCCGAGTCGGTCGACAAGGCCTGGTGGAACTTCTTCGCTGACTACAACCCTGACTACGGACCGGGCCGGAGCCCGGCCAGGGAGGCGGCGAACGGCACAGCGACCGCGCCTCCCCCGGCACCCGCCAAGACGGCGGCTCCTCCGGCCCCCAAGACCATCGAAAAGCCGGCTGTCCCGTCCCCTGACGGGGTGGCGGCCAAGCCGGCGCAGCCGGTCGCACCGGCGCCGAAGGGCGCCGAGGAGATAAGGCTGCGCGGGGCGGCGGCCCGCACGGCCGCCAACATGGACCTCTCGCTGTCGGTCCCCACCGCGACCAGTGTCCGCGCCATCCCGGCCAAGCTGCTCATCGACAACCGCATCGTGATCAACAATCACCTCAAGCGGGGACGCGGCGGCAAGGTCTCCTTCACGCACCTGATCGGTTTCGCGATCGTCAAGGCGCTGAAGGCCATGCCGGAGATGAATCACTCCTTCGCCGAGGTCGACGGCAAGCCGACGCTCGTCAAGCCCGAGCACGTCGGGTTCGGCCTGGCCATCGACGTCCAGAAGAGCAACGGTGAGCGCCAGCTCCTCGTGCCGTCCATCAAGGCGGCCGAGCAGATGGACTTCCGCCAGTTCTGGATGGCGTACGAGGAGATCGTCCGCAAGGCGCGGGCGGGCAAGCTCGGTGTCGACGACTTCGCCGGCACCACGATCTCGCTGACCAACCCCGGCACGATCGGCACCGTCCACTCCGTGCCCCGCCTGATGCCCGGCCAGGGCACGATCATCGGCGTGGGCGCGATGGAGTACCCGGCCGAGTACCAGGGCGCCTCCCCCGAGACGCTCTCGCGCCTGGCCGTCTCCAAGGTCATGACGCTGACCAGCACCTACGACCACCGGATCATCCAGGGCGCCCAGTCGGGCGACTTCCTGCGCCAGATCCACCGGCTGCTGCTCGGCGAGGACGGCTTCTACGACGAGATCTTCGAGGCGCTGCGGATCCCGTACGAGCCGGTCCGCTGGGTGCGCGACATCTCCGCCTCGCACGACGACGACGTGGCCAAGTCCGCCCGGGTGATCGAGCTGATCCACGCCTACCGGGTGCGCGGCCATCTCATGGCCGAGACCGACCCGCTGGAGTACAAGCAGCGCAAGCACCCCGACCTCGACATCCAGTCCCACGGCCTGACGCTGTGGGACCTGGAGCGGGAGTTCGCCACCGGCGGCTTCGGCGGCAAGCCGCTGATGAAGCTGCGCGACATCCTGGGCGTGCTGCGCGACTCCTACTGCCGCACGGTCGGCATCGAGTACATGCACATCCAGAACCCCGAGGAGCGGGCCTGGATCCAGGCGCGGGTGGAGAAGGGGCACACCTCCCCCGACCGCGAGGAGCAGCTCAACATCCTGTCGCGGCTCAACACCGCCGAGGCGTTCGAGACGTTCCTGCAGACGAAGTTCGTCGGCCAGAAGCGCTTCTCGCTGGAGGGCGGCGAGTCGCTCATCCCGCTGCTCGACTCGGTGATCAGTGACGCCGCCGACGAGGGCCTCGACGAGGTCGTCATCGGCATGGCCCACCGGGGCCGCCTCAACGTGCTGGCCAACATCGTCGGCAAGTCGTACGCGCAGATCTTCGGCGAGTTCGAGGGCAACATCGACCCGCGCACGGCGCACGGCTCCGGCGACGTGAAGTACCACCTGGGCGCGGCCGGCGAGTTCACCGCGCTGAGCGGCAAGACCATCACCGCCTCGGTGGTGGCCAACCCGTCGCACCTGGAGGCGGTGGACCCCGTCCTGGAGGGCGTCGTCCGCGCCAAGCAGGACCTCCTGGAGCGCGGCGAGGAGGGCTTCACGGTCCTGCCGGTGCTCATCCACGGCGACGCGGCCTTCGCCGGTCAGGGCGTCGTGGCCGAGACGCTCAACCTGTCGCAGCTGCGCGGCTACCGCACCGGCGGAACCGTGCACGTGGTGGTCAACAACCAGGTCGGCTTCACCACCTCGCCGGCCTCGTCTCGCTCCAGCGTCTACGCGACCGACGTCGCGCGGATGATCCAGGCGCCGATCTTCCACGTCAACGGCGACGACCCCGAGGCCGTGGTCCGCGTCGGGCAGCTCGCCTACGAGTACCGCCAGACGTTCCGCAAGGACGTGGTCATCGACCTCATCTGCTACCGCCGCCGCGGCCACAACGAGGGCGACAACCCCGCCTTCACCCAGCCGCTGATGTACGACCTGATCGACGCCAAGCGCTCGACCCGCAAGCTCTACACCGAGGCGCTGATCGGCCGGGGCGACATCACGGTCGAGGAGGCCGAGCAGGCGCTGCGCGACTACCAGGCCAAGCTGGAGCAGGCGTTCACCGAGACCCGCGAGGCGGCCAAGAAGCCGCTGGAGGCGGGCGCGATGCGGGTGCCGCCCACCGAGGTGGTCAAGTGGTCGCACGACGACACGCCGACGGCGATCAGCGACGAGACGCTCAAGCGCATCGTCGACACCCAGCTCAACCTGCCCGAGGGCTTCACGCCGCACCCGCGCCTGGCGCCGGTGATCCAGCGCCGCGGCACGATGGTCGAGCAGGACGCCATCGACTGGAGCATGGGTGAGACGCTGGCCTTCGGGTCGCTGCTCATCGACGGCCACCCGGTGCGCCTGGTCGGCCAGGACTCCCGGCGCGGCACGTTCACCCAGCGCCACGCCGTGCTGGTCGACCGGCTGACCGGCGAGGAGCACACGCCGCTCAAGACCTTCAACCAGGGCACCACGAAGTTCTACGTCTACGACTCGCTGCTCAGCGAGTTCGCGGCGCTCGGCTTCGAGTACGGCTACAGCGTCGTGCGTCCGGACGCCCTGGTGGCCTGGGAGGCGCAGTTCGGTGACTTCGTCAACGGCGCCCAGACGATCATCGACGAGTTCATCTCGTCCGGTGAGCAGAAGTGGGGCCAGAAGTCGGGTGTCGTGCTGCTGCTGCCGCACGGCTACGAGGGGCAGGGTCCCGACCACTCCTCGGCCCGCATCGAGCGCTTCCTCCAGGTCTGCGCGCTCGACAACATGACGGTCGCCCAGCCCAGCACCCCGGCCAACTACTTCCACCTGCTGCGCTGGCAGGTGGAGTCCGGCCGGCACAAGCCGCTGGTCGTCTTCACGCCCAAGTCGTTGCTGCGCCACAAGGCGGCCACGTCCAAGGCGGACGACTTCACCTCGGGCACCTTCCAGCCGGTTCTCAGCGACACGACCGTCGATCCGGCGAAGGTCACCAAGGTGGTCCTCTGCTCCGGCAGGGTCTACTACGACCTGGCGGCCAAGCGCGACGAGAGCGGCCGCGACGACGTCGCGATCGTGCGGCTGGAGCGGCTCTACCCGTTCCCGGGCGACGAGCTGGCCGCCGAGCTGGGCCGCTACGGCCAGCAGGCGCAGCTCGTCTGGGCACAGGACGAGCCGGTCAACATGGGCCCGTGGCCGTACCTCGCGCTCAAGCTGGCCGAGGACCCGCAGCTGTTCGGCGGTCGCGCGCTCAACCGCGTGTCCCGCCCGGCCAACAGCTCGCCCGCGGCCGGTTCCCACAACGCTCACGACAACGAGCTGCACGAGATGCTCAGCCAGATCTTCGGCTGATCGGCTCGTCAGAGACCCCCGCCGGCCCGCGCCGGCGGGGGTTTCTCGTTGAGCGGCCCGGGCCGGGCGGCGCGGTGGGCTTACTAGAGTTGGGCCGGGGACCCCGTGTCCCCGCAGCACGTCGATCGAAACGGAGCACGATGTACTTCACCGACCGGGGGATCGAGGAGCTGGTCGACAGGCGCGGCGAGGAGGAGGTCAGCCTCCTCTGGCTGGGTGAGCGGCTGCGCGAGTTCGTGGACCTCAACCCCGAGTTCGAGACGCCGATCGAGCGGCTGGCCACCTGGCTGGCCCGCCTCGACGACGAGGACGAGTGACGGCGGGAGGACCCGCCCGCCTTCCGGTGCCGCATCGGCACGCGTAAACGCGATACATCTTGAGTTTCCGTAAGACACGACATATCGTGTCTTACGTGAGGAGCGTGTCGCCAGAAAGGGCGGGGACCATGCAGCACTGGACCATCGACGGCCCCGAGCAGCTGACGTTCGGACCGGTGAGATCCCTGGACGTGCGGATCGTGGCGGGCCGGCTCGCCGTGCTCGCCAGCGACGGCCCGCCCGTCCTGGAGGTCACCGAGATCGACGGCGCGCCGCTGCTCGTGACCTACGACGAGGAGAGCGGCGAGCTGACCGTCACCTACAAGGACCTCACGTGGGACGGCATGCTGGGCTGGCTGCGCAAGACCACGCGCCGGGCCGTCGCCACGCTGACCGTCCCGAGGAGCTGTCACGTCAACGCCGGCGTGGTCAGCGCCTCGGCCGTAGTCGCCGGGTTCGAGAACCTCACCTCGGTCAAGAGCGTCTCCGGCGACGTCGTGCTCGACGGCGTGAGCGGCGAGGTGGGCGCCACCACCGTGTCCGGCCACGTCGAGAGCCGGGCCATGGCCGGCGACCTGACGTTCACCAGCGTGTCCGGCGACCTGACCGTCGCCCAGGGGGTCCCGCGCCGGCTGCGCGCCAACAGCGTGTCCGGGCGCATCACGGCCGACCTGGAGCTGCGGCCGACGGGTCATGTGACGCTCACCGGCGTGTCGGGTGACATCCTGGTCAGGCTGCCCGAGGACGTGCAGGCGGACGTGCGGCTGCGGTCCACCACCGGACGGCTGGTCAGCACGTTCGAGAAACTGTCCAACGAGAGCAAGCCCGGCGCGAAGTCGCTGTCGGGGCGGCTCGGTGGCGGCATGGCCTCGCTGTCGGCGACGACGGTCTCCGGCGAGGTGGCGCTGCTCAAGGGAGAGAAAGATTGACTTCTTCCCCACGCCTAAAGGCGGGGGATTCCAACCTTCACAGGCTGGGGTTCCTGCTTCACCGGCGACCGCACCCGGGAGGACCCGGAATGTCTGACGTCACCTCCACAGGCCGACACGGCAAGACCTGCCGCCAAGATGTTCTTCGCGGCGTTGATGTCCCGGTCATGCCGGGTGCCGCAGGACGGACACTGCCACGTCCGGGTGCCGAGCGAGAGTTCGGCCAGCAGGTGCCCGCACGCCGAACAGGTCTTGGAGGAGGGATACCAGCGGTCGATCACGATCAGATGGCGGCCGTATTTGGCCGCCTTGTACTCCAGCATGCGGCGGAAAGTGCCCCAACCGGAGTCGGAGATCGCTTTGGCCAGCTTGCGGTTGCGGACCATGTTCTTGACGGCGAGGTCTTCGATCACGATCACGTCGTGGTCACGAACCAGCCGCGCCGAGGTCCGGTGCAGGAAGTCGGTGCGGGACGCACGGACTTTGCGGTGCGCCCGGGCGACCTTCGCCTTCGCCTTGGCCCGGTTGACGCTACCGCGCCGCTTGCGGGCCATGCGCCGCTGGTAGCGGGCCAGATTGCGCTCCCGTGCGGCCAGATGGCGCGGGTTGGCGACCTTCTCTCCGCCGGACGTGACGACGAAATCCTTCACTCCGACGTCCACGCCCACCATCGCGCCGGTCACCGGAGCCGGCTCGGGGTCTTCGACGCCCACGGCGAAGGACACATACCAGCGCCCGCACGGGTCGCGCGACACAGTGACCGTGGTGGGTTCGATGGTCGCCGGATCGAGGCAAGGCCAGGACCACACAAACGCCAGCGGCATGTCCATCTTCGCCAGCAGCAGTCGCCCGCCGCGATAACGGAAACCCGACCGGGTGTACTCGGCGCTCTGCCGCCCGGTCCGGGACTTGTAACGCGGATACCTGGCACGCCCGGCGAAGAAGTTCGTGAAAGCCACCTGCTGGTGACGGATCGCCTGCTGCAACGGCACCGACGACACCTCGTTCAGCCACGCCAGTTCATCGCTCGCCTTCATCGCCGTGAGGTTGGCGTTGGCCTGGGTGAAGCTCGTTGTGACCCGCTCACCGTGGTAGCGGGCATGCCGCCAGGCCAGGGTCCGGTTCCACACCACGCGTACGCAGCCGAACGTGCGGTTCAGTACCGCAGCCTGTTCGGGGGTGGGGTAAGCCCGCACCTTGTAAGCCGTACGCATGTTCGAAGCCTATCGAAAACCGTTGTCATGAACAGCGCGATGCCGTGTCGCGTTCCCACCCCAGGGCTGAAGCCTGGGGTCTCCACGCTCAAGGAGTTTCGATGAGCCCTGTGTTCGGTCACGGCCGCCTGCGGCTGTATCTGCTGAAGCTGCTGGACGAGAGCCCACGCCACGGCTACGAGGTGATCCGGCTGCTCCAGGACCGATTCCTCGGCGTGTACTCGCCCTCCCCCGGCACCATCTACCCGCGCCTGGCCCGCCTGGAGGAGGAGGGGCTGGTCACGCACGAGGTGGTCGACGGCAAGAAGGTGTTCTCGATCACCGACAAGGGCCGCGAGGAGCTGAACGACCGCCTCGACGAGCTCGACGACCTGGAGCAGGAGATCTCCGCCTCCGTGCGTGACATCGCCCGCGAGGTCAAGGAGGACGTGCGCGACACGGTCAAGTCGCTGCGCGAGGAGCTGACCAGGATGGCCAAGGACGTGCGCGTCGGCTCGCCGGCCGACCTGCGCCGGCAGAAGGCCGACATGGAGCGGCTCAAGCAGGAGCAGAAGCGGCAGTGGCTGGAGCACGCCCAGCACTGGCAGGGCGAGAGCCAGCGGCTGACGACCGAGTGGCGCCGGATCTGGGCCGAGGTGTGGTCCACGCTCGGCGGCGCTCCGGCCTCGCGGGCCCAGCTGGACGCGGAGCTCGGCGGCATGCTGGCCGACTTCGTGGCCGGGGTGCGCGAGCAGGCGTCCGACCCCCGGCTGGACCGCGAGCGGCTGGAGCGCGTGCGCGCCGCGCTGGACGAGGCGTCCGGCCGGATCCGCGACGCGCTCCGGTGACAGTAAGGCGCGGCCCGTTCCCAGGTCGCGCCAGATCTCCGTGTCAGGCGGTGAAGACGATCTTGCCGAACACGTCTCCCGCGGCCAGCGCGGCGAACCCGTCACGGGCCTCGGCCAGCGGCAGCGTCCGGTCCACGACCGGCCGTACCCCCGTCTGCTCCAGGAAGACCGCCAGGCGCTGGAGCTGGTCACGGGTGCCCATGGTGGTGCCCACCACGGAGAGCTGGAGGAAGAAGACCCGGTTGAGGTCGGCCGGCGGCACCGCGCCGCTGGTCGCGCCCGAGACCACGATCCGGCCGCCCGGCCTGAGCGACTTGAGCGAATGGTCCCAGGTGGCCTGGCCGACGGTCTCCATCACCGCGTCCACCCGCTCGGGCAGCCGCGCGCCCGTCTCGAAGACCTGGTCGGCTCCCAGCTCCAGGGCCCGTTCCCGCTTGTCCGCCGAGCGGCTGGTGGCCCAGACGCGGAAGCCCCCGGCGCGGCCGAGCGCGATCAGCGCGGTGGCGACGCCGCCGCCGGCCCCCTGCACGAGCACCGTCGAGCCCGGCTGCAGCCCCGCCTTGTCGAAGAGCATCCGGTAGGCGGTCAGCCAGGCCGTCGGCAGGCACGCCGCCTGCTCGAACGTGAGCGCGGCCGGCTTGGGCACGAGGTTGCGGCGCGGCACGGCGACCCGCTCGGCGAACGTCCCGTCGTGGACCTCCGACAGCAGCGAGCGCTTCGGGTCGAGCGTCTCGTCGGCGCCACTGCCGATCACCGCGTGCACGATGACCTCGTTGCCGTCCTCGTCGACCCCGGCCGCGTCGCAGCCGAGCACGATCGGCAGCCGGTCCTGGCGGATGCCGACGCCCTTGAGCGTCCACAGGTCGTGGTGGTTGAGCGCGGCGGCCCGTACGGTGACGGTGGTCCAGCCGTCCCGGGTCTCGGGCTCGGGCCGCTCACCGAGCGTCAGCCCGGCCAGAGGGTTGTCGGGATCGGTCTGTGTGGCGGTTACGGCGAACATGGCCGCACCCTACTTCAGCGTGATCCGGATCTCCTTGACCGCCCGCTCGACGAACGCGGGCGAGCCGGAGGCTGCGATCTGCACCCCGTCGCGGCAGACGGTCCTGGCCGGCCGGCCACGGCGGTCGATCATCATGGGCGGCTGGGAGGCGCGGCCGCAGTCCGGCACCGGGATGAGGCCCACGACGTCACCCGTCACGCCGCCGAACCAGAGCTGCGGCCCCACCGGGTCGCCCTGGACCGTCTCGCCCGGCTCGGCCAGGCGGACCGGGGCCGTGGCGGTCAGCACCAGGTAGCCGCCCTTGGTCACCCGGCCGCGGATGTGCCCGGCCGCCCCCATGCGCTGCTCGAAGGTCAGCCCGTCGGGCCGGTCGTACAGCGCGAGGCGCCAGTGGCCGAACGCGAACAGCAGCACCTGCCCGTACGAGCCGCTGCCCGGCTGGCGCGGGTACAGGTCGACGTTCGGCGTGAGGCTCCGCAGCGGCCGGCCGCCCTTCGACACCTCGGCCTCGCCGCCGTACGGCGCGGACATGCGGCGGTACTGGCCGGCCACCCAGACGCCCTGGAACGGCCGCGAGCCGAGCGCGGCGAGCCCGAGCCGCGACGGGTAGCGGACCTCGGCGGGGGTGCCGTCGGGGAAGACGACGCGGAGGACCTCGTCGCCGCCCTTCGCCCTGGGGGTGACCTGCAGGAGGTTGGGCGCGGCCCTCGTCGTGGTCAGGGGCGCGGCGGGACGGATCGTCCCGTGTCCTGTGGTGAGGGACCGCGGATCGGGGCCGGGGGCGGGGTCGCGGCCGGCGAGCAGCCCGGCGACCGCGACGGCGAGCAGCGCCACGACCACCGCCACGCCGGTCAACCGCCGGCGGCGGCTCTGCCCTCCGGCCTCGATGACGTCGAACTGATCGGCCACGGCCGTCCTCATGTCGTGCGGGCTCTCGCCTTCCGCCCCAGTCCAGACCAGTGACGCTGCTTGGCGCATTCACCTGATCGCCACATTGCTCTTCCCCCCCGCGGCGCGTACGCATGACGACGGGACCCCGGCCGATGGCCGAGGTCCCGTCATGGCAGGTCCGTCAGGGCATGGTGGTCAGGGCGTGTCTGTCAGGACATCTGGAAGACGGGGCCCGTCGCCGCCGACATCTCGCAGCCGTTGGAGAACGTACGTTCGTAGCGGATCGGCCGGCCCGCCCAGATGCCGAGCGCCGAGACGCGCACCGGGTTGTACTCCATCGTGCAGACCGCGTCGGTCCGCGAGGGCAGCCGTGCGGGGTCGCCGCCGGCCCTTTCGAGGGCGATGCAGGCGGGCTTGGACGAGCGCGACTTGCAGGACAGCACGCCCCCCTTGTCGCCAACAATGATCACGAAAAGCCTCCGGTCCGTGTCGGGAGAGTGAGTCTCGGCCACGGCGGGCGAGGCGGCGAATGCCGTACAGGAAAGCACGGCGAGACAGAGAAGTCGACGCATGCTCGCAGCCTGCCTTGGCCTCTGACCTGCGGCAACGACCGACACGAGGGAGCAGTCTCACCTATCCGGACGGCCTCCTTGACACCGTTCTTATGGGACACAAGTCACACTTGATCAGATAACGAATCTCTATCTGAGCTGCAATACAGTCAGTTGATCTGGAAAAATCCACCCTTAACACCCTAAGGAAAGGCATTTCCATGATCCCCCCGGTCCGGCGACTGGCAGCCGTCGCGCTCAGCGCGCTGCTCGCGCTTGGGGTGACCTCACTCGGGGGGCCTGTGGCAGCGGCGAGCGCGTCCGCGAGGACGAGCAGCTGGGTCTACTCGGTGACCCTGGCCAAGACGGCCGCGGACGTCCAGAAGGTCGCCGAGACCTGGAAGCCGGACCGTCTCAAGAAGGCCGACAGCTACAGCCCCGCCACGCCGGGGTCCCAGTCCTCCACGTCGGCGGGCGCCACCACCGTCCCCAGCCCGGAGCTCACCCCGGCCAAGGCGACCAAGATCCCGCTCAGCGTGTCGCCGGAGCTGCCGTCGAAGGGCTCGGCCGCCCGGACCATGGGCAAGGTGTTCTTCCGGTTCGGCGACAAGGAGTACTGGTGCTCGGCCAGCTCGATCGCCGCCAAGAACCGCAGCGTCGTCGCCACCGCCGCGCACTGCGCGTACGACGCCCGCCAGGCCAAGCCCGCCGACTCCTGGATCTTCGTCCCCAACCCCGGCCCCAACGGCGAGACGCCTGACGGCATCTACGTCGGCGCGGCGATCAGCATGCACGAGCACTGGCCCGGCCGGGGCGACTACGACTACGACTACGCGTTCGTCACCGTGCACCGCGGCTTCACCTGGGTCTCCAAGGGCGGAAAGCTCGTCATGCAGGACGTCGGCCGCCTCCAGGACATCGTCGGCGGCCAGGGCCTCGCGGTCGCCAAGGGCGTGGGCAGCCACGTCACCACCTTCGGCTACCCGGCCGGCCCGCAACCCGACGGCACCCGGCCGTTCGACGGGCGCAAGCTGCTGAGCTGCGCGGGCAGCACTCGCTGGACCGTCGCCCCCAGCCTCGACCTGCAGTACGGCGTGCAGATCCAGCCGTGCAACTTCACCGCGGGCGCCAGCGGCGGCCCCTGGCTGATCGACTACCAGGCCGGACAGGGCCTCGGCTCGCTGAACGGCATCAACAGCCTCACCTGGAACCGGGACGCCAAGGACGGCTACGACGCCGTCTCCTCCCCCAACTTCACCACCGCCACCGGCGAGGTCTACCGGCACGCGGCGGCGGTCACCACCCCCGCAAATGTGACGTAATGCACACGTAGCGTGGCAACCATCACGGTGATCAGCGAAGATCGGATCTCGGAACGATCACGGCCGCTTCACACACGCCTGACATGATCTTCCGCAAATTCCCAGACACGCAGTCAGCCCGATAGGTTCCCGGCTGTCCAATTGCTGCATCGGGGGATGTACGGAGCCCCACGACAGCACAAGGCAAAGCCTGGAGTTACCTTGAAGCGAATCCTCCTCCCGGCCGGTGGCGCCGTCCTGGCGACCGGCCTCCTGGCCGCCGGCCTGACCGGCACCGCGCAGGCCCGAGCCGACATCGCCACCGACCCCATGGCCCGCAACACGTCACAGGCCTCCTCGGTCGCGTCGTTCTGGCTCGCCTCCAACGGCGCCGCGCTGCGCGCCGCCACGGCGTACACCTGGGACGACAAGGAGGTCCGGAAGGTCGTCTCCAAGGGCGGTTACACCGCGGACGGCAACCCCGGCAGCGCCTCGCCCATCGGCGAGGAGAAGAAGCCCATCGGCCGCGTGCAGAACGTCAACCTGCCCAAGACGGTCGGCAAGGTCTTCTTCGTCGACGGGTCCGGCAAGTTCCGGTGGTGCTCGGCCACGTCGGTCCAGTCCAACTACCGCAACCTGGTCGCCACGGCCGGCCACTGCGTGTACGACACGGACAGCAACAAGGACGTCCTGAGCAACTGGGTGTTCGTGCCCGGCTACTACCAGGGCAAGGCGCCGTTCGGCATCTACGTGGGCAAGCAGGCGTTCACCCACACCGACTTCGACGTCTACGAGGACTACGACCGCGACTACGCGTTCGTGACCGTCTTCAACGGCATCGCCTTCGAGGGCGTCAAGCAGGTGGACCGCAAGGACTACGAGCGGTTCAGCGGCCCGAAGCGCAGCTGGGGCGGCCACTACTACATCCTGCTGTCGAAGGACGCGGGACGCCTGGGCGACAACGTCGGCGGCCAGGGCGTGGCGTGGAACCAGGCCACCGGCAAGGACGTGCGCGCGTTCGGCTACCCGGCCGGCCCGCACCCGGACGGCAACCGCCCCTACAGCGGCGTGACGCCGAAGTGGTGCTACGGCAAGACCACCGGCAAGGCCGTGGGCGCCTCGTGGCTCAAGATCGAGGAGCACGTGGGCCTCAAGTGCCCGGTCACCCCGGGCTTCGACGGCGGCCCCTGGCTGAGCAACTACAGCAACAGCAAGCGCCTCGGCTACGTCAACGGCGTGACGAGCACGTTCGCCGACCAGGACGGCAACGACCGGATCGACTACATCACCTCGCCGTACTTCGACGGGGAGACGGCGTCGGTCTACAACGCGGCCAAGAACGTCTGGTCGGGCAAGATCGTCGGCCCTAACGGCGAGCTGTACAAGTAACACCCCGCTTCGGAGAGGGGCCCGGCTTCTGCCGGGCCCCTTTTTCGTGTCTCCGGTTTGGGAGGCGAAGAGGCGGGGAGGGGTCGCGAACCCCGTTCCCGACGCCGATTCCGAAGATCATCGGACTGCGGAGCCGGATTAGACGGAGTTGGAGCCCGTTTTGGTTCCTGTGATCTAGGTCACATATACCCGAACACTCTCCGTCATGTCCGATTGATCCAGCTTTACTCGGGCCTTACCGAACGCCGCGATACCCAGCGAAAACGTGACCTCATGATCACCGACCACTAAGATCACTGACAGGTAACGGAAGGGTCACGGCGGTAAGGGTGCCTACCGAATCAGTCAAACCGGGTTCCACCTGCGGAGATCACCGCGCTATGTTCCTTGCTATCCCTTTACTGACGCATGGGACGCAAGTTGCGTCTCACGACAGACCAAGGAGCAGTTCCCTTGAAGCGCATCCTCATCCCCGCCGGTGGAGCCATCCTGGCTACCGGCCTTCTGGCTGCCGGCCTGGCCGGTTCCGCCTCGGCCGCCGGAGACGTCGCCACCGACCCGATGGCGAAGAGCGCGGCCGACGCCAAGGCCATCGCCCAGTACTGGGCCGAGAGCAACGGTGCGGCCCTCAAGGCCGCGACCGAGTCCAATGTCTGGGACAAGAGCGACGTCGCCAAGCTCCAGAGCAAGGGCGGCTACAGCGCCGACACCAAGCCGGGCTCGGCCTCGCCGATCGGCCAGGAGAAGAAGACCACGGTCAAGGTTCAGAACGTGAACCTGCCGAAGACCATCGGCAAGGTCTTCTTCGTCAACAGCAAGGGCGAGAAGAAGTGGTGCTCCGCCACCTCCGTCCAGTCCAAGTACCGCAACCTGGTCTCCACGGCCGGCCACTGCGTCTACGACACGGCCGGCAACACGGACGTCATGTCCAAGTGGGTCTTCGTCCCGGGCTACTACCAGGGCAAGACGCCGTGGGGCATCTACGTCGGTAAGCAGGCGTTCACGCACTACGACTTCGACGTGTACGAGGACTACGACCGCGACTACGCGTTCGTGACCGTGTACAACGGCATCCAGCTCAGCGGTGGCCCCAAGCAGGTCACCAAGTCCGAGTGGGACTCCTACAAGGGCACGAAGTTCGTCGACAAGAAGGAGATCAGCGCGGCGGAGTACGACGCCGGCGTCTCCAAGTACGGCGAGAACGGCCCGTTCCAGAAGGAGAGCATCACCTCGGCGCCCGAGACGGTCGGCAAGCCTGCCGGCGTCACGACCGCCAAGGAAGCCCTCAAGTACTACACCGCCCAGGGCATCGACGGCGTCAAGCTGACGGCCACCGAGGTGACGGAGTACGACTACACCAAGGCGCCGAACGGCCTGGACAACAACGCCAAGTTCGTCGGCCCCACCAAGGCCAGCGCTGTGGCCATCAGCCAGGAGGAGTACAAGAAGCTCCAGGCGGAGAAGGCTGACGGCAAGTTCCTCGGCAAGCTCTGGGCGGACAAGGACGCCAAGGGCAACGAGATCAACTGGCACAAGCAGCAGTACTTCATCAAGAAGTGGGTCAAGTCGACCACCAAGGAGCTGTACTGGGTCGGCGCGTTCTACATCGTCGACATCGTCGCCAAGGACGCCGGCCGTCTCGGTGACAACGTCGGCGGTCAGGGTGTCGCCTGGAACCAGCCCACCGGCAAGTACGTCCGCGTGTTCGGCTACCCGGCCGCGGCGCACCCCGACGGCAACAAGAACTTCACCGGCATCACGCCGAAGTGGTGCTACGGGAAGACCTCGAAGAAGCTTGTCGGCTCCGCCGCCAAGAAGATCGAGGAGCACGTGGCCCTCAAGTGCTCGATGACCGAGGGCGCCGACGGTGGTCCGTGGCTGGTCAACTACAGCAACAGCAAGCGTCTCGGCTACGTGAACGGTGTCACCAGCACCTTCAACGACCAGGACGCCAACGGTCGCGTCGACTACATCTCCTCGCCGTACTTCGACGGCGAGACCGCGGCGATCTACAAGTCCGCCTCGAACGTGTGGTCCGGCAAGATCCTCTAAGTAACGCTCCGCGATCGGCCTGAGGCCGATCCACCCCGCGTCACTCGTCAAGGGCCCGGCTTTCGCCGGGCCCTTCGGCGTTCCCGGGGAAAGTGCGAGCCGTTTGGACGCATCGGGCGCGCAGACGGTGCCATCAAAGCTATGTGATCTGCGTCACACTATCCGGAACCGGTGCGGATCATCGACACGCTGCCCTCTGTAGTCACACTGACAACACGCTTATGTTGATCAGGGAAAACGGGCGCGTCAGGCACTCCGGACAAGTCGCAGGGATAGCCGGTCTAAACATCACAGAACGATCACGGGCGACAAGCCCCCTCTTTTCCTTCCAAAGTGGCTTCCCGTCACCAAGATCACGCCTGTATGTTCTGGCTATCCCTTTACTGACGCATGGGACGCAAGAAGCGTTCCACGACAGCCCAAGGAGTTACCTTGAAGCGCATCCTCCTCCCCGCCGGTGGCGCCATTCTGGCCACCGGTCTGCTGGCTGCTGGTCTGGCCGGCACCGCTCAGGCCCAGGGCGACGTCGCGAGCGACGCTCTGGCCAAGACCGAGGCTCAGGCTGCTGAGGTCCTCAACTTCTGGACCAAGTCCAACAACGCCGCTCTGACGCAGGCCGTTGCCTTCAACCCCGACTCGCTCGAGGTCAAGAAGATCAAGAGCGGCGGTGGCTACTCCGCCGACACCAAGCCGGGCTCGGCTCTGCCGATCGGCGAGGAGAAGAAGGTCGCGGTCAAGACCCAGAACGTGAACCTGCCGAAGACCATCGGCAAGGTCTTCTTCGAGGGTCGCGACGGCAAGCTGTACTGGTGCTCCGGCACCTCCATCCAGTCGCAGTACCGCAACCTGGTCGCCACGGCCGGGCACTGCGTCTACGACATGGCGGCCAACAACGAGGTCGTGTCGCGCTGGGTCTTCGTCCCGGGTTACTACCAGGGCAAGACGCCGTTCGGTGTGTACGTGGGCAAGCAGGCCTTCACCCACTACGACCTCGACGTCTACGAGGACTTCGACCGCGACTACGCGTTCGTGACCGTGTACAACGGCATCGCCGGCCCCGCTGGCGCTTCCGCCAAGCAGGTCTCGAAGTCCGAGTTCGACGGCTTCAAGGGCGAGAAGTTCATCGACAAGAAGGAGATCTCGGCGGAGGAGTACTCTGCTGGGGTCGCCAAGTACGGTGAGAACGGTCCGTTCCAGAAGGAGAGCATCACCAGCTCCCCCGAGACGGTCGGCAAGCCCAAGGACGCTGTCGACGTTAAGAGCGTCCTGGAGTACTACACCGCCACGGGCAAGGACGGCGTCAAGCTGACCGCCACCGAGGTCACGGACTACGACTACAACAAGGCGCCCGACGGCTTCGACAACAACGCCAAGTTCGTCGGCCCGACCGAGGCCAGCAAGATGGCGATCAGCGAGGAGGAGTACAAGAAGCTCCTCGCCGAGAAGGCTGACGGCAAGTTCCTCGGCAAGCTGTGGACCGTTGACAAGGACGGCAAGGTCAACACCGGCACGCCGGTCAACTGGTTCAAGCAGCAGTACTACATCAAGAAGTGGGTCAAGTCGACCACCAAGGAAGTGTACTGGGTCGGCGCGTACTACATCGTGGACGGCGCCCTCAAGGACGTCGGCCGCCTCGGTGACAACGTCGGTGGCCAGGGTGTGGCGTGGAACCAGCCTGCTGGTGCCGTCGTCCGTACCTTCGGTTACCCGGCGGGCCCGCACCCCGACGGCAACAAGCCCTACACGGGTGTCACGCCGAAGTGGTGCTACGGCAAGACTGCCTCCAAGGTCCTTCAGGTTCCGGCCAAGAAGGTCGAGGAGCACCAGTCGCTCCGTTGCCCGGTGACCGCCGGCTACGACGGTGGCCCCTGGCTGGCCAAGTACAGCAACGCCAAGCGTCTCGGCTACGTCACCGGTGTGACCAGCCTGATCGTCGACGCGGACAGCAACAACCGCTACGAGACGATCACCTCGCCGATCTTCGACGGCGAGACCGCCGCGATCTACAAGGCCGCTTCGGCCGTGTGGTCCGGCAAGCTCGTCAAGTAGTTCGTCGCGGTATCCGAACGACGACCTAGGTCATCGTTCACCTGCTTCACCCGAAGGGCTCGGCTTCTGCCGGGCCCTTCGGCCTTTCTCGGAGCAGTTCGTCTCTTCTGGTACGTGGGGTTACCAAAGTTACGGTTGTGTCGATAGGGTCCTAACCAACCTCTTGACAACTTTGTGGAGCCCCCCAGTGAAGCGCCTGCTCGTCCCCCTCGCCGTCGCCGGTCTCAGCGCCGCCGCCCTCGCCGCCCCCGCCACCGCCACGCCGACCTGGGCGAGTGACCCCCTCTCCCCCAAGCCCGCCGACGCCTACAGCGCCGCGTACTTCTGGCTGGATGCCAACGGCGCCGCGCTGAAGAAGGCCACCGAGTTCCGCGTCGACGCCAAGGACGTCCCCAAGCTCGTCCGCCCCTCGACCACCTCGGCTGACGGCAAGCCGGGCATGGCGGCTCCCACGGGCACCACCGGCGCGGCCGCGAAGACCAAGAACGTGAACCTGCCGAAGACGATCGGCAAGGTCTTCTTCCTCGACCGCGGCGGCGACTACCGCTGGTGCTCCGCCACCTCGATCCGGTCCAGGAACCGCAACCTGGTCGCCACCGCCGGCCACTGCGTGTACGAGCAGGGCAAGGACGTCTTCAGCAAGTGGGTGTTCGTGCCCGGCTACTACCAGGGCAAGGCCCCCTTCGGCGTCTACGCGGGCGCGTACGCCTTCACCGCCTACGACCTCGACGTCTACGACGACTACGACGGTGACTTCGCGTTCGTGGCCGTGCACAACGGCTTCAGCCTCGCCGGCGAGAAGACGGTGACGAAGGCCGAGTACGACAAGTGGGCGGGCGACAAGTGGATCAAGCGCGAGGAGATCAGCGCCGCCGACTTCGGGAAGTGCCTGCTCAACCTCGGCACCTGCTGGTCCGAGGGTGAGGACAAGCCGGCCGACAAGGTCGGGCCCGACTACCCGGGCGCGGTCGTCGAGAAGGACGAGGTCGGCGAGGAGGCGTACAAGGACGCCAGGACCGGCAAGGGCAACGGCTACAAGTTCGGCGAGCCGGAGACCGCGCTGGTGACCAAGCCGGAGTACGACGCGTACAAGGGAGTCGGCAAGAAGGCCGAGGACGCGCGCGGCAACTACACGATCACCCGCTTCTACACGCAGAAGTGGGTCAAGCCCGGCACCTCGCGCCAGTACTACAAGGGTGAGTACGTCATCGGCCTGGCCAAGGACGCCGGGCGGCTCGGTGACGTCGTCGGCGGCCAGGGTGTGGCGTGGAACCAGCCCATGGGCCAGAAGGTCACCGTCTTCGGCTACCCGTCCGCCCCGCACCCCGACGGCGACCGCCCCTTCACCGGCCTGACCCCCAAGGTGTGCTCCGGCAAGAGCGGCACCAAGACCTACCAGGTCAACATGTTCAAGGTCGAGACGCACCAGGTGCTGAAGTGCTCGATGACCGGCGGGTCCGACGGCGCGCCGTGGCTGCTCCGGTACGACAACAACAAGCGCACCGGTTACCTCAACGGCGTCACCAGCCTGTTCCACGACCAGGACGGCAACGACCGGATCGACTTCATCAGCTCCGCCTACTTCGACGGCGAGGTCGCCGACGTCTACAACAAGGCGAACTACGCCGCGACGAAGACGGTCGTCGGCCCGAACGGCGAGCTGATCGGCCAGTAGAAGGAAGCCAGGAGAAGGAAGAAGGTCAGACCGGCGCCAGGGCCCGGGTGCGTTCGTACAGGGACGTCACCGCGGGCTCGCGCCGGTACGGCTCCAGCCGCCGGCGCAGGTCCGTGGCGTAGGACCGGGACCTGACCGACTGGAGCTCCCCGGCGAGGTCGAGCGCGCCCGCCGCCACCCCGCACGCCTCCTCCAGCTCGCCGCACTGCAGCAGCCCGGCGGCCAGGAGCGACAGGTTGAACATGCGGCCCCGCACGTAGCGGCCGTCCATGTCGAGCGAGCGGCGGGCCTGGCGCACGGCCCGCTCCCCGTCGCCGAGGTCGCGGAAGCAGTGGGCGAACTTGGCCGAGAGGTACGCCTCGTCGAAGTAGCTCAGCCACGCCGGCTCACGCCCCGGCGAGCGGCGGTCGAAGGCCAGCTCGGCCTGGTGGAGGCTGGCGCCGCAGGCGTGGGCGTCGCCGAGACCGGCGTGGGCGTGGGCCTCCAGCACGTGGCAGGAGGCCATCAGGGTCTGGATGCCCGACCGCTGCGCCGCGAGCTGGGCGGCCCTGGCGAGGTCGAGGGCGTGGGCCGGCTGTCCCATGTAGATGGCCTGGTGGGCCATCCCCGCCAGGATCTCGCTGCCGAGCGCGTCGTCGCCGGCGCCCCTGGCCAGGCGCAGCGCCTGGATGAGATAGCGCTGGGCGAGGCCGTGCTGCTCCAGGTCGTAGGCCATCCAGCCGGCCAGCCGGGTCAGCTCGGCCGCGGCGGCGGCGAGCTGCTTGCCGGTGCTCTCGCCGTACGTGCCGTCCTTGAGGAGCGGCGCGACGGCGGTGTCGAGGTACTTGACCACGGACGCGCGCACGCGCCCGCTGCCGAACCGGTTGTCGAGCTCGCCGAAGGAGCGGGTCACCTCGTGGATGGCCGCGATGTCGGCCCGGCCCACGCGGCGTGGGCCGCCGCCGTCGAGGCGGTCTTCCGGTGGGGACGTCAGCCAGCGTACGGCTCCCACGGAGCCCGCTCCTATCGCGAACGTGGAGTCGATCAGGAATCTCCTTCTCTCCACGTCGGCCTTCCACAGCGCCGTCACGGTCGCGACCCCCTCCTGCCACGTGTGCGTGAACTCTTGCCCGAGGTCGAGGGGGGTGATGATCGTCGGCATGCCCAGGTCTTCGGGTCTGACGGGCCTGCCGAGCCGGAGCGCGAAGATCTCGCCGAGCAGCGCCGGCACGGGCTCCCTGGGCCGCTGACCACCGATCCATCGCAGGACGGAGCTGTGGTCGTACTTCAGGCCCGGGGCGCCGCGCGTCGCGCCCAGCTCGTTGAGGCGCCTGGCCAGCCCTTTGTGGGAGAAGCCCGACTCCGCGATGAGCTGCCGCAGCAGTCTGTTGGGCTCGCGTGTCATCGCTCTCCTCACCGCGGGAGTGGAGCCGGCCACGTCGTGGCCTCCTCACCGAGGGAGGCGGAGCCGGCGTCCTTACAGAGGGCTCCTGTTATAGCACGCTGAGTAAAGGAAGTTTTGCGCTTTCCCGATGCTCGCGCGAACTACCCGGACGCCGGCCCGGCGGATGCTGTACGCGTCACCCTTCGACGCGAGCGACCCCGTCCCTCCTGGCCTGCTCGGCCACGGCGGCGGTGACGGCGGGGGCGACGCGCTCGTCGAAGGGGCTGGGGATGACGTAGTCGGCCGCGAGGTCGTCGCCCACCACGGCGGCGAGCGCGGTGGCGGCGGCGACCTTCATGTTCTCGGTGATGGTGGTGGCGCGGACGTCGAGCGCCCCGCGGAAGACGCCGGGGAAGGCGAGGACGTTGTTGATCTGGTTGGGGAAGTCGGAGCGGCCGGTGGCGACCACCCGGGCGTGCCGCGCGGCCACGGCCGGGGGCACCTCGGGCGTCGGGTTGGACAGCGCGAACACGATCGACTCGGGCGCCATGGACGCGATGGCCTCCTCCGACACGGTGGAGCCGGACAGGCCGAGAAACACGTCGGCCCCGGCCAGCGCCTCCTCGGTGGAGCCCTGGTGGCCGGCCCGGTTGGTGTCGCGGGCCAGGGCCGCCTTGACCGGGTTGAGCCCGTCGCGGCCGGGGTGGATCATGCCCTTGGAGTCGGCCACGGCGATGTCGCCGATGCCGGCCTCCAGCAGGATGCGGGTGACGGCGACGCCGGAGGCCCCGGCCCCGGCGACGACGACACGCAGGTCGCCGAGCGTGCGGCCGGTGAGGCGGGCGGCGTTGGTGAGGGCGGCCAGGGCGACGATGGCGGTGCCGTGCTGGTCGTCGTGGAAGACAGGGATGTCGAGCAGCTCGCGCAGGCGGTCCTCGACCTCGAAGCAGCGCGGGGCGCTGATGTCCTCGAGGTTGATGCCGCCGAACGAGGGCGCGAGCCGGACGACGGTCTCGACGAGCGCGTCCACGTCGGTGCAGTCGAGGCAGATCGGGACCGCGTCGACGCCGCCGAACTCCTTGAACAGCAGCGCCTTGCCCTCCATGACCGGCATGGCGGCGGCCGGGCCGATGTCGCCGAGGCCGAGGACGGCGGTGCCGTCGGAGACGACGGCCACCACGTTGGAGACCCACGTGTAGTCGTTGACGAGGGACGGCGTGTCGGCGATGGCCGTGCAGACCCGCGCGACACCGGGGGTGTAGGCCAGTGACAGGTCATCGGCGTCGCGGACGGGAATGGTGGAGCGGACCTCCAGCTTGCCGCCGCGGTGCAGGGCGAAGACGGGATCGAGGTCGAGTTGATCGTGGGGGGAGGATGCTGACGAAGCAGGAAAGGCAGTCACAGAGAGACCCCAGTACTCATCGGACGGACGAAGGACCTTCGGCAGACGGCGCGAGAGGCCTGGCTTCGGTAGCCGCCAGGGTCCCCTCCCGAACGTCTCGTGAGGGGTTACGGGGGTCACCCGTCGCCCCATAGTGCCACAGGCCGACACGACCACAGGTAGCCCTGCCGACGCCGTTCCGTTGACACATTGTTAAATGTCCGATGACGGACCCGGGCAACCTGCCACTTAAACTTCACCAAATCCGACTTTTTGGTATATCTCACGAGGAGGCCTGACATGGCCCTCTGGCCCAGGAGCAGCCGCGGCCAAGCCATCGGCGCGCTCGCCCTTACCGCCGTCCTGGCGCTGTCCGGCTGTGGCGGTGGCTCGGGGAGCAGCTCCACCTCCGCCACCACCGGAGGCGGCACGGCCGCGGGCGGAGCCAAGCTCGTCACCCCGGGCAAGCTCACGACCTGCACGAACATCCCGTACGAGCCGTTCCAGTTCAAGGACGCGAGCGGCAAGGTCGTCGGATTCGACGTGGACATCGTCGACCTGGTCGCCAAGAAGCTCGGCGTTCAGCAGCAGATCGTGGACATCGACTTCGCGGTCATCAAGAGCGGCGCGGCCATGGCCACCGGCAAGTGCGACGTCGCCGCGGCCGGCATGACGATCACCCCTGAGCGCAAGCAGAACATCACGTTCTCCGAGCCGTACTTCGACGCCACGCAGGCCCTGCTGGCCAAGAAGGGCACGGGCGCCAAGTCGCTGGAGGACGTCAAGGCCAAGGGCCTCAAGCTCGGCGCGCAGGCCAGCACGACCGGCCTCGACTACGTCAAGAAGCATGGGTTCGACCCGACCGAGTACGCCGACTCCTCCAAGGAGCTGCTGGCGCTGCAAGCCGGCCAGGCCGACGTGATCGTGCAGGACCTCCCGGTGGTGCTCACCTGGCTGAAGAAGCCGGAGATCGCCGACAAGTTCGAGCTGATCGCCAGCCTCGACACGGGCGAGCAGTACGGCATCGGCCTGAAGAAGAACGCCGACCCGGTCCTGCTCAAGACCATCAACGACACGATCACCCAGGCCAAGGCCGACGGCACGTACGAGAAGATCTTCGTGAAGTGGTTCGGCAAGAAGCCGGGCGAGCTGAGCTGATCCATGACGGACCACCTACCACCGCCGGTGACGGCTGAGCCGGGCGCGAAGGCCCGGCTCAGCCCGCGCAAGAAGCAGCGGATCAGCCGCGCGGTCCAGTACGTCGTCCTGCTCGCCATCCTCGTCGGCGTCGTCCTGTACGCCGACTGGCCCAGCCTGGCGCAGAACTTCGCCAAGCTGGACGTGGCGGAGAAGGCGCTGCCCGAGCTGTTCACGGTCGCGCTGAGGAACACCGTCATCTACGCGGTGGGCGGGTTCCTCTTCTCCTTCGTGCTCGGGCTGGTCCTCGCGCTCATGCGGCTGTCCACCGTCCGGCCGTACCGCTGGATCTCGGGGCTCTACATCGAGATCTTCCGCGGTCTGCCGGCCCTGCTCATCTTCCTGCTGATCACCTTCCTGCCGCTGGCCCTGCCCGGCTTCGCGGTGCCCGGCGGCACGTACGGCCAGGGCATCCTGGGCCTCGGCCTGGTCGGCGCGGCCTACCAGGCGGAGGTGTTCCGGGCCGGCCTGCAGGCCGTGCCGAAGGGCCAGACCGAGGCCGCGCGGTCGCTCGGCATGTCCGCCTTCAGGTCGCAGGTCACCGTGGTCATCCCGCAGGCCATCCGGATCGTCATACCGCCGACCACCAACCAGTTCGTCGCGCTGCTCAAGGACTCGTCGCTGGTGCTCTTCCTGGGCGTATCCGGTGAGTACGTCGAGCTGGCCAAGTTCGGCAACGACCTTGCCTCGCAGTACGCCAACGCCACGCCCATCATGGTGTCCGGCCTGACGTACCTGCTGGTCACGATCCCGCTGGGCCACCTCACGACCCGGCTGGAGAAGCGGAAGGTGAGGGCCCGATGACGCCCGCCATCGAGATCAAGGACCTGCACAAGCACTTCGGCAAGAACGAGGTGCTGCAGGGCATCAACTGCACCGTCGAGTCCGGTCAGGTGGTGTGCGTCATCGGCCCGTCGGGCTCGGGCAAGTCCACGCTGCTGCGCTGCGTGAACCTGCTGGAGCAGCCGACCAGGGGCAAGGTGCTGGTGGAGGGCGTCGAGGTCACCGACCCCGACGTGGACATCGACGCGGTCAGGCGCCGCATCGGCATGGTGTTCCAGCAGTTCAACCTCTTCCCGCACATGACCGCCCTGCAGAACGTCATGATCGCCCAGCAGCGGGTGCTCGGGCGCGGCAAGAAGGAGGCCCAGGAGATCGCCCGGGCCAACCTCGACCGGGTGGGCGTCGGCGAGAAGGCGGGCTCCTACCCCGCCCAGCTCTCGGGCGGCCAGCAGCAGCGCGTGGCCATCGCCCGGGCGCTGGCCATGGGCCCCGACCTGATGCTGTTCGACGAGCCGACCTCGGCGCTCGACCCGGAGCTGGTCGGCGACGTGCTCGCGGTCATGCGCAAGCTGGCCGAGGAGGGCATGACCATGCTCGTGGTGACCCACGAGATGGCCTTCGCCCGCGAGGTCGCGGACCGGGTCGTGTTCATGGACGGCGGCGTCATCGTCGAGGACGGGCCGCCCGCCCAGGTCATCGGCGAGCCCCGCGAGGAGCGGACCCGCACGTTCCTGCGGCGCGTCCTGCACCCCGAGGGCTGAGGACCGTCCCGCTGGGCGCCCGTCCAGGGCGCCCAGCCGGCCCCGCCCGTGTAATACTCCGGCATGGACTTGACCTCTTACGCCGAGTGGGCGGTCCGCCTGGTCAACGACCCCGTCCCCCCGCCCGCGCTGCGGGAGCTGCGTGAGGAGCTGGCCGCCGTCTTCGCCGCCGAGGACGAGGAGACGGTCGTGGCTCTGCTCAACGCGCTCCTCGTGCTCCATCCCGTACGGCCGCAGCTCACCGCCCACGACGGCAGCCACTGGCATCTGCACCTGGCCGAGGACCCCACCGGGAACCCCGCGGCCGGCGCCGTGATGGGCCTGGCCGCGGTGGTCGCCGAGCACGGCGCGGAGCGGCTGGGCCGCTGCCAGGACCCCCGCTGCGGCAGGGCGTTCCTCGACACCTCCTCCAACCGCTCGCGCCGCTACTGCTCGGCCCGCTGCGCCAGCCGCGCCAACGTGGCGGCCTACCGCGCGCGCCGCCGTGGTGAGTGACCCCTTGAAGAGTGACGCCGTGCTGAGTGACAGCGCGGCGGCCAGTAACGCAGGACGACCCGCCCGACCACGTCGGTGACGGGCCCGAAGTCCCAGCTGTCGCGCCGGCCGGACGCCCGCTGGTTGTCGCTCTCCAGCCACCACCCGTCCTCGCCGTGCCAGGCGGCCCGCTTGACGATCAGCCGGGAGGGGTCACCAGGGAGCCGCGCGACCACGACGTCGCCGGGCCGGATCGGGACGGATCGCCGCACCAGGAGCCAGTCTCCTGGCAGCAGGCCGGGACGCATCGAATCCCCCTCGACACGCACTCTCATACGCCGAGACCCCCTCCGGCACGGGCCCTGAGACCCGAGTAAGGTCGGTAAGTGGACCAAGCTGACACAGCATCAAGGAAGGATTTTCTGATGCTCGCACGACTGCTACGACCCAAGCATGTCGCTTCCGCTCACTGCGACCTGCCCTGCGGCGTTTATGACCCCGCCCAGGCCCGGATCGAGGCCGAGTCGGTCAAGGCGATCATGGAGAAGTACGGCGCCAACGAGGACCCGGTCTTCCGCGCTCGCGCGCTGACCATCAAGGAGGAGCGGGCCGAACTGGTCAAGCACCACCTGTGGGTCCTGTGGACCGACTACTTCAAGCCCCCGCACCTGGAGCAGTACCCCCAGCTCCACCAGCTCTTCTGGGACGCCACGAAGCTGGCGGGCGCGGCGGGCGCCAAGGGCACGGTCGACGTCGCCAAGGCCGAGGACCTGCTCGGCAAGATCGACGAGATCTCCAAGATCTTCTGGGAGACCAAGGCCGCGTAGAACGGCGTAAAGGCTCTGTGTGGTGACTCGCTACACAGAGCCTTTTCCGTTGATGGCGCGTCTGATTCGTCCAAGCACCGCTCGGGGGCGGTAAGTTGCAGTCAGCGTCGTATACGCGAGGAGGAACGTGACCGAGGAAACCGAGACGCGCATGGAGGGCGAGACCGGTATCCGCGACGTGGTGAGCATCAGGCTCCCCGCGGCGAGCGCTTACCTGTCCGTGCTGCGTACGGCCACTGCCGGGTTGGCCGCCCGGCTCGACTTCACGCTGGACGAGATCGAGGATCTGCGGATCGCGGTCGACGAGGCGTGCGCCATGCTGTTGAACGAGGCCGTGCCCGGAACCGACCTGACGGCCGAGTTCGAGCTGAGCGGCCAGGAGATGCAGGTCACGGTCGAGGTGGCGACGGTCGGCAGCTCCGCTCCCAAGCGCGACGACTTCGCCTGGATGGTCCTGACCGCCCTGGCCGACGATGTGGAGGCTGCTACCGACTCTCCTGACCGCATGGCGATCGTCCTGCGTAAGCGCCGTGGCGCTGCGAGGCCGGCGTGACGGAAAGGACTGGAGCCATGGCCACCAGCGATCACGCTGTGCCCGACCGGGTCCGTGCCCGCATGCTGTTCGCCGAACTGGCCGAGCTGGGGCCCGAGGAGCCGCGCCGTCAGCGCATCAGGGACGAGCTGGTGGAGCTCCACCTTCCGCTGGTCGAGTACCTCGCGCGACGCTTCCGCAACCGCGGCGAGTGGCTCGACGACCTCACGCAGGTCGCCACGATCGGGCTGATCAAGTCGATCGACCGGTTCGACCTGGCCCGCGGCGTGGAGTTCTCCACCTACGCGACGCCGACCATCGTCGGCGAGATCAAGAGACACTTCCGCGACAAGGGCTGGGCGGTCCGGGTGCCGCGCCGCCTGCAGGAGCTCAAGCTCTCGCTGACGAAGGCCATCAGCGACCTGTCGCAGCGCGAGGGGCGCGCGCCTACCGTGGCCGAGCTGGCCGCCTACCTCAAGATGACCGAGGAGGAGGTGCTGGAGGGCCTGGAGTCGGCCAACGCCTACTCGACGGTCTCCCTCGACGCGCCCGACTCCGGCGACGACGACGCGCCCGCCGTGTCCGACTCGCTCGGCATCGTGGACGAGTCGCTCGAAGGCGTCGAGTACCGCGAGTCGCTCAAACCGCTGCTCGAACGCCTGCCGCCGCGCGAGAAGCGCATCCTGCTGCTGCGGTTCTTCGGCAACATGACGCAGTCGCAGATCGCCACCGAGCTGGGCATCTCGCAGATGCACGTCTCACGCCTGCTGGCCCGCACGCTGGCCCAGCTGCGCGAGGGTCTGACCGCCGACGACTGACGCCCGCTCCTGTCAGCCGGTTTCCTGGCCGTCGCCGTACAACGCCTTGGTGGTGGGGGGTGCGAGCAGGGCGGCCAGGCCGACCACGGCCACCACGACCAGCGGGACCCCGAGGTCCGGCCGGCTGGAGTCGATGAGCGTCACCGCGACGGGCAGCAGGAAGACCTGGGCGAGCACGCTGGGGGTCCTCCCCCACCGCTCGCCTCGCAGCAGGCCGCCCCACGCCACCCAGAGCAGCCCCGCGCCGATCAGCACCCCGAAGGCCGCCTCGGCGATGGCGCTGGTGACGTCACCGGCCAGGCCGCGCAGGGTCTCGACCGCCACATAGCCACCCAGACCTAGCGTCACGAGGCCCTCCAGGGCGACGACGACGGCGGCGACGAGCAGGGTCACGGGGCGCTTGGACACACGGGCACCCTATCCACTCCGGCCTCCGGTCCGGTCGCCGCCCGGACGTTGACCCAACAAATAGGGATCATCGCGACAAGACAGACATCCATCATGGATACGCTGGCCTCATGCGCGCGATGCTGCTGGTCAACCCCAAGGCGACGACCACGAACGCCCGCACCCGGAACGTCCTGATCCGGGCGCTCGGCGCGGCCGTGGAGCTGACCGTCGAGGAGACCGGCTACCGGGGACACGCGGCGACACTGGCCGCCACCGCCCGCGCCAAGGGCTACGACGTGGTGGCCGTGCTCGGCGGTGACGGCACCATCAACGAGACGGTCAACGGCCTGCTCAATCCCGTGGACGGCGTCCTCCCGGCTCCCGCCTCCCTGCCCGCCGGCACCCTGCTGCCCGAGGACTCCGCGGCCGATGCCGACCCGAGCGCGGGGCGGCCGGCGCTGATCGTCATCCCGGGCGGCAGCGCCAACGTGTTCGCCCGCGGGCTCGGCCTGCCGAACGACCCCGTCGAGGCCACCGGGGCGGTGCTGGAGGCACTGCGCGAGGACCGGCGCAGAACCGTCGGGCTGGGCCAGGCCCTCTGGGGCCACGAAAGCCGATATTTCACCTTCTGCGCGGGGATGGGGTACGACGCCGAGGTGGTCCGCGCGGTCGAGGGCCTCCGCGGCGCCGGCCGCAAGGCGACGCCCACCCGTTACGTGAACACCGCGCTACGACACTATGTCGCGACCGACAAACGGCACCCCCCGATGACGCTGACCGGTCCGGGCATCCCCACGGCGAGCGGGATCTACATGGCGATCATCTCCAACACCTCCCCCTGGACGTACGTCGGCACGCGGCCCGTCCGCCCCACGCCGTGGGCCGCCTTCGAGACGGGCCTGGACATGCTGGGGCTCCAGCGCCTGGGCCTGACCTCGTTGATTCCGCTCATCCAGCACATTCTCACGGAGAGTGACGCCCTCCCGTCCGGCCGGCACCTCGTCCAGCTCCACGACGAGCCCGGGTTCACCCTGACCGCGGACCGCCCGGTGGCCTTCCAACTGGACGGGGACTACCTGGGCGAACGCGAATCCGTAACATTCCGGTCTATCCCGAACGCGTTACAAGTCCTGGTCTAGCTGGTTACATTCGGTCATTGTGTGACGCATCCGACATCCATTACGGCCAAAACTTCGCGGTGACCCCCTTGCGTGCACTCTCCGTGGCTGACAGGCTCAAGACTGACGTCGGAACGTAGGACGTTTAACCACGACCCCGAGGTCGTTCCGGCTGTCCGGCGAGCAATTCCGGTTCTTCATGATCCGGGTTTTGCTCGCGCGCCCTAGTGAAACTCTTCACAAAGTAGCCGCACGGAGCCGCCCAGAGGCTCCATCTACTAAGGAGTGGACGCATGGACTGGCGCCACGTAGCTGCCTGCCGTGACGTGGACCCCGAGCTGTTCTTCCCGATCGGCAACACCGGCCCGGCACTCATGCAGATCGAGGAGGCCAAGCAGGTCTGCCGATCCTGTCCGGCCGTGGACGCGTGCCTGAAGTGGGCTCTGGAGTCCGGCCAGGACGCCGGTGTCTGGGGCGGCCTGAGCGAGGACGAGCGTCGCGCGCTCAAGCGCCGCACGGCTCGTGCCCGCGCCCGCGCCACCGCCTGATTCACGCGCTCGACCCGCGCGCCAGACCCACCCGAACACCCCATTCCCCTGAGCCCCTGCCCCGGCAGGCCGTCTCACCTCGGAGTGATCTGTACGGCCGGCAGTCCCCCGCCGCGTCAACCGCGGCGGGCCGGCCCCCTGCCCGCCTCGCCCCGCGCCGCCGTCAGCCGGCGGGCAGCGGGATCGACAGCGTGACCTCGGTGCCCCCGCCCTCCCGGGGCCCGATCGAGAGCCTGCCCGACAGCTCGCCCTCCACCAGCGTCCGCACGATCTGCAGCCCGAGGCTCGTCGAGCTGTCGAGGTCGAACCCCTCCGGCACTCCCTGACCGTCGTCCCAGACGGTCACGTTGAGCCGCTCGGCGCTCGGCTGGACGACGACCTGGAGCCGCTCGGGGCGACCGTGCTGGAGCGCGTTCTGCAGCAGCTCGGTCATCGCCATCGCCAGCGGCGTGGCGATCAGCGACGGCAGCACGCCGAACCCGCCGACCCGGCGCGGCGTGACCGCGGACTCCGGCGCCGACACCTCCCCCGCCATCGCGATGACCCGGTCGGCGATGTCGTCGAAGTCGACGAACTCCTCCGGCGCGTGGGAGAGCGTCTCGTGCACGATCGCGATGGAGCCGACCCTGCGCACCGCCTCCTCCAGCGCCTCGCGCCCCTCCGGCACCTGGAGTCGCCTGGCCTGCAGCCGCAGCAGCGCGGCGACGGTCTGCAGGTTGTTCTTGACGCGGTGGTGGATCTCGCGGATCGTCGCGTCCTTGGTCATCAGCTCCCGCTCGCGCCGCCGCAGCTCGGTCACGTCGCGGATGAGCACCAGCGCGCCGATGCGGCCGCCTCCGACGATCAGCGGGATGGCGCGCAGCTGCACGATCGTGCCGCCGGACTCCACCTCGGTCTCCTTCGCGGCCCGCCCGCTGGCCACGATCATCAGGTCTTCGTTGATGGGCTCGTCGGAGTAGCACAGGGTGGCGGTCACCCGGCCCAGCTCGGCGCCCACGAGGTCGGCGTGCAGACCCAGCCGCCGGTAGGCCGACAGCGCGTTCGGCGAGGCGTACGTCACCCGGCCGCCCCGGTCGAGCCGCAGCAGCCCGTCGCCCACCCGCGGGGAGCGGACCAGGATCGGCTCCTCGCCGGAGAACGGGAAGCGCCCCTCCGCGACCATCTGCGCGAGGTCGGAGGCGCTCTGGAGGTAGGTCAGCTCCAGGCGCGACGGGGTGCGCGCCGACGACAGGTTGGTGGAGCGCTGGATCACCGCGAGGAAGCGGCCCTGCCCGTCGGGCAGCGTCCGGCGCACGGGGATCGTCTCCTCGCGCACGGGGACGCCCGTGGACCAGTCGGGGTCGCCCTCACGGCAGATGCGCCGCTCGTTCCAGGCGGTGTCGATGAGGTGGCGCTCGCCCCTGGCGACGACCGTGCCCACGATGTCGTCGTGGTAGACGGTCGGGCCGGTCGTCGGTCGCATCTGCGCGATCGCGATCCAGCCGCACTCGTACCGCTCGCCGTGCCCGTTCGCGCCGCGTCCGCCCGCCGGGGGCCCGCTCTCCGCGAGCACGCTGTCCGCGGCCTGCTCCCCGCTGTCCGGGACGGACGGGCGGTCGGCGGACGGGAGCAGCGGCGCCCACAGGATGAGGTCGGCGAAGGACAGGTCGGCGAGCAGCTGCCAGTCGGAGACCAGCGAGTGCAGCCAGTCGAGGTCCGCCGCGTCCAGAGCGGTGTGGCGGACGACGAGGTCGCTGAGAGTGGGCACACTGCATCATGCGTGCTTTCCCGCCGTACGGCCAAACCGGCCCCCTGATTGAATGCCCCCATGAATCCCCTGGCAGGACTTCGCGCGGCCACGGCCGCACGGCGCGCCGCCGGGCTGGGTCGCACGCTGCGCCCCCGCACCCCTGACGACGGCGGCCTGCTCGATCTGGCCTCGAACGACTACCTGGGACTGGCCCGCGACCCCCGGCTCGCCGAGGCCGCCGTCGAGGCCGTGCGCGCCTGGGGCACCGGCTCGACGGGCTCCCGCCTCGTCACCGGCTCCACGCTGCTCCACCAGGAGCTGGAGGGCAAGCTGGCGGCCTTCTGCGGGGCGGCCGGTGCCCTGGTGTTCTCCTCCGGCTACCTGGCCAACCTGGCAGCCGTGGCGACGCTCGGCCGGGGCGGGCTGGTGGTGTCCGGCGCGGGCAACCACGCCTCGATCGTGGACGCCTGCCGGCTGGCGCGGGCGCGGGTCGTGGTGACGCCGCGCGCCGACGTGGCGGCCGTGGAGAAGGCGCTCGCGGGCCGCGAGGAGGAGCGGGCCGTCGTGGTCACGGACGCGCTGTTCTCCGTCGAGGGCGACCTGGCGCCCGTCGCCGAGCTGTCGGAGGTGGCGGCGCGGCACGCGGCGCTGCTGGTCGTGGACGAGGCCCACTCGCTCGGCGTCGTCGGCGAACACGGGCGCGGAGTGGTGCACTCAACCGGCCTTTTCCGGGAATCTCACATTGTGAGAACCGTCACACTGTCGAAGGCGCTCGGGTCCCAGGGCGGAGCGGTGCTGGGAGAGCCGGAGGTGATCGAGACGTTGGTCGACACGGGCAGGTCGTTCATCTTCGACACCGGCCTCGCACCGGCCTCGGTTGCGGCCGCCTCCGCCGCCGTGGATATCCTTCTCCATCAGCCCGAGCTGCCTCGACGCGCGCGTCTCAGGGCAGGCGAGCTGGCCCGTGCGGTCCGCGAGCTCGGCCTGGAGACGAGCGAGCCGGCGGGCGCGGTCGTGCCCGTGGTCCTCGGAGCACCGGGAACCGCCGTGCTGGCCGCCGCCGCCTGTGCGGAGCTGGGGGTGCGCGTGGGATGTTTCCGCCCGCCCTCGGTGCCGGACGGCCGCTCTTGCCTGCGGTTGACCGCTCGGGCCAATCTGAGTTCCGATGATCTAGCGGTGATCCGACACGCCCTCACCGCCGTGGCAGAAGTGAAGGTGAGAGCGTGACGGACGACGGCCCTCGCGTACCGAAGTACTACGACGTGAAGCGGAGCCTGCTCGAGCTCACCAAGAGCCTCCCGGCCGGCACGGCGCTGCCTCCGGAGCGGACGCTGGCCGTACGGTTCGAGACCTCGCGCACGACCGTGCGGCAGGCGCTGACCGAGCTGGTGGTCGAGGGACGGCTGCTGCGCATCCAAGGCAAGGGCACGTTCGTCGCCCAGCCCAAGGTGGCCCAGGTGCTCCAGCTCACGTCGTACATCGGCGACCTGCGCACCGCCGGGCTCGAGCCGGACACGAAGATACTGGAGATCGGCTACATCACCGCGGACGAGGCGCTGGCCCGCCGCCTGGCGATCAACCCGGGCGGGCGGGTGCTGCGCATCCACCGGCTGCGCCTGGCCAACGGCGAGCCGGTGTCGATCGACACGACCCACCTGTCGGCCCGCCGCTTCCCGCGGCTGCGACGGGAGCTGGAGGTCCACTCGTCGCTGTACGAGACGCTGCACAACGCCTACAACGTGCGGCTCACGGACGCCGAGGAGATCATCGAGACGGTCCTGGCGACCCCGTACGACGCCAAGGCGCTCGGCGTGGACGTGGGCCTGCCGATGCTCCTCCTGACCCGCCACGCCTTCGACGCCGACGGCAACCCCGTCGAGTGGGCTCAGTCCCTCTATCGCGGCGACCGGTACAAGTTCGTCACGCGGCTGCGTCGTCCGTGATCTCCGGGCTCTGTCACGGCACGGCCCGGCAGAGCCCAGTCGCCGCACGGGGCTGAGGGCCTCCAGGGGGACGGCCTCTGACCCGCACGGGGCCTGGCGCCGTCACGGCGTCCTCCGGGCCGTCGCCGTGGTCCACCGTGCGCCCTGCGGCCCGTTCTAGGCTGGGCCGGTGAGCGTTCTCGTCGTCAGTGGGACCGACACCGGGGTCGGCAAGACCGTCGTGACCGCGGCCGTGGCCGCGCTGGCCCGGTTGCGGGGTTCGAGCGTGGCCGTGGTGAAGCCGGCCCAGACCGGCGTGGCTCCCGATGAGCCCGGTGACCTGGACGAGGTCATCCGGTTGTCCGGGGTGACGACGACGTTCGAGCTGGCCCGCTACCCGGCCGCACTGTCACCCGCCGCGGCCGCGCGGGCCGCGGGTGCGGCGCCCGTGTCGCTGGCGGGCGCGGCCGAGCGGATCGGCGAGCTGGCCGAGACCCACCGGCTCGTGCTGGTCGAGGGGGCCGGCGGGCTGCTGGTGCGCTTCGACGAGGACGGCGGCACGATCGCCGACCTGGCGCGGATGCTCGGTGCGCAGGTGCTGGTGGTGGCCCGGGCGGGGCTGGGCACGCTCAACCACACGGCGCTCACGCTGGAGGCGCTGGCCCATCGCGGGCTGGGCCTGGCGGGCGTGGTGGTCGGGTCCTGGCCGGAGGAGCCGGGCGTGGCCGAGCTGAGCAACGTGGCGGACCTGGAGATGCTGGCCGCCCGACCGCTGGCGGGGGTGCTGCGGGCGGGACTGGGCGCGCTCGGCGCGGAGGAGTTCGCGGAGGAGGCGCGCGGCGGGCTGGCCACGACACTCGGCGGCGGTTTCGACCCGGCGGCGTTCAAGCGGAGGCTTAGGCTGCTCCCGTGACCGACATCCTCACGATCGCCCGCGCGCGGGTGCTGGACGAAGGCAGGGGACTGGACCGGGAGCAGGCGCTGGAGTGCCTGCGCCTTCCCGGCGAGCGGCTGGGCGAGCTGCTCGCGCTGGCCCACGAGGTGCGCATGAAGTGGTGCGGGCCGGAGGTCGAGGTGGAGGGCATCGTCTCGGTCAAGACGGGCGGCTGCCCCGAGGACTGCCACTTCTGCTCGCAGTCCGGCCGGTTCTCCTCGCCGGTCCGCGCGGTCTGGCTCGACGTCAACGAGCTGGTCCGGGCGGCCGAGGAGACGGCGGCGACCGGCGCGACGGAGTTCTGCATCGTGGCCGCCGTACGCGGGCCCGACCGGCGGCTGATGGACCAGGTGCGCCAGGGCGTCGAGGCGATCCGCCGGGCCGTGGACATCAACGTCGCCTGCTCGCTCGGCATGCTCACCCAGGAGCAGGTGGACGAGCTGGCGGCGATGGGCGTCCACCGCTACAACCACAACCTGGAGACGGCCCGCTCCCACTTCGGCGAGGTGGTCACCACCCACACCTGGCAGGAGCGCTGGGACACCTGCCTGATGGTGCGCGCGGCCGGCATGGAGCTGTGCTGCGGCGGCATCGTCGGCATGGGCGAGACGCTGGAGCAGCGGGCGGAGTTCGCCGTCCAGCTCGGCGAGCTGGAGCCCGACGAGGTGCCGCTCAACTTCCTCAACCCGCGCCCCGGCACCCCGTTCGCCGGTCGTCCGGTGGTCGAGGGCGCCGACGCGCTGCGCACGATCGCGACGTTCCGGCTGGCGCTGCCGCGCACGATCCTGCGCTACGCCGGGGGCCGCGAGATCACCCTGGGTGACCTCGGCACCCGTGAGGGCATGCTGGGCGGCATCAACGCGATCATCGTGGGCAACTACCTGACCACCCTGGGCCGCCCGCCGGCCCGCGATCTGGAGCTGCTCGACGAGCTGAGGATGCCCATCAAGGCGCTGTCGCGGACCCTGTGAGGCTTGACCCGTCCATGGGATGACCATCGGTCGCCATTGGTTGCGATATCGCGGGACTTGTCGCCCGAACAGGGTGATGATGCAGGCATGGCAAAGGCGATCGAACAACCCGTTCCCGGCATCACGGTTGGCCACGGCCTCCTCGCCCGGCGCAACGGGCAGGCCGAACCCGTGGACAAGATCGTCCACGACGGCGACACGATCAACATCGCGGCCGACGGGAACTTCGGCGTGCGCCTGCTCGGCGTCGACGCTCCCGAGGTCAGCTTCGAGCTGCCGCAGAGTCCCGACTTCCCGGATTTCCCCGGAGGCTTCGTCAAGATCGAGCACCCGGCCTGGACGACGTTCCTCACGGACCCGTTCGCCAAGGGCCTGCCCGAGCTCACGTTGCGTACGGCGCTGCGCGCGAACCTGACGGCCCGGCTCGGCCCGCGCGCCGCCGCCAACCACGCCGCCCACGCCGCGCCCGCCACGAAGGCGCTCAAGGACATGGTCGCCGCCGACATCGCCGAGCAGGGCCTCACCGAGGCCACGTTCAAGCTCCGGCTCGCCTTCGCGCACGAGATCCTCGACCGGTACGGCCGGCTCCTGTGCTACGTCAACCGCGACCAGCGCGAGCGGCCCCGCCCCGACCCGTACAACGAGCGGCTGCTCGCGACCGGGCACGTGGTCCCGTACTTCATCTGGCCGAACGTCGACCCCTTCGTACGCCAGGAGGGACGGGTGGCCGACGCGGTGCCGCCGCCCGGCACGGCCCGCTCGATCGGCGCGGCCGGAGCGCTCGGCCGCGCCCGCGAGGCGGTCCGGCTGGCCCGCGAGGCCGGGCTCGGCCTGTGGGAGCACACGGACCCGCTGGCCCTGCTGCCGTTCGAGCTGCGCTTCCTGGCGCAGCGGCGCGCGCCCGACCGGTACGTGCTGGACCTGTCGGACGACGCCCGCGAGCTGCTGCACCCGCAGAGCTACTTCCGCGTGCCGAACCCTGAGGACCGGCTGTTCGTCAACGCCGAGCACGCGCCGCTCTTCCACGAGAAGGGCTGGTCGGTGCCGCCCCTGTGAGGGCACCGTGACAGCCGCCCGGGGGTGGGGCCAGCCCCACCCCCGGAGCGCACACCAGGCCCCTGTCCCGCGGGCCGCCGGAGTCAATACCGTGGGGGCATGAAAGTCCCCCGGCCGTGGTCGGCGCGGGCCTGGCTCGACACGGCCCACGTGATGGTCGGCCTGCCGGTCTCCGCGGTCCTCGCCCTGCTCACGCTCGTGCTGGCCGCCGTGCCTTCCGGGCTGCGCCGCGGCCTGCCGGCGTTCACCCGGGTGCAGCGCTCCAGGTTCGCGGCGTTCCAGGGGGCGCACATCCCGCCCACCGACGCGCCGGTCCGCTGGCGCAGCCGCGCGACGTGGCGGCAGCTCGGCTACCACCTGCTCTCTCCCCTGGTCAGCGGCGCCGGGGCCGTGCTCGTCGCGGTGGGGTGGGGCGGGGCCGTGGTGGGACTGACGGCGTACGCGCAGCCGCGGTTGCAGCCGCCCCAGCAGGTGTTCAGGTTCGACCTGCGCGACCCGGTCGTCGCCGGGGGCTACACGGCCGTGGGCGTGCTGCTCCTGCTGGCGGTGCCGATGCTGGCGCGCGGCATGGCGGCGCTGGACCTGGCCGTGGCCCGCATGCTGCTGGGCCCCAGCCGCTCGGAGCTCGACCGGCGCATCGAGACGCTCACCGAGACCCGGGCCGGGGTGATCGACGCCGCCGACGCCGAGCGGCGCCGCATCGAGCGGGACCTGCACGACGGCGCCCAGCAGCGGCTGGTGTCCCTCGCCATGAACCTCGGCCTGGCCCGCGCCACCCTCACCGATCTGCCCGAGCCGGCCCGCGAGGCCATCGCGCAGGCGCACGAGGAGGCCAAGCAGGCGCTCAAGGAGTTGCGCGACTTCGTCCGCGGCCTGCACCCGGCCGTGCTCAACGACCAGGGCCTCGACGCGGCCCTGTCCGGCGTGGCCGCCCGCGCCCCCTTCCCCGTACGGCTGCGCGTCCGCATCGACCGGCGCCCGTCGCCCACGATCGAGGCCGTGGCGTTCTTCGTGGTGTCCGAGGCGCTGACGAACATCGCCAAGCACGCCGCCGCGGCGCGGGCGGAGATCACCGTGGCGTGCGACGGCGAGGACCTGCGTGTGCGCGTCCACGACGACGGGCAGGGCGGCGCCTCCCTGGACGGCGGAAGCGGCCTGCGCGGCCTCGCGCAGCGCGTGGGAGCGGTGGACGGTGTGTTCAGGCTGACCAGCCCGCCCGGCGGGCCGACGACGATCGAGGTGGAGCTGCCGTGCGAGTAGTGCTCGCGGAGGACTCGGTGCTGCTGCGCGAGGGGCTGGTCCGGCTGCTCGACGCGGCCGGCATGCGGGTGGTGGCCGCGGTCGCCGAGGCTGAGGCGCTGCTGCGCGCCGCCGAGGAGCACCAGCCGGACCTGGTGGTCACCGACGTGCGGATGCCGCCCACGCACACCGACGAGGGCCTGCGGGCCGCCCTGGTGCTGCGCCGCCAGCGGCCGGGCCTGGCCGTGCTGGTGCTGTCGCAGTACGTCGAGGAGCGCTACGCGGCCCAGCTCCTCGGGTCCGCGACCGGCGGCGTCGGCTACCTGCTCAAGGACCGGGTGGCGGACGTGGCCGAGTTCATCGACGCGCTGCGCCGGGTCGCGGCGGGCGGCACCGCGCTCGACCCCGAGGTGGTCTCCCAGCTCCTGCTGCGCGGCCACAGCGACCCCCTGGACCGGCTCACGCCCCGCGAGCGGGAGGTGCTCAAGCTGATGGCCGAGGGCCGCTCCAACGCCGGCATCGGCCAGGAGCTGGTCCTCAGCGAGGGGGCCGTGGGCAAGCACATCGGCAACATCCTCACCAAGCTCGACCTGCCCCCCGCCGAGGGCGACCACCGGCGCGTGCTGGCGGTCCTGCGCTTCCTCAACGTCAGGAGCCTGCCATGAGAGCCCTCTGGCTGGCCGCCGGCACGATCGCCACCGCCGCCGCCCTGTTCGCCGCCACGGCACTGCTCTGGAACGGGTTCGCGAACGCCGAGCCGCCCAGCGAGCTGTCCCGCGGCTCCTTCCCCTACCAGGGCTCCCAGGTGCGGCTGTTCGTCGGGGAGGGCGTCTCCACCGTGCTCGTCCAGAGCGGGGAGGCCGGAGAGGTCGTCGTGGAGCGGCTGGTGCGCTGGACGCTGGAGAAGCCCGAGGTGACCGAGGAGTGGGGCGCCGGCACCCTGCGGCTCGGCACGGACTGCACCATGACCGCCCGGCGCGGAGGGACGTCCTGCTCGGTGGACTACATCATCCAGGTGCCGCCCGAGGCGTCCCTCGAGGCCGACACGGCGAGCGCGGCCCTGGAGCTGGCGCGCATCCACGGCGGGGTCCGGGTGACGTCCGTCTCCGGCGACGTGCGGGTGGACAGCACACCCGGCGACCTGTACGTCCGGAGCGGCTCGGGCGACGTCAACGCCATGTCGATCGGCGGCGAGCGCGCCGACGTGGAGATCGGCACCGGCCGCGTCCGCCTGGTGTTCCAGAAACCGCCGGCCGACGTGCGGGCGGTCGTGCGGACCACCGGATCCGTGGCGGTGGAGGTGCCGCAGGAGGCCGCCTACGACGTCAGCGTCGAAGCCCCGCGGGTGGACGTGAACGTCCGCCGCGACAGTTCCGCGGCGCGCCGGATCAGCGCCTCGGTGGCCGAGGGCACCATCGACGTCTGCTGCGATTGACCACCGTCCTCGTTGCTTCCTGTTTACTCGTGTGACTGGTTGGTAAGTTCCCGGCATGGAGTCTGCGAAGCACGCCGGTGACGCCGCCGTCGCCGTGTCCAAGGCCTATGGCGTCGAAACCATGTTCACCCTGTCCGGAGGGCACGTCTTCCCGCTGTACGACGGGGCCGTCCACGAGGGCATGCGCATCCTCGACGTACGTCACGAGCAGAGCGCGGTGTTCGCCGCCGAGGCCACGGCCCGCCTGACCCGCAAACCGGGCCTGGCCGTGCTCACCGCGGGCCCCGGCATCACCAACGGCGTCAGCGGCGTGGCCACGGCCCACTTCAACGGCTCCCCCGTGGTCGTCCTGGGGGGCAGGGCGCCGCGCTCGCGCTGGGGCAGCGGCGCCCTGCAGGAGATGGACCACCCGCCGCTGCTCGCCCCGATCACCAAGCTGGCCTTCACCGCCAGCGACGCCGAGTCCCTCGGCCAGGACGTCGAGGTGGCCTTCCGCACCGCCGTCGCCCCGCACCGCGGCCCGGTCTTCCTCGACGCGTACATGGACGACCTGTTCGCCCCCTCGACCGTCCCCGAGACCGAGACGCAGACCCCGTCGCCGCTGGAGCCCGACCCCGACTCCCTGGCCGCCATCGCCCGGCTGATCGCCGAGGCCGAGCGTCCCGTCCTGGTCTACGGGTCGGACGTGTGGATGGAACGCGCCGAGGAGGCCGCCCGCGACTTCGCCGAGAGCTGGCGGCTGCCGGTCATCCCCAACGGCCAGGGCCGCGGCGTCCTGCCCGCCGGCCACGAGCTGCTCGCCACCCGCGCCCGCGGCCTCGCCCTGGGCCAGGCCGACCTCGTCGTGGTCGTCGGCACGCCGCTCGACTTCCGCCTCGGCTACGGCTGGTTCGGCGGCAAGGACGGCGCGCCCCTGGCCAAGGTCGTCCACATCGCCGACGCGCCGTCGCAGCTCGCCACCCACATGCAGCCGGCCGCCTCGGCCGCCGGAGACCTGTCCGTGGTCTTCTGGGGCCTCACGGCCGCCTGCGGCGAGGCCGGGGTCAAGCCGGACCGCCACGCCGCCTGGGTGTCCCGCCTGTCGGAGGCGTCCGCCGCAGCCATCGCCGGCGACGCCGACCTGCTCGCGGCCGACTCCGACCCCATCCACCCGATGCGGATCTACGGCGAGCTGAACAAGGTGCTGGCCGACGACGCCGTGGTCATCGGCGACGGCGGCGACTTCGTCTCCTACGCCGGCAAGTACGTCGAGTCGCGCCGCCCCGGCAACTGGCTCGACCCCGGCCCCTACGGCTGCCTCGGCACCGGCCTCGGCTACGCCATCGCGGCCCGCCTGGCCCGCCCCTCCTCCCAGGTGGTGCTGCTGCTGGGCGACGGCGCGGCCGGCTTCTCCCTCATGGACGTCGACACGCTCGTGCGCCACCGCCTGCCCGTCGTCATGATCTGCGGCAACAACGGCATCTGGGGCCTGGAGAAGCACCCCATGCAGATGCTGTACGGCTACGACGTGGCCGCCGAGCTGCAGCCGAACTGCCGCTACGACCAGGTCGTCACGGCCCTCGGCGGAGGCGGGGAGCTGGTGACCAGCCCCTCGGAGATCGGCCCGGCGCTGCGCCGCGCGTTCGACTCCGGCGTGCCGTACATGGTGAACATCGCCACCGACCCGCAGATCGCCTACCCGCGCAGCACCACGGGGGTGTGAGGCCCTACTGCTTGAACGGCGACCCCGTGGCGGTCGGCGTGGCGCTGCCGGAGGGGCAGGTGCCCTCGATGAGCACCAGCGAGACGGGCTTCTTGGGGGCGAGCAGCGTGCCGCCGTCCGGGGTCGACTGGCCGACCCTGAGGCACTCCAGCGGCATCGCGCCCCGGGTCTGGTCGTCGTACTTGACCGTGAACCCGGCGTTCATGAGGATCGTCCTCGCCTGCGGATAGGGCATGTCCAGCACGGCCGGCACCGGCTTCTTGGCGACCGGGGTGGGCGTGGCCGAGGGCGACTTCGTGACCGAGGGCGTCGGCGAGGGCGACGGGGACCGGGTGGGCTCCCGGGTGGGCTTCTCGGTCTCCTCCTCGGTCTCGGTGGGCCTGTTCGCGACGGGCTGCTCGGTCGTGGTCCTGGGCTTGGGGCTCCTGGACCTGGTGGTCTTGGTCTGCTTGGGCGTCTCGGAGGTGTCGGAGCCGGCGCTGGACGTGGTCACCGTGGGGACCGGGGGCTTGTCGGCGTTGATCTCCGTCAGGGCGACCGCGCCGGCGCCCACGCCGAGCACCACCGCGGCTGCTATGCCCGCGATCAGGCCGCCCCTGCGCGTACCCTTGCCGCCGCGCCTGCCTCCCTGCCGTGGTCCCGCCATGGTCGTGGCGTCCTCGGAGGCCGGGAACGCGCCCGTCCGCTGACCGTCGCCCGGCCGGCCGCCGGCCGCCTGGTGTGAGCCCGTCTGCGGGTATCCCTCGGCCTGGTGCGCGCCGGTCTGATAGCCGGCCTGAGGGCCGGTCTGGTAGCCGGCCTGAGGACCCGTCTGGTGGCCTGTCTGGTGCGCTCCGGTCTGGTACCCGCTCTGCTGGTGGGCTCCGGTCTGGTAGCCCCCCTGCTGCGCCGTCTGGTAGCCGCTCTGGTGCGCGCCGGTCTGGTACGCGTCCTGGGGGTGGGCCCCGGTGGGGTGACCGCCGTTCGCGGGGGCGCCCGGCTGGCCCGGCGCGGCCATCGTGGCCCCGGTGGCGTGCGGCATCGGGGCGGGCAGGGGCGTCTGCCCGGCCGCGATCTGGCGGGCCGTCTCGCTCATGGCCTTGGCCGACGGGAAACGCCGGGCCGGGTCCTTGGACAGGGCACGTTCCACCAGCGCCCGCACCGCCGGCGGGATGTCGGCGGGCAGCTGGGGCGGCGCCTCGCGGATGTGCTTGAGCGCGATGGTGACCGGGCTGTCACCGTCGAACGGGCGCTGCCCGGCCAGGCACTCGTAGGCGACCACGCCGAGCGCGTAGATGTCGACGGCGGGCGTCACAGGGGCGCCCTCGGCCTGCTCCGGAGCGCAGTAGGCGGCCGTGCCGAGCACCATGCCGGCGTCGGTGAGGCGGTTGGCGAGGTCGGAGCGGGCGATGCCGAAGTCGGTGAGCACCAGCGTCCCGTCGCGCTGCACGAGCAGGTTGCCGGGCTTGACGTCGCGGTGCACGATGCCCTGCTGGTGCACGGCCTGCAGGGCCGCCGCGGCCTGCGCGATGAGCTCCATCGCCGCCTGGGGCGGTATCCGGCCCAGCCGGGCCAGCAGCCGGTCGAGGGGCTCGCCGTCCACGAACTTCATCACGAGGTAGACGGTGTCGCCGCTGACGCCGTAGTCGTAGACGTCGACCACGCCCGAGTGGTTGATCGTGGCCATCGCCCGCGCCTCCGCCTGGAAGCGGGCGACGAAGCCTGGATCGTCCATGCGGCCTGGGAGCAGCACCTTGACGGCGACGGTGCGAGCCAGCACGACGTCCTCGCCCCGCCACACCTCGCCCATGCCGCCGGCGCCGATGCGGGTATCCAGGCGATACCGCCCCGCCAGCGTCGTCCCTTGGGCCACCATGACTTCCCCCGTACCCCTCTGTCTCTGCGACCTCTCCCACCCCGGGGCTCTCCAACAAAGCGGACTTGTGTCGCGGTGAGATAACACAGAGGTCACGGAATTCCGAGAGTGTACGACTCAGAAATCCCACACGCCACTTAAATGACACAAGCCGTACAAACCCTATCCTGCGGCCTGGCGGCCGTACTTGTCCGGGGATTCATGAGATCAGCATGCCGTGTTCGGAGCACCTGGCCGTCCATCCGGTCGGCCTCACCTGCACCACCAGCCGGCGGCGGCAGGCCCCGCAGTAACGCGGGGGCTCCAGCTCTCGCGCGGCGGCGCATCGCACGTGAGCACCCTCACGCGCGGGCCCGCCACAGTGATCACAGTACGCTGACGTCATGACGCTCGCTCCCGGTCTCCGCTCCCAACTGCTCATCATGGTCGAGCGTGAGGACACGGCGCAGAAGGTCGGCAGCGGCGACGTCCCGGTGCTCGCCACGCCCCGGCTGCTCGCCTTCGCCGAGATGACCACCGTCCAGGCCGTACGCCCCCACCTGGAGCCCGGCCAGACCTCGGTCGGCACCCGGGTCGAGCTGAACCACCTGGCGGCGAGCCCGCTGGGCACCCATGTCCAGTTCACCGCCGAGCTCACCGAGGTCGACGGCAGGCGGCTGGTCTTCACCTTCGAGGCGCGCGACAGGACCAAGGTGGTCGGCCACGGCACGATCGAGCGCGTGGTGGTGGACCGGGCCCGGTTCGTCGAGCACGCGACTGCTCGATGACTACTCGATGACGGCGATCAGGTCGCCCTCCTGGATCACGTCGCCCTCGTTCACCTTGAGCTGTGTCACCACGCCATCGTCCTCGGTGATGACGGGAATCTCCATCTTCATCGACTCGAGGATGACCAGGGTGTCGCCGTCGGACACCGTGTCGCCCTCGCTGACGACGACCTTCCACACGTTCGACACCATCTCGGCGCGTACCTCGGCCACCGGGGCTCCCCTCGTTCAGCGGATCCCAGGATGCCATGCGCGCCCGCCCCGCACCTCCCGGCCGCCCCGGCGTCAGAGACGGTGGACGGCGGCCAGGCGGTCGACGACGCGGGACAGCGCCTCGATGGCCGCCGGGTCGTAGGCCGAGCCGGCCGCCAGGCGGATGCGTTCGAGCGCCGCCCCCGCCCGGTCACGGTCGGTGGAGCCGCCCACCAGGTCGTCGTAGGCGTTGGCCACCTTGATGATGCGGCTGGACAGCGGCGGGTCGTCGGCGATGGAGTCGCACTGGCGGCGCACCACGTCGGCCACCCGGTCCAGCACGCCCGTCTGCTTGATGACCTCGGCGCCCAGCTCCGCGATGCGGCGCGCCTGCTCGGGGTCGGCGAGCACGGTCGCGCCGCCCGGGATGGGGTCGCGCAGGGAGAGCTGGCCGATGTCGTGCATGAGCGCGGCGTACTCCAGCTCCAGCAGCTCCGGCTCGGCCATCCCCAGCTCCCGGCCGATGGCCACGGCCAGGCGGCTCACCCGGCGCGAGTGGCCCGGCTCGACGTACCCGCCGACCTCGGTGACGCGCGACAGCGCCCGTACGGTCTGCAGGTAGGTGGCGCGGATGCCCGCGTACTTGCGGAAGGCCACCTGCGTGACCAGCAGCGGCGCGGCGAACACCAGCAGGGCGACGAGGTCCATGCTGTGCGTGGCCAGGGCGAGCAGCACGCCGGAGGCGGCCACGGCGGCGCCCAGCGGGAACGCCATGTTCAGCTCGTCGCGTACCGCGACCCGGAAGGCGGTGCGCACCTGCTCGGCCCGCAACAGCGCGGCGATCAGCACGTCCACGAGCAGGGTGACGGCGATGAGCACGACCATCACGCCCAGCGCCGGCCACCACGTCGGAGCGGGCCCCTGGGTGAGCCGGAACAGCGGGTCGGCCAGCGGCCGGAACGCGAAGGCGAGCAGCGCGCCGGTGAGCAGCCGCCGGGCCATCGCGTCGAGCCGCGGCGGGCGGCCGACCGCGAGGTGCGGCAGCGCGCCGGCGATCATCCCGACGGCGATCACCGCCACGACCTGGAGCGCCGAGTGGCGGAGCTGGTCCTGGCTCAGGTCGAGCAGCAGCGTGTAGCCGAGGGCGGCGGCGGCCCCGATGGGCGCGACCTCCCTGTTGCCCGGCATGGTGAGCCTGGCCAGCTCGCCCACCGCGATGAGCGCGCCGAACCCGACCGCGATCTCGGGGTGGTCCAGCCGGGTGGCGGCCGTGTGCGCGACCCCGGCCACGGCGACCAGCCCGGCCCCGCAGATCAGCAGGAGCTGGCCGGAGTCGAGGCCCTGGAAGGCCCGGCTCAAGGCCCGCTCACCACTTCGATGGGCATCGTGGGGTCGTCGTGGTCCTTGACCGGCGCCTCGTCGGCCTCGGGCGGCGGCGGCTCGACCCGCCGGGGCGGCTCCCACGGCCGGTCCTCGAGCGCCTTGACGAACGCGGTGACCATGACGGGGTCGAACTGGGTGCCGGAGTTCTTGCGCAGCTCCTGCACGGCCACCTCGACCGGCCGCGCGCCCCGGTAGGAGCGGTCGGAGGTCATCGAGTCGAACGCGTCGGCCACCGCGATGATCCGGGCGAACTCCGGGATCTCGTCGCCGGCCAGCCCCATCGGGTAGCCCCTGCCGTCGTGGCGCTCGTGATGGTGCATGATCCCGGCGTACGCCTCGTCGAGGAAGTCGATGCCGCGCACGATCTCCAGCCCGCGCATCGGGTGGAGCTGGATCGCGGCGAACTCCTCCTCGGTCAGCGGCCCCTCCTTCTGCAGCACCTTGGTGGGCACGCCGAGCTTGCCCACGTCGTGCAGCATGCCCGCGTAGCGGATGGCCCGCAGCCGCTCCTGCCCCATGCCGATCTCCTGGGCGATCATGCTGGACGCGGCCGACACGCGGGTGCAGTGCCCCCGGGTGTAGTAGTCCTTGGTCTCCACGGCCTGGCACAGGGCCGCGATGGTGGCGTCGTACGAGCGCTGCTGCGCGTGGTACTGGCCGAACGCCCAGCGCGCGACGAACAGCGGCAGCAGCACCAGCACCGCCGAGATCGACTGCACGGTGGCCCACAGCCCGGCCACGAGCAGCCCGAACGTGCCGTAGCCGAGGTACGACAGCAGGAACTGGGCCAGGCCCCGCATCGGGACCTCCATGGCCCGCACTCCGGTCGCCAGGCGGATCATCGTGAGCGTGAGCAGGATGTTCAGCGGCACGAAGACCGCCGTGGCCGCCATGTAGGGGCCGATCAGGTCGTCGAAGGCGTGCACCTCCGGCACCCCGATCCGGCCCCCCAGCCGCTCGTACACCCAGCCGGCCGCCTGACCGCAGATGGCGAACTGCGCGCCGTTGAAGAGCCGCTTGACCAGCGGCAGCCCGGGCCGCACGCTGAACACCGCGGTGAACCCCACGAGCGCCGTGCCGTCGGGCCCGATCAGCACCACGGCCGCCAGCGCCGCCGAGAAGCTGACCGACACCGCGAACTGCTCCACGTTGAGCAGCGTCGGCATCGACTCGCACACGAGGAACAGCAGCGCGAGCACCAGCAGCGTGCCCAGCCCCTCGGCGCCCAGGTGCCCGGGGGTCATCGACTGCCCGATGGTGGTCAGGCTGTGGGCGATGACCCCTGCCGCGACGACGACGACGGCGACGAGGTAGACCCTCGCCGGCCACGACAGATCACGCATAGCGGCCCCTCACGGCCGGATCAGGTCCACGAGACCCCGGGCGGGAAAAGGCCCCCGCCCGCGATCAGCAGCGCCACCGGTGCGATCAACGAGATGCCCGTGATCAGGCGGGCGATCCATGGCTTCGACATCCGCGTCCTCCCCCTTGAGGTCCTGGGGCTCACGGTACAGAAGACGGGGTCACCGCACCCGCCGAGTCACGAATCGCAAGCAAAGCGTAATCAACCGGCTACCCCCGGCGACTCCTGGCCCACTCGACCGTGTTCTTCAGACCGGTGGCGAGGTCGGTGCGCGGCTCCCAGCCGAGGCCGTCGTAGGCGGGCACGGGATCGACCGCCATGGCGGGCAGGTCGCCCTGGCGGGGCGGCGCGAACCCCGGCTTGTCGGGGCGGCCCGCGGCGTCGGCGATCAGGGCGTGGAGCCTGCGGTCGGTCGTCTGGATGCCGGTGCCGAGGTTGAACCGGCGGCCGTCGCCGGCCTGGCCGCACGCCCGGACGAACCCGTCGACCACGTCGTCGACGTACACGTAGTCGCGGGTCTGCGTGCCGTCGCCGTGGACGACCGTGGGGACGCCGCTGAGCAGCCCGTCGGTGAAGATGGCCACCACCCCGGCCTCGCCCTCGGGCGACTGGCGGGGGCCGTACACGTTGGACAGCACGAGGGTCGTGTACTCGATGCCGTGCAGGGCGCGGAAGGTGGCGAGGTAGGTCTCGCCGCTGAGCTTGGAGGCCGCGTACGGCGAGCGCGGGTCGGCCGGCGCGTCGCCGGGCACCGGGATCGTGCCGGGACGGCCGTAGACGGCGACGGAGGAGGCGAAGACCACCTTGCGCGCGCCGCCCGCGTGGGCGGCGGCGAGCACCGACGCGGTGCCGACGACGTTGACCATGGCGTCGTGGACGGGGTCGGCCACGCTGCGGCGCACGCTGATCTGCGCGGCCAGGTGGCAGACCACCTCGGGCCTGGCCTCGGCGGTCAGCTCGGCCAGCGCGGGATCGCGCACGTCGAGCACGTGGAGGCGGAACCGGTCGCCGCCCAGGGCGCCCGCGAGGTTGTCGCGGTCACCGGACGACAGGTCGTCCACGGCGACGACCTCGTGGCCGTCGGCCAGCAACCGGTCGACGAGATTGGATCCGATGAAGCCGGCACCCCCGGTGACGAGCACGCGCATGGGGGGAATCCTAGTCGGACAGGTCGGATCTCACCTGTGCGATGCGCGCCAGCACCTTGGACCGGAGGTCGCCGGGCAGCGGATCGCACCCGCAGTGCTTGGCGACGAGCTGCTTGACCACCTTGTCGAGGTCGTACTCCTGCAGGCACGGCCCGCACTCGTCGAGGTGCACCCGGATGTCGACGCAGTCGCCCTCGGCGAGCTCGCCGTCGAGGTAGGCGTAGACCTTGTCGAGCACCTCACGGCAGTCGGTCTCGTGCGGGTTTCCACAGCTCATTTGGAGCCCTCCGCGGGGACGAGGCCGCGCTCGCGGGCGTAGTCCTCCAGGTGCGCCCGCAGTTGCCTGCGGCCGCGGTGGAGCCGCGACATGACGGTGCCGATCGGAGTGCCCATGATGTCGGCGATCTCCTTGTACGGAAAGCCCTCGACGTCGGCGAGGTAGACGGCGATCCTGAACTCCTCGGGAAGCGCCGCGAGCGCCTCCTTGATGTCGCCGTCGGGCAGGTGCTCCAGCGCCTCCACCTCGGCGGACTTCAGACCGCTCGACGAGTGCGACTCCGCGCGGGCCAGCTGCCAGTCCTCGATCTCCTCGGTGCCCGACTGCTTCGGCTCACGCTGCTTCTTGCGGTAGCTGTTGATGAAGGTGTTCGTCAGGATCCGGTACAGCCAGGCCTTGAGGTTCGTGCCCTCCTGGAACTGGTGGAAGGACGCGAACGCCTTGGCGAAGGTCTCCTGGAGCAGGTCCTCGGCGTCGGACGGGTTGCGGGTCATCCGGAGCGCCGCGGAGTAGAGCTGCTCCAGATAAGGCATCGCTTCGCGCTCGAACCGCTCGCTCCGCTGTTCGAGTGTCTCCGCGCCTGTCGCGGGCACCAGGCCCACCCCCCTAAGATCACCGGTGGCCGGTTGTGACGGGACACCGTACTCAGGGGAGAATACCCGCTCGTCAAGCGGCGCCCGGTCACCGGGGACCAGGTCCACCTTCTGATAGGTGGCGGGGCCCGGGGAGGCGGAGCCCGGCGGGAGAGAGCTGGGCGAAAGAGAGCTCGGCGAAAGAGAGCGAGGTACGAGCCTACGAGCGCCGAGACGGTCGCGTCCATCGACAACAGCGAGCATGCTCGTCGCAACACGCCCGTGCCCGCGTCTGTTCCCGCAAGATGGAAGGTGACGAACGACCCGGTGCGGGGAAAACCATACGTACCGGCTGGTAGCCATTTTCCGGAACCCAGGAGTCGCGTGTGCTGCCCATTCCGGCCGAGGAACTGAACGGCTCAGGGACGCTCGGACCGTACTGGACCTTCTACCGTGCCGTCGTGGCCGAGCAGCTGAGCCGGTGGCTACCCGCCGAGCCTTCCGTGGTGCTCGACCTGTCCGGCGGGCGTGGACGCTGGTCCGGCCAGCTGGCGAGGGCGGGGCACCGCGTGGTCGAGGTGCTCGACTTCCGGCGCGTGGCCGACGTCCAGTCCAGGCTGCGGCCCGTGGAGGGCCCGCAGCGGCTGCGCGAGGCCGACTCCCCCGGCCATGACAGCGGCGAGGTGCGCCAGGTCCGCGCCGACGACCTGTCGTTCCTGCCCGACGCGAGCGTCGACGCGGTGGTCGCCGAGGAGCGGGCCATGTCGATCGAGCTGATGGCCGAGTCGGCGATGAGCGACGTGACGCGCGTGCTGAAGCCGGGCGGGCGCGCGCTGGTCTGCGTCGACTCGCTGGTGCTGGGCATGGCGATCCTGGCCGAGCAGGGACAGTGGCAGCATCTGCGCCAGACCGGCGAGGTCATGCTGGTGCCCTGGCCCGACGGAAGCATCACGCGCTGCTTCAGCGGCTCCCAGCTGCGCGAGCTGCTGATGGACGCGGGCCTGGAGGTCGAGTGGGTGCGCCCGCGCACGGTGCTGTCGCCCTCGACGGTGGACCACGTGCTCGGCTCCGGCACCAGGGCGATGAACTGGCTGGTGCGCACGGAGCTGGAGGCGCATTTCGACGACGACGACACGGTCGGCATCCACCTGGTGGCCAGCGCCCGCAAGCCCTGACACCCGGCGCCGGCGCGTGCCAGCCCGTGCCAGCCTGTGCGGCCCGAGCCCGTGCCGGCCCGTGTTGGACCCGCAGCGGCCCGGGTGCGCGGCTCGTCAGCGGCGGCGTTCCCGCCTGCCCTGGCACTGGACGCAGCGGGCCGCCTCGGGGCGGGCCTCCAGGCGGCCCTCCGGCACCGGCTCGGCGCAGTCGACGCACCTGCCGTAGGTGCCGTCGTCGAGCCGCTTGAGCGCGTCCAGCACGGCCCGCCGCTGCGTCGCCGCGACGGTCAGCATGGCCTGGGCGCGGTCGGCGTCGCTGAGGTCGGATCCGGCGTCGGCCGGCGAGCGGTCGTTGACGGCGACCCGGTCTCCCCGTAACACCCCGATCGAGCGGTCGAGGTCGGCGAGCATCTTCTGCAGCCTCTGGCGAGCGGACGTGTCCTCCACGGATCCGCACCTCCGGGTGAATGACGGCAACCCGCGGCGGGACTCCCCGGCTGTCCCGCGCGGCGCATGGGGGGCAATGTGGTGGCGGTGACTCCTCGTAAGCGAATGCACCGCTTTCCTCACCGAATGCCCACTTGGCCGTCCTTTTACACCTTCAGAAGAGGGCGGGCGCCTCCTCGGGAGGGAGCGGTTCGACGAGCTCCGGGCCGTTGTTGCGGACGTTGTTGACGGCGGTGGAGACGGGGACCGCGGCGAGCCGGCCCGGGGTGGCGGGCACCAGCAGCCCGGAGACGGTCTCCGTGTCGGTGAGCTTGGGGTCGAGCCATTCGGCCCAGCGGTCCGGCTCGACCATCATGGGCATCCTGTCGTGGATGCGCCCGAGCTCGTCCTCGGCGTCCGTGGTGACGACCGTGCAGGTGACGAGCCACTTGAGGGGGTCGTCGTCCTCGCGCGAGGGGTCCTTCCAGAACTCGTACAGGCCGGCCATCGCGAGCAGCCCGCCGTCGTCGGGGCGGATGAAGTACGGCTGCTTGCGCTTCTTGCCGTCGTCGCCCTCGACCGGCATCCACTCGAAGTAGCCGTCGGCGGGCAGCAGGCACCTGCGCTTGGCGAACGCCTGCCGGAACGACGGCTTCTCCGCCAGGGTCTCGGCCCGGGCGTTGATCATGCGCGAGCCGATGGACGGGTCCTTGGCCCAGGCGGGCACGAGGCCCCATCGCACGACCCTGAGCTGCCGCACCGCCCGCTCGGCCTCCTTGGGCACCCGGCTCAGCACGGCGTAGACGTTCTTGGTGGGCGCGACGTTGTAGTCGGGGGCCAGCTCCTGGTCGGGATCGCCGTCGAGCTCGACCTGGAACTCCTCCAGCAGCTCGTGCTTCTTGCGCGCCGACGCGTATCTACCGCACATGCCCCCACATTGCCACGTACGACCTCCGCTCGCGTGTCCACACGCGGCGACCCCGTGGGGACCACGCCTGTCCACGGTCGCGGGCGAGGGACCGGCGTCCGTCCACAAGCCGGTCCGCAGGGGCAGCGTCCGTCCACAAGCCGGTCCGCAGGGACAGCGTCCGTCCACAAGCCGGTCCGTAGGGACGGGGTTCGTCCACAGGGTCCCGACGAGGACGACGGCCGGTCCGGCCCTGGCCCGATAGGCTTGGCCCATGCCCGCTCAGCACTGGCCCGCTCCCGCCGCCACCGGCCCCGTGACCGCGTCCGTCGAGCTGCCCGGCTCCAAGTCGGTCACCAACCGCGCCCTCGTGCTCGCCGCCCTCGCCGACGGGCCGGGCACCGTGCGCCGGGCGCTGCGCAGCCGCGACGCCGACCTCATGGTCGCGGCCCTGCGCGCCCTCGGCGCGACGCTGGAGCCGGTGGCCGAGACCTCGGCCTCGGTCGACTGGCGGGTGACGCCCGGCCCGGTGCGCGGCGGCGTGCACGTCGACGCCGGCCTGGCCGGCACGGTCATGCGGTTCGTCCCGCCGGTGGCCGCGCTGGCCGACGGCCCCGTCTCGTTCGACGGCGACCCGCACGCCCGCAAGCGTCCCATGGGCCCGATCCTCGACGCGCTGCGCGCCCTGGGCGCCCGCGTGGAGGGCGACGCGCTGCCGTTCACCGTCAGCGGGCCGATCGCGGGCGGCGAGGTGACGATCGACGCGTCGGCCTCCTCCCAGTTCGTCTCGGGGCTGCTGCTCACGGCGGCGCGTTTCGAGAAGGGCGTGACGATCCGCCACGCCGGCCCGCCGGTGCCGTCGCAGCCGCACATCGACATGACCGTCCAGATGCTGCGCGAGGTGGGCGTGCGGGTCGACGACTCCGAGCGAGACGTGTGGCGCGTGGAGCCCGGGCCCGTCGCGCCGCGTGACCTGACGGTCGAGCCCGACCTGTCCAACGCGGCGCCGTTCCTGGCGGCGGCCATGGTCACCGGCGGCACGGTCACGATCTCCGGCTGGCCGGCCCGTACGACCCAGCCGGGCGACGCGCTGCGCGGCCTGCTCACCGGCATGGGCGCCACCGTCCGCCTGAGCGAGGACGGCGATCTGACGGTCACCGGCTCGGGCCGGATCGACGGCATCGACGCCAACCTGCGCGAGGTGGGCGAGCTGACACCCACGATCGCCGCCCTGGCCGCGCTGGCCTCCTCCCCCAGCCGCGTGCGCGGCGTCGCCCACCTGCGGGGGCACGAGACCGACCGGCTCGCGGCGCTCGCCACCGAGATCAACCGGCTGGGCGGCGACGCCGAGGACACCGACGACGGCCTGGTCATTCGTCCGCGCCCGCTGCACGGCGGCGTCTTCCACAGCTACGACGACCACCGCATGGCCACCGCCGGCGCGGTGCTCGGGCTCGCCGTCCCCGGTGTCGAGGTGGAGAACATCGCGACGACGGGTAAGACCCTCCCGGAGTTCACGGACATGTGGGCGTCGATGCTGGGCAGGCGATGAGCGCCCCGAAGCCGTCGCGGCCGCCGGGGCCGGCGAAGCTAGTGCGGTCGCTGCGGTCCACGGAGCAGGTGCGGCCACCGGGGCCGACGGAGTTGTTCGGGGTGCCGCCGATGTTCGGTGCGCCGAGGCCGTGCCAGAGCGATCACAGGGGTGAAGACCGCTGAAGAAGCGGGAGTACGACGAGGACGACGTACGGGTCAGGCCGGGCAAGGGCTCACGGCCGCGGACCCGCATCCGGCCTGCGCACGAGGACGCCGTCGAGGGGTTCGTGGTGGCGGTCGACCGGGGCCGCTACACCACGCTGGTGGAGGCGGAACGGCCCAAGGGCTCGGCCGCCAAGCGCGCCGGGCGCCCGCGCTCCCATCTGGTCGTCGCGATGAAGGCCCGGGAGCTGGGCCGCAAGGGCATCGTGGTGGGCGACCGGGTGGCGCTGGTCGGCGACGTGTCCGGCCGGCCCGACGCGCTGGCCCGGGTGGTCCGGGTGGAGCCGCGCACCTCGATGCTGCGGCGCTCGGCCGACGACACGGACGACACCGACGGCATCGAGCGGCCGGTCGTGGCCAACGCCGAGCAGCTCGTCATCGTCACCGCGCTGGCCGACCCGCCGCCGCGGCCCCGCATGATCGACCGGATCCTCGTCGCCGCGTTCGACGCCGAGATCGATCCGCTGCTGTGCCTCACCAAGTCCGACCTCGCGCCGCCCGACGACCTGGTCGGTCTCTACCAGCCGCTCGGCGTGCCGCACGTCGTGGTGCGCAAGGGCGGCTCGCTGGACGAGCTGCGCGAGCACCTGACGGGCCGCATCAGCGTGCTCGTGGGCCACTCGGGGGTGGGCAAGTCGACGCTGGTCAACGCGCTCGTGCCCGACGCCAACCGGGCGGTGTCCCAGGTCAACGCGGTGACCGGCCGGGGACGCCACACCTCGACGTCGGCCGTGGCCCTGGAGCTGCCGGAGGGCGGCTGGATCATCGACACGCCGGGGGTGCGCAGCTTCGGCCTCGCCCACGTGTCGGTCGAGACGGTGCTCGCGGGCTTCCCCGACCTGGTGGAGGGCACGGTCGGCTGTCCCAAGGGCTGTACCCACCTGGGCGAGGGGTGCGCCCTGGACGCGTGGGTGGCGGCGGGGCACGCCGACCAGGTCCGCCTGGAGTCGCTGCGCCGGCTGCTGTCCAGCCGCGACGGCGCCCCGGACGAGTCCTCCGCCACCTGACCTCGAACCCTGGTCAACGCGTCCATCGCCGGGCGTCATCCTGTGGCCGATCCGTCAGCCACCGGACCTCGCCGTCATGCCCCGACGCTGCTCGCGTTCGGCGAGCTCACGGACGAGAAGGCCGCGGCGATCGCCTACGTTTCGGTGCGCTTCTCCAGCCGGCTGCCACGCGGCAGGGTGATGGCCATGATGTTCGTGGGGGTGTCCAGCTCGATGCGGTGCCATCGCCCGCGCGGGACGATCGCCGCGGTTCCGGCCGTCAGCCTGATCTCTTCCTCCTGCTGTCCCGGCCGCTCCGGTCGGAGGTAGAGGCGCATCTTCCCGATGAGGCAGGACAGGATCTCCTCGGCCTCGGGGTGGACTTCCCAGTGGTCGGCATGGACGTCGGCGTCGGTCTTCGCGTAGAAGGTCACCAGCTGCCAGCCGTCCTGGTCGGAATTCGTTGCCGTCTTCCCGGCGCGAATCATGCCGCCTTGGACAAGGTGGACAGAGGACGCGAAAAGATCGATCGGGGTGACAGTAGTCATGCCCAGGCGCCTTCCTGCAGTGGACGTTCATCCGGTGGGTGGATCGCCGGTCGATCCCGGGCGGGGAGCGGATCGCGGTCATCGGCCTGCTCCCCGCCCGGGATGGTGGGCGTGTTCTCGACCTAGGCGTCTCCGTGGCCGCACAGCGCTTGCCGGAAGAAGGCCGACAGCGCGTCGTCGATGGCGTGGGGCTGTGGCTTGCCCGAGGAGTCGGGCTTGTTCCACCTCACGAGGTTCATCGCGACGGACATCTGCCGCTTGCCGTCCGCGCGGGTCCATGACGCCGTTGCGGCCCCCCAGGCCGAGCCCTCGTTGCCCCAGAAGGTGCCGCAATCCGTGGTCCTGACCTCCAGGCCGAGGCCATAGTCGATCTTCTGCCCGGTTTGGCTGATGACCGGAACCGTGCGCTGCATCTGCGCCAGCGACGACCGCTTGACGATCTTGCCGGCGAGCAGCCCGTCATAGAAGCGGTTGAGATCCTCCATGGTCGACACCAGCGAGGCCGACACCCCGACCCAGGACATGTCATAGACGCTGTAGTCGCGCGGCGGGTCGATCAAGCCGAAGAACGCCTCGTACATCCGCGGGTGCGGCCCCTTGATGCGTGGCCCGGCCGGAAACTCGGTGTGCCGGAGCCCAGCACGCTTGATGACGTTCTGGGTGATGTACTGCTCGGCCGTGGTGCCGGTCACCTGCTCCAGAAGCTCGCCGAGAAGCAGGTAGTTGGTGTTGGAGTACACCCCCGGAGTGCCTCCGGGCTTGCCGGTCGCAGGCGCCGCGACCCCCATCCTGATCAGCTCGGTCGGGCGGAACCGCCTGAACCGGTTGTCGTCAAGGCTCTTGGGCGACATGTCCGGCAGGGAGGGGTACTTCGCCAGGGACGGGAACGCATAGGTGAGGTATTCGGCGAGGCCGCTGGTGTGGTTGAGCAGCATCCGCACCGTGATCTCCCTGCCGCGATCACCTGGCACCAGCTTCGGGAGATAGTGGCCGATCGGCGCGTCGAGCCCGATCCGGCCCTTCTCGACCTGCTGCAGAACCGCGGCGGCGGTGAAGGCCTTGGTGATGCTGCCGACCCGTTGCCGCATGTCCGGCCGCACGGGACGGCCGGTCTCGAGATCGGCGACCCCGGAGGCGCCGCGCCATACCTGGCCGGCATCGCGCACCTCGGCGTACACACCCGGCATCCCGGCGCTGTGGATGCCGTCCATGGCGGACTGCAGCTCCGCGGGATCGAAGCCGGCCGGCGCGAACCCGTCGGCCGGCGCGACCCTCGTCTCTCCGGACGCGGGAGCCACCGCCACCGTGCCCCCACTGGCCCCCAGCACGGCCACGCTCACCCATGTCGCCATCCGCCTCTTCACAACATCCCGCCCTCTCGTGATCAATGACCGCGACGGGGGCTCTCTGTCCCCACGCCCTCGACCGGCATCCCGTCCCATGCATCGTCGGCCGGTTGCCGTCCGGGGGCGTCCTGCGAGCGGAGTCATCTGCCACTACCGCACCGGGATCAACGACCGACCGGACTACGACGCCGGGAGTAGTCCCCACGGGGATGAGCGCGGGAGTCTCGGTAACCCCCGAGCCGCGGCGAAAGGGGGAAAGGCGACGCGGGCCCCTGATGCGCGAGCGGCCCGGCACGGTAGCGTGGCAAACCGTGCAGGGTTACAACGACGATCTACGCCTCGCCCACGTGATGGCGGACGCCGCCGACGACCTGACCATGCGCCGGTTCAAGGCCGTGGACCTCAAGGTCGAGACCAAGCCCGACCTCACCCCGGTCAGTGACGCCGACCGGGCGGTCGAGGAGATCATCCGTGGCACGCTGCGCCGCGCGCGCCCACGCGACGCGGTCGTGGGCGAGGAGTTCGGCCGGACCGGCTGGGGCGCCAGGTCCTGGATCGTCGACCCCATCGACGGCACGAAGAACTACGTGCGCGGCGTGCCCGTGTGGGCGACGCTGATCGCGCTGATGGAGTACGGCAAGGTCGTCGTCGGCCTGGTGTCGGCCCCGGCGCTCGGCCGCCGCTGGTGGGCCGCCACCGAGGGCGGCGCGTGGACCGGCAAGAGCCTGGCCAGGGCCACCCGCATGCGCGTGTCGCAGGTCGCCGGCCTGGGCGACGCGTCGTTCTCCTACTCCAGCTTCGGCGGCTGGGAGGAGACCGGCCGCCTCGGCCCGTTCCTCGACCTCGGCCGCGCCTGCTGGCGCACCCGCGCCTACGGCGACTTCTGGTCGCACATGATGGTCGCCGAGGGCTCGGTCGACATCTCGGCCGAGCCGGAGCTGTCGCCCTGGGACATGGCGGCCCTGACGGTGATCGTCGAGGAGGCGGGCGGCGTCTGGACCGACGTCGAGGGCGTGGCGAGCCTGGAGGGCGGCAGCATGGTCTGCACCAACGGCCTCCTGCACGACGAGGTCCTCAAGCGCCTGAACGAGGGCCGCGACCCGCGCGCCTGACCGTTCACCGGCCGAGGGCCGCCACTCGCGCCACCGCCCGCATGAGACTGTCCCGGTACGACCCGCCGAACAGGACCACGTGGACCAGCAGCGGGTGGAGCTGGTGCAGCGGCACGCGATCCCGCCAGCCGTCCGCCAGCGGGCTCTCCTCCTGGTACGCCGCGAGGATGCGGTCCTCGTACGGCACGCCGAACAGCGCCAGCATGGCCAGGTCCGTCTCCCTGTGCCCGCCGTGCGCCGCCGGGTCGATGAGCACCCCGGTGCCGCCGGACCACAGCACGTTGCCGCTCCACAGGTCGCCGTGGATGCGGGCCGGCGGCTCCGGCGGCCCTGCTGCCTCCGGGAAGCGCTCCACGGCCCGCTCGATCAGCCGTACGTCGTCCGAGGGCAGGCCGGCCCGCCGTACGAAGGGCAGCACGCGGCGGGTGGCGTAGAACGACGGCCAGTCGTCGGCGGGCGAGTTGTCCATCGGCAGGTCCGCGATGAAGCCCGGCCAGGGCGCGCCGAAGGCGGGCGCCCCGGCGGCGTGCATGCGCGCGAGCTCCCGCCCGAACCGCTCGGCGGCGGCCGGGCCGGGCGGTTCCGTGTCCACCCACGACAGCACCAGCCGGTCCTCGGCCACCTCGACGACCTCGGGGACGGCGATCACCTCGCCCAGCCACCGCAGTCCCCCCGCCTCCGACGCGAACGCCGGCGAGGCGGTCCCCACCTTGGCGAAGACCTGCCGCCCGTCGTCCAGCACGCCCCGCCGCAGCCGCCGGCCGTGCGAGCCGCCGAGGTCCTCAGCCGATCTCATCGCTGATGTGCTTCGCCACGCCCTCGGCCGCCGCCTCGACGAGCTCCAGCACCTCCTCGAAACCCTCGGGCCCCCCGTAGTACGGGTCGGGCATCTCGGCCCCCTCGGGCGCCGCCGGGTCGAACGAGCGGAACAGGCTCACCTCGACTCCGGCCGGCGCCATCCCGCGCAGCACGGCCAGGTTGTCGCGGTCCATGGCGAGGATCAGGTCGTAGCGGTCGAACCAGTCGTGGGTGAACTGCCGGGCGCGGTGCGCCGAGCCGTCGTACCCGTGGTCGGACAGGGTGCGCAGGGCGCGGTCGTCCATCGGGTCGCCGGCGTGCCAGCCGCCCGTGCCCGCGCTCTCCACGGTCACACGCCGGGCCAGCCCGTGACCCTCCAGCACGCGGCGGAGGACGACCTCCGCCATGGGTGACCTGCAGATGTTCCCCATGCACACGAGGCATACGCGATACGTCATAAACCCCATCATGGGGGCGACCGGGCCCGTTCACCGAACGTTCACCCTCGTCAGGGGTTGCGAGTCACTTTGCCTGCATAACTTCAAGGGCGACTAAGGACCAAGTGGGAGGAACCCAACCGTGAAGTATGCAGGCCGGCTCGCCGCCGTCGCCGTAGTCGGCGCGCTCTCGCTCGCTGCGTGCGGCACAGACAACAACAGCTCGGGCAGCAACGCGGGCACCAGCTCCGCCGCGGCCACGGGCGCCGCCGAAGGCGGGCTGAGCGGCACCATCAACGCCGCCGGTTCCTCGGCCCAGGCCAACGCGATCGACCAGTGGAAGAAGGACTTCCAGTCCAAGAACTCCGGCGTCAGCGTGAACTACCAGCCGAGCGGCTCGGGAGCGGGCGTGCAGGCGTTCATCCAGGGCACGGTCGCCTTCGCGGGTTCCGACTCGGCCCTCAAGGAGGACAAGGGCGAGCCGGCGCAGGCCGACGCCCGCTGCAAGACCGGCAAGGCCATCAACATCCCGATGGTCACCGGCCCGGTCGCCGTCGTCTACAACCTCCCGGGCGTGGACGGCCTGCAGCTTTCGCCCAAGACGATCGGCGCCATCTTCAGCGGCAAGATCACCAAGTGGGACGACGCGGCCATCAAGGCCGACAACCCGCAGGCGAAGCTGCCCGCCACCCCGATCCAGGCCTTCCACCGGGCCGACGAGTCGGGCACCAGCGACAACTTCACCAAGTTCCTCAAGGCCACCGCCGAGTGGCCGTACGAGCCGGCCAAGGCCTGGCCCGCCGAGGCCAAGGGCCAGGGCGCCAAGGGCTCCGACGGCATCGCCTCGTCGGTCAAGGGCACCGAGGGCGCCATCAGCTACGTCGAGCTGTCGTTCGCCGAGAACTCCCAGCTCCAGAAGGCCAAGGTCGCCAACGGCACGGGCGAGTTCGTCGAGCTGACCGCCGAGAGCGCGGCCAAGACCGTCGAGACCGCCACGGTCGAGGGCACCGGCAACGACCTCAAGCTGAAGATCGACTACGGCACCAAGACGGCGGGCGCCTACCCCATCGTCCTCGTGACGTACGAGATCACCTGTGAGAAGGGGCTGGCCCCCGAGGAGGCCAAGCTGGTCAAGTCCTTCCTCACCTACACCGCCAGCGACGAGGGCCAGACCGCGCTGAAGGACCTCGGTTACGCTCCCCTGTCGGGCGAGCTGCTGACCAAGGTCCGCTCCGCCGTCGAGGCCATCTCCTGATCGCCGATGACGACTGACGTCCGTACCCGCGGGGGCGGGCCGGCCACGGGCCGGCCCGCCTCGCGGCGCAGCCACGGTGAGACGCCCTTCCGCTACGCAGCCACCGGCGCGGGCATCCTCCTGCTCGGGATCATGGCGGCCATCGCCGTGTTCCTCATCAGCGAGGCGGTTCCCGCGCTACGGGCCAACAAGGGCGGCTTCTTCACCGACCTGACCTGGGAACCGAACGGCAGCCAGGTCTTCGGCATCGCCGCTCTGGCCTTCGGCACCGTCCTCAGCTCCGCCATCGCGCTGGTCATCGCCACCCCGGTGGCCATGGGCGTGGCGCTGTTCATCTCCCACTACGCCCCCCGCCGCCTGGCCGGGCCGCTCGGCTACCTGGTCGACCTGCTCGCCGCCGTCCCCAGCGTCGTCTACGGCCTGTGGGGCGTGACGTTCCTGGTGCCGCTGCTCAAGACGCCTTCGGAGTGGCTGAACGCGCACCTCGGCTGGTTCCCGCTGTTCTCCGGCGAGGGCGCGATCGGCGGCAAGACCATGCTGGCCGGCGGCGTCGTGCTGGCCATCATGATCCTGCCGATCATCGCCGCGATCTCCCGCGAGGTCTTCCTCCAGACCCCGAAGATGAACGAGGAGGCCGCGCTCGCCCTCGGCGCCACCCGCTGGGAGATGATCCGCATGGCGGTCCTGCCGTTCGGCCGCCCCGGCGTGGTCAGCGCCTCGATGCTCGGCCTCGGCCGGGCCATGGGTGAGACGATCGCGGTCGCGCTCATCTTCCCCGCCACGTTCGACATCACGTTCGAGATCCTCACCCCGCACGGCAACAGCATCGCGGCCAACATCGCCAACGGCTTCGGCGAGGCCACCCCGATCGGCCGCGGCGCGTTGATCGCCTCCGGCCTGGTGCTGTTCGTCATCACGCTGCTCGTCAACACGGCCGCCCGCATGATCATCAACCGCCGCAAGGAATACGCGAGGAGCGGCGCATGACCACCGTCCAGCACATATCGACCGGCCGCCGCGTCAAGGATCGCCTGGCGCAGGGGCTGGTCTATCTGGCGTTCGCCCTGGCCGTCGTGCCGCTCGTCTCGGTGCTCTGGCTGGTGATCAGCAAGGGCCTGGCCCGGTTCGACATGGAGTTCCTCACCCACTCCATGCGCAACATCGGCGCGCGCGACGCGGGCGGCGGCGCGTACCACGCGATCATCGGCACGCTGGAGCAGGTGCTGCTCGCCTCCGCCATCTCGGTGCCGATCGGCCTGCTCACGGCGATCTACCTCACCGAGTACGGCAACGGCGGCCGGCTGAGCCGGGCCATCAGCTTCTTCGTGGACGTCATGACCGGCGTCCCGTCCGTCGTCACCGGCCTGTTCATCCTGGCGTTCTGGGTCCTGTTCCTCGGCATGCCGTTCTCCGGCCTGGCCGGGGCGCTCGCCCTGTCGATCCTCATGATGCCGACGGTGGTCAGGTCGGCCGAGGAGATGCTCCGCCTGGTGCCGAACGACCTGCGCGAGGCCTCGTACGCGCTGGGCGTGGCCAAGTGGCGCACGATCGTGAAGGTCGTGCTGCCGACCGCGCTCACCGGCATCGTCACGGGCGTCATGCTGGCCGTCGCCCGCGTCGCCGGCGAGACGGCGCCGCTGCTGCTGACCGTGTTCTTCACCGACTCCATCAACAACGACCCGTTCAACGGGCCGCAGATGGGGCTCCCCCTCTATGTCTTCGACCAGGCGGCACGTCCCAACGACACCGCCATCGACCGGGCCTGGACCGGAGCCCTCACGCTCATCCTGATCGTCATGCTGCTCAATCTGGTGGCGCGCCTCATCGCCTGGTGGCGCTCGCCCGCCAGGGGCCGATAGGGGGTATCAGCGCAATGTCCAAGCAGATCCAGGTCTCCGGTCTCGACGCGTACTACGGGTCGCACAAGGCCATCGAGGACGTCTCGATGACGATCGAGCCGCGCTCGATCACGGCGTTCATCGGCCCGTCAGGGTGCGGCAAGTCGACGTTCCTGCGCACGCTCAACCGCATGCACGAGGTCATCCCCGGCGCGCGGGTGGAGGGCAAGGTGCTGCTCGACGGCGAGGACCTGTACGGGACCTCCGTCGAGCCGGTGTCGGTGCGCAGGCTGATCGGCATGGTCTTCCAGCGTCCGAACCCGTTCCCCACGATGTCCATCTACGAGAACGTGGCGGCGGGCCTGCGGCTCAACGGCCGCGTCTCCAAGTCGGAGACCGACGGCGTCGTCGAGGAGTCGCTCAAGGGCGCCAACCTCTGGAACGAGGTCAAGGACCGGCTCAACAAGCCCGGCGCGGGCCTGTCGGGCGGCCAGCAGCAGCGGCTGTGCATCGCTCGCGCGATCGCGGTCAAGCCGCAGGTGCTGCTGATGGATGAGCCGTGCTCGGCGCTCGACCCGATCTCCACGCTGGCGATCGAGGACCTCATGGTCAAGCTCAAGGACCAGTACACGATCGTCATCGTCACCCACAACATGCAGCAGGCGGCCCGGGTCAGCGACCGGACGGCCTTCTTCAACCTGTCCGAGCAGGGCAAGCCGGGCAAGGTGGTGGAAATGGACGAAACTTCCCGGATGTTCACCAACCCCTCGCAGAAGGCGACCGAGGACTACATCACCGGGCGCTTCGGCTGATGACCCACCAGCAGGCGGCATCCACGGTGCACGGGGACACACGGACCAGGCCCGTACTGCTCATCGCCGACCCCGACGAGGAGGTCGTCGGAGAACTCGCCGACGCCCTCGAACGCGAGGGCGTGGCCGTCACAGGCGCGCCCGACGGCGCCCAGGGCCTCCTGCAGGCCGGCGCGCTCCAGCCGGACGTGGTGCTCGTGTCGGCCACGCTGCCGGTCATCAACGCCGTCGACTTCGTGCGCGCGGTCCGGGTCGCCCGGGCCGTGCCCGTCCTGCTCGGGGTCGGAGAGGGCAACGCCGACCAGGCCCTCCAGGCGCTCGCCGCCGGGGCCGCCGCCTGCGTCGCCCGGCCGTACCGGGTGCCCGAGCTGCTGCCGTTCATCCACGCCGCCTCCCCGGAGCAGCGCGACGTGCTCGCCGTCGGCGCGGTCGAGCTGGACGTGCGGGCCTACCGGGTACGCGTGGACGGGCGGGTCGTCCACCTGCCGCTGCGGGAGTTCGAGCTGCTGCTGTACCTGATGCGCAACGCCGACCGCACGGTGACGCGGGAGCAGATCATGAGGCACGTGTGGCATGCGGGGGCCGGCACGTCCACGAACACGATCGCGGTCCACGTCAAGCGACTGCGCGCCCGCCTCGGCGACGACGACGACCAGCTCATCCAGACGGTACGCGGGGTCGGCTACCGCCTCGTCACCCCGGGCTCACCTTCCTGACCTGGTTGTTCCACGGCGGTGGTTGGGCGCCTGAGTGTCTGGGGCGGCGGCGGTCGCCGATGGGCCTGGTGCGGGTCGGTAGCGGTGCGGGTCGGTAGCGGTGCGGGTCTGTAGCGGTGGTGCGGGTCGGTGGTGTGGGTCGGTGGTGTGGGTCGGTGGTACAGGCGGTCCGCTCGGCCCAGGGTGCTCGCCGCGCCATGCCCCGAAGCGCCACCCGCCGGCCGCGACTGGCAGCCGCCTCCCGCAGGTGGTCACGCGGACAGGTGCGCGGGGCCGGCTGGTGCGGGGAAGCCGTGAGGCCCAGCGGATGCGCAGGACCGGCAGATGCGGGGCAGCTGTCAGGCACGGCAAGGTGCGCAGGACCGGCAGATGCGGGGAACTGTCAGGCTCAGCGGGTGCGCAGGACCGGTGGTTCGCTGCGGCTCATGACCCCCGGCAGGTGCGGAACGCCCGCATGACGCGCGTGGCCACACCCTCGACGGTCGCGATGCCGTGCCCCACCTCGGCGGCACCCTCACTGAGCACCGCGACCGCGTAATCGTGCCCCACGGCGCCCTTGCCGCGCCCGCGGATCAGCCCGACCGTGACCACGGCCCAACGCTTGGTGGAGACCCGCTTCAGCCAGCCGTTCTTCAGAGCCACGCGGTCACCCTCGCAGGCGGCGGCGCTGACCCCCCAGTTCTGCCCGGCGACGACCCGGCCCATCAACCGCAGCACCTGCTCCCGTTCCTTCGCGGGCAACGGGCTGCGGTCCGACATCAGGGCCCGCATCAGCCGTACCTGGTCCTCGGCCGAGGTGGGCGTGATGCCCCAGCAGTACAGATCCACGCACCTACCCGGCACGCCCACGGTGTGACGCAGCCCTAACCTGCGCCCCGCCCTGGTGAACCCGTCCGGACCGCCGATGCGCACCCAGAGCCGGTCGGCCGCGTGGTTGTCGCTGTAGCGGATCATCAGATCGGCGTCGCGGCGCACGGCCTTGGGCAGCTCGCGCCACGGGGTGCGGAGGAGGAGCGCCATGAGGATCTGCACCTTGGCGGAGCTGGCGGTGATCAGGCGCTCGCCACGGTGGTAGCGGTACAGGCGGCCGTTGGTGAGGTCCCGCACCATGGCGGTCACGGGCCCGGGCCGACCGGCGAGGTAACGGTCGAGCCGCCGCGTCAGGCTCTTGGCGGGAACGGGCACGACCTTCTCCCGCCGCGAAGGCTTGGTCGCGGCCTCGCGGGCGTCCCGCAGGGGCACGGTGCCGGCACGCTCGACCTCGCCACCGGTACCCCTGAACCCGGCGCTCTCGATGCTTCTCCGGCCCTCACGCGCTGTCTGGGCGGTGGTGCCGCTGTCGAGCTTGTCCGCAGGCACGCTCACGAACTCGCCGTCGTAGTCGCCCTCGGGTGCGCCGTCGGGGTCACTCACTAGTGCGCTGTCGTAGTCACTCTCGGGTTCACCGTCAGACCCGCTCTGGGACCTCCCGTCGGATCTCCCGTCGGGCCTGTCGGCGGATCTCCCGTCGGGCCTGTCCGCGGCGGCGAGCGCAGGACGGGGTGGCACAAGTGCGGGCGGCGCGGGCACAGCCAGCGGCGCCACCAGAAGGGCGGCCACCGCGACCCGGCGCGCCACCCTGCCGACGATCATTGCCAGATTATCCCGACAAACTACGACCCGTCGCTAGCCACCACCACACACCGCCGGATAGCACCCACCGCCGCGCGCGAACCCCACGATCGGCCGCGGGAACCCCCGCCCCAGCGCCGGTCGCTCCCCCATCGCGGTTGTCGGCGCCCAACCAACCCACACCGCACTTCACGCCTGAACCGCGACCAAGCACCAAGTCGTACGTCGCGCGACGGCCATCGCAGGATCTCCCGCGATGGCCACCACACCATTGCCCCCGCCACAACCGCTGGCCCGTCGTCGCGCCGTTATCCTCGGTTCCCGCCCAGCAACCCAGCGATCGAATCGTCCTCGCAGGTCTCCCAGAACCCCCCTACGACATCTTCCAGATGCTGGAGCGACTCCGCCCGGAACAGCACATCCTGATATTTCGTGATGTCGTACTGCGTCGTGCCCATCACCCGAAGGTCCAGCGGCCGGATGTCCATGCCGCGGAACTCCTCGATCTCCCCGTACGAGGACAGGATGCCCGCCCCGTACGCCTTGAGCTCCGGCCCCTCGCTCATCACGCCGAACTCCAGCGTGAACCAGAACACCTTCGACACGAACTCCAACGCCTCCTCGCTCTCCACCCGCCGAGCCGCGGCGCCGGCGAGCCGGTAGAGGGCCGCGTACCGGTCGTGGGCCAGCGCGTTGGCGTGCCCGATGACCTCGTGGATGATGTCCGGCTCCGGCGTGTAGAACGGCACGGAATGGTGGCGGATGTACTGGGTGGAGTGGAAGTACCCGTCCGCGAGCACGCCGTAGAAGTCACGCAACGGGACGAGCCCGGCAGCCGGCAGGTAGCGGAACCCGGTCAGCGGCGACAACAGCCCGCTGACCTCCTCAAGCTGCGGGATCCGGTCGTCGGGCAGGCCGAGCCGCTCCACCCCTTCGAGGTACTCGGCGGTGGCGTACTTGGCGTGCTTGACCGCCAGCTCCCTGGTGACCAGCGCCCAGATGCCGTGCTCCTGCTCGGTGTACTCGGCAGCGGGGATCGGCGTGCCCTTGCGGTGGTTCACAGCCAGCTGCGCGATGGCGTTGCGCCTGGCCCGGTAGACCGGGTCCGCGAAGCCGGGATGGGAGGACGCCAGCTCGACCACGACCGAACCGTCATCCTGCTCCGCGACCGGGGCGAAATACTGCGCTTCCTCGAACATGCACCAGATGACAGCAACTCCACGAAAGTCTGGCAAGAGCGCTGCCTCCGACTGGTCGATACGCTAAGTACCGCACGACCGAACCTGCATGAGATGGACGAATCGCACAGTCGCCGAGGAGGCCCCCGTGGACGAGCTGGATGCCAGGCTCCTGGTGACCATGCGGGCCCATCCCCGCATCGGCCTCACCGAGACGGCACGCCTCCTGGGCGTCGCCCGGGGCACCGTACAGGCGCGGGTGGAGAAGCTGATGGCGCGGGGCATCATCGAAGACTTCGGCCCCACGGTGTCACCGGCTCTGGCGGGATACCCGATCCTGGCGTTCGTCTGGCTGCAGATCGCCCAGGGGCGCCTGACGGAGGCCGTCCATGCGTTGCACAGCGTGCCGCAGATCTTGGAGGTGCACGGTACGAGCGGGCAGCACGATCTGCTCTGCCGGGTGGTGGCGAAAAGCACCGACCACCTTCAGGAGATCATCGCCGCCGTGCTGGCCTCACCTGCGGTGCAGCGCACGGACAGCACAATCGCCCTCTCCACACAGATCCCCTACCGCATCGAGCCGCTCCTCCAGGCCCAGGAAGCGGCCGAGCGCTGACGGTCTCGGCTGTCCGAAGACACGAAGACGGCCATCGCGCGATCCTTCGAGTGCATGACCTGGACTGAAGGGGAACCCCGCGATGGCCGCCGAACACCAGTGTGCCGCCTCCCCGTCCACCACGGCGCCCATTTTCATCAACTCCCTGAACCGACGCGACCTCAAAGCGTGACATTCGACCGCCCATCGGTCCCAGACAGCCACGAGCCCCCGCTAGGTCGCATAAAACCCGAGCAGCAGAACTGGACCAGGAGAACCCGAGCGCGCGAGCTTGACCGATACGCGCCCCGCCTCACGCCTCACGCCGCACGCAGCACGGAGCACGGAGCAGCGCCAGCCTTACGCACCACCGGCATACGAGGGCCCAAGGAGATCACCTGGTTCGCAGCAGCATGATTCACGACATGCGGACTGGCACACGCAGGTTCACGACATGCCCAGCTGGCGCCGCCCCGAAGGCAGCAGACACATAACCAGTCCGCCGGCACAAGCCGACCCCCACCCGAATCCAAATGTCCGCAGCCGACGCCCACCCGAACCCAAAGTCCGTAGCCGACGCCGGCCCGAGGCCGAATGTCCGTCCCAAGCAGGGACCAGACCTGATACCGGTCGATTGCGGGCATGCGAAAGGGGCCCACACAGGCCCGGCACGAATGCCAGACCCGCATGGACCCCCATCAAAAGATTGTCCGGCGGTGACCTACTCTCCCACACCCTCCCGAGTGCAGTACCATCGGCGCTGGGAAGCTTAACTTCCGGGTTCGGAATGTAACCGGGTGTTTCCTTCCCGCCATAACCGCCGTAACCCTCTGAAACACACAAGCTGCTGCTTGCTGTCTCAGAATTGCCTAGTGGACGCGAGCAAAACTACGAAAGTATGCTTTGTGGTCAAGTCCTCGGCCTATTAGTACCGGTCAGCTCCACACGTTACCGTGCTTCCACCTCCGGCCTATCAACCCGGTCGTCTACCGG